>NZ_JAMMIN010000002.1:0-624874 GCF_051702785.1 Salmonella sp. NW722
CCGCCGGGAGCGGATTTGAACGTTGCGCAGCAACGGCCCGGAGGGTGGCGGGCAGGACGCCCGCCATAAACTGCCAGACATCAAATAAAGCAAAGGGCCCAATCGAAAGATTGGGCCTTTTTGCATTTATCTCTCTATGGAAAAAGTTATCGGTTAATGGCGCCGACGCGTTTTAAACATCTTCGTAGAGTGGATAAAAACCGTTTTAGTAAACGTGATTTCCCGCCATATATCCGCCTGAACCATCGAATGTGAACCGTGCTGAAGTAGATGTACAAACGGCTTTTACTTACGCCTCTAATAAGCAATAGAGATATTCGCTGAGGACTAAGAATTTGGTCCATTAGGCTATTTTATTTGCCAGTTTGTCCCTGGGACAGTGCTCAAAATCCTCATGTATTACGTGTATGCTCCGGTTTATATCCAGACTGTCTGTAATAATTACGCCTAATGACCACGCTCTAAGTCTTACTGTATAAAGCCTGTTTGTAATGCGGCTTACGATGCTATCAAGCTACAATTTTGTCTGCATCGGACAAGGAATAGAATAAATACCATCGGGATGGGCGAGTAAGAAAAGAGAGCGTTTTATCGTGTTAACTTTCGGGGGATAGGCTGAACAGATTACGTCGCTGAGTATCCTTACGACCTTTATATTATTACTGAAAGCGCGGCATTGCCGCGCCTGCATGTATCATTTAGAAAGCGCAATGATACCCATCGTCAACCCTGCTACCGCCGCAGCGCCGCCAGCAATAGCGCCTGCTGTCTCCCAGTTATCCTGCGTTGTACCTTTCATACATGTATTGGTATGAACCAGCCGCCCTTGATCGTCATAAACCGGTACGCAGGGAGAATCATGTGCACAACCTGCCAATAAGGTGGTAAGCAATGCAACTGGAATTAGTCTTTTCATGGTGTTACCGCATTAATCAGCGTTTCGCGAAGTACAGCAACGTAAATGCTGGCTCTAACCGCTGCGAAAACGAGAGTTATTTTACCACCACAGAAAAAATGGCCGACATGAGGAATCATCTCAATTCATGTGAATTGTAAAAACTATGGAGAATGCAGAGGTAAGCGGAGAGGGGGAATAGCGGAGATAAAGACGTACCGTTTAAAAAGGCGTCCGAAGACGCCTCTGTTTACCGGTTAATCATGATGGCGATTAAATCGGCGTTTTACAACAACGAAGAATACTGGCACGAAGAAGATAGCTAATAAGGTTGCGGTTAACATTCCCCCCATAACCCCTGTGCCTACTGCGTTCTGTGCCCCACTACCTGCGCCACGACTGATAACTAACGGCATTACCCCGAGAATAAAGGCCAGCGAGGTCATTAGAATAGGACGTAAACGCATACGGGATGCTTCCAGCGTCGCTTCAATCAATCCACGTCCTTCTTTTTCCATGAGATCTTTGGCGAACTCGACAATCAGGATGGCGTTTTTAGCAGAAAGGCCAATAGTGGTTAACAAGCCAACCTGGAAGTAAACGTCATTGTTCAGACCGCGCAATGACGCTGCAAGCAGAGCGCCAACCACGCCGAGCGGTACGACCAGCATTACCGAGAACGGAATTGACCAGCTTTCATACAGAGCGGCAAGGCAGAGGAAAACGACAATGAGTGAGATTGCGTACAGCGCCGGCGCCTGGTTACCTGACAACCGTTCCTGATACGACATACCTGTCCAGTCATAGCCAATACCGTTTGGCAGCTGTGAAGCCAGGTTTTCCATTAACGACATGGCTTCACCGGTACTTCGTCCGGGCGCTGCTTCACCGAGCAGTTCCATTGACGGCATCCCGTTATAGCGTTCCAGGCGTGGCGAACCATAAATCCACCGTGCTGAGCTAAAGGTAGAGAAGGGCACCATCTCGCCATTGGCGCTGCGAACATAAAGATTGTTGATATCTCCCGGCAGCATACGGAACTGAGCGTCAGCCTGAACGTATACTTTTTTCACTCGTCCGCGATCGATAAAGTCGTTAACGTAATAGCCGCCCAACGCCGCGGAGATGGTTTCGTTGATATCAGACAGCGAAACACCGAGCGCCTGCGCTTTTTCTTGATCGACATCCAGCTTGAACTGTGGCGTGTCTTCCAGCCCGTTCGGGCGTACGCGCACTAATAGGTCTGGATGCTTCGCGACCATACCCAGCAGTTGATTACGCGCTTTTGTTAACGCATCGTGACCGAGTCCTCCCTGATCAATCAGTTCAAAGTCGAAACCTGTCGCGGTACCTAACTCGACAATTGCCGGCATGTTGAAGGGGAACACCAACCCGTCGCGAATCTGGCTAAAGGCGCGTGTCGCTCTGGCGATAACGGCTTCGACGCTATTTTCTTCACCGTTACGCTCTTCCCAGGGTTTAAGGCTGACAAATGCCATCCCTGAGTTTTGTCCCTGACCGCTAAAGCTAAAGCCGTTTACGGTAAACACGCTTTCGACGTTCGCTTTTTCATTATTCAGGTAGTAATGAGTGACTTGATCCAGCACTTTCTGCGTACGTTCTTGCGTAGCGCCAGAGGGGAGCTGAATCATGGTCAGGAATACCCCCTGATCTTCTTCCGGCAGGAAGGAGGTCGGGAGGCGTAAAAACAGAACCGCCATTCCGACTACAATAAGTAGATAGATAATGAGATAGCGACCCGTATTACGCACGATGCCGCTTACGCTGTTAGTATAGTGGTTAACGCTGTGGTCAAACCTGGTATTGAACCAGCCAAAGAAGCCGCTTTTTTTCTCGTGATGTTCAGCAGATACGGGTTTAAGCAGCGTAGCGCACAGTGCTGGCGTCAGAATCAACGCAACCAGAACGGATAGCGCCATTGCTGAAACAATAGTAATAGAGAACTGGCGATAAATTGCCCCGGTCGAGCCGCCAAAAAAGGCCATCGGGATAAATACCGCAGACAGTACCATCGCGATACCTACCAGCGCTCCCTGAATCTGCGACATGGATTTTTCCGTCGCCTCTCGGGGAGAAAGGTTATCCTCCATCATTACACGTTCAACGTTTTCTACGACCACTATCGCATCGTCAACCAACAGCCCTATCGCCAGTACCATACCAAACATCGTCAGAGTATTGATGGAATAGCCAAAGGCGGCGAGTACCGCAAAAGTGCCTAGCAACACGACAGGAACAGCGATGGTAGGAATCAGGGTTGCCCGGATATTCTGTAAGAACAGATACATTACCAGGAACACCAGAATAATCGCTTCAAACAGCGTTTTTACCACTTCGTGGATAGATATTTTTACGAAGGGCGTTGTGTCATAAGGATAAACCACCTTCATTCCCTGAGGGAAGAAAGGCTGCAGTTCCGCCAGTTTCGCTTTGATTGCGGTTGCGGTATCCAGCGCGTTAGCGCCGGTCGCCAGTTTAATACCGAGACCGGAGGCCGGTTTACCGTTAATGCGCGCTACAACGTTATAGTTTTCACCGCCAAGCTCAATACGCGCGACATCTTTGAGATGGACGACAGAGCCGTCGGTATTGACGCGCAACGTAACTTTGCCGAACTCTTCCGGATCTTTCAGACGCGTTTGGGCGATGATTGAGGCGTTAAGCTGCTGGCCCGGTAATGCTGGCGTGCCGCCCAGTTGGCCTGCCGCAATCTGGTCGTTCTGTACTTTTAACTGGTTGATGACGTCAACTGGCGTGAGCTGGTATTTATTTAGCAGATTCGCATCCAGCCAGATACGCATGGCGTACTGTGCGCCAAATAGCTGAACGTCGCCCACACCATTCAGACGGCTGATAGAATCCTTAATGTTAGAGGCGACATAGTCAGAGATGTCGTCCTGGGTAGTGTTCGGATTATCCGAGACGAACCCGGCGACCATCAAAAAGCTGCTGCTGGACTTTTCAACGCTAATCCCCTGCTGCTGGACTTCTTGCGGCAGTAAAGGCGTGGCGAGCTGCAATTTATTTTGCACCTGAACCTGCGCGATATCCGGATCGGTTCCGGACTGGAAGGTCAGGGTGATGGTCACGCTACCAGCAGAGTCGCTGGTAGAGGACATATACATCAGGTTATCGATACCGTTCATATTTTGTTCGATAACCTGAGTAACCGTATCCTGTACCGTCTGCGCATCCGCGCCAGGATAGGTTGCAGAAATAGAAACCGCTGGCGGCGCAATGGTTGGATACTGCGCAACGGGAAGTTGCATTATTGCCAGTGCGCCAGCCATCATCAGGATAATGGCCAGAACCCAGGCGAAAATAGGACGTCTAATAAAAAAGTTTGCCATGTACGGTTACCTTATTGCGCCGTTTTCGCTGCAGGAGCATCGGTAGTGGCTTTCACCTGGACGCCCGGTCGCGCTTTTTGTAAGCCGCTGACGATGACCTTATCGCCTGGTTTTAACCCTTCGCTGATGAGCCATTTATCGCCAATAGCCTGCGCCGCCACGACATTGCGGGCTTCGACCTGGCTTTTATCGTTAACCACCATCACCATTGCGTCGCCGCGCGGCGTGCGGGTTACGCCCTGCTGGGGGACAAGGATGGCATTGGGCTGGACGCCTTCATCAATGCGGGCGCGAACAAACATACCGGGAAGCAGACTATGTTGCGGGTTAGGGAAAACCGCCCTGAGCGTGATAGAGCCGGTGCTTTCATCTACGGTAACGTCGGAAAATTGCAGCGTGCCTTTAATCGGGTAGACCTGACCATTTTCCATTACCAGTTGAACCGTGCTACTGGCGCTGTCTTTATGCAGGTTACCTTGTTCGACGGATTGCTTGAGTCGCATAAAGTCGTTGCTTGATTGCGTCACGTCGACATAAATCGGGTCGAGTTGTTGCACGGTAGCCAGTTCAGTTGACTGACCATTAGTCACCAGCGCGCCTTCAGTCACATTAGATTTTCCTATACGCCCGCTGATGGGTGAGGTGACTTTGGTATACGCAAGGTTAATACGCGCGCTTTCAACAGCGGCTTTTGCCGCCACAACGGCGGCATCGGCCTGGCGGGCGTCGGCAATCGCCTGATCATATTCCTGTTGGCTGATATATTTTGTGCCGACCAGTGGAACATAGCGTTTGACCGTCAGGTGCGCGATAGCCGCAGCCGCTTCGCTTTTAGCAAGTTCGCCTTTAGCGCTGTCATAATCGGCCTGATAAGTGGCAGGATCGATCTGATAAAGCGACTGTCCGGCCTCTACATCGCTACCTTCGGTGAAGTTTCTTTTAAGCACGATCCCGCTCACCTGGGGGCGAACCTCCGCAATGCGAAATGCGGACGTACGTCCGGGAAGTTCGGTCGTTACGGCTAGCGGCGCTGTTTCGACCACATGGACGGTGACTTGCGGCTCGCCGGCATGAGCCTGGGTATCTCCCTGGTCATTACAACCGGCCAGCAGCGCAGCAGAGAATATGATGAATGAGGGCAGGAGTGAAAACCTGGCATGTTTCGTCATTACTGTTCCTTAAAAAACCGAAAGCTCGTTATTCACCGGATAACGGTAAGGCGTTAACGCGCGAAAAATAGAATAGCAGTGGGGTATCCTACAAATTATTAGCTTGTGATGTAAGCAATACTTATTTTGGGATGGGGTTCACGGCACATAAAAGCAAAAAAAAAGAACTATTCCCTGTCGTTTCATAATGTCCCGATTAGTAAAATCATGATGTTGAATAACATAATTAGAAATATATATTTTATATGAATATGTTTTATTAATTTATTTGTTTTTATTATTGATTTGGCGATATTGTGCGAAATAAAAATGGCTGTCTCTCGTCTGACTAAAAAGGACATGGTAAAGTTGTTTTTTGTGCTGAGTATTTTATCAGCGTATTTATCGTTTTTATGGTCCAGGATATCTTAATTATGGCGAAGAAAACGAAGGCGGATGCGCTTAAAACGCGGCAACATTTGATTGAAACCGCTATTGCGCAGTTCGCTTTGCGCGGCGTTGCCAACACGACGTTGAATGATATCGCTGATGCCGCTGATGTCACGCGGGGCGCCATCTACTGGCACTTTGAGAATAAAACGCAGTTGTTTAATGAGGTTTGGTTACAGCAACCACCTTTACGCGAACTTATTCAGGATAGGCTTACGGGATGCTGGAATGATAATCCTTTACAGGATCTACGAGAGAAATTTATTGCAGCCTTACAATATATTGCGGCAGTGCCTCGTCAGCAGGCATTAATGCAGATTTTATATCATAAATGTGAATTCCATAATGGTATGATATCGGAACAGGCCATTCGGGAGAAGATGGGTTTCCATCATCAGTCGCTGCTTGAAGTATTACAGCGATGTATGGATAAAAAGCTGATCTCAGGCAGTCTTGATCTGGATGTCATATTAATTATTCTGCATGGTAGTTTTAGCGGAATAGTAAAGAACTGGTTAATGAATCCCACAAGTTATGATCTTTATAAGCAGGCGCCTGCATTAGTCGATAATGTATTAAAAATGCTAAGCCCGGATGGCAGTGTGAGGCAATTAATGCCAAATGAACAACAGGCGGAAGAAGCCTGAGATTATTTTGAGTTGATATTATATATTTACCTTGTGAATATATTGGCAGGGTCCCGAATATCGCGAGCAATTTCCTCTGCCGTACGCGGCTTGCCAAGCAGGAACCCCTGAAGCGTATGGCATCCTAACTGGGTCAAAAATTGTTGCTGCGTTTCATTTTCTACCCCTTCTGCCACAATTTGCAGATTTAACGCTTTCGCCAGCGCGACAATAGCCGCAACAATGGTCGCGCCGTCGCTTGCCTCGCTGAGTTCATGTACGAAAGCGCGATCAATTTTTAGTTCGCACGCCGGAAGACGTTTCAGATAGAGAAGGCTGGAATAACCGGTGCCAAAGTCGTCAATAGAGGCCTTAACCCCCATTTCCGTTAATCTGGTGAGTATAGCGACGCTTTGCTCTGGCTTGTTCATCGCCGTGGTTTCGGTGATTTCCAGAATCAATAAATCGGGACGGATACTGTGTCGGGCCAGGCTCCGCGTAATGGTGTCCACAAGCCCGGGCTGCTCAAATTGTAAGGCGGACAGATTTACCGCCACTGACCATAAGGCGTATCCCTGTAAATGCCACTCGCGGAGCTGTCGACACGCCTCGTCTATCACCCAGCTACCGATAGTGACGATAAGACCCGTTTTTTCCGCCAGCGGTAAAAACTGGTCAGGATTCAGTACGCCTTGTTTTGGATGATACCAGCGCAACAGGGCCTCAAATCCTACAATGGGGCCGGCAGGGGCCTGAAATTTAGGCTGGTACACCAGCCTGAGCTCTTGTCTTTCCAGCGCCAGCCACAGGTCATTCATTAGCTGAAGCTGGGTTTGCGCTAGCATATTCATTGATGGCTGAAAGAAATGGTATCCGTTACGCCCCGTATGTTTCGTGTGGTACATTGCGGCATCGGCGTTGAACATCAGTTCCCGTTCGTTTTTTCCGTCCAGCGGATAGAGCGCTATTCCCACGCTAAGGGTGACGACCAGTTCGTACGGATCTATCGTAAAGGGCGCATCTATCGAATGTACCAGCGCGCTGGCAAGGGAAGCCGCTTCGTCAGGCGCGCTGACTTCTGCAAGCAGCACAAATTCGTCGCCGCCAATCCGCGCCAGGGTAAACTGCCCGCTCAGCGGTTGGTTCAGACGATGCGTGACCGCCACCAGTAGCTTATCGCCAATATCATGACCATAAGCGTCATTAACGGCTTTAAAGCCATCCAGATCCATAAACAGTAGCGCGAAAGACGTGCTTTCCCGATTCGCTTTGCTGATGGCCTGTTCCAGACGATCCTCAAGAAGTACCCGGTTTGGTAAACGGGTGAGCGTATCATGCAGCGCCAACTGCGCCAGTTCCTGGTTCGCCTGCGCCAGCGAAGAGGCAAGTAGTGCGGTACGGGCCTGAAGCCGGGCGTCAAATAAAGAAACCAGCAGAGTAATACCCAGGATAGTCAGCGCGACCACGCTGACAAGAACAGCCAGCCAGTTGCTATCGACGCCACGATGCTCCATCGGCCAGTTTTGGGGAAAGTGTGCGGCCTTCATGCCGGCGTAATGCATGCCGGCGATAGCTATCCCCATTAATACCGCAGCGCCTGCTCGCCTCAGGGCGACATCTGTTCCCTCATGACGCAGGCGGAACGTGAGCCACAGCGCGCCGCAGGACGCCAGTAGCGCGATAATGATAGAGAGGGCAACCCATGCGCTATTCCAGACGATAATGGAAGCAAATTGCAGCGCCGCCATCCCGGTATAATGCATTGCGCTGATGCCCAGTCCCATCACCAGCGCTCCCGGCAGTAAACGGCGCAGGCGCAGTTTTTCAGCGCTAACCAGCCATAGCGCAAACAGGGAGGAGCCGATCGCGATCAGCATGGAGAGGCCGGTGAGGAACGGATCGAAGCGCATGTTCATCGCGTGATCCATCGCCAGCATCCCGACAAAATGCATCGCCCAAATACCGACGCCCAGCGCGAAGCCGCCGCCCATTAGCCATATTCTGGCGTTTGATCGGGCGCTTCCGGCTACGCGTCCGGCCATATTTAATGCGGTATAGGACGCAAAAATAGCGACAGCAAATGAAACCGCCACAAGGATGTGGTTGTACTCACTAACCGGCATGTATCATTAGCTCATTGGTTATGCAGGAAAAGAACAGGACGAGACAGTATCACCCCTTCTTTTATCCTCAACGTGTTTTAATTCCCTGTTTTTATAAGGGATAAAAGAAATCCGGGTGATAAATAATCATAGGTTAAATCGCCCGGTTCGCTACTCCAGATCGGTACAATTGATCAATTTAAGAGGGTTAACCGAGTCCATGTTTCGGCACTTATCCTGTTCAGTCGCCATCAATTCGATCCATTGCATCAAAAGCGCATCAAAAAGAAAAACGGAGACGGCAAAAACAACCAGCCACCAATACTTACGTATCATCGTCAAATCCTGTGTATTCATGCCCATGCGTGCTGGGAATATACATGAAATTTTGACGCTGAAAAGCGGACTTACAATGCTTTTACTTCTCTGAAGATAGCGCGTTTATCCCGACATTTCGCTGCTTTTTGGACAGGTTTTGTGTTTTTCTCTTTTTGACTTTTGCAAGTTCATTTTCTGAATAATGCGAAGTGACGCTCAATCTTCTGAGCCCCATTTTTACGTACTCATTATTGAGTTCAATACCGATAAACTTACGACCTGACGCCGCTGCGACAGCGCCTGTGGTGAAACTGCCCGCGAAAGGGTCCAATACGGTATCGCTCGGGTTAGAAGAGGCCAGTATGATCCGTTTTAACAGCGCGCTGGGCTTTTGCGTAGGATGGTTTTCATATTCATCCATCAGATAACGTACGCGAGGAAATGACCAGACGTTGCCCGGCACTTTTTTCTGATTGTATGGTTGGGGCGGGTTTTTTCGATAATCGATTAGCGCGCGCTTAGCGCCCGTGGTGGTTTCGACCAGAATCGCATCACGGTTAAAGGTATAGCTTTTCGGGTTTTTTACCATCATCAGGATCGGTTCATACATAGAACCAAAGTATTTTTTCGCCTGCACCCCGGAACTATCATAGGACCAGACGATACGGCTTTTGATGGTAAAAAGCGTTCGGCATTTGAGATCGATATACGGCATATTTTCTGTGCTATTCATGATGTACATGGTGCCGTGTTTCTTCAGTACGCGGTGGCACTCATCAATGCATTCATACAGCCAGGCCAGAAAAGACGCTTCGTCCCAGGATTCCACCATACCGTCGAAATCTTTTCCGATATTGTAAGGCGGATCGGCAAAAATTAAGTCAATGCTTTCAGAAGGCAGTTTTTTAAGTTCTGTTAGCGCGTCACCGTGAATAATCTTCTTCGATTCATCGCCAAAGTACTGAGGTTCACATTCCGCTTTCATGACCAAATTCCATGTGATGCGTATAAAAAAGGCGCTTCCCCATGCCGAGTAGCGCCTTTTTAAACAAGCAGTTAGCTAATCGAAATTAGTTCATGCCGTATTTTTTTAATTTTTTACGCAGCGTACCACGGTTGATGCCCATCATCAGAGCAGCACGGGTCTGGTTACCACGGGTGTATTGCATCACCATGTCCAACAGGGGCTGTTCTACTTCAGCCAGTACCAGCTCATACAGGTCATTAACGTCCTGACCATTCAGTTGAGCAAAATAGTTCTTCAGTGCCTGTTTAACCGAGTCACGCAGGGGTTTTTGGGTTACCTGATCCTGAGAGTTAACGGTAGAAACGGTCAGTACGTCAGAATTTACGCGTTGTTCGAACATAGTTCTGTCAGCTCTTTATTTCTGTTTACGCAAAATTTTCGAAGTATGCCTCCAACGCCTCCAGCTGTTCGCTGGCGTCCTCAATAGCGTTGAATGTGCGCCGAAACTGGTCGTCTGGAGCGTGCTCCTGGAGATACCAGGAGACGTGTTTACGCGCGATTCGGTACCCTTTTGCCTGACCGTAAAAGTCATGCAGTTCCCGAACATGCGTGCAAAGCAAGCGCTTTACCTCTGCCAGCGGCAGCGGCGGAAGCAGCTCCCCAGTGTCCAGATAATGCTGGATTTCCCGAAAGATCCAGGGTCTTCCCTGAGCTGCGCGGCCTATCATCAGGGCATCCGCCCCTGTATAGTCGAGAACAGCTCTGGCTTTATGCGGGTTAGTAATGTCGCCATTCGCGATAATCGGAATGGAAACTTTCTGCTTAACTGCCCGAATACTGTCGTATTCAGCTTCTCCGTTGAACAAACAGGCGCGGGTGCGGCCATGGATGGTCAGAGCCTGAATACCACAATCTTCAGCCAGTTGGGCAATCTCTACGCAGTTACGGTGTTCCGGCGCCCAGCCGGTGCGAATCTTGAGAGTCACAGGAACGTCCACTGCGTTTACGACCCCGATGAGTATAGACTTCACTAAATCCGGGTACTGCAAGAGGGCTGAACCTGCCAGCTTACGATTCACTTTCTTCGCCGGGCACCCCATATTGATATCAATAATCTGGGCGCCGCTTTCCACGTTAATACGTGCGGCATCGGCCATCTCAACAGGGTCGCTACCGGCAATTTGCACCGTGCGAATTCCTAGCTCATCAACGTGCACCATCCGTAAACGAGATTTATCGCTTTCCCACACTTGCGGGTTAGAAGACATCATCTCGGATACTGTCAATCCTGCTCCCATCTCATAGCACAGCGTCCGGAAAGGTCTGTCAGTAATGCCAGCCATGGGCGCTGCGATCAGGCGATTTCTGAGCTGATATTGTCCGATGCGCATGAGTTAAGAAATGACCATACTGTGACTGCAAGGCGGCGTATATTACGCATTTTTTGCACGAGATGAAAGGCCAAACTTTGAACAATCCACTGTTGTAGATCAATGAATCGTGCTTAAAAACAGCAAAATAAATTTATAATTCAGTAAAATCATAGGGTTATTTATTGTCGACGGTTTTGTACGCGCTTACAAATTCCCGTAACTTCTCTCTATTTCTTCGTCCAGAAACAAGATAAGCGGAATAATCTGCTTTTTTTATAAGCTAATTACCCCAAATGAATGGGATCGCCGTCTCGTTTCAGGACAAGATCACTTCCCGCTGCGCGTGACTTTTCTCCATTGCCAGTCGGAAGGGGGCGCACAGATGCGCTTTTGTGTTCATGAATGGCACGCATAAATTTTTCCAGCTGTGCTGAAGAGCGCGTTAGCGGATGCTGCAGAACAACCCGGACAGCATTACTAAGTACGAGGGCGATGGCTGCGACCCGTTAAAACGCCAGTACCTTTTGTCCGCTGGTAGCAGCTGTTTATCCAGACGGATAGTGACAAAGAAGTCATTTCAGGCATTCATTTGATGAATTTAATGATGTCTCGGTGCCTGAAAGGCGTTAAGGCAGTTGTGTGGAGAAAAGCGTGGCCGGGCGACCACGCTGACAAGAATTATTTCTTACGGCCAGTAATGCGGCACCACTCTTCTTTTTCGACGACCGGGTCGAGAGTGAAAAGCTCGGCGTAAGCATCACAGACGCTTTCCGCCTGGCTGGCGAGAATACCTGAAAGCCCCAGCAGACCGCCCTCAACGGGCAGTACGCTGATTAACGGGGCCAGTTCGCGTAATGGGCCTGCCAGGATGTTAGCGACGACCACGTCGGCTTTCATGGCTTCTGGCTGGTCTTTCGGCAGGTACAGCTCCAGCCGGTCAGACACGCCGTTGCGTTCGGCATTATCGCGACTGGCCTGAATAGCTTGTGGATCGATATCAATACCAATCGCCTTTGCCGCTCCCAGTTTCAGCGCGGCAATCGCCAGAATGCCTGAACCGCAGCCAAAGTCGATCACGGTTTTGCCGTTGAGATCGAGCCCGTCCAGCCATTGCAGACATAAAGAGGTGGTGGGGTGCGTACCCGTACCGAACGCCAGTCCCGGGTCGAGCATCACGTTGACGGCATTCTCGTCCGGAATGTCACGCCAGCTGGGACAAATCCACAAACGCTCGCCAAAACGCATCGGATGGAAATTATCCATCCATTCGCGTTCCCAGTCTTTATCTTCCAGCTGTTCGATTTTATGGGCAAATCCGGCACCCAGCAGTGGATGTTGCTCCAGAATCGCGACAACGTCTTTCATGTCGGTTTCGGCGTCGAACAGACCGATCACATCGGTATCGCCCCACAGACGGGTTTCGCCCGGCAACGGCTCAAAAACCGGCGTATCGTGCGTATCCTGAAAGGTAATGGAAACGGCGCCCGCTTCCATCAGCGCATCACTCAGCTCTTCAGCATTCGCGCCGGTGGTATTCAGTTTCAATTGGATCCATGGCATGGCAAAACTCTTTATTTATCAGTAGACAATACGGTGGCTTGCGAAGCGGAAGAGCCGAATCGGTTTCCGATCAGAAAAGCCAATAAACTTAACAGTAACGCGGGCACAATCGGATGAAAGCCCAGGTACTGAATATTAAATGTGGCAAGCAGGGCATATAGCACGCCGCCCACGATCATGGCGCTTAATGCGCCTGCCGCGTTTGCCCGCTCCCAGTAAAGGCCCAGTACCAGCGGCCATAAGAACACCGCTTCCAGGCCGCCAAACGCCAGCAGGTTGAGCCAAATGATCATCTCTGGCGGTTTCCACGCGGCCAGCAGCAACAGCGCGCCTAGCAGTAATGTAATCGCTGCCGACATACGCTTCAGCCGGATCTCATTTTGCATCTGAGCGGGGCGCAGGTTGAGATAGAGATCTTTAATGATCGTCGCGGAACTTTGCAGCAGTTGGGCGTTAATTGTTGACATGATCGCCGCCATTGGCGCAGCGAGGAAGATCCCGGCGGCAAACGGCGGCAAAACTTTCACCATTAGCGTTGGGATCACCAGATCCGGCACCGTCAGATCCGGAAGCACCGCGCGACCCAGCGCGCCGGCAAGGTGCATCCCGAACATTAAAATCGCCACGACAATCGTACCGATAATAATGCCCCGGTGTACCGCTTTACTGTCTTTATAGGAGATGCAGCGCACCGCCGTATGCGGCAGGCCAATCACACCAAAACAGACCAGTACCCAAAAAGAGGTCATAAAGGCGGGAGAAAGTATGTCATCGGCGCCCTGCGGCGTTACCAGTTTGGGGTCGAGAGCGTGCAGCGTGTCAACGGCCTGACTTAGACCGCCCGCCGCATGCACCACGCCCACCAGCAGCACTATCGTGCCGACCAGCATCACCAGGCCCTGTAGCGTATCGTTAAGTACGCTGGCGCGAAAGCCGCCAAACGCCGTATAGAGTGCGATACTGACGCCAAATATTAGCAGGCCGGTTTCGTAGGGAATTCCCGCCGCGGTTTCCAGCAGTCGCGCGCCGCCGATAAATTGTACGGTCATTGCGCCAATAAACGCGACCAATAAACTCAGGCTTGCCAACCACACCAGCAGGCGGCTTTGGTAACGAGCGAATAGCATATCGTTAAGCGTGACGGCATTATAGCGACGCGCCAGGATAGCGAATTTTTTACCCAGAATACCCAGTGAAAGCCAGACGGCGGGAAGCTGGATCATCGCCAGCAAGACCCAGCCCAGACCGTATTTATAAGCCGCGCCGGGACCGCCGATAAAGGAACTGGCGCTAATATAGGTGGCGGTAAGCGTCATCGCGAGCACGATCCCGCCCATCGAACGGCTGCCAAGAAAATATTCGTTTAAAAAGGTGCCGGCGGTACGCTTGCGCATAGCGTAAATCGAGACTCCGAAGACCACGATCAGATAGGCTACCAGTGGTAGAATGACCTCAAGCTGCATTGTCATCCTCCAGCGGAATATCGCGATAAATGAATTTCACCATCGCCCAGCACAGCAAAATAAAGACCAGCGGCGTCAATAAGCAGGCCATCTCGAACCAGTGCGGCAGACCGGTAATTCCCGGCGAGTCTCCAGGTAAGTAAGCAGCCACTAACCATGCCGCCAGATAGCAAAGGGTCAGCCACAGCGCCCAGCGCGCCTCTTTATGGGCCTGAACAAAACGAGCGTCCATTTTTTGTCCCTTATGGGTGAAGAAAGCGGGAATTGTACATGATGGGGCATCGCTATCCCCAGAAATAAAAAAGGCCGGATTCACCGGCCTTTTGAGACTAACGTGCGATTACTTTTCCTGAAGACCGAGTTTTTTCTCCAGATAGTGGATGTTGGTTCCACCGTGCTGGAAGTGCTCGTCATTCATGATGCGGGTCTGCAGATCGATATTGGTTTTGATACCATCGATAATCAGTTCCTGCAGGGCATTTTTCATACGGGCAATCGCCACGTCGCGGTTTTCACCGTAGCAGATGAGCTTGCCGATCATGGAATCATAGTACGGCGGCACCGTGTAGCCCGCGTAGATATGAGATTCCCAGCGAACGCCAAAGCCGCCAGGCGCATGGAAGCGCGTGATTTTGCCTGGGCTTGGCAGGAAGGTGTTCGGATCTTCGGCATTGATACGGCATTCTACCGCATGGCCTCGAACGACAACTTCGTCCTGTGTGATCGACAGCGGCTGACCCGCCGCGATGCGCAACTGCTCTTTGATCAAATCGACGCCGGTAATCATTTCAGTCACCGGGTGTTCAACCTGAATACGGGTGTTCATTTCGATGAAATAGAACTCGCCGTTTTCGAACAGGAATTCGAACGTCCCTGCGCCGCGATAGCCGATGTCTACGCACGCTTTCGCGCAGCGTTCGCCGATATAGCGACGCAGTTCCGGCGTAATGCCTGGCGCCGGGGCTTCTTCAACCACTTTCTGGTGGCGACGCTGCATGGAACAGTCGCGTTCCGCCAGATAGATAGCGTTGCCCTGGCCGTCCGCCAGCACCTGAATTTCGATGTGGCGTGGATTTTCCAGGTATTTTTCCATGTATACCATGTCGTTGCTGAAAGCCGCTTTCGCTTCCGCTTTGGTCATGGAGATGGACTGCGCCAGTTCAGCATCGCTACGAACCACGCGCATACCGCGGCCGCCGCCGCCGCCGGACGCTTTGATGATCACCGGATAGCCAATACGTTTGGCATGAGCGCGGTTCGCATTCATATCGTCGCCCAGCGGGCCGTCAGATCCTGGTACGGTCGGCACGCCCGCTTTTTTCATCGCGGTAATCGCGGACACTTTATCGCCCATCAGGCGGATGGTGTCCGCTTTCGGGCCGATAAAGATAAAGCCGGAGCGTTCAACCTGCTCGGCAAAATTGGCGTTCTCAGAAAGGAAGCCGTAACCCGGGTGGATTGCCACCGCGCCGGTGATTTCAGCGGCGCTAATGATAGCCGGGATGTTCAGATAACTTTTTACGGACGGTGCCGGACCAATACAGACCGTCTCATCCGCCAGCAATACGTGTTTTAAATCGCGATCCGCGCTTGAGTGCACAGCGACGGTCTTGATGCCGAGTTCTTTACAGGCTCGAAGAATACGTAGTGCGATCTCGCCGCGGTTGGCGATGACAATTTTATCCAACATGTTCGCCTCGTTACTCGATGACGACCAGTGGCTCGTCAAATTCTACCGGTTGACCACTTTCGACCAGAATCGCTTTCACAGTACCTGCTTTGTCAGCTTCGATCTGGTTCATCATTTTCATGGCTTCAACGATGCACAGGGTATCGCCCACGTTCACTTTCTGGCCCACTTCGATGAACGCTTTCGCGTCCGGGCTTGGGGTGCGGTAGAAAGTACCAACCATTGGGGAGCGTACGATGTGACCACTGATTTCCGCTGCGGCAGGCGCTTCCATTGCTGGAGTAGCCGCTGGCGCGACAGCGTTAGACAGAGCGGGTTGCTGCATCATCGGCGCCGCATAAGCCTGCTGCATCACCGGAAAACCGGCGTTTGCCGTTGTGCGGCTGATGCGAACAGATTCTTCGCCTTCAGAAATTTCCAGTTCGGAGATACCTGATTCTTCAACCAGCTCGATCAGTTTTTTAATCTTACGAATATCCATGAGTGGGTTCCGTACTCTTTGTTTAGTGTGATTGTGACAGGCGTTTTAGCGCCGTCTGTAAAGCATGTGAATGACTGCCGCGGGTAAAATACCGCGCATCTTTGATTTGCCTGTTATGCCGTAGCACCCGAAGGTGAAATTCATGATTTGCCAGTCATTGTGTGGCTATCTTCTGCCATTTTCGGGCAAAAAACAAAATATACCTTCATTGCTCGATTGTCACCCTTTCTGCGAACGAAAATCGCCGTTGGGCAATGTAAAGTCGCACATTATAACTATTTCGTCGCAATTGGCAGCTAAATACTGGTCTTATCAGGGAAGATAATCAACCAGAAACATAAAAAGGACATTACCTGTTTTGCGTTTTGCAATCGACCGCACAGTTCACCAAACTAGCGCCACCACTGGCGAAACTTCCGGTAACGCAACGCTAAAAGGGCTAACGCTAATGCCGCGTAGATGACCGGTTGCGGTGATAAAATCTTTACCGACCACAGGTAATGTATGGGAGCCAGGATCGCGACAAGATAGACGACGTTATGCAGTGTTTGCCAGCGTTTGCCCAATTTACGCTGCGCAAATTGCGTTGAGGTCAACGTCAGCGCCAATAACACCAGCCAGCTAATGATCCCAAGCGTCAAATAAGGGCGTGAAATCAACTCGCTTCCTAACAGCGCCAGGTTATGTATCCCCAGTTCCAGTAAGGCATAGCTGGTTAAATGCAGCGTAGCCCAAACGAAACACCATAACCCCAACAGGCGGCGTGTGCGTATCAATAATGGCTGTTTAGCGTAGCGCGCCAGCGGTGAAACCAGCAAGGTGGCGAGCAAAAATTTGAGCGCGGTTCTGCCGGTAAAGTGTTGGATATCCTTTACCGGGTCTGCGCTGAGTCCACCGTGATTTATCGCCCAAAAGAGCCACAGAAGCGGCAAAAAACCGGCAAGATGCAGACAAACTTTTAGCCAGGTTATCTGTTTTGCTGTCAGACGCACTTAAAAATTCTCCCGCAAATTGAGACCGCGATACAGCGAAGCGACTTCATTGGCATAGCCGTTAAACAGCAGCGTCGGCTGCCTTTGTACATCGAGGATACCGCCTGAACCAATAAAGCGTTCGGTAGCCTGAGACCAGCGTGGATGATCCACATGCGGGTTCACATTGGCGTAAAAACCATATTCGTTGGGAGCCGACAAATTCCAGGTGGTTGGCGGACGTTCGCGGGTGAGTTTAATGCTGACAATAGATTTAATACCTTTAAAACCATACTTCCATGGAACGATGAGTCGAATGGGCGCGCCGTTTTGCGGGGGTAACGCCTTACCATAGACGCCAACGGTCATCAGAGTCAGCGGATGCATGGCTTCGTCCAGACGTAGCCCTTCGACATAAGGGTATTTCAGTCCGCCGCCAATAAAGCGATCTTTCTGTCCTGGCATATCATCCGGCGCGTATAGCGTTTCGAATGCCACATATTTAGCGTGGCTGGTGGGCTGTGCCTGCGCGAGTAGCTTATATAAAGGGAAACCAATCCACGGCACGACCATGGACCACGCTTCGACGCAGCGCATTCGATAGATACGCTCTTCTAATGGGAAACGATGTGTTAAATCGTCGTAATCCAGCGTAAATGGCTTCGCGACTTCCCCGCTGATTTTCAACGTCCACGGTTCGGTTTTCAGACTTCCGGCATTGGCCGCCGGGTCGGCTTTATCAAGGCCAAACTCATAGAAATTGTTGTAGCCCGTCACCTTATCTTCCGGCGTTAACGCTAAATCGCTTCGCCAGGCGGCAGGCTGACTAAACTCAAGCGGTTTACCGGCAGGCGCTTTCGGACGATCGTTGCCTTTAAACCAACTGAAGAGATCGGCCTGCGCCGTTGAGGGTAAGGATAAGGCGGCCGCGCTGATGCCTAATGCTTTTAGCACCTGTCGGCGCTGCATAAAAAAAGCCGATTCCGCAGTCACATCGGCTTCTGTTAATGGACGTATCTTTTTCATCACAGACTCCCGGTCTACCCACCACAACATGGCGTGTAGTGAATATGACAGGGAGTGTGTCAATGTGTAAAAATAAATAGTTAATTAAGTGTAAATTTTTTTATACGTGACGTTATTTTATCTTCACCAGCGTACGGCCCTGAACCTGATTATTGATGATGGCATCGGCGAACTTCGGCGCATCCGCCAGCGTAATCTCTGTGGCGGCCTGAGCATAGAACGATTCCGGCAGATCCTTAACCAAACGCGCCCAGGCCTCTGCGCGACGTGCCGGTGGGGTCATCACCGAGTCCACCCCTTGCAAACGCACATTACGCAGAATGAATGGCATAACGGTGGTCGGCAGCGCGAAGCCGCCCGCCAGGCCGCAGGCGGCCACGCAACCGCCATAGTTCATCTGTGCCAGCACTTTCGCCAGCACTTTATCGCCAACGGTATCAATTGCACCGGCCCACAGCTGTTTTTCCAACGGGCGAGATTCAGCAAACTCATCGCGGCTGAGAATACGGTTAGCTCCCAGGCTCTTAAGATAGCCGTGGGTGCTTTCACGTCCTGATACTGCTGCAACCTGATAGCCCAGCTTATGCAGTAATGCAACGGCAGTGCTGCCTACGCCGCCGCTGGCGCCGGTGACGACAACCTCACCGTCTTGCGGGCGAATACCTGCATCTTCAAGCGCCATGACGCACAGCATGGCGGTAAAACCGGCGGTGCCGATGATCATGGCGTTACGGCTGCTCAGTCCCGCAGGCAGCGCGACCAGCCAGTCGCCTTTAACGCGTGCGCGTTCGGCCAGGCCGCCCCAGTGGTTTTCGCCCACGCCCCAGCCAGTCAGTAGTACTTCCTGGCCTGCATGAAAGCGAGGATCTTCGCTTGCGTGAACGGTGCCGGCGAAATCAATACCAGGAATCATCGGAAAATGACGGATAATTTTCCCTTTTCCGGTGATAGCCAGAGCATCTTTATAATTCAGGCTGGACCAGTGGACATCCACCGTCACATCACCTGCCGGCAGTTGACTCTCTTCGAGATGTTGCACGGATGCGAGGGTTTTACCGTCCTGCTGTTCTAAGATCAACGCCTGCATAACCTGTCCTCACTTTACATGGTAGATTGGAAAAATAGCTACGAAGACTATACTCGCTAATTAAAACGTGATGCCGATGCAACGCAATAAATTGCCAGATAGATCCATTTTGGTAGTATGCCTGCTTCATTGCGCGCCGTGGCGAATTCCGCCTTCAGATTCGCTTTTTCATACTGTTTATAACCGTCGGAGTTAACTCAAGGATGCGATTAACGACGAAATTCTCAGCTTTTATCACGCTGCTCACGGGGTTAACGATCTTCGTGACTCTGATAGGTTGCTCGCTAAGCTTTTATAACGCCGTACAGTATAAGTATGTCAGCCGTGTGCAGGCGACGGCGACAGCCATTGATACGCACCTGGTGACCCATGATATTGTCTCGCTGACGCCGCAAATCGACGAGCTCATGATCGCTTCCGATATTGTGCGTGTCGATCTGTTGCAGGGGGAGCGCAGCGTCTACAGCCATTCTCGCGCCAGAGGTTATCGGCCAGCCGGCACCAGCGACATGTATCGCGAGCTGGTCGTACCGCTGATAAAACATCCAGGAATGTCGCTACGTCTGGTTTACCAGGACCCGATGGGTAACTATTTTCACTCACTGATCACCACGGCGCCGCTGACGCTGGCGATCGGTTTTATCGTTCTGATTTTGTTTTTATCGGTGCGCTGGCTGCAGCGGCAGCTTTCCGGGCAAGAGCTTCTGGAAATTCGCTCAACGCGCATTCTGAACGGCGAACGCGGGGCGAATGTCCGGGGTTCTGTTTACGAATGGCCAGCGCGCACCAGTAGCGCGCTTGATGTATTGCTTTCCGAAATTCAGTTTGCTCACGAACAGCGTAGCCGCCTGGACACCCTCATTCGCTCCTACGCCGCGCAGGACACCAAAACCGGACTCGGTAACCGTCTGTTCTTTGATAACCAGCTGGCGACGCTGCTGGAAGATCAGGAAAAAGTGGGAGTGCATGGCGTGGTGATGATGATCCGCTTGCCAGACTTCAATCTTCTGCGCGACAGCCTGGGAGGCAATCAGGCGGAAGAGCAGATGTTTATGCTTATCAATCTGCTATCGACATTTATTATGCGTTACCCAGGCTCGCTGCTGGCGCGTTATCACCGCAGCGACTTTGCCGTGCTGCTACCGCATCGAACGCTAAAAGAAGCGGAAAGTATTGCCGGACAACTTTTAAAAGCTGTCGATGCGCTACCGGCTAACAAAATGCTCGATCGTGACGATATGGTACATATTGGCATTTGCGCCTGGCGCAGCGGACAGTCCACCGAGCAGGTGATGGAACATGCTGAAGCCGCGGCGCGGAATGCCGCCCTGCAGGGGGGAAATAGCTGGGCTATCTACGACGACACTCTGCCGGAAAAAGGGCGCGGCAATGTGCGCTGGCGCACATTGATTGAGCAGATGCTGAACCGGGGCGGACCGCGACTTTATCAAAAACCGGCGGTCACGCGAGAAGGTCGCGTACATCATCGGGAATTGATGTGTCGCATCTATGACGGTAAAGAAGAGGTGAGCTCGGCGGAGTATATGCCGATGGTGTTGCAATTTGGTTTATCGGAAGAGTATGACAGATTACAAATTAGCCGCCTGATTACGTTGCTGGGCTACTGGCCGGATGAAAATCTGGCAATGCAGTTGACGGTTGAGTCGCTGATTCGTCCGCGTTTTCAGCGCTGGTTGCGCGATACGTTAATGCAGTGTGAAAAATCACAGCGAAATCGCATAATTATTGAACTTGCGGAGGCAGATGTTTGTCAACACATCAGCCGGTTACAACCCATCCTTCGCTTAGTCAATGCGCTTGGCGTTCGGGTGGCGGTGACACAGGCGGGTTTGACGCTGGTTAGCACGAGCTGGATTAAAGCGCTCAATGTGGAATTACTCAAGCTGCATCCGAGTCTGGTCAGAAACATTGAGAAGCGAACGGAAAACCAGCTTCTGGTTCAAAGTCTGGTAGAGGCCTGCGCGGGTACGCCTACGCAGGTTTACGCGACGGGCGTCCGTTCGCGCGGCGAGTGGCAGACGCTGACAAAACGCGGCGTGGCTGGCGGGCAGGGTGATTTTTTTGCCTCCTCCCAACTACTTGACACAAACGTGAAAAAATATTCGCAAAGATACTCGGTTTAACCTGCCGTTTAATTTGTTTTCACGTAGAATAACGCGCGCTGCGCCTCATGGGGGTGTGCTTGTCTGCTCGCCAGATTGTTGCAGCAAATATGCAGGTGAATGACCTTTGACAGGTTGCAAACGAAGGCGAGGATTGCTGCTGATTTTTTCAGCCCTGAGGGACTCAGGCCGAGATTTGTAACAAAGGAAACGAACTGCACTAATTTTCACCGTAGCAGATGATTTTTGCGCCTTGTCGCTGCTGCGTGTGGTTGGTAAAGTAAGCGGATTTTGTTTTCCGCCCCAGCTTTCAGGATTATCCCTTAGTATGTTGAAAAAATTTCGTGGCATGTTTTCCAATGACCTGTCCATTGACCTGGGTACCGCGAATACCCTCATTTATGTAAAAGGACAAGGCATCGTATTGAATGAGCCTTCCGTTGTGGCCATTCGTCAGGATCGTGCCGGTTCGCCGAAAAGCGTGGCTGCAGTCGGTCATGATGCGAAGCAGATGCTGGGCCGTACGCCGGGCAATATCGCTGCGATCCGTCCGATGAAAGACGGCGTTATCGCTGACTTCTTTGTGACCGAAAAAATGCTCCAGCACTTTATTAAACAAGTGCACAGCAACAGCTTTATGCGCCCAAGCCCGCGCGTACTGGTATGCGTGCCGGTCGGCGCGACGCAGGTAGAACGCCGCGCAATTCGTGAATCCGCTCAGGGCGCAGGCGCCCGTGAAGTCTTTTTGATCGAAGAGCCGATGGCGGCCGCGATCGGCGCAGGTCTGCCAGTTTCTGAAGCAACCGGTTCAATGGTTGTGGATATCGGTGGTGGTACCACTGAAGTTGCCGTGATCTCCCTGAACGGCGTGGTTTACTCTTCTTCTGTCCGTATTGGTGGTGACCGCTTCGACGAAGCCATCATTAATTACGTTCGTCGTAACTACGGTTCTCTGATTGGTGAAGCCACCGCAGAACGTATTAAACACGAAATCGGTTCCGCTTATCCGGGCGACGAAGTCCGCGAGATCGAAGTGCGTGGCCGTAACCTGGCGGAAGGCGTTCCACGCGGCTTTACCCTGAACTCAAACGAGATTCTGGAAGCGTTGCAGGAACCGTTGACCGGTATCGTCAGCGCGGTAATGGTGGCGCTGGAACAGTGTCCGCCGGAGCTGGCGTCAGACATCTCCGAGCGCGGTATGGTGCTCACCGGCGGCGGCGCGCTGCTGCGTAACCTTGACCGTCTGTTAATGGAAGAGACGGGCATTCCTGTCGTGGTTGCTGAAGATCCGCTGACCTGTGTGGCGCGCGGCGGCGGCAAGGCGCTGGAAATGATCGATATGCACGGCGGCGACCTGTTCAGCGAAGAGTAGTTGGATACGGGCAGGATTATCCCTGGATTGTCCTGCCTCTCCGACGCGAGAATACGCATAGCCTATGAAGCCAATTTTTAGCCGTGGCCCGTCGCTACAGATTCGCCTTATTCTGGCGGTGCTGGTGGCGCTCGGCGTTATCATTGCCGACAGCCGCCTGGGGACGTTCAGTCAAATCCGAACGTACATGGACACTGCCGTCAGTCCTTTCTATTTTATTTCAAACGGCCCTCGTGAACTGCTCGACAGCGTGTCGCAAACGCTGGCTTCTCGCGACCAGCTTGAGCTGGAAAATCGGGCGCTGCGCCAGGAATTACTGCTAAAAAACAGCGACCTGCTGATGCTGGGGCAGTACAAACAGGAGAACGCGCGGTTGCGCGAGCTGCTGGGGTCGCCGCTGCGTCAGGACGAGCAGAAAATGGTGACGCAGGTTATTTCAACGGTTAACGATCCTTACAGCGATCAGGTCGTTATCGATAAAGGCAGCGTTAATGGCGTATATGAAGGTCAACCGGTCATTAGCGACAAAGGCGTCGTAGGGCAGGTTGTCGCCGTGGCGAAACTGACCAGCCGCGTACTGCTGATTTGCGATGCGACTCATGCGCTGCCGATTCAGGTACTGCGCAATGACATCCGCGTGATTGCCGCCGGTAACGGCTGTACTGACGATCTTCAGCTTGAACATCTGCCCGCCAATACCGATATTCGCGTTGGCGATGTGCTGGTAACGTCCGGACTTGGTGGGCGTTTCCCGGAAGGGTATCCGGTGGCGGTGGTCTCCTCCGTCAAGCTGGACACTCAGCGCGCCTATACCGTCATTCAGGCTCGTCCAACCGCAGGTTTGCAGCGTTTGCGCTATCTGCTGCTGTTGTGGGGAGCCGATCGTAACGGCGCCAATCCGATGACGCCGGAAGAGGTTCACCGCGTCGCCAATGAGCGCCTGATGCAGATGATGCCGCAGGTGTTGCCTTCTCCGGATGCGATGGGGCCGCCGGCGCCAGTGCCGGACCCGGCGACGGGGATTACTCAGCCATCTGCGGGCCAGACTGCGCCGGTATCAACGCAACCATCGCCTTCGGGCGCGACCACGCCGCCTGCGCGTGCGCCGGGAGGGTAATGGTGGCGAGCTATCGTAGCCAGGGGCGCTGGGTTATCTGGCTCTCGTTTCTTATTGCGTTGTTGCTGCAAATCATGCCCTGGCCGGACGACATCATTGTTTTCCGGCCAAACTGGGTTTTGCTTATCTTACTGTACTGGATTCTGGCCCTGCCGCACCGCGTAAATGTGGGGACGGGATTTGTGATGGGTGCCATACTTGATCTCATCAGCGGTTCCACACTTGGCGTGCGCGCTCTGTCGATGAGTATTGTCGCCTATCTGGTCGCTCTGAAATTCCAGCTCTTCCGTAACCTGGCGCTCTGGCAGCAGGCGCTGGTGGTAATGTTGCTTTCACTGGCCGTGGACATTATTGTTTTCTGGGCCGAGTTTTTAGTGATCAACGTCTCTTTCAGACCGGAAGTGTTCTGGAGTAGTGTAGTCAATGGCGTGCTGTGGCCCTGGCTCTTTTTGCTGATGCGTAAAGTACGCCAGCAGTTTGCTGTGCAATAAAGGTCGATATGACAACTCTGTATCTTGCTTCCGGTTCCCCGCGTCGCCAGGAATTATTGACTCAACTTGGATTTTCATTCGAGCAGGTCGTGCCTGGTATTGAAGAGCAACGGCGTGCTCAGGAAAGCGCGCAGCAGTATGTTGTTCGGCTGGCGCGCGAAAAGGCGCAGGCTGGCGTGGCGCTGGTTCCCTGTGATCTGCCGGTGTTGGGCGCGGATACGATAGTCGTGTTAAACGGCGAGGTGCTGGAAAAGCCGCGCGACGCCGCTCATGCCGCAGAAATGCTGCGTTTGCTTTCCGGAAATACGCATCAGGTGATGACTGCTGTTGCGCTTGCGGACTCGCAGCAGACGCTGGATTGTCTGGTGGTAACGGAGGTGACTTTCCGCACGCTTTCTGCGCAGGATATTACTGGCTATGTCGCCAGCGGCGAGCCTTTAGATAAAGCAGGTGCATACGGTATTCAGGGGCGGGGTGGCTGTTTTGTCAGGAAGATAAATGGCAGCTATCACGCCGTGGTCGGCTTACCGCTGGTTGAAACGTATGAGTTGTTGAGTCATTTTAACGCACTGCGTGATAAAAGGGATAAACATGACGGCTGAATTGTTGGTAAACGTAACGCCATCGGAAACGCGCGTGGCGTACATTGATGGCGGTATTCTTCAGGAAATCCATATTGAGCGTGAAGCGCGACGCGGAATCGTAGGCAATATCTACAAAGGTCGTGTAAGTCGTGTACTTCCAGGTATGCAGGCGGCTTTTGTAGATATTGGGCTGGATAAAGCCGCATTTCTTCATGCTTCCGACATTATGCCGCATACCGAATGCGTGGCAGGCGACGAGCAAAAACAGTTTACCGTGCGCGATATCTCCGAGCTGGTGCGCCAGGGACAGGATCTGATGGTGCAGGTAGTGAAAGATCCGCTCGGCACGAAAGGCGCGCGTTTGACCACGGACATCACGTTGCCCTCCCGTTACCTTGTTTTTATGCCCGGCGCGTCACACGTTGGCGTTTCCCAGCGCATCGAAAGCGAAAGTGAACGCGAGCGCCTGAAAAAGGTGGTGGCGGAATACTGCGACGAACAGGGCGGGTTTATTATCCGTACCGCGGCGGAAGGCGTGTGTGAAGAGGATCTCGCGTCTGACGCCGCCTATCTCAAGCGCGTCTGGACGAAAGTCATGGAGCGCAAAAAGCGTCCGCAAACGCGCTACCAGATGTATGGCGAACTGGCGCTGGCGCAGCGCGTGCTGCGCGATTTCGCCGATGCGCAGTTGGACCGAATTCGCGTCGACTCACGTCTGACCTATGAGTCGCTGCTGGAGTTTACCGCAGAATACATCCCGGAAATGACCAGTAAGCTGGAGCATTACAGTGGCCATCAGCCGATCTTCGATCTTTATGACGTGGAAAATGAGATCCAGCGCGCGCTGGAGCGTAAGGTTGAACTCAAGTCCGGCGGTTATCTGATTATCGACCAAACCGAAGCGATGACGACGGTAGATATCAATACCGGCGCGTTTGTCGGACACCGTAATCTCGACGACACCATTTTTAATACCAATATTGAAGCGACTCAGGCCATTGCCCGCCAGCTACGCCTGCGTAATCTGGGCGGCATTATCATTATCGATTTTATCGACATGAATAATGAAGATCATCGCCGCCGGGTGCTGCATTCGCTGGAACAGGCGTTAAGTAAGGATCGCGTGAAAACCAGTATTAACGGTTTTTCGCCGCTGGGACTGGTGGAAATGACCCGTAAACGGACTCGTGAAAGCGTGGAACATGTGCTTTGTAACGAGTGTCCAACCTGTCATGGCCGCGGGACGGTAAAAACGGTGGAAACCGTCTGCTATGAGATCATGCGTGAAATTGTACGTGTTCATCACGCTTATGACTCCGATCGCTTCCTGGTTTATGCTTCTCCTGCGGTGGCGGAAGCGCTGAAAGGCGAAGAATCACACGCGCTGGCGGAAGTCGAAATCTTTGTCGGCAAACAGGTTAAAGTTCAGGTCGAACCGCTTTATAACCAGGAGCAGTTTGACGTCGTAATGATGTAATTGAGTAGTAGCACCAGCGCATGTAGGCCGGATAAGGCGCAAGCGCCGCCATCCGGCAATATACCTTCAAGGGGTGTGAGTCGTATTTTTTGGCAGACAAGGAGAGACGCGTGAGGCGATTGCCGGGGATTTTATTGCTCACTGGAGCCGCGCTCATCGTCATTGCAGCGCTGCTGGTTAGCGGGCTGCGCCTGGCGTTGCCTCATCTTGACGCCTGGCGTCCAGCTATCCTGAATAAGATTGAGTCTGTGACCGGCGTGCCGGTGGCCGCCAGCCAACTCTCCGCAAGCTGGCAAAATTTTGGCCCTACGCTGGAAGCGCATAATATTCATGCCGCCCTGAAAGATGGCGGCGAACTGTCGATAAAACGCGTTACGCTGGCGCTGGACGTCTGGCAAAGCCTGTTGCATATGCGCTGGCAGTTTCGCGACCTGACCTTCTGGCAACTCAATTTCCGCACCAACACGCCTCTTCAAAGCAGCGACGGCGAAGGCATCGAAACCAGCCGTTTAAGCGATCTTTTCCTGCGTCAGTTCGATCATTTCGATCTGCGCGATAGCCAAATCAGTTTTCTGACGCTTTCCGGACAACGCGCGGAGCTGGCGATCCCACAGCTTACCTGGCTAAACGGCAAAGAGCGGCACCGCGCCGAAGGCGAGGTCAGCCTCTCCAGCCTGACCGGGCAGCACGGCGTGATGCAGGTGCGGATGGATTTACGCGATGACGACGGTTTGCTGAATAACGGCAGAGTCTGGTTACAGGCCGACGATATTGACGTCAAGCCGTGGCTGGGCAAATGGATGCAGGATAATGTGGCGCTCCAGACGGCGCGTTTCAGTCTGGAAGGCTGGATGACGCTCAGTAAAGGTGAAATCGCCGGAGGAGACGTCTGGCTGAAACAGGGCGGCGCAAGCTGGCTGGGCGATAACACGACGCACACGCTGTCTGTCGATAACCTGACGGCGCAGATTAGCCGTGAGCAGCCGGGCTGGCAGTTTTATATTCCGGACACACGGATTACGCTTGATGGTAAACCCTGGCCGAGCGGAGCCTTAACCGTGGCCTGGCTCCCGCAGCAGGATGTCGGCGGCGAGAATCACACACGTAGCGATGAACTACGCATTCGCGCCAGTAATCTTGAACTGGCGGGGCTGGAAGCATTACGTCCGCTGGCGGCTAAACTGTCGCCTGTGCTGGGCGAAATATGGCAGGCTACGCAGCCGAGCGGAAAGATCGCCACACTGGCGCTGGATATTCCGCTACAGGCGACCGAAAAAACGCGTTTTCAGGCATCGTGGGAAAATCTTGCCTGGAAACAGTGGAAGCTGTTGCCCGGCGCGGAACATTTTTCCGGTACGCTGGCGGGAAGCGTAGAAGACGGGCAGATGAAGGTTGCGATGCAGCAGGCTAAGATGCCCTATGAAACCGTTTTTCGCGCGCCGCTGGAAATTGAAAACGGCGTCGCGACGCTTAGTTGGTTGAAGAATGAGAACGGCTTTCAGCTTGATGGCCGCGACATTGACGTCAAAGCAAAGGCGGTACATGCGCGCGGCGGGTTCCGCTATCTGCAACCGACGGGCGACGAACCGTGGCTGGGTATTCTGGCCGGAATCAGTACCGATGATGGATCTCAGGCGTGGCGCTATTTTCCGGAAAACCTGATGGGCAAAGCGCTGGTCGATTACCTTAGCGGCGCGATTCAGGGCGGCGAGGCGGATAACGCCACGTTGGTTTACGGTGGTAACCCGCACCTCTTTCCCTATAAGCATAACGAAGGTCAGTTTGAAGTGCTGGTGCCGCTACGCAATGCGACGTTTGCTTTTCAACCCGACTGGCCGGCGCTAAAAAATCTCAACATTGAACTGGATTTCCTGAACGACGGCCTGTGGATGCGTTCGGATAGCGTCGATTTGGGCGGGGTGAAGGCCAGCAAACTCACGGCGGCGATTCCGGATTATTCCAAAGAGAAACTGCTCATTGATGCCGATATTAACGGGCCGGGAAAAGCCGTTGGGCCTTATTTTGACGAGACGCCGCTAAAAGACTCGCTTGGCTCGACGCTGGCGGAGCTCCAATTATATGGCGATGTGAATGCTCGCTTACATCTTGATATTCCGCTGGACGGAGAACAGGTTACCGCCGAGGGCGATGTCTCGTTGCGTAATAACAGTCTGTTTATTAAGCCGCTAAACAGCACACTCAAAAATCTGAACGGTAAATTCAGCTTTGTGAATGGCGCGCTAAAAAGCGGGCCGCTGACGGCAAACTGGTTTAATCAGCCGCTTAACCTGGATTTCAGTACGACGGAAGGGGCAAAAGCCTATCAGGTCGCCGTCAACCTGAACGGTAACTGGCAACCAACGCGTATGGGCGTCTTACCGCCGCAACTGAATGACGCCCTGAGCGGCAGCGTGACGTGGAATGGTAAAGTCGGCATCGATCTTCCGTATCACGCTGACACCACTTATCACATCGAGCTGAATGGCGATCTGAGAAATGTGAGCAGTCACTTACCTTCTCCGCTAAATAAACCCGCAGGCGAAGCCATTCCGGTGAACATTCAGGCTGACGGCAACCTGAAAAGTTTTGCGCTAACGGGGAGCGCAGGGAGTAAAAATCACTTTAACAGCCGCTGGTTATTAAATCAGAAGCTGACGTTGGATCGGGCTATCTGGACGACGGACAGCCGGACGATTCCGCCATTACCTGCTCAACAAGGCGTTGAGCTCAATCTGCCGGCGCTGGATGGCGCGCAGTGGCTGGCGTTATTCCAGAAAGGCGCGGCGGATAACGTGAGCAGTTCGGCCGAGTTTCCTCAACGCGTCACGTTGCGTACTCCCGCGCTATCGCTGGGCGGCCAGCAGTGGAACAATTTGAGCGTTGTTTCAGCCCCCTCGCTGAACGGAACAAAAATTGAAGCGCAGGGCCGTGAGGTGAACGCCACGCTGCTCATGCGCAACCATGCGCCGTGGCTGGCGAACATTAAGTACCTGTACTACAACCCTGGCGTCGCAAAAACGCACGCCTCGTCACCAACGCCGACATCGCCGTTGGCTTCGGCGAACACGATCAGCTTCCGCGGCTGGCCGGACTTACAGCTTCGCTGCGAAGAGTGCTGGCTATGGGGGCAAAAATATGGGCGTATTGATGGCGATTTCGCCATCAAAGGCAATACGCTGACTCTGGCGAATGGCCTGATCGATACCGGATTCGCCCGTTTGAAAGCGAACGGCGAGTGGGTGAATGCGCCGGGTAATGAACGAACCTCGCTGAAAGGTAGTCTGCATGGTAGTAACCTCGACACGGCAGCCGGGTTCTTCGGTATCTCGACGCCAATCCAGAACGCGTCTTTTAACGTAGATTACGATCTGCACTGGCGAAACCCGCCCTGGCAACCTGAGGAAGCCACGCTCAACGGGATTTTACGTACGCGTCTGGGTAAAGGCGAGTTTACTGATCTCAGTAGCGGTCATGCCGGACAGCTACTGCGGCTGCTCAGTTTTGATGCGTTGCTGCGTAAGCTGCGGTTTGACTTCAGAGATACCTTTAGCGAGGGCTTCTATTTCGACTCTATTCATAGTACCGCGTGGATTAAAGATGGCGTCCTGCATACTGACGATACGCTGGTGGATGGGCTGGAAGCGGATATTGCAATGAAAGGTTCTGTTGATCTGGTGCGTCGTCGTCTTGATATGGAGGCCGTTGTCGCGCCGGAAATTTCCGCCACCGTGGGCGTCGCCGCCGCGTTTGCCGTTAACCCGATTGTCGGCGCGGCGGTATTTGCCGCCAGTAAAGTGTTGGGGCCGCTATGGAGCAAGGTCTCCATTTTGCGATATCGCATTACCGGTCCGGTCGATGCGCCGCAGATCAACGAAGTTCTGCGCCAACCGATAAAAGAAAGCCAGCAATGATTTGACGGGGGCGAGGAATTGCCCCACTCTCAGTAAATAGTCATGCCGGACGGCGCTGCGTTTATCCGGTTTGTACAATCTAACAACGTAGTCCGGATAAGGCGTGAACCGCCATCCGGCAGAAATCAACGAGTAGCAAAAACGATGAGTCTGAACCTGGTAAGTGAACAATTGCTAGCGGCGAATGGCCTGAACCATCAGGATCTGTTCGCTATTTTGGGCCAACTGGCCGAACGCCGTCTTGATTATGGCGACCTCTATTTTCAGTCGAGCTATCACGAATCCTGGGTTTTAGAAGACCGCATCATTAAAGATGGTTCATATAATATCGACCAGGGCGTTGGCGTTCGCGCCATTAGCGGCGAAAAAACCGGTTTTGCTTATGCTGACCAGATAAGCCTCCTGGCGCTGGAGCAGAGTGCGCAGGCAGCGCGAACCATTGTACGCGAGAACGGCGAAGGCAAGGTAAAAACGCTCGCCGCCGTAGCGCATCAGCCGCTCTACACCACCCTTGATCCACTGCAAAGTATGAGCCGCGAAGAGAAGCTGGATATCCTCAGACGCGTTGACAAAGTGGCGCGAGAAGCCGATAAACGCGTGCAGGAAGTTAACGCCAGCCTGACCGGCGTATATGAATTAATCCTCGTGGCGGCGACCGACGGGACGCTGGCGGCGGATGTCCGTCCACTGGTGCGGTTGTCCGTTAGCGTGCAGGTGGAAGAAGACGGTAAACGCGAGCGCGGCGCCAGCGGCGGCGGCGGTCGCTTTGGTTATGAGTATTTTCTTGCCGATCTCGACGGCGAGGTTCGCGCCGACGCGTGGGCGAAAGAAGCGGTACGCATGGCGCTGGTTAATCTCTCCGCGGTCGCTGCGCCAGCGGGGACGTTACCGGTGGTTCTGGGCGCCGGGTGGCCGGGTGTATTGCTGCACGAAGCGGTCGGTCACGGGCTGGAAGGTGATTTTAACCGTCGTGGGACGTCTGTATTTAGCGGTCAGATCGGCGAGCAGGTTGCTTCCGCGCTTTGCACCGTAGTGGATGACGGTACAATGATGAACCGTCGCGGCTCCGTTGCTATCGATGATGAAGGTACGCCAGGCCAGTACAACGTATTGATTGAAAATGGCGTACTGAAAGGATACATGCAGGACAAGCTGAACGCGCGCCTGATGGGCGCTGCGCCGACCGGTAACGGGCGTCGCGAATCTTATGCGCATCTGCCGATGCCGCGTATGACGAATACCTATATGTTGGCGGGGCAGTCAACGCCGCAGGAAATTATCGAATCCGTTGAGTACGGCATCTATGCGCCTAACTTTGGCGGCGGTCAGGTGGATATCACCTCCGGCAAGTTTGTGTTCTCTACCTCGGAAGCGTATCTGATTGAAAACGGCAAAGTCACGACGCCGGTGAAGGGCGCGACGTTGATTGGATCAGGCATTGAAACGATGCAACAGATCTCCATGGTCGGCAACGACCTTAAGCTGGATAACGGGGTGGGGGTCTGCGGTAAAGAGGGTCAAAGTCTGCCGGTAGGCGTAGGCCAGCCGACGCTGAAAGTCGATAACCTGACGGTTGGCGGCACCGCATAACTGTCCGCCTTATCAGGCCTGTGGTGTGTGCCGCCCAGGCCTGATAAGCGCAGCGCCATCAGGCAATGTCAGCCTCGGGTGGCATCTGGCTACAATCGTCTTCAGCAATTATCCGGTGTTTTTATTTTTCTTTTCCCCGCCCGTGCATCCCCTGAAACAGGTGTGCGACATCGACAAAATAGTCAGTTAACGCGTTAATCACTACCTGCACTTTAAGCGGCAGCTTATCTTTTTCGGTGTACAGCGCGTACACCGGACGGGGATCGGACTGATAGCGAGGCAGCAGGATCTCCAGATCGCCACGATTGATCTCATCGATCACCCACATCAGCGGCACATAGGCGATTCCGGTTCCGGCGGTCAGCCAGCGTACCAGCGTCATCGGATCGTTAGTGACGAACCGCCCCTGTGGAATCAGTCGGGTAGAAATTCCTTCCGGCGCGATAAGTTCAAACTCATTATCCGGGCGCACGCTATATTCCAGCCAGGAATGGCTACTGAGATCGGCGGGTTTTTCCGGGACGCCGTACTGAGCGAGGTAGGGCTTGGCGGCGCACACAACCATCGGCATCGCGCCAAGTCGACGGGAAAACAGGCTGGAGTCTTGCAGCGCGCCCACGCGGATCACCACGTCCAGCCCGTCGGCAATTAAATCCGGAGCCGGAATTCCTGTCACCAGATTGACCGCCAGACCGGGATACTCTTTTAATAATTTTGCGGTAAGCCCGGCCAGCACATTTTGCGCCATGGTTGAAGAACAGCCGATACGCAATGTACCGATGGGCGTGTTATTAAAAGCGTAAAGCTGCTCATGAACATCCTGCACTTCATGCAGCATACGACGGCAGCCCTGATAATAGATTTTTCCAGCCTCGGTAAGCCCAATGCTGCGTGTGCTGCGGTTGAGCAATTTAACCTGAAGCTCATCTTCCAGTTTCGCCACAGTCTGGCTGATGGACGATACGCTCATTTGCAGCTGTCTGGCTGCGGCGGTAAAAGAGCCAAACTCAACAACTTTGGCGAATACCGACATTCGTTTTAATCGTTCCATTATTCACTCTGGCTTAAAAGTGATTTAGATCACATAATATAGATAACAGCATAACAATTACGTTAATATACTATTATTCGAATAAGAGCTATGTCGCTCTCGCCTGGCGTCTCTTGCCCTTCTCTGCGGCGATGTAGCTTAACAATCTATCGCCTGCTCTCTCTCAGAAATCAAGGTCAACATGAGTCTGTTTCCCGTTATCGTGGTGTTTGGTCTTTCCTTCCCACCGATATTTTTCGAATTGCTTTTGTCACTGGCTATTTTTTGGCTGGTGCGTCGGATGCTTGTGCCGACGGGTATCTATGATTTTGTCTGGCATCCGGCTTTGTTCAATACCGCGCTGTATTGTTGTCTGTTTTATTTAATATCGCGCCTGTTCGTTTGAGGTTGAAGTGAAAACACTAACAAGAAAACTCTCCCGTACGGCCATTACCCTCGTACTGGTTATTCTGGCCTTTATCGCCATTTTCCGCGCCTGGGTGTATTACACCGAATCTCCCTGGACGCGAGACGCGCGTTTTAGCGCCGATGTCGTCGCTATTGCCCCGGATGTCGCGGGCCTGATTACCCATGTAAACGTGCATGATAACCAACTGGTGAAAAAGGATCAGGTCCTGTTTACCATCGATCAGCCACGCTATCAAAAAGCACTGGCGGAAGCGGAAGCTGATGTAGCCTATTATCAGGTCCTGGCGCAGGAAAAACGCCAGGAAGCCAGTCGCCGTAATCGCCTCGGCGTACAGGCGATGTCCCGGGAAGAGATCGATCAGGCGAACAATGTCTTGCAGACTGTACTGCATCAACTGGCTAAAGCCCAGGCGACGCGCGATCTGGCTAAACTCGATCTGGAACGCACCGTCATTCGCGCGCCTGCTGACGGCTGGGTGACTAACCTCAATGTTTATGCCGGTGAATTTATTACCCGCGGTTCCACGGCCGTTGCCCTGGTGAAAAAGAACTCTTTTTACGTGCAGGCCTATATGGAAGAGACCAAGCTGGAAGGCGTGCGTCCGGGATATCGTGCCGAAATCACGCCGCTTGGCAGCAACCGGGTATTAAAAGGTACTGTCGATAGCGTGGCGGCAGGGGTAACGAATGCCAGCAGTACCAGCGATGCGAAAGGGATGGCGACGATAGACTCTAACCTCGAATGGGTGCGTCTGGCCCAGCGTGTCCCGGTGCGTATCCGGCTCGACGAGCAGCAGGGGAATTTGTGGCCTGCCGGTACGACGGCAACCGTCGTGATCACCGGTAAGCAGGATCGTGACGCAAGCCAGGACTCCTTCTTCCGTAAACTGGCGCACCGGCTGCGCGAATTCGGTTAATCGTCATGGGCATTTTCTCCATTGCCAACCAGCACATTCGTTTTGCGGTAAAGCTGGCGTGCGCCATTGTGCTGGCATTATTTATCGGCTTCCATTTTCAACTGGAGACGCCGCGTTGGGCGGTGCTGACCGCCGCGATCGTGGCGGCAGGCCCGGCATTTGCCGCCGGCGGGGAACCCTATTCCGGCGCTATCCGTTATCGCGGAATGTTGCGTATTATCGGGACGTTTATTGGCTGTATCGCCGCGCTTATCATTATTATCTCTATGATCCGCGCGCCGCTATTGATGATTCTGGTGTGCTGTGTCTGGGCCGGTTTTTGTACCTGGATCTCCTCTTTAGTAAGGATCGAAAACTCTTATGCGTGGGGACTGTCAGGTTATACTGCGCTGATCATTGTGATTACCATTCAGACGGAGCCGCTGCTCACGCCGCAATTTGCGCTTGAGCGCTGTAGCGAAATCGTCATCGGCATTGGCTGCGCTATTTTAGCGGATCTGCTTTTCTCGCCGCGATCGATAAAGCAGGAGGTTGATCGCGAACTGGACAGTTTACTGGTAGCGCAATATCAGCTAATGCAACTTTGTATTAAGCATGGCGACAGCGAAGAAGTCGACAACGCCTGGGGCGATCTGGTGCGACGCACGGCGGCGCTGGAGGGGATGCGAAGTAATCTGAATATGGAATCTTCGCGCTGGGTACGCGCTAACCGCCGCCTGAAAGCGTTGAATACGCTTTCGCTCACGCTGATTACGCAATCCTGTGAAACTTATCTTATTCAAAACACGCGGCCGGAACTGATTACCGATACATTCCGGGAACTGTTCGAGACGCCGGTTGAAACGGTACAGGACGTCCACAGGCAGTTAAAACGGATGCGGCGTGTCATTGTCTGGACCGGTGAGCGCGAAACGCCCGTCACGCTTTATAGCTGGGTAGGCGCTGCGACGCGCTATCTGCTGCTTAAACGCGGCGTGATCAGCAACACCAAAATCAGCGCGACGGAAGAAGAGATCCTGCAAGGCGAGCCCGTAGTTAAAGTGGAATCCGCTGAACGCCACCATGCGATGGTGAACTTCTGGCGCACCACGCTTTCCTGCATTCTGGGGACATTATTCTGGCTATGGACCGGCTGGACATCGGGTAATGGCGCGATGGTGATGATTGCCGTGGTGACCTCGCTGGCGATGCGTTTACCCAATCCGCGCATGGTCTGCATTGATTTTATTTATGGCACTCTGGCGGCGTTGCCGCTGGGATTGCTCTATTTCCTGGTGATTATTCCCAATACGCAGCAAAGTATGCTGTTGTTATGTTTGAGCCTGGCGGTATTGGGGTTCTTTATCGGCATTGAGGTCCAGAAACGGCGTCTGGGGTCGATGGGGGCGCTGGCCAGTACGATTAACATTATTGTGTTGGATAATCCGATGACGTTCCATTTCAGCCAGTTCCTCGACAGCGCGTTGGGGCAAATTGTCGGCTGTATGCTGGCGTTTATCGTCATCCTGCTGGTGCGTGATAAATCCAAAGATCGAACCGGTCGCGTGCTGCTTAATCAGTTTGTTTCCGCTGCGGTCTCGGCAATGACGACCAACGTGGTACGTCGTAAAGAAAACCGTCTGCCTGCGTTATATCAGCAACTCTTTTTGCTGATGAATAAATTCCCTGGCGATTTGCCGAAGTTTCGCCTGGCGCTAACGATGATCATTGCTCATCAACGTCTGCGCGACGCGCCGATACCGGTTAATGAAGACCTGTCAGTGTTCCACCGCCAGCTTCGTCGTACCGCAGACCATGTTATTTCCGCCGGAAGCGATGATAAACGGCGACGCTACTTTGGTCAGTTGCTGGATGAGCTGGATATCTATCAGGAGAAATTACGTATCTGGGAGGCGCCGCCGCAGGTGACGGAACCGGTTAAACGCCTGACGGGCATGTTACATAAATACCAGAACGCGCTTACCGATAGCTAACCCACAAGAACCGATGCCAAAAGCGTCGGTTTTTTTATGACTATACTTATTTGAGATACAAAAACAGCGCAAGAGTGCTCCGGGGCTAAAAGCGTTTCTGGAAGTTAAACCTCTGCATAATGATGCTTAGTAGTAAAACAGACAATTGTCTGTCGGGGATGGTGGCTGGCTATGAATGTCTATACTTTTGATTTTAATGATATTAAAAACCAAAGCGATTTTTATCGCGAGTTTACGCAGACGTTTGGTCTTGCCAGTGAGAAAGTAAGCGATCTTGATACATTATGGGATGCGGTAATGAGCGATATCTTACCTCTACCGCTAGAGATTGAGTTCGTTCACCTGCCTGATAAACTGCGCAGGCGCTACGGGGCGCTGATTTTACTCTTTGATGAAGCGGAAGAAGAGCTGGAGGGGCGGCTACGGTTTAATGTCCGGCATTGAAAAAGCATAAAAAAGCCCCCGACAGGCGGGGGCAAGTCGTCGGGTTAGACGACGAGGGTTTACTTATACAACTCGGCGGTGGCGTGCCAGTTATCACCTTCTTTTAATTCGATGATGCGATAGCTATTAGCGCCTGCTTTTTCGGCTTTAGCGACGATCTCCTGGCGCATATCCATTGGCGTACTGCCAATCTGCGAGACGGAAATGGTGCCCATCGGTTGCAGATTCTGCGCCTGTTCCGCGTTGACCTGATGTACTGCGGCATTTGCGCCGAAAGAGAGCAGAGTGGCCAGGCCGAGTGATGCGATAATGTATTTCGTTTTCATGGTCTTTTATTCCTTTATAGGGTCAACCTCGCGGATTAATGGGCTTTTCTTATGCGATATCTCCGCGAAGTAACGACACGTTATATGCGATGGCAGGTGAATTTTATTTGTACAGTTCGGCAGTGGCGTGCCAGTTGCTGCCGCTACGCGCTTCGGTAATGTGGTAGGCCGTAGCGCCTTGTTCATCCGCTTTTTTGCTCAGCATGGCGTTCATATCCATAGGCGATGAGCCGATAGCGCTGACTGAAACCGATCCGATTGCTTCACGATTTTGCGCTTGCTCTGCGCTGATAGGTTCTGCGGCGAAAGCGCCAAAAGAGAGAACGGACAGAATACTTAATGTTGCAACAGTGGTTTTGATTTTCATGATTTTTACCTCGTCGAATTCCTTTACTGGGGTCTTTGTTTCGTGACCCTCATCACAAAATTAAGTATACACTAATCACGTGATTAATTAATACCACGCTAATTGTTTCTGCTTTTTAAAGACATTAAAAATTTTATTTTTTATAACGTTATGGAATTAAAATTGCTGTTTTTCGCCGCTGTCATTTAAAAAATGAAATAAAATCAATGACTTAATAAATTTGGCATTTTGTGCGTTTTTTTGATTTGTCATTCATGTGGTGAATGTTTAAGGGCATGATTTGCCAAATGATAGCCGTACAGGAAAGCGGCGAGGGGAGGGGACAAAAAGGTGCCTCCGCCGTACGACGACGGAGGAAGTGGGACTAAAGCTCTTGTTCAAACAGTTCCAGAATGGCTTCGTACAGATCTCTTACGGAAAAGCCGCTGGCAGGCGTAGTGAAGATAGTATCGTCGCCGGCAATCGTACCGAGAATACCTTCTGCTTTCCCCAGTGAATCCAGCAGGCGCGCAATGAGTTGTGCCGCGCCGGGGCTGGTATGAATCACCACGACAGCGTCGTTATAGTCGATATCCAGCACCAGATTTTTCAACGGACTGGATGTTGTTGGGACGCCCAGTTCAGCCGGAAGACAGTACACCATTTCCATTTTTGCGTTACGTGTACGCACTGCGCCGAACTTAGTCAACATGCGCGAGACCTTGGACTGATTGATATTTTCAAAGCCCTGATCCTGCAACGCGAGGACGATTTCGCCCTGTGAGCTGAATTTTTCTTCTTTGAGGAGCGCTTTAAACGCTCTTACTAGTTCTTCTTGTTTAGCCGAGCTTCGCATAAGTCACCCGTAATATGGCGGTAGAAACAACATTATTGTGCATACAGATGAATTTTTATGCAAACAGTCTGCCTTGTTTAAGGCTGAAATAATGTTATGAAAGAGCGGAATTTTATCAAATTTCGTTATCAAGAAACATGCCTGTGTCACGCCTCGCAAATAAGATTAAAAGTAAATTAATTGTTATCAAAATGATGTTGTTTTGAGAGGATAGTAGGGTATATTGTCACCACCTGTAGGAACGTTGCTCTCTGGTTGCAGTCGATCCGGATTACGCAAATTAAATGCATAAAAGCCAAAATTGCGCGACTCCGCATTCTTGATGAGTGAGGATTGTAATCATTGAATTTGTGAATTAAGGTCGCCGCCGCGGAGCAATAGACACTTAGCTAATCATATAATAAGGAGTTTAGGATGAAAGTCGCAGTCCTCGGCGCTGCTGGTGGTATCGGTCAGGCGCTGGCATTACTTTTAAAAAACCAACTGCCTTCAGGTTCAGAACTCTCCCTGTACGACATCGCTCCAGTGACTCCCGGTGTGGCCGTTGATTTGAGCCACATCCCCACCGCTGTAAAAATCAAAGGTTTCTCCGGTGAAGACGCAACCCCGGCGCTTGAAGGCGCTGACGTAGTACTGATTTCTGCGGGTGTGGCGCGTAAGCCGGGTATGGACCGTTCCGACCTGTTTAACGTTAACGCTGGCATCGTGAAAAACCTGGTGCAGCAGATCGCTAAAACCTGCCCGAAAGCGTGCGTGGGCATTATCACCAACCCGGTGAACACCACCGTTGCGATTGCGGCGGAAGTGCTGAAAAAAGCAGGCGTATACGACAAAAACAAACTGTTTGGCGTCACCACGCTGGATATCATCCGCTCTAATACCTTTGTTGCAGAGCTGAAAGGTAAGCTGCCAACGGAAGTTGAAGTTCCGGTGATTGGCGGACACTCCGGCGTGACGATTCTGCCGCTGCTGTCGCAGATTCCAGGCGTAAGTTTTACCGAACAAGAAGCGGCCGAGCTGACTAAACGTATTCAGAACGCCGGTACTGAAGTCGTCGAGGCGAAAGCCGGCGGCGGATCGGCAACCCTCTCTATGGGCCAGGCTGCCGCGCGTTTCGGTCTTTCTCTGGTTCGCGCTCTGCAGGGCGAAAAAGGCGTGGTGGAATGCGCCTATGTGGAAGGCGACGGTCAGTATGCCCGTTTCTTCTCTCAGCCGCTGCTGCTGGGTAAAAACGGTGTAGAAGAGCGTAAATCCATCGGCACACTGAGCGCTTTCGAGCAACATTCGCTGGACGCTATGCTGGATACGCTGAAAAAAGATATTCAGTTGGGTGAAGATTTTATTAATAAATAAGCTGTTCCTGCCCGATGCCGGGGCTTTTGCTCCGGCTTCTTTGACTGTAAACAAGCCACGAAATCAAGTACTAAATCTGCTAAACTCCTCACGTCTTATCGGTTATTAACGAGAACGTCGTGAAAAAGATCCAAAGAACGCAAACCCGCGATCACATTACGCAAATGCTTCGCTATGAAATTCTTTCCGGCAATATAAAAGCGGGAGAAGAACTCGCGCAGGAAAGTATTGCGGAGCAGCTCGGTCTTTCACGAATGCCGGTTCGAGAAGCGCTACAGTCACTCGAACAGGAAGGTTTTTTAATCCGACTGCCCAACAGGCACATGCAGGTCGCGCATCTTGAGGCCGATCGCGTGAGTCATATTTTTCGCGTAATTGCCGCGATGGCCGCCGAAATGTTTTCGCTGATACCCAGCGAAGTAGGCGATGCCCTCCTGATACGTGCGCAAGCGCTGGCTGTCGCAGAAGACAAATCCTGCGAACTGGAGTGTCATGCGATGCTGATTTCTTATGTGAATAACCGCTATCTGGAAAAGGTGTATCAGCAGTTCCTGGACGGTTATGTCTCTTATGTTATTTTGCATCTGAAAAAAGATAATCAGGAGTCGGCGCAGCTTTTCGCTGAACTGGCTGACGTCATACGCCAGGGGCGGCGTGATGAGATTGGGCAAGTTATGCAGCGTTATTTCCTCTCTTTAGCAGAAATAATGCGTCAACATATGAAGGATTGGGAAAGTGCAGAAGCCTAAGTTAGGGAAGATTAAGCTTCTTTCAGCGAAAGAACAGGTCGCGGCAGTGCTGCGTAAAGCGATTCTTTCGAGGGAGTTAGTGGAAGGGCAGGAGATTACGTTAGAAGGCATTGCCGGAATGGTCGGCGTGTCCAGTATGCCAGTGCGCGAGGCGTTTCAGATTCTGGCGGCGGATGGGCTGATAAAAGTGCGCCCTAATAAAGGGGCGGTGGTGTTGGGCATCAATGAACAAACGATCCGTGAACACTATGAAATTCGCGCGCTGTTAGAAAGTGAGGCGGTGGCTAAAGCTTCTCGTCCTGGCACCGATATCTCGCGGATAGCCCAGGTGCATTATGCCGCTGAAAAGGCTCTCGCGGAAAATAACTCGGCGGAATACTCCGACCTGAATCAGGCATTTCATATGGAAATATGGAATGTTGCTGGCAACGAAAAAATGAAAATGTTGCTCTGTAATATGTGGAACGGCCTGTCGATGGGCCATAAGGTCACCGAAGAAGAGTATGCCGTGATTTCCATTCAGGAACATAAAAGTATTCTGCAAGCTCTTGAACTTCATGATGAAACATTGGCACGCCAGCGCATGCGCGAACACATTATTCGCTCGATGGAGAATATGCTGACCCGCTATGTTGGTGACCCTTCTGCCTGATCTTTTCGCCTGCGTGAGCATCGCAGGCGCTTCAACCAATTCTTCAATTCTATTAATCACGTCCAGTAACGATCTAACCACGATCTTGATGTAGATCCCACTCCTGCATCTTTCCTGAGAAACGATTTGACTTAGTTTTTGTATGGGAATAATTTCTCCCTGTCAACATTGGATACAATATCATATATCATTGATTGGATAATTATAAATATGGAACCCATTACCCTTACCTTATGTTTATTGGTGTTCGCTATCGTCATGTTTGTATGGGAAAAAGTGCCACTGGCCGTCACTTCCATGATTGTCTGCGTGGCCTTAGTGATCACCGGAGTTCTGAATATCAAACAGGCCTTTGCTGGCTTTATCGACACTAACGTCATCCTCTTTGTCGCGATGTTCATCGTGGGGGGCGCGTTGTTCGAGACCGGTATGGCAAACAAAGTGGGCGGCGTCATCACGCGCTTCGCGAAAACAGAAAAACAGCTGATCTTCACCATTATGGTGGTGGTGGGTTTGATGTCTGGCGTCCTCTCTAACACCGGTACCGCTGCGGTTTTGATTCCGGTGGTGATCGGCGTGGCGGCAAAATCGGGCTTCTCGCGTTCTCGTCTACTGATGCCGCTGGTTTTCGCCGCTGCGTTGGGCGGTAACCTGTCGTTAATTGGCGCGCCGGGAAATCTTATCGCGCAGTCTGCGCTACAGAATATTGGCGGCGGCTTTGGCTTTTTTGAATACGCAAAAATCGGTCTCCCGATGCTCATCTGCGGCATTCTCTACTTCCTGACTATTGGCTATCGCTTTCTGCCGAATAATGCGACCGGCGGTGAGGTGGGGAGCGTCGGGGAGCAACGTGACTACAGCCATGTTCCACAGTGGAAACAACGGCTCTCACTCGTGGTGTTGATCGCAACGATCCTCGGCATGATCTTTGAGAAGAAGATCGGTGTCAGCCTGGCCGTGACCGGTTGTATTGGCGCTCTTGTGCTGGTAGTAAGCGGCGTACTCACGGAAAAACAGGCCTATAAAGCCATTGATTCACAGACTATTTTTATCTTTGGCGGCACACTGGCGCTGGCAAAAGCGCTGGAAATGACCGGGGCAGGCAAGCTGGTTGCGGACTATGTAATCGGCATGCTGGGGCAAAACTCCTCACCGTTCATGTTGCTGATCGCCGTTTTCGCCTTATCCGTTGTGATGACCAACTTTATGTCCAATACCGCAACGACAGCGCTATTGGTGCCGGTGAGTTTGTCCATTGCCGCAGGCATGGGGGCCGACCCGCGTGCGGTTCTGATGGCGACGGTCATTGGCGGTTCCTGCGCCTACGCAACCCCTATCGGTATGCCTGCCAACATGATGGTGCTCTCCGCGGGTGGCTATAAATTTGTCGACTACGCTAAGGCCGGTATCCCCCTGATTATCGTTTCAACCATTGTCAGCTTGATCCTGCTGCCAATCCTTTTCCCTTTTCATCCGTAATTAACGGAAGCTGTTCTGACTAAGGAGCATTTATGAGCAAAAGTGAACAGATATCCCATATGACCGACGTTATGGCCAAGTTTGTGGGATATACCGGCAAAGTTTTGCCTGATGATGTCACTGCAAAACTGGAAGATTTGCATAAGAAAGAGACCAGTAAACTGGCCGACGTCATCTTTACTACCATGATTGAGAACCAGCGTCTGGCGAAAGAGCTGGATCGGCCTTCCTGCCAGGACACCGGTGTCATTCAGTTTCTGGTGGAGTGCGGGACGAACTTTCCGCTGATTGGCGAGCTGGAAGCGTTGTTGCGTGAGGCGGTGATCAAAGCAACTGTAGATTCTCCGCTGCGCCACAACAGCGTAGAAACTTTTGATGAATACAACACCGGTAAAAACGTGGGTAAAGGCACGCCGACGGTCTTCTGGGAGATCGTTCCCAATTCCGATCAGTGCAGCATTTATACCTATATGGCGGGCGGTGGTTGTTCTCTGCCGGGGAAAGCGATGGTGCTGATGCCGGGTGCAGGCTATGAAGGTGTGACCCGCTTTGTTCTGGATGTGATGACCAGCTACGGCCTCAACGCGTGTCCGCCGCTGCTGGTTGGCGTGGGCGTAGCGACCTCTGTTGAAACGGCGGCACTGCTATCGAAAAAAGCGCTGATGCGTCCGATCGGTTCGCATAACGAGAATGAGCGTGCAGCCTCGCTGGAAAAAATGCTGGAAGACGGCATTAACAAAATTGGCCTGGGGCCGCAGGGGATGTCCGGTAATACCTCCGTTATGGGCGTGAACATTGAAAACACCGCGCGTCATCCTTCTACCATCGGCGTGGCGGTAAACGTCGGCTGCTGGTCGCACCGTAAAGGGCATATCGTTTTCGATAAAGATTTGAATTACACCATTACGTCTCACAGCGGAGTGAATTTCTGATGACTAAAAAAATCCTGACTACGCCAATTAAAGATGAAGATTTAGCGGATATTAAGGCTGGCGATATTATTTATCTCAACGGTCATATTGTTACCTGCCGTGACGTAGCCCATCGCCGTTTAATTGAAGGTGGTCGCGAACTTCCGGTAGATGTTCGCGGCGGCGCTATTTTACACGCTGGCCCCATTGTCCGCCCAATTAAAGGCGAAGACGATAAGTTTGAAATGGTCTCCGTTGGACCAACCACCAGCATGCGTATGGAGAAATTCGAAAAAGAATTTATTGCGCAGACCGGCGTGAAATTAATTGTGGGTAAAGGCGGTATGGGTAAAGGTACCGAAGAGGGCTGTGCTGAACACAAAGCGCTGCACTGCGTATTCCCTGCCGGTTGTGCGGTTGTAGCCGCCGTGTGCGTGGAAGAAATTGAAGATGCCCAATGGCGCGATCTGGGGATGCCGGAAACGCTGTGGGTCTGTCGGGTTAAAGAGTTTGGCCCGCTGATTGTTTCTATTGATACCCATGGGAATAATCTGTTTGAACAGAACAAAATTATTTTTAATCAGCGTAAAGAGATCGTCGCTGATGAAATATGCCAGAACGTAAGTTTCATCAAATAAACCTGATTACGTAAATTGCACGATAATGGTGGTAATACGTTATGACGATAATAATAACCAAGGGCTCTGGCCGGGGGCGGCTCAGGGAAATCCACCCTTATTATTTCATCGTCATAAATAGCCCCATTATCGTGCCTCCTGCCTGAAGGCTATTTTATGACTAATGCAGCTCTGCTATTAGGTGAAGGCTTCACCCTGATGTTCCTCGGCATGGGGTTCGTGCTGGCGTTTCTGTTCCTGCTGATTTTCGCCATTCAGGGCATGTCCGCCGCCGTCAACCGCTTCTTCCCTGAACCGGTCCCGGTACCGAAGGCGGCACCTGCCGCCGCGCCCGCGGACGACTTCGCCCGCTTAAAGCCGGTGATTGCCGCCGCTATCCACCACCATCGCCGCCTTAACCCTTAATTCACGGAGGAATCCATGACCGTTGCCATTACCGATGTCGTCCTGCGCGACGCCCACCAGTCCCTGTTCGCCACCCGCCTGCGCCTTGACGACATGCTGCCGATTGCCGCCCAGCTTGATGACGTGGGCTACGGCTCGCTGGAGTGCTGGGGCGGCGCCACCTTTGACGCCTGCATCCGTTTCCTCGGCGAAGACCCGTGGCTGCGCCTGCGCGAGCTCAAAAAAGCCATGCCCAAAACCCCGCTGCAGATGCTGCTGCGCGGCCAGAACCTGCTCGGCTACCGCCACTACGCCGATGACGTGGTGGAACGCTTCGTCGAACGCGCGGTGAAAAACGGCATGGACGTGTTCCGCGTCTTCGATGCCATGAACGACCCGCGCAATATGAAAGCCGCCCTGCAGGCGGTGCGCAGCCACGGCGCCCACGCCCAGGGCACGCTGAGCTATACCACCAGCCCGGCGCACACGCTGCAGACCTGGCTGGATTTAACCGAACAGCTGCTGGAAACCGGCGTCGACTCGATTGCCATCAAGGATATGTCCGGCATTCTCACACCGATGGCGGCGTATGAGCTGGTCAGCGAAATCAAAAAACGTTTTGAGGTGCGCCTGCACCTGCACTGTCATGCCACCACCGGGATGGCGGAGATGGCCCTGCTGAAGGCCATCGAGGCGGGCGTTGACGGCGTCGACACGGCGATTTCCTCCATGAGCGCCACCTACGGCCACCCGGCCACCGAGGCGCTGGTGGCGACGTTGGCAGGTACTGAGCACGACACCGGGCTGGATATCCTGAAGCTGGAGAGCATCGCGGCGTACTTCCGCGAGGTGCGCAAAAAGTATCACGCCTTTGAAGGCCAGCTGAAGGGCTACGACAGCCGTATTCTGGTGGCCCAGGTGCCGGGCGGGATGCTGACCAACCTCGAAAGCCAGCTGAAGCAGCAGAACGCGGCGGACAAACTCGACCAGGTGCTGGCGGAAATCCCCCGCGTGCGCGAGGACCTCGGCTTCATCCCGCTGGTGACCCCCACCTCACAGATTGTCGGCACCCAGGCGGTGCTCAACGTCCTGACCGGCGAGCGCTACAAAACCATCGCGAAGGAAACCGCTGGCATTCTGAAAGGCGAATACGGCCACACCCCGGTGCCGGTGAACGCTGCGTTACAGGCCCGCGTGCTGGACGGGGGCGCTCCGGTGACCTGCCGCCCGGCGGACCTGCTGAAGCCGGAGCTGGCTGAACTGGAAGCGGACGTCAGGCGCCAGGCGCAGGAGAAGGGGATTACTCTGGCGGGAAACGCCATCGACGACGTGCTCACCGTGGCGCTGTTCCCGCAGATTGGCCTCAAATTCCTTGAGAACCGCCATAACCCGGCGGCGTTTGAGCCGGTACCGCAGGCGGAAGCCGCGCAGCCGGTGGCAAAAGCAGAGAAGCCTGCCGCCTCCGGTATCTACACCGTGGAAGTGGAAGGCAAAGCCTTTGTGGTGAAGGTCAGCGACGGCGGCGATATCAGCCAGCTTACTACGGCTGTTCCGGCGGCCTCTTCCGCACCGGTTCAGGCTGCCGCTCCCGCAGGCGCCGGCACCCCGGTCACCGCGCCGCTGGCGGGGAATATCTGGAAGGTGATTGCCGCTGAAGGCCAGACGGTGGCCGAAGGTGATGTGCTGCTGATTCTGGAAGCCATGAAAATGGAAACCGAAATCCGCGCCGCGCAGGCCGGGACGGTACGCGGTATCGCGGTGAAGTCCGGGGACGCGGTCTCTGTGGGCGACACCCTGATGACGCTGGCGTAACGGAGAACTGAAATGGAAAGTCTGAACGCCCTGCTTCAGGGCATGGGGCTGATGCACCTTGGCGCAGGCCAGGCCATCATGCTGCTGGTCAGCCTGCTGCTGCTGTGGCTGGCGATTGCGAAAAAGTTCGAACCGTTACTGTTGCTGCCGATTGGCTTCGGCGGTCTGCTGTCGAACATCCCGGAAGCGGGTATGGCGCTGACCGCGCTGGAGAGCCTGCTGGCCCATCACGACGCCGGGCAGCTGGCGGTGATTGCCGCGAAGCTCAACTGTACGCCGGACGTGCACGCCATTAAAGAGGCATTAGCGCTGGCGCTGCCGTCGGTGCAGAGCCAGATGGAGAACCTGGCGGTGGACATGGGCTACACGCCGGGGGTGCTGGCGCTGTTCTATAAAGTGGCGATTGGCTCCGGTGTCGCGCCGCTGGTCATCTTCATGGGCGTCGGCGCGATGACCGACTTCGGCCCGCTGCTGGCGAATCCGCGCACCCTGCTGCTCGGCGCGGCGGCGCAGTTCGGCATCTTCGCCACCGTGCTGGGGGCGCTGACGCTGAATTACTTCGGCCTGATTGCCTTCACCCTGCCGCAGGCGGCGGCGATAGGCATTATCGGCGGCGCGGACGGCCCGACGGCGATTTATCTGTCGGGCAAGCTGGCGCCGGAGCTGCTGGGGGCCATCGCGGTGGCGGCGTACTCGTATATGGCGCTGGTGCCGTTAATCCAGCCGCCGATTATGAAGGCGCTGACCACGGAGACGGAGCGGAAAATCCGCATGGTGCAGCTGCGCACGGTGAGTAAGCGGGAAAAAATCCTCTTTCCGGTGGTGCTGTTACTACTGGTGGCGCTGCTGCTGCCGGACGCCGCGCCGCTGCTGGGGATGTTCTGCTTTGGCAATCTGATGCGTGAAAGCGGCGTGGTGGAGCGTCTGAGCGACACGGTGCAGAACGGGCTGATTAATATCGTGACCATCTTCCTCGGGCTGTCGGTGGGCGCGAAGCTGGTCGCGGATAAGTTCCTGCAGCCGCAGACGCTGGGCATTCTGCTGCTGGGTGTGATTGCCTTTGGTATCGGGACGGCGGCCGGGGTGCTGATGGCGAAGCTGCTGAACCTGTGCAGTAAGAACAAAATCAACCCGCTTATCGGTTCGGCGGGGGTGTCGGCGGTGCCGATGGCAGCCAGGGTGTCAAACAAGGTGGGCCTGGAGTCGGACGCGCAGAACTTCCTGCTGATGCACGCGATGGGCCCGAACGTGGCGGGGGTTATCGGTTCGGCCATTGCGGCGGGCGTGATGCTCAAGTACGTGCTGGCAATGTAATCCAATCTAATCGGGAGCAGTGATTCTGCTCCCGCCAAATGAGGACACAGTAATGAGTGAAATGGTTGCGTTTCGGCAAGGTACATCCATGCCATCCAGAGAAACCATCTTGCGTTATGTTGTTGAGACGGTGAATCAGATAACTGAGCTTGAGCCAGCGCTGCATTTGCTGCCGTGGTCTGGCGTCAACTCAGCAATATATGAGCAACGTTTTGCACAGTGTTACGACGAGGGGCTTTGTGCCGCACAGACGTCGGCACCGAATGTTCCGCAGGGGATTCTGCCATCGACCGATTGGGCTCAGGGTATCGGGTTACTCTGTTTTGCCGCAGGGTATATGAGCGCAGGCGAGCGGCCATTAACACACAATCAGTTATGCGATTTCGTCAAACAGGCGGCTGTTGGTTTATCGCCGATTGAGGGGGAGGCGGCGAGCGGTTTCTCGACGGTACGTAGTATTGCATTACCCGTATTCAGGCGATTACAACGCGATGGTCACGCGTCTCGGATCCTGCTGTTACAAACGTTGCTGCATCTGGTTGCCTGGAAAAGCGCATCGCAGTATGCGCGTCAACAGGCGCAACGACTGCTCTGGATGGGCGGCATTCTGGGGGAAGGGGGGGAGCATAGCCTGCTTGCACTGGATAAGGCGCTGCGTGAAGAGGCCGTTGGGGAAAAGAGTTTCCCCGCTCTGCTGATCTTCACGAGTTTCCTGGCGCATTTTCCGGCAGGGCCAGTCTTCATTGACTAGCCGTCGAACGACGCGGGCAAAAGCCGCGTCGTTTTAGTTCGACGCCGGGTATTCCTGCACCGTCACCTGGAACGTGAGCTGCTTATCATCCCGCATTACCACGACCGGAATGACGGAGCCCGGGCGGATTTCCGCCACCTGATCCATCGTCTCCAGCGCGGACACGGCGGGTTTATTATTGACCGAAATAATCAAATCATTAACCTGAATACCGGCAAGCGCGGCGGGGCCGTTTGGCGTCACTTCATTAACGACAATGCCCTGAATCGGGTCCATGCCGCTACCCTGCTGCGCGTGCAGCGGCGCGATTTCTCGTCCGCCAATACCGATATAGCCGCGAATCACGCGACCGTCGCGGATAAGCTTATCCATAATTTTCGTGGCTAGCTGGAAGGGAATCGCAAAACCAAGACCTTCCGGCGTTTCGCCATCGTTACTCTTATCAAAAGAGAGGGTGTTGATCCCCATCAGTTCGCCTAACGAGTTGACCAGCGCGCCGCCGGAATTACCGTGGTTAATCGAGGCGTCGGTCTGGAGAAAATTCTGTCGCCCCGTCGGGTTCAGGCCGATACGACCCGTTGCGCTGATGATCCCCTGGGTGATGGTCTGTCCCAGATTATATGGGTTGCCGATAGCCAGTACGACGTCGCCAATATGCGGTGTACGCTTTGTATTAATCGGGATGGTAGGCAGCCCGCCAGTGGCGTTGATCTTCAGCACCGCCAGATCGGTAAGCGAATCGGAGCCAACCAGTAGCGCTTCAAAGACGCGGCCATCCTGTAGCGCGACGATAATCTGATCGGCATCGTTAATCACGTGCTTGTTGGTAATAATATAACCGCGTTGATCCATGATCACGCCGGAACCCAGCGTGCGGATCTCCAGTTGATTATGCGCGGTACTGTTCATACTGCGGTTATAGACATTGACGACGGCAGGCGCGGCGCGGCGAACCGCAAAATTATAACTGGCTGGCGTCTCATCGGTACTGTCGAATTGCGGGACGGCGATAGGATTAATTTTGCGCAAAGAAGGCATGACGGCCAACAGAATAGCGCCGACAATTAAACCTATTGCGACCGAACGTAAGAGCTTCACAAACATGATGGAGGCGTCGTTAAAAAAGGGAACGGCAGCAGCATACCATGAGTTAACCGGACATCACATCGCAGGCTGATGCCCGGTTTAAGACAGGATTAGCGCAGCAATAGATAAATGTTCTCGTTGCCGCGTACTACCTGAAGAGCAATGATGGACGGTTTTGCCGCCATCACTTTGCGCATTTCGGCGATAGAACTGATACGATCGCGGTTAACGCCGATGATAACATCATCTTTTTGCAAACCGGCCTGCGCGGCAGGACTGCTTTTTTCGACGCTATCAACCTTAACGCCTTTCGTCCCGTCTTTCAGCTGGCCGTCGCTCAACGTCGCGCCTTGCAACGCCGGGGCGATCATTTCGGCGCTGGCGGAAGAAGAGGTATTGGAATCCAGCGTGACTTCCACCTCCAGCGGCTTACCATCGCGCAGCAGGCCCAGCTTCACTTTCGTGCCCGGTTCGGTGGTGGCGATACGTGAACGCAGTTCGGCAAAGCTATTCAGCGGCTTACCGTTAAGACTGATAATCACGTCTCCGGATTTCACCCCGGCCTTCGCCGAACCTGAATTGGGTAAAACCTCGCTGACAAAAGCGCCACGCTGAACGTTCAGTTTGAATGCCTTAGCGATATCAGCGGTCATTTCAGTGCCTTTAATTCCCAGCAATCCGCGTTTGATTTCGCCGAACTGAATCAACTGCTGCGCCAGCGTCTGCGCCATATTGGAAGGAATAGCAAAGCCAATGCCGATGCTCCCGCCCCCTGGCGCGAGGATCGCGGTATTAATCCCGATCAGCTCGCCGTTCAGGTTAAGCAGCGCGCCGCCGGAGTTGCCGCGGTTAATAGAGGCATCGGTTTGAATAAAGTTCTCAAGCCCTTCCAGATTAAGCCCGCTGCGTCCCAGCGCTGAAATAATCCCGGAGGTGGCGGTTTGCCCAAGGCCAAACGGATTACCGACCGCTACTGCGAAATCGCCGACGCGGAGTTTGTCGGAATCGGCGATGGCAATTTGCGTTAACTTGCTGGGATTCTGAATTTGTAACAGAGCGATATCGCTCTGGTCGTCGCCGCCGATCAGCTTCGCGTCGAATTCGCGTCCGTCATTCAGTTGAATACTGATCTTCTGTGCCTGATTAATCACATGATTATTGGTTAATACATAGCCTTTCGCGGCATCGATAATCACCCCCGAACCGAGTCCTTCAAACGGCTGGGACGGCTGGTCTGGCAGATCCTCGCCAAAGAATTTTTTAAACTCCTCCGGCACTTTTTGGCTCTGGGCGGCGGTTCCCTCGACTTTTACGCTGACGACAGCAGGCAGCACTTTCTCCAGCATAGGGGCAAGGCTTGGCAGCGTCGCCTGGCCTGGCACCTGGCCTGGTATCGATGCAAGGGCTGGAAACGGCGCCGAAAGAGTTAATCCGACACTTAACGCTAATGCACTTAACAGCTGGGTGTGTTTTTTCATGGATGCTGCTCTCGTACCTTGAATGAACGGATAGACAATTCAAAACAGATTGATGTTATTGAATTTTCAGCCTGGTAACAATGATAATAGCTGGGACAGGAAAGATAGAGAGAGGGCGCAAGCGATGCGCCCGATAAATTTCTTAACGGCGTGCGATTAATCGCGCTTTGCGCCGCTACGTAACAGGCCAGACGCGCCTTCAGAATAATCACGTGGCATTTGTACTGGCGCCTGATCGTTGCTCGCCTCAGACTCCGCCAGACGGTTACGGAACGGATTCGACTCCGCAGACATTTCCGGCAGCAGGCTGCTGGAGCTTTTCGCCATATGCTGATACAGCTGGCGGTAATCATGCGCCATGGTATCCAACAGTTCCGCGCTGCGAGCAAAGTGGCTAACCAGCTCTTCACGGTACTCTTCCAGCTCAGCTTTGTTTTTTTCCAGTTCGTACTGCAATGCCTGCTGTTGACGTAACTTACGATTACCAAAACGCATGGCCACGGCACCAATGATGATACCGACGACTAATCCAATTAGCGCATATTCCCAGGTCATGAACATCTCCCGTTGTCTTATGTTTCCGTAGGGTGTTGGCTCCAGGCTCCATGCCCGCGCCTGATTATGCCACTATAACCGCTAATTCCGTAGAAGTGGAATCCCGACAGCATATCGCGTAGTGTAGAACGGCCTTTTTTTCGTCAGCCGTGAACGACGGCACATCGATTTTCAAGGAATAACAATAACATTATGCAAAGCCTTTCCCCTACATCGCGTTATCTCCAGGCACTCAACGAAGGCACCCATCAGCCTGACGACGTACAGAAAGAGGCGGTCGACCGTCTGGAAACCCTTTATCAGGCGCTCACCGCGAAAAAATCGTCGGCTACGCCACCCGGCGGTCTGATAGCGCGACTGGGGAAATTATTAGGCAAAAACGAACCGGACGCGCAAATACCGGTTCGCGGGCTGTATATGTGGGGGGGCGTGGGGCGCGGCAAAACCTGGCTCATGGATCTCTTCTACCACAGCCTGCCGGGCGAGCGAAAACTACGCCTGCATTTTCATCGGTTTATGCTGCGCGTGCATGAAGAGCTTACCGCGTTACAGGGACAGATCGATCCGTTAGACATTATTGCCGATCGGTTTAAAACCGAGACGGACGTACTGTGTTTCGATGAGTTTTTCGTCACCGATATTACCGACGCCATGCTGCTGGGCGGTTTAATGAAAGCGCTGTTTGCACGCGGCATTACGCTGGTCGCGACCTCCAATATTCCGCCGGATGAACTCTACCGCAACGGTTTGCAACGCGCCCGCTTCCTGCCGGCTATCGATGCCATTAAACAGCACTGCGACATTATGAATGTGGACGCCGGCGTCGATTACCGGCTGCGGACGCTGACGCAGGCCCATTTATGGCTAACGCCGCTTAATGATGAAACCCGGCGGCAAATGGATAAACTGTGGCTGGCGTTAGCGGGGGCCGCGCGCGAGCACGCTCCGACGCTGGAAATCAATCATCGCCCTTTATCCACCCTGGGCGTTGAAAACCAAACGTTAGCGGTCTCTTTCGCTACGCTGTGCGTCGAGGCCCGCAGCCAGCATGATTACATTGCGCTCTCAAGGTTATTTCACACGGTTCTGCTGTTTGACGTGCCGGTCATGACGCCGCTGATGGAGAACGAAGCGCGCCGCTTTATTGCTCTGGTGGATGAGTTTTACGAGCGCCACGTTAAGCTGGTGGTCAGCGCCGCCGCGCCGTTATATGAAATTTATCAGGGGGAGCGGCTCAAGTTTGAATTTCAGCGCTGTCTGTCGCGCCTGCAAGAGATGCAGAGTGCGGAGTATCTCAAGCGGGAGCATATGCCGTAAGCCGGACAAGCGCAGCGCCCCGGCATTGTGCGGTATCATATCTGTGCAACCTCCCCTACCGGAGGGTGAACCAGGCCTGAACAAAACCCGCGGCAAATCGCAAAAAGGGGTCGATCTTTGACCTGGACTTCTCTATAATCCTGCGACCCCACGTTACAAGAGAGTTTTTTCCCAAACTTTCTCTGTGCCGGCCAAACATATCCGAGGGGGTAGGTTTACCGGACTTTGTCGTGTGAACCTCAACTATTTAAACGTTTGGGTGTTCACCAACGTGTAACTTATTTATTTGGGTAAGCTTTTAATGAAAACTTTTACAGCTAAACCAGAAACCGTAAAACGCGACTGGTATGTTGTTGACGCGACCGGTAAAACTCTGGGCCGTCTGGCTACTGAACTGGCTCGTCGCCTGCGCGGTAAGCACAAAGCGGAATACACTCCGCACGTAGATACCGGTGATTACATCATCGTTCTGAACGCTGACAAAGTTGCTGTAACCGGCAACAAGCGTACTGACAAAGTGTACTATCACCACACCGGCCACATCGGTGGTATCAAACAAGCGACCTTTGAAGAGATGATTGCCCGCCGTCCTGAGCGTGTGATTGAAATCGCGGTTAAAGGCATGCTGCCAAAAGGCCCGCTGGGTCGTGCTATGTTCCGTAAACTGAAAGTTTACGCGGGCAACGAGCACAACCACGCGGCACAGCAACCGCAAGTTCTTGACATCTAATCGGGATTATAGGCAATGGCTGAAAATCAATACTACGGCACTGGTCGCCGCAAAAGTTCCGCAGCTCGCGTTTTCATCAAACCGGGCAACGGTAAAATCGTTATCAACCAACGTTCTCTGGAACAGTACTTCGGTCGTGAAACTGCCCGCATGGTAGTTCGTCAGCCGCTGGAACTGGTCGACATGGTTGAGAAACTGGATCTGTACATCACTGTTAAAGGTGGTGGTATCTCTGGTCAGGCTGGTGCGATCCGTCACGGTATCACCCGCGCTCTGATGGAGTACGACGAGTCCCTGCGTGGCGAACTGCGTAAAGCTGGCTTCGTTACTCGTGATGCTCGTCAGGTTGAACGTAAGAAAGTCGGCCTGCGTAAAGCACGTCGTCGTCCGCAGTTCTCCAAACGTTAATTGTTTTCTGCTTCGGCAGACAACTGTTAGCGAAAAAACCCGCTTCGGCGGGTTTTTTTATGGCTAAAGTCCGAATCCAGTCTCTTTTCCTCCCTATCTTTAGCATTATTCTCATCTTATTCATTTTTCATGCACGCTCAGAGAAAAGGAAGTCGCAGTGGGATTTTTTAACGCATTGTTTACTAAGAAAGAGTCGTTAATGCTGTCGAATAAATGGGAATTCTTTATAACAACGGTGGATGACCATGTTACGGGGATACGTGTGGATATCGGCGCCATCCAGGATGAAAAATTTGATCGCCTTATCCATACCGGGTTCTTACGTGTTCATTACACCAACTTTTATGAAAATGGTTTGCCGCAGCCCGATGAAACACAGCGTTTAAATCGTATAGAGGACTGGCTTGATGAAAAGGGGAAGACGTTTCCGATCTGGCTGGTGGGTGTGGTTACCCAACAAGGCTGGCGCGATTTTGTGTTCATGTCGGAAGAGGATCTTAACTGGGAAAAGACGCTGGATAAATTGCTCGCTGGTGGCCCGGAAATCTCTTTTAGTTATAGAGAGAGTCACAATGATAAAGGAAACTTTTACCGCCAGTTCTTGTATCCAACCCGATACGACTGGAACTGGATACACGATTCCCGCGTGTGCCGGGGATTACAGGAACAAGGTGATGATCTGACGCTTCCGCGCGCTATTGATTATTATGCGACATTGCCTACAGAAGTCGCCGCGCGCGACCTGGCGCAAGATATTGCTGCATTACCGTATGGCATAACGCTGGTCAGTATTCGAATGAATGACCCGCAACAGGGGTTTATGGCGTCTTTTATCAGCACCGATGCTCCGCAACAATGGCATATGACAGAAATCACTTGCCAGCTTACCGATCTGGCTGAAAAACATGGCGGCAGTTTTGATGGCTGGGGCGCACCGGTAGTACAGGCATAACAGGCGAAAGACAATATCTCAGGTGGGGCGAGCATTTCAGACCAGGAATATCTCTTTTTCCTCATTTCCAGAATCGACTCACCACAAAGGTCACAAAATCTGGTAAACTATCATCCAATTTTCTGCCCAAATAGCGGGGAATGTTCATTTTTTGTCTCGTTTCTGAGCAATGATGGCTTTTTTCGCCCTGGGTGACATAACATCTGGCTGGTCACATTGTGGCTGGTAGCAGTAAAAATTCTGAATATACCTGGAGGTTTTCATGGCTGTCGCTGCCAACAAACGTTCGGTAATGACGCTGTTTTCTGGTCCTACTGACATCTATAGCCATCAGGTCCGCATTGTGTTGGCTGAAAAGGGTGTTAGTTTTGAGATCGAACATGTGGAAAAGGACAATCCACCTCAGGATCTGATTGACCTCAACCCGAATCAAAGCGTTCCGACACTGGTGGATCGTGAGCTGACCCTGTGGGAATCTCGCATCATTATGGAATATCTGGATGAGCGTTTCCCTCATCCGCCGCTGATGCCGGTTTATCCGGTCGCGCGCGGTGAAAGCCGTCTGTACATGCACCGTATTGAAAAAGACTGGTATACGCTGATGAACGTCATCGTAAACGGGTCTGCTTCCGAGGCCGACTCTGCGCGTAAACAACTGCGTGAAGAGCTGCTGGCGATTGCGCCGGTATTTGGTCAGAAACCGTATTTCCTGAGCGACGAATTCAGCCTGGTTGATTGCTACCTGGCGCCTCTCTTGTGGCGTTTACCGCAGTTGGGTATTGAATTCAGCGGCGCAGGGGCGAAAGAGCTGAAAGGCTATATGACCCGCGTCTTTGAACGTGATTCTTTCCTGGCTTCTTTAACCGAAGCTGAACGTGAAATGCGCCTCGGTCGGGGTTAACCTGTATGGATTTGTCACAGTTGACGCCGCGTCGTCCCTATCTGTTGCGTGCTTTCTACGAGTGGTTGCTGGATAACCAGTTGACCCCGCATCTGGTGGTGGATGTGATGCTGCCTGGCGTGCATGTCCCTATGGAATATGCGCGCGATGGGCAAATCGTCCTCAATATTGCGCCGCGGGCGGTAGGTAATCTGGAGCTGTCTAATGATGAAGTGCGTTTTAATGCGCGCTTCGGCGGCGTTCCCCGTCAGGTTTCTGTGCCTTTGGCTGCGGTGCTGGCGATTTACGCCCGTGAAAACGGCGCAGGCACCATGTTTGAGCCTGAAGCCGCCTATGATGAAGACGTTGTCAGCTTAAATGATGATGACAATACCGCAGGCGCGGAAAGCGAGACCGTGATGTCCGTCATTGATGGCGATAAGCCCGACCACGATGACGACAGTAGTCCTGATGACGAGCCGCCTCCGCCGCGTGGCGGACGTCCGGCGCTACGCGTAGTAAAATAATCAACAGGCCCTGAAGGGCCTGTTTTGTTTGGTCTCCTCGCGGGTTCACCCTGCTTTTGAAGCTGTGTTACGATAAGCTTGCTATTATTTGCCACCGACCACTCATGAATGGACGTTATGAACGCATTTGATTCGCAAGCAGAAGATTCACCGACATCCCTCGGGCGTAGTTTGCGCCGCCGCCCGCTGGCGCGTAAAAAACTGTCTGAAATGGTTGAGGAAGAGCTGGAGCAGATGATCCGCCGTCATGAGTTTGGCGAGGGAGAACAGCTACCGTCTGAACGTGAATTAATGGCCTTCTTCAATGTAGGACGTCCCTCTGTGCGTGAAGCGTTAGCTGCGCTGAAGCGTAAAGGCCTGGTGCAAATCAATAACGGCGAACGCGCCCGCGTCTCGCGCCCCTCCGCTGATACCATCATCAGCGAACTGTCGGGTATGGCGAAAGATTTTCTTACTCATCCTGGCGGCATCGCTCACTTTGAACAGCTACGGCTTTTCTTTGAATCCAGCCTGGTACGCTATGCGGCGGAACATGCCACCGACGAGCAGATCGCGTTGTTAACGAAAGCGCTGGAAATTAATAGCCAGTCGCTGGATGACAACGCGCTGTTTATTCGTTCGGATGTCGAGTTTCACCGGGTGCTGGCTGAAATTCCCGGCAATCCGATCTTTATGGCTATTCATGTTGCTCTGCTGGACTGGCTAATCGCCGCTCGCCCAAGCGTTCCCGATCGTGAGCTGCATGAACATAATAACGTGAGTTATCAACAGCATATTGTGATTGTTGATGCCATTCGCCAGCGAGATCCCGATAAAGCGGATCGCGCTCTGCAAACCCACCTCAATAGCGTTTCCGCTACCTGGCACGCGCTCGGTAAAAAAAGTCAAAAAATGCGGTAGCGATCGCGCCTCCGATCCCAGTTTAGTGAAGCAGATCGCACTATAAGCGTTCTGTATTATTTGCTGCTTATTTGATCTGGTATAACAGGTATAAAGGTAGGTAGTTAATATATTCATCATCCGTAGAGGTAGGTATGGCAAAAGCATTGCAAGGCGTAATGGCGGCGTTGTTGACCCCATTTGATCATCAGCAGCAACTGGATAGCGAAAGCCTGCGCCGTCTGGTGCGTTTTAACATCGGCCAGGGTATCGACGGGCTGTACGTTGGCGGTTCCACCGGGGAAGCATTCGTACAGAGCCTTGCTGAAAGAGAGCAGGTACTGGAGATTGTCGCCGAAGAGGCGAAGGGAAAAATCACGCTGATCGCCCATGTCGGGACGGTAAGCACCGCAGAAAGCCAGCAGCTTGCCAGCGCCGCAAAGCGTTACGGTTTTGATGCGGTCTCTGCGGTGACGCCTTTTTATTACCCTTTCAGTTTTGAAGAGCACTGTGACCATTATCGGGCAATCATTGATTCCGCAGATGGATTGCCGATGGTGGTATACAACATTCCGGCGTTAAGCGGTGTAAAACTTACCCTCGATCAGATCAATACGCTGGTGACATTACCGGGCGTGAGCGCGCTGAAGCAAACCTCCGGCGATCTCTTCCAGATGGAGCAGATCCGCCGCGCGCATCCGGATCTGGTGCTGTACAACGGTTATGACGAAATCTTCGCTTCCGGCCTGCTGGCGGGCGCGGACGGCGGTATCGGCAGCACGTACAATATTATGGGCTGGCGTTATCAGGGGATTGTTCAGGCATTACGTGAGGGCGATGTGGCGAAAGCGCAGCGTCTGCAAACCGAGTGCAATAAGGTTATTGATTTACTGATTAAAACCGGCGTATTCCGCGGCCTGAAAACGGTCCTGCATTATATGGACGTGGTATCGGTGCCGCTATGTCGTAAACCGTTTGCGCCTGTTGATGAAAAATATCTGCCGGCGCTCAAGGCGCTGGCTCAACAACTGATGGAAGAAAAGGCGTAACAGCATAATGCCGGGGGCGCTACGCTTGCCCGGCCTACAACAGTGTGAGCGGTAGGCCGGATAAGGCGGAGCCGCCATTCGGCATAACGACAACAAAAATCGTCGGGAGAGTAAAATGAGTACTTCTACCCAGAACATCCCGTGGTATCGCCATCTCAACCGGGCGCAGTGGCGGGCATTTTCCGCTGCCTGGCTGGGATATCTGCTTGATGGTTTTGATTTTGTGTTGATTGCTCTTGTACTGACTGAGGTACAAAGCGAATTTGGGCTGACGACGGTACAGGCGGCAAGCCTGATTTCTGCGGCTTTTATCTCTCGCTGGTTCGGCGGGTTATTACTGGGCGCGATGGGCGATCGCTATGGGCGTCGTCTGGCGATGGTCAGCAGCATCATTCTGTTTTCGGTGGGAACCCTGGCATGCGGGTTTGCGCCCGGTTACACCACCATGTTCATTGCCCGACTGGTGATTGGTATGGGCATGGCGGGCGAATATGGTTCCAGCGCGACCTATGTGATTGAAAGCTGGCCAAAACATTTACGCAATAAGGCCAGTGGTTTTCTGATTTCCGGCTTCTCCGTCGGCGCGGTCGTTGCCGCGCAGGTGTACAGCCTGGTGGTGCCTGTCTGGGGCTGGCGCGCGCTGTTTTTCATTGGCATTTTGCCAATTATCTTCGCCCTCTGGCTGCGGAAAAACATTCCGGAAGCGGAAGACTGGAAAGAGAAACACGCGGGTAAAGCGCCGGTACGTACGATGGTCGACATTCTTTATCGGGGCGAACATCGCATCATCAACATTTTAATGACTTTCGCCGCCGCCGCTGCGCTGTGGTTCTGTTTTGCCGGTAACCTACAAAATGCTGCGATTGTGGCGGGGCTGGGACTACTGTGCGCGGTTATCTTTATCAGCTTTATGGTGCAGAGCAGCGGTAAACGCTGGCCCACTGGCGTCATGCTGATGCTGGTGGTACTGTTTGCTTTCCTCTATTCCTGGCCGATTCAGGCGCTATTACCCACTTATCTGAAAACTGAGCTGGCCTACGATCCGCATACGGTGGCGAATGTCCTGTTCTTTAGCGGATTTGGCGCGGCGGTTGGTTGCTGCGTAGGCGGTTTTCTTGGCGACTGGCTGGGAACGCGTAAAGCATATGTCTGTAGCCTGCTGGCCTCGCAAATTCTCATTATTCCGGTCTTTGCGATTGGCGGCACAAACGTCTGGGTTCTGGGTCTGCTACTGTTTTTCCAACAGATGTTGGGGCAGGGGATTGCCGGGATTCTACCGAAACTGATCGGCGGTTACTTCGATACCGATCAGCGCGCGGCGGGGCTGGGCTTTACTTATAACGTCGGCGCGCTCGGCGGCGCGCTGGCGCCGATCCTGGGAGCGCTGATCGCTCAACGTCTGGATTTGGGCACTGCGCTGGCATCGCTCTCTTTCAGCCTGACGTTTGTCGTGATCCTGCTTATTGGGCTTGATATGCCGTCTCGCGTACAGCGTTGGCTACGTCCGGAAGCGTTACGCACCCACGATGCTATTGACGACAAACCGTTCAGCGGAGCCGTACCGCTTGGCAGTGGTAAAGGTGCCTTTGTAAAAACGAAAAGTTAATCCGCTTGCCCGGTTTTCAACCGGGCAATATTTGTAAGGGAGTAGTATGTCGTTACTTGAACAACTGGATAAAAATATTGCCGCTTCTGGCGGCCTGATTGTCTCCTGCCAGCCCGTTCCGGGCAGTCCGCTGGATAAGCCGGAGATTGTAGCGGCAATGGCGTTGGCGGCGGAACAGGCGGGCGCGGTTGCGGTGCGTATTGAAGGCATAGACAACCTGCGTATGACCCGCTCGCTCGTTTCGGTACCCATTATCGGCATTATCAAACGCGATCTGGACGACTCTCCAGTGCGCATTACCCCTTTTCTCGACGATGTAGATGCGCTGGCGCAGGCCGGCGCAGCTATTATCGCCGTTGATGGAACCGCTCGGCAACGGCCGGTAGCCGTTGAGGCGTTGTTGGCGCGCATTCATCACCACCATCTACTGGCGATGGCCGACTGCTCATCCGTGGACGATGGTCTCGCCTGTCAACGGTTGGGCGCGGACATTATCGGCACGACAATGTCCGGCTACACCACCCCCGATACGCCGGAGGAACCCGATCTGCCCTTAGTCAAAGCGTTGCATGACGCCGGATGCCGGGTAATAGCCGAAGGGCGCTATAACTCGCCAGCACTGGCGGCGGAGGCGATCCGTTATGGCGCATGGGCGGTGACGGTGGGGTCCGCCATTACCCGTCTGGAACATATCTGTGGATGGTATAACGACGCATTAAAAAAGGCGGCGTCATGACTACGTTAGCAATCGATATTGGCGGTACTAAACTTGCCGCCGCGCTCATCGACAACAACTTGCACATTAGCCAGCGTCGCGAGCTGCCGACCCCCGCAAGCAAAACGCCGGATGCGTTACGTGAAGCATTAAAGGCGCTGGTTGAACCGCTACGGGCGGAGGCGCGTCAGGTAGCGATAGCTTCTACCGGGATCATTCAGGAAGGGATGCTGCTGGCGCTAAACCCCCATAATCTGGGCGGCTTGCTACACTTTCCGTTAGTACAAACACTGGAAACGATCGCAGGCCTGCCGACGCTGGCGGTGAACGACGCGCAGGCGGCGGCCTGGGCGGAGTATCACGCGCTCCCTGATGATATCCGCGATATGGTATTTATCACCGTTTCAACCGGCGTTGGCGGCGGCGTTGTCTGCGACGGCAAGCTCCTTACCGGAAAAGGCGGTCTGGCCGGGCACCTGGGACACACCCTGGCGGACCCACACGGTCCCGTATGCGGCTGTGGACGCGTTGGCTGCGTAGAGGCCATCGCCTCCGGACGAGGGATGGCTGCGGCGGCGCGGGACGATCTGGCGGGATGCGACGCCAAAACCCTATTTATTCGCGCTGGCGAAGGTCATCAGCAGGCGCGACATCTGGTAAGCCAATCCGCGCAGGTAATAGCGCGGATGATCGCCGATGTGAAAGCGACTACCGACTGCCAGTGTGTGGTCATTGGCGGCAGCGTAGGGTTAGCTGAGGGATACCTGGAGCAGGTTCGCGCGTTTTTGATGCAAGAGCCTGCGCCTTATCACGTGGCGCTGAGCGCCGCTCGCTATCGGCATGACGCAGGATTATTAGGCGCTGCTTTGTTAGCTCAAGGAGACACATTATGATGATGGGGGAAGTACAGTCGTTGCCTTCTTGCGGGTTGCATCCGCGACTGCTGGATGCCTTGACTCTCGCGCTGGCGGCAAGGCCGCAGGAGAAAGCGCCGGGGCGCTATGAATTGCAGGGCGACAATATCTTTATGAATGTAATGCAGTTAACGACGCAAATGCCGGCCGAGAAGAAAGCGGAATTGCATGAACAATACATTGATATTCAGCTACTACTAACCGGCGTCGAGCGTATTGCGTTTGGGATGTCCGGTGCCGCTCGCCAGTGCGAGGAGATGCACGTTGAAGAGGATTACCAGCTTTGTAGTCAAATTGCCGACGAGCAGACTATTACGCTGCAAGCGGGGATGTTTGCTGTGTTTATGCCGGGAGAACCGCATAAACCGGGATGTGCAGTGGGTGAGCCGGATGACATCAAGAAAGTGGTAGTGAAAGTACGCGCCAGTTTGCTGGCGGCCTGAATCTCTTGCCGGAGCAGTCTTCCGAACGCAGCCCCCTTACGGGGCTGCGTGGTGAATGTGCCGGAGAGCGCGGGTATGACGGGTTAACGCTTAAACGTCACGGCTTCCGGCTGGGTCAGGTGCAGCGTCGTCTGGCTCGGCACCGTCTCGGCAATTACCCGCCCGTGGCGAATCGAGTAACGGGCAGGCGTCTGGCGACGTACCGCATCGAATCCATTCTCAGCGGGTAAGATAACCAGATTCGCGGCATGGCCGACACTCAGACCGTAGTCCTGTAAATGCAGGGTTTTTGCGCTGTAGGTAGTGATCAGATTTAACCCGTCGTTGATTTGCCCATACCCCATCAACTGGCAAACGTGTAACCCCATATGCAGCACCTGCAGCATATTGGCGGTGCCTAATGGATACCACGGATCGAAGACGTCATCATGGCCAAAGCAGACGTTGATCCCCGCTTCCAGCATCTCTTTCACCCGCGTGACGCCACGACGTTTCGGGTAAGTGTCAAACCGCCCTTGCAGATGAATATTCACCAGCGGGTTGGCGACGAAGTTAATCCCCGACATTTTCAACAGGCGGAACAGGCGTGACGCATACGCGCCGTTGTACGAGTGCATAGCCGTGGTGTGGCTGGCGGTCACGCGCGCCCCCATGCCATCACGATGCGCCAGCGCCGCGACCGTTTCGACAAAGCGAGACTGCTCGTCATCAATTTCGTCACAGTGCACATCGATCAAGCAATCGTATTTCTGCGCCAGTGCAAAGATTTTGTGCAGCGATTCAACGCCATATTCGCGCGTGAACTCAAAGTGCGGAATGGCACCAATAACGTCAGCGCCCAAACGCACGGCTTCCTCTAACAGCGCTTCACCGTTGGGATAAGACAGAATACCTTCTTGCGGAAAGGCGACGATTTGCAGGTCTACCCACGGCGCAACCTCTTGCTTCACTTCCAGCATGGCTTTCAGCGCGGTGAGCGTAGGATCTGAAACGTCAACGTGAGTACGAACGTACTGGATGCCGTTAGCCATCTGCCATTTCAGGGTCTGCATCGCGCGCGCTTTCACATCTTCATGCGTGAGCATTGCTTTACGTTCTGCCCAGCGCTCAATCCCTTCAAACAGTGTGCCGGACTGGTTCCAGCTCGGTTCACCCGCCGTTTGCGTGGTATCCAGGTGGATATGTGGCTCAACAAACGGTGGAATAGCCAGACCGCCTTCGGCATCAAGCACTTCGCCCTGCGGTAACGATGCGGCTTCCTGAGGCTCAATCCGGCTAAAGCGCCCGTTTTCAATCGTAATCTGCCATAATCCTTCGTGTCCCTGCAGACGCGCCTGACGAATGGTGATGTTATTGTTCTGCATGGCTGACCTCTGGTGATTTAGCAAGGCTGCGGTTGAAAAGTGGATTCAGCAGGATATAGCTGAAGACGCCGCCGAGTACGGCGTTGACGGGCACAATACCAGGAACATAATGTCCGGCGGCGATGCCCAGCGCGACGGAAAGAATAGCAATCCAGTTAACGGGAATAAAGCGCACGGTGTTGAAGTCGGCATAGCGGCGACGGTTCAACAGATAGTCGGCAATAATCACTCCGCCAATCGGTGGGATGGCAGATGACAGGAACGTCAGCCAGCCGACAAAATTATTGTAAAGCCACAGCGCGCACACGGTACCGATAATCCCGTTCACCACCGACAGCGTACGGCTGGAAAGACCGGTAATATTGGCGAAGCCCAGACCCGATGCGTACAGCGCGTTATCGTTGGTGGTCCAGATATTCAGGCCAAGCACCACAATCGCGGGCAGCAGCAGCCCCTGCGCTATCATCACATCAGAGATATCCGCCTGACCGACGGCGGCAGCGCCTGCCGCGCCAAAGATAAACATCAGCGAGTTGCCGAGGAAAAAAGCGACCATCGCAATCAGTACGGCGCTTTTGGCATGACGCCCGAAGCGGACGAAGTCGGCGGTCAATGTACCGGCGCTGACAAACGATCCCACCACCAGCGCCAGCGCGCTGGAAAAATCCAGCGGCGTCTGCGGCACTATCGTTTTTAAATGCTCCAGCCCACCCACGCCGCTGACCGCCAGCCAGACGGAGTAGCTGCCCAGTATAACGATCGCGGGTACGGCAATGATAGACAAAATGGTCAGCGCCGAGATGCCGAAAAAAATGGTCAGGGTCATCAGTAGACCCGAAACGGCAATCAGGATATTGGCATCAATGCCCGTCGCTTTACTGACCGGAATAGCGAACATCGCTACGCCAACGCCAAACCAGCCTACCTGTGTGCCGCCTAGCAGCAGCGAGGGAAGCCATGATCCTTTAACGCCAAAGGAGTAACGTGCAAGGAGGTGGGTGGAGAGTCCGGTTTTTGCGCCGATGTAGCCAAGAAATGCAGTGTAGATACCGAGGAGGAGATTACCGAAGAGAACTGCGAGGAAGAAATCATTATAAGAAAGACCGGTGCCGAGTGTCCCTCCGGTCCACATACTGGCGGAAAAAAACGTTAAACCCAACATGACAAACGTCAGTGGAATCACGCCCTTCCGCGCCGCCAGAGGGACGGGGCCCTGGCTATAATTGTTGTCCTGCGACACAACGCCTCCATGAATTTTGCCCAAAAAATCCGCCGCATAATATACAGTTCTCAGAATAAAGCAAACGTTTTCGTGTGATATTTTCTTGATAATTATTCATGGTATTAATGGTTCGCTAGTTTTTCTCCGTTGTCAGTGAACCACCGCGTGTGAGTTGAGTTTCCAGCATGGTTTGCGAACGAATAAGTTCGTCTGTGAGTAATTTTTCGTCAGGCAGCTGCACTTTGTACTCGCTCGCCATGATGGTGTTTGGCAGGCCAGTCAGCGCGTAATGCGCTTCCCCCGCGCCTTTCCCTGCGCACAAAACTAAGCCGACTGGCGGGTTTTCTCCGGGCATTGTCCAGTGCTCTTTGGCATAGTTCAGGTACATATTCATCTGCCCGGCATCGCTATAGCTGAATTTGCCTACCTTCAGGTCAACGAGCAACAGGCAGCGCAAGCGACGATGGAAGAACAGCAGATCGACGCGGAACCAGCTATCGTCTATGCGTAGTCGGCGTTGGCGGCCAACAAAAGCAAAATCGTCACCAAGCTCCAGCATAAAGTCCATCAGGTGGCTGAGCAGCGCGTCTTCGAGATCTGATTCGGAATACTCGTCCTTCAGGTTAAGAAATTCCAGAATGAACGGGTCGCGTATGGCTTGCTCCGGCAAAACGTTTGGCTCGGCGGGTGCAGGCTGCTGCAACATGGCGGATTTGTCGTGGGACAGTAGCGTTCGTTCGTAAAACTGAGTGGCGATTTGCCTGTCGAGCTGCCTAACTGACCAGCCGTTACGTAGCGTCTCTTTCTCGTAAAAAGTGCGGGCATCGTTATCTTTCACCGACAGCAGACGCACATAAGCTGACCAGGGAAGAGGGAATGTTTTGGCGAGCGGTATGAGATTTGAAGATTCCGCAGACAGTGTCTGCGGAATTTCAATATGTTGAAAACAAAGATAAAATGTACGAATTTGCCATAGGTTTCTGGTGGAAAAACCGCGCTTATAGCGCTGACTTAAATCTACCGATAATCGTTCGATGAGCTGAGTGCCATAGGCCGCTCGCGCTTCTCCCCCCTGTTCAAATTCGACAATGCGTCGGCCAATTTCCCAGTAGGTGGCAGTCATAATGGCATTGATGCTGCGCACGGTCTCGGTACGTGCCGTATCGACCAGACGAATAATGCCGTCATGAATTTGCTGATATTCATCAGACTGTGGCGCTAAAGTTGGATTCGTCATGTCATCCCTTACGTGATAGTTTCATTGTGAAATTAGAACGCTATCAATACGCTTCAGGCGTAAACGGATCAATCTATGAACGGATTTTACATGGCATTACATCTCGATTTACGAGCGGGTTTCCAGAATCGGCAGGAGAGATATTGAGGAGAGGAATATCGGCTCCCCAGCCATCAGCCAAGGCAGTAAGCGGGGAGCCGGAAGGGTTATACTTCGAGGTAGTTCATAATCCCGTCAGCCGCTTTACGGCCTTCCGCAATCGCCGTCACCACCAGATCGGAACCGCGCACGATGTCGCCACCGGCGAAGATTTTCGGGTTGCTGGTCTGGAAAGCATTATCGCTGCGTTCCGGCGCGATAATTCGTCCCTGCGAGTCCAGTTCCACGCTGTGTTTCGCCAGCCATTCCATGCTGTGTGGACGAAAACCAAACGCCATCACCACCGCATCAGCCGGAACCACATGCTCGGAACCGGCGACGATCTCCGCCCGCCGACGGCCTTTGGCATCCGGTTCGCCCATTTCAGTGCGCACCATTTTTACGCCGCTCACTTTGCCGTTGGCATTGACTTCAATGCCCAGCGGTTGAACGTTAAACTGAAACTCGACACCTTCCTCGCGCGCGTTTTTCACTTCGCGTCTGGAACCCGGCATGTTCTCTTCATCACGACGATAAGCACAGGTTACGTGCGTTGCGCCCTGGCGTATGGAAGTGCGTACGCAGTCCATTGCGGTATCGCCGCCGCCCAGCACCACCACGCGTTTGCCTTCCATGCTGACATATGGTTCGTCGCTGGTTTCGCCAAACCCCATGATCTGCTTCGTATTGGCGATCAGGAACGGTAGAGCGTCGAAAACCCCGTCCGCATCTTCATTTTCCAGCCCGCCGCGCATCGACTGATAGGTGCCGACGCCAAGGAATACCGCATCGTAATCTTTCAGCAGATCTTCAAGCTGTACATCACGACCCACTTCGGTATTAAGTTTGAACTCAATACCCATGCCGGTGAAGATCTCGCGACGACGGGTCATCACCTCTTTTTCCAGTTTGAAAGCTGGAATACCGAAGGTCAGCAGGCCGCCGATTTCCGGATGGCGATCAAAGACCACCGCCTTCACGCCGTTGCGGGTCAGCACGTCGGCGCACGCCAGCCCTGCCGGACCTGCGCCGATAATCGCTACCCGTTTGTCCGTCTGGCGCACGCCGGTCATATCCGGGCGCCAGCCCATTTCGAACGCTTTATCGTTGATATAGCGCTCAATGTTACCGATGGTCACTGCGCCGAACTCATCGTGCAGCGTACAGGAGCCTTCGCACAGGCGGTCCTGCGGGCAGACGCGGCCACACACTTCCGGCAGGGTGTTGGTCTGGTGCGATAGCTCAGCCGCCTCAAAAATACGCCCTTCGTTAGCCAGTTTCAGCCAGTTCGGGATGTAGTTATGTACCGGACATTTCCACTCGCAGTAGGGGTTCCCGCAGGACAAACAGCGATCCGCCTGGGCTTTCGCCTGACCTTCAGAAAACGGTTCGTAGATTTCAACAAACTCGATCTTACGGATCTTCAGCGGTTTCTTCGGCGGATCAACGCGCTGCAGGTCGATAAATTGATAAACATTCTGGCTCATTTCAATTCCTTACTGCGCCTGCACGCGCAATTCTGCCGCACTACGACTACGGTGGCCCAACAGGGCTTTGACATCGCTGGACTTGGGCTTAACTAACGCGAATTGGGTTGAGAAGCTTGACCACCTGGACAGGATCTCTTCGCCGCGTTGCGAACCAGTATGCTGCACGTGCTCGGTGATCAGGCCGCGCAGATGCTCTTCGTGGATAGCCAGCGAATCAACGTCCAGTACTTCTACCAGTTCCGGGTTCACGCGTTTACGGAATTCGCCATCTTCGTCCAGCACATAGGCGAAGCCGCCGGTCATCCCCGCGCCGAAGTTAACGCCGGTTTTACCCAACACGCAGACGATGCCGCCGGTCATGTATTCACAGCCGTTGTCGCCGATGCCCTCTACTACGGTAATCGCCCCGGAGTTACGCACGCCGAAACGTTCGCCCGCGCGGCCCGCCGCGTACAGACGGCCACCGGTCGCTCCATACAGGCAGGTGTTGCCGATAATGCTGGCTTTATGACTGAGGAAGGCGGAACCTACCGGCGGTCTGATGGCGATCAAACCGCCTGCCATACCTTTACCGACATAGTCGTTGGCATCGCCAGTCAGATATAACTCCACGCCGCCCGCGTTCCACACGCCAAAGCTCTGGCCTGCGGTACCGCTGAAGTGTGCTTTAATCGGATCGGAAGCCAGCCCCTGATCGCCGTGGGTCTGTGCGATGTAGCCGGAAAGCGACGCGCCGACGGAACGATCGGTGTTGCGGATGTCGAACCAGAAGGTTTTGCTCTGGCGCGCATCGACAAACGGCTTCGCCTGCTGCAACAGTTGCGCATTCAGCACACCGTTATCAAACGGCGGGTTATTCTCGGTGCAGTACAGCGCTTTACCCGGATGAGGTTCAGCGGTTTCCAGTAGACGAGACAGCGCCAGCTTCTGCTGTTTAGCGGTGAAGCCCTCCAGCTCTTTCAGCAGGTCGGTGCGGCCAATCAAATCCACCAGGCGGGTCACGCCAAGCGAAGCCATCAGCTCGCGCACTTCGCGGGCGATAAATTCAAAGTAGTTGATCACTTTGAACGGCAGACCGTGATAGTGGTTCTTACGCAGTTTTTCATCCTGCGTCGCCACGCCGGTTGCACAGTTGTTCAGATGGCAAATGCGCAGGTATTTACAGCCCAGCGCCACCATCGGACCGGTGCCGAAGCCGAAACTTTCCGCACCGAGAATCGCCGCTTTAATGATGTCGACGCCGGTTTTCAGACCGCCGTCCACCTGCAGACGAATCTTGTGACGCAGACCGTTGGCGACCAGCGCCTGCTGGGTTTCAACAAGTCCGAGTTCCCACGGGCAGCCAGCATATTTCACCGAAGAGAGCGGGCTGGCGCCAGTACCGCCGTCGTAACCGGCGATAGTAATCAGATCCGCATAGGCTTTCGCCACGCCGGTCGCGATGGTGCCGACGCCCGGTTCGGACACCAGCTTCACGGAGATCATCGCCTTCGGGTTGACCTGTTTGAGGTCGAAAATGAGCTGCGCTAAGTCCTCGATAGAGTAAATATCGTGGTGCGGCGGCGGGGAGATCAGCGTCACGCCCGGCACTGAATAGCGCAGTTTAGCGATATACGGAGTGACTTTATCCCCCGGCAACTGACCGCCTTCGCCCGGTTTCGCGCCCTGCGCGACTTTAATCTGAATCACATCGGCATTGACCAGGTAGGCCGGCGTCACGCCAAAACGGCCGGAAGCCACCTGCTTGATACGCGACACTTTATTGGTGCCGTAGCGCGCCGGGTCTTCGCCGCCTTCGCCGGAGTTGGAGTTGCCGCCGAGGCTGTTCATCGCTTCCGCCAGCGCTTCGTGCGCTTCCGGACTTAATGCGCCGATAGACATGGCTGCGGTATCAAAGCGTTTAAACAGCTCACTGGCGGGCTCAACCTCGTCGATAGTCACCGCCTCGCCGTCTGGATGTATCGCCAGCAGATCGCGCAGCGTTGCCGCCGGACGCTCATTGACCAGTTTGGCGTATTCCTGATAATCGCTGTACTCGCCGCTCTGTACCGCCTGTTGCAGGGTACGCACGACATCCGGGTTATAGGCGTGATATTCGCCGCCGTGGACGTACTTCAGCAGGCCGCCCGGGCTAATGGGTTTGCGCGCCAGCCAGGCGCGTTTGGAGAGATTCAGCAGATCCTGCTGGAAGTCATCAAAGCTCGCGCCGCCGATACGGCTGACCACGCCCTGGAAGCACAGGTTTACCACATCATCGTGCAGTCCGACCGCTTCAAACAGTTTGGAGCAGCGGTAAGAGGCAATGGTCGAAATGCCCATTTTGGACATAATCTTGTACAGCCCCTTGTTGATGCCGTTACGGTAGTTCTGCATCACGGTACGGTAGTTTTTAGCGATGGCCTGGGTATCAATCAGACGCCCCAGCGTTTCGTAGGCCAGGTACGGATAGATGGCCGTTGCGCCAAAGCCGAGCAGTACCGCAAAGTGATGCGGATCGCGGGCGCTTCCGGTTTCTACGATGATGTTAGCGTCGCAGCGCAGGCTTTGTTCCACCAGACGCGTTTGCACCGCGCCCACCGCCATCGGCGCGGGCACCGGCAGGCGATTCTTACCGATATTGCGATCCGAGAGGACCAGCAGCACGGTGCCGTTGCGCACCATCTGTTCCGCTTTATCGCACAGCGCCTTAACCGTCGCGTTCAGTGTGGTTTCGGTCACGTCGAAGGTGATATCCAGACGGTCAGCGCGATAATGCTCCTCTTTCATGGTGGTGAGCTGTTTGAAATCGGAGTACAGCAGAATTGGCGATTTAAAACTCAGGCGATGGGCCTGACCTTCCGCTTCGCAGAAGACGTTCATTTCGCGACCGATGCTGGTGGCGAGCGACATGACGTGCGCTTCACGCAGCGGGTCGATAGGCGGGTTAGTGACCTGCGCGAACTGCTGGCGGAAGTAGTCGTAAATAATACGCGGCTGGCTGGAGAGCACGGCAAAGGGGGTATCGTCGCCCATTGAACCGACGGCTTCCTGGCCGTTTTCGCCCAACACGCGGATAACCGAGTCCAGCTCTTCGGCGCTGTAGTTAAACTGTTTTTGATAGCTGGCGAGCAGGTCATCGTCCAGTTCGCGGCTACCGACTTCTTCATCTGGCAACTCTTCAAACGGCACCAGACGGCGAACATTCTTTTCCATCCACGCTTTATACGGATGGCGGCTTTTCAGATCGTCATCGGTTTCCGCGGAATGCAGAATACGTCCGCCGCGGGTGTCGATCACCATCAGCTCGCCTGGGCCGACGCGGCCTTTCTCGACCACTTCATCCGGCTGATAGTCCCAGATACCGACTTCGGAGGCGCAGGTGATCAGCTTGTCTTTGGTAATGACATAGCGTGCCGGGCGCAGGCCGTTACGGTCAAGGTTACAGGCGGCGAAGCGCCCGTCGGACATCACGATGCCTGCCGGACCGTCCCACGGCTCCATATGCATGGAGTTAAAGTCAAAGAAGGCGCGCAGATCCTGGTCCATATCGGGGTTGTTCTGCCAGGCGGGCGGCACCAACAGTCGCATGGCGCGAATGATGTCCATCCCGCCTGCCAGCAGCAGTTCCAGCATGTTGTCCAGCGAGCTGGAATCCGAACCGGTTTCGTTAACAAACGGCGCAGCGGACTGTAAATCCGGGATCAGCGGCGTCTGGAATTTATAGGTACGGGCGCGCGCCCACTGGCGGTTGCCGGTGATGGTGTTAATCTCGCCGTTATGCGCCAGGTAGCGGAACGGCTGCGCCAGCGGCCAACGCGGCACGGTGTTAGTGGAAAAGCGCTGGTGGAACAGGCAGATGGCCGATTCCAGACGCAGATCCGCAAGATCCAGGTAGAAGCGCGGCAGATCCGCCGGCATACACAGACCTTTATAAATGTTGACCAGGTTCGACAGGCTGCATACGTAGAAATCTTTGTCGTCCTGCAGGCGTTTTTCAATGCGTCGGCGGGCGATAAACAGACGGCGCTCCATATCACGCGGACGCCAGCCTGCCGGAGCGTTGACAAAAATCTGCTCAATACGCGGCAGAGAGGAGAGGGCGATTTCACCGAGCACGCCTTCATTGGTTGGCACATCGCGCCAGCCGACAATCGACAGGGTTTCCTGCTGTAATTCTTCTTCGACAATATGGCGTGACGCGGCGGCCAGTTCAGGATCTTTATTCAAAAAGATCATCCCGACGGCGTAGTTTTTGGCTAAGCGCCAGCCGCGCTCTTCGGCCACGATGCGAAAGAAACGGTCAGGTTTTTGTAACAGCAAGCCGCAACCGTCGCCGGTTTTACCGTCGGCAAGGATCGCGCCACGGTGCTGCATCCGGGCCAGCGCGTGTATGGCGGTACGCACTACCTTGTGGCTAGGTTCGCCTTCTATGTGGGCGATCAGGCCGAAACCACAGTTATCCTTCTCAAGGGATTTATCGTACAACATATCAGTGAACCTCCCCAGGCTCTACGGGACGCTCTCCCAACCGACGGCGCGCGGGCACAGCAAGAGCATGGCGACGGGGCTGGCGCATCATACGCTTACCTCGCATTCGCCCTCTTTGTGTCCTTTGCGCATTGGTAAATACGGTTAAGAGGGAATCTCAATTACTGCATAAATATGATGAGCAGACGGCTCATCCAGAAAGCTTCCAGCGGATCCCCAACTTATCGGGAATCCACACCCAGGTCAAATGGCAAACTGATTTATGCAAAAGTGTGCTGTAGCACAGATAACTTTTTGAATCTGTTGAAATTAAAAGGTTTTTTATAGAAGGGCTGCTAATACGGAGCGGCAGAAAGCCTGTGATCTGTCTCACTATAAGAGCCGCTCGCCAGGCATTATCTGACCTTGCTTTTTCAAAAATCTTGGCATTTTATGCTGTTTTAAGCGTGAGCAGTATTGAATGCTACTGTTTTTATCGATGACCCAGCAAACGCTGAAAAAAGAGGGGAATATCAGGAAAAATCATCAGCGGGATTATGAATGAAATATCGTTTATTTTGCTTGATTATGCAATGGATAAAAGCCTTCCGGGACGATTGATCCAGGTCATCGCCAAAGGAGACTAAAAATGGCAGGCTTTGGCCTCTTTTTAAGAGGCGGTCTATCAGATTATGCAGTTACAGAAATTAGTCAATATGTTTGGTGGGGATCTTTTACGTCGGTATGGGCAAAAGGTTCATAAGCTGACGCTTCATGGCGGTTTTAGCTGCCCTAATCGCGACGGCACCATCGGGCGTGGCGGTTGCACCTTCTGTAATGTCGCCTCTTTTGCCGATGAGGCGCAGCAGCATCATTCGATTGCCGAGCAGCTTGCGCATCAGGCGCATCTGGTGAACCGCGCTAAACGCTATCTGGCCTATTTCCAGGCCTACACCAGCACCTTTGCGGAAGTGCAGGTGCTGCGTTCCATGTATCAACAGGCGGTCAGCCAGGCCAGTATCGTCGGGTTATGCGTCGGTACGCGTCCGGATTGCGTACCGCAGTCAGTAGTAGATTTACTGTGTGAATATAAAGATCAAGGCTACGAGGTGTGGCTGGAACTGGGATTGCAAACCGCGCACGATAAAACCCTGCGCCGAATTAACCGCGGGCATGACTTCGCCTGCTATCAGCGTACCACCCGGATTGCCCGGGAGCGCGGGCTGAAAGTGTGCGCGCATCTGATTGTGGGGCTGCCGGGCGAAGGGCAGGCAGAATGCCTGCAAACCATGGAGCGTGTGGTGGAGACGGGCGTTGACGGTATTAAACTGCATCCGCTGCATATTGTGAAAGGCAGTACGATGGCCAAAGCCTGGGAAGCGGGGCGGCTGAACGGCATCGAACTGGACGACTACACGCTAACGGCAGGTGAGATGATTCGTCATACGCCGCCGGAGGTAATTTATCACCGAATTTCAGCCAGCGCTCGCCGTCCGACGCTGCTTGCCCCGCTGTGGTGCGAGAATCGCTGGACGGGGATGGTTGAGCTGGACAAATACCTGAATGAGCATGGCGTGCAGGGCTCTGCGCTGGCCCGTCCCTGGATACCACCTGTAGCGTAGCGTGATGAGGGGCGCTACGCATATTTCGCACAATATTCAACGCGATTCCCATAATTGGGTATTATGTGCGAAGTTGTGGTGAAGGAATCCTCTATGAAGCAAATTCGTATGCTGGCGCAATACTATGTCGACCTGATGATGAAATTGGGTCTGGTGCGCTTTTCCATGCTCCTGGCGTTGGCATTGGTGGTGCTGGCGATTGTCGTGCAGATGGCGGTGACCATGGTGCTGCATGGTCAGGTTGAAAGTATCGACGTTATTCGTTCCATCTTTTTTGGCCTGTTAATTACGCCCTGGGCGGTCTATTTCTTATCCGTTGTTGTTGAACAACTGGAAGAGTCAAGGCAGCGACTGTCGCGTCTGGTGCAAAAGCTGGAGGAGATGCGCGAGCGCGATCTCAAGCTTAACGTACAGTTGAAGGACAATATTGCCCAGCTTAATCAGGAAATTGCCGATCGCGAAAAAGCGGAAGCGGAGCTGCAAGAGACATTTGAACAGCTAAAAGTAGAAATTAAAGAGCGTGAAGAGGCGCAAATCCAGCTAGAACAGCAATCCTCTTTTCTGCGCTCCTTTCTGGACGCCTCGCCGGATTTGGTTTTTTATCGTAATGAGGATAAAGAATTTTCCGGCTGTAACCGCGCAATGGAATTGCTAACCGGCAAGAGCGAAAAACAGCTGGTGCATTTGAAGCCGGAAGATGTGTACTCTCCCGAAGCGGCGGAGAAAGTCATTGAAACCGATGAAAAAGTATTCCGCCATAACGTCTCCCTGACCTACGAACAGTGGCTGGATTATCCGGACGGACGAAAGGCCTGCTTTGAAATTCGTAAAGTGCCTTATTACGACCGTGTCGGTAAACGTCATGGCCTGATGGGATTTGGTCGTGATATTACCGAACGTAAGCGTTATCAGGACGCGCTGGAGCGCGCCAGCCGCGACAAGACCACGTTTATCTCTACCATCAGTCATGAGCTGCGCACCCCGCTTAACGGCATCGTCGGTTTAAGCCGCATCCTGCTGGATACCGATCTCACCGCCGAACAGGAAAAATACCTTAAAACAATCCATGTCTCCGCCGTGACGTTAGGCAATATTTTCAATGATATCATTGATATGGATAAGATGGAGCGGCGTAAGGTTCAGCTTGATAACCAACCCATTGATTTCACCAGCTTTATGGCCGATCTGGAAAACCTTTCCGGTTTGCAGGCGCAGCAAAAAGGGCTACGTTTTGTGCTTGAGCCGACGCTGCCGTTGCCGCACAAAGTCATTACCGACGGAACGCGTCTGCGCCAGATTTTATGGAATTTGATCAGCAATGCGGTGAAGTTTACTCAGCAGGGCCAGGTGACGGTGCGGGCGCGCTATGATGAAGGCGACATGCTGCACTTTGAAGTGGAAGATTCCGGGATCGGCATTCCGCAGGATGAGCAGGATAAAATTTTCGCCATGTATTATCAGGTGAAAGACAGTAACGGCGGCAAACCGGCAACGGGTACCGGTATCGGGCTGGCGGTCTCCCGTCGGCTGGCGAAAAATATGGGCGGCGATATTACCGTTTCCAGTCTGCCGGGCAAAGGATCGACCTTTACGCTAACGGTTCATGCGCCAGCGGTGGCGGAAGAGGTGGAGGACGCCTTTGATGAAGACGACATGCCGCTGCCCGCGCTGCATGTTCTGCTGGTCGAAGATATTGAACTGAACGTGATTGTGGCGCGTTCAGTACTGGAAAAACTGGGGAACAGCGTGGATGTCGCGATGACCGGCAAGGCGGCGCTGGAGATGTTCGCGCCGGGCGAATATGACCTGGTCTTACTGGATATTCAGCTACCGGATATGACGGGTCTGGATATCGCCAGAGAACTAACCCGTCGCCACACGCGGGAAGATTTACCGCCGCTGGTAGCGCTTACGGCTAACGTTCTGAAAGATAAAAAAGAGTATCTGGACGCTGGTATGGACGATGTGCTGAGTAAGCCGCTGTCGGTGCCAGCCTTAACCGCGATGATTAAAAAATTCTGGGATGCCACCGATAAAGAGGAGAGTACCGTGACGCCTGAAGAGAGCGATAAAGCGCAAGCGCTGCTGGATATCCCGATGCTGGAACAATACATCGAGTTGGTTGGGCCTAAATTGATCACCGACGGTCTCGCGGTGTTTGAAAAAATGATGCCTGGCTATTTAAGCGTGCTGGAGTCCAATCTGACGGCGCGTGACAAAAAAGGCGTTGTTGAGGAAGGGCATAAGATTAAAGGCGCCGCCGGTTCGGTAGGGCTGCGTCATCTGCAACAGCTTGGCCAGCAAATCCAGTCGCCGGATCTTCCCGCCTGGGAAGATAATGTCGCGGAATGGATTGAAGAGATGAAGCAGGAGTGGCAGCACGATGTCGCGGTGCTGAAAGCCTGGGTGGCAAACGCGGAAAAAAAATGACCCCGGTTTGACCGGGGTGCGCGAATACTGCGCCAACACCAGGGAAATCGTGGCTGCGCCGTGCTTATTATGATGATGTCAAAGGCGCAGTCCTGTTTTCAGGCCGCACGCAGTTAAGATAGCAAATCCTAAATGATTTGTTACATGAATCATTTAAATGTGTGAAGCGTAGCATTTTAATCAAAATTATTAATGGGCTTGAGTCGGTTGCAGGAGGATGTTCACCATGAAAAAAATTGGCGTAGTGCTCAGCGGATGCGGCGTCTATGACGGCGCCGAAATTCATGAGGCCGTTCTGACGCTGTTGGCCATTGCCCGCAGCGGCGCGCAGGCTGTCTGCTTCGCGCCGGATAAACCACAAGCGGATGTTATTAATCACCTGACCGGCGAAGCGATGGCGGAAACGCGTAACGTCCTGATTGAGGCGGCGCGTATTACGCGGGGCGATATTCGTCCCCTGTCCCAGGCTCAGCCAGAGGAGCTGGATGCGCTCATTGTGCCTGGTGGTTTCGGCGCGGCGAAGAACCTGAGTAATTTCGCCAGCCAGGGGAGCGAATGCCGGGTGGATAGCGATGTCGTCGCGCTGGCGAAGGCCATGCACCAGTCCGGCAAGCCGCTGGGATTCATCTGTATCGCGCCCGCAATGTTGCCGAAAATCTTTGACTTCCCGCTACGTCTGACAATAGGGACGGATATTGATACCGCTGAAGTACTTGAAGAGATGGGGGCCGAACACGTACCTTGCCCGGTTGATGATATCGTTGTGGACGAGGATAACAAGGTCGTGACCACCCCTGCCTATATGCTGGCGCAGGATATCGCCCAGGCGGCAAGCGGCATTGATAAATTAGTGTCGCGCGTGCTGGTTCTGGCGGAATGAGCAAACGACGCATCGCGCCGTTAACGTTTTTGCGCCGTCTACTTTTACGTATCCTTGCTGCGCTCGCCGTCTTTTGGGGCGGCGGCATTGCGCTGTTTAGCGTGGTTCCGGTGCCTTTTTCGGCGGTGATGGCGGAACGGCAGATTAGCGCCTGGCTCGGCGGAGAGTTCGGTTATGTGGCGCATTCTGACTGGGTCAGTATGGCGGATATCTCGCCGTGGATGGGGCTGGCGGTAATTGCGGCGGAAGACCAGAAGTTCCCTGAGCACTGGGGCTTTGATGTTCCGGCGATTGAAAAAGCGCTGGCGCATAATGAGCGGAATGAGAGCCGTATTCGCGGCGCCTCTACGCTTTCGCAGCAAACGGCGAAAAATCTCTTTTTATGGGATGGACGCAGTTGGCTGCGCAAAGGTCTGGAGGCCGGGCTAACGCTGGGCATTGAAACTGTCTGGAGCAAAAAGCGCATTCTCACGGTTTATCTGAATATCGCGGAGTTTGGCGATGGTATTTTTGGCGTGGAGGCTGCGGCACAACGGTATTTTCATAAACCCGCCAGCCGCTTAAATATGTCCGAAGCCGCGTTACTGGCGGCGGTATTGCCAAATCCGTTACGCTATAAGGCGAATGCGCCTTCCGGCTATGTGCGTAGCCGGCAGGCGTGGATTATGCGCCAGATGCGCCAACTGGGCGGGGAATCTTTTATGACGCGCAACCAGCTTAATTAATTTTGCCGATTGGCGGCGCGAACGCCTTATCCGGCCTGCGATCTGTGTCGTCCAGGCCTGATAAGCACAGGTCATTAAGCTTCGTGAGAAGTAAGCGCCAGCCGTTTCTTGTCTTTTGGCTGCGCGTCCCTCTCCAGGGCAACGGTCAGCGCAGGCTGGGCGATAAACCGCTGCCACACTCTCTCCAGTTTGCGTTCACAGCACCATGTTGACCAGGTTGCCAGCGGGATAAAGGTACTTTCCCCCAGATTGTCGCAAACCACCGGAACCACTTCTGACTCGCTGATACGCTGGCACAGGATGTTTTGCGGCTTCAGCGACATCGTCACAATATGGTTATCCAGCAGGTAACGTTTCAGTTTTTTCAGTAGCCGCCGCAGGACAGCGACATCCTCTTCATAACGACATTGCGCGGCGAACTCGGTCAGGGTAATAGAGGGCGCGCCGTTGAAATCGGTAATCATGTCGTAGACATAGCCGGTGCCGCAATCGGTTTCTACCGTGCCGTAATAACGGGGGATAGCGCTCCAGTCTGTCAGGTAGCGGGACAGATGCGCATAGTAGCTCAGTTCACGCCGAATCTCTTTATCACCGCCGTGGTCACGGTTGTAAATGACTTTTATGCAACGCCGGGCATTATCCGGATGCGTATAGCATTTACGATGTCGACCGGCGCCCAGCGGAGTCTGTTTCGATAAGAGGATCATGGCAAGTCCTGGAAAAATTTATTCACATAAATTTAGTATGGACAAAGAACTTAAACAAAACCTAAACGAAATTTTTTAAGGTTTTCTTAATGTTTTTATGCATAGGTAAAGCGCACGAAATGTACAAATCTTACGAAAGGGTGGGGCTGCGGGACAAGTGGCAGGCAGGCGTAACACGCCCGGTTTTGGGGGTGACTGTCATCAAATACCGGGACGGCGTTGGGGGAAATAAGGTATAGAGGGGGAGGTTTAGTCTTCGTCAAAGCCGGAATTGAACAGCGCGATAACCGCCGCCAGCGCTTCAACTTCTTGCGGGCCGGTGGCTTCAATTTCGATCTGACGCCCTTTGGCGGAGTCGAGCATTAACAGCGCGATGACGCTGTTTGCTTCCGCTTCGGTGCCTTCGTCATTGCGTAATAGCACCTCGGCGTCAAAACCCTGCATCAGTTCGAAAAGCTTCATGGCAGGCCGGGCATGCATGCCCAGCTTATTGGTGACTTCAACTGTTTGCTTTACGGTCATGTTTTGCGTTTTTCCAGCGTGCGATGGCGAGACTGGACATTTTTACCGCGCGAGCGGAAGTAGTCTGCCAGCTGTTCTGCAATATACACCGAACGGTGTTTCCCGCCGGTACAACCGATAGCGACGGTAAGGTAGCTGCGGTTGTTGGTCTCCAGCATCGGTAACCATAGCTCAAGATAGCTGCGAGTCTGATAGATAAAATTGTGAACTTCTGTGTGTCGGTCAAGAAACGCGGCTACCGGCTTATCAAGCCCGGTCATGGGGCGCAGTTTTGGGTCCCAGTGCGGGTTGGGCAGAAAGCGGACATCAAACACATAGTCCGCATCAATCGGGATACCATGTTTAAAGCCGAAGGACTCAAATACCATCGTCAGTTCACGCTCGCGTTTGCCCAACAGCCGGGTACGCAGCATCTCCGCCAGCTCATGGACGGACATTTCTGAAGTGTCGACGATCAGATCCGCACGTGAGCGTAACGGCTCCAGCAAGTCACTCTCTTTATCGATCGCACTCTCTAAAGAAAGATTTTTGCTGGAAAGCGGATGCAAACGGCGCGTGTCGCTGTAGCGGCGAATCAAGGTATTGCGGTCGGCATCAAGAAACAGCAATTGCGGCGAGAAAGCGCCAGGCAGATTATTCATCGCCTGTTCAAAAATCTCAGGTGATTCAGGCATATTGCGCACATCAATGCTGACGGCGGCGGAAATCTGGCGATCGGCCAGCGTTCGCGCCAGATCGGGCAACAGCACGACGGGGAGGTTATCCACGCAGTAAAATCCCATATCTTCCAGCGCGCGCAGAGCGACAGATTTACCTGATCCGGAACGCCCGCTGACGATCATCAGTACCATGTACCGTTTCTCCTCACAACGACAGAAATAAATGCCATTGAGTTGTTATGCCTCATTCTGCTCACCTTCGGTGTCAGTAATGATTTGATACAGCTCTTCATCATTCAGCGCCGCGCGCAGGCGGCGGCAGATCGTTTTATCCGCCAGACGTTTCGCCACCAGCGACAGCGTGTGCAGATGCGTTTTAGTTTGATCGGCGGGCACCAGCAGGGCGAAGAGGAGATCGACCGGCTGGTTATCGATGGCGTCGAACGCGATCGGCGTTTCGAGCTGAACGAACACACCGACGGCGCGTAAGGTATCTTCTTCCAGTTTCCCGTGCGGGATGGCGATACCATTACCAATACCGGTACTGCCCATTTTTTCGCGTGTCAGAATGGCTTCAAACACGACCTGAGGAGGTAAACTGAGCTGTTTTGCCGCCAGTTCGCTGATGATTTCCAGCGCGCGTTTCTTACTCTGGCAATGAACGCCGCTACGCGTACACTCCTGGTTAAGTACACTGCTCAGTTGTAGAGTCGTATCGTTATTTATCATAATTTCACCTAAGAACCTGTCCTGTCAGGTTGATGGCCAGGTTCGGAGCGCTAACTGTACAAATGGCCCGTTGTGTCACACAACAGGCCGTCCTGCACTGGCTAACTGCCCGGACAATTAGTGTTGTTTCAGTTTATCTTTATGCCTGGTTAACTGCCTTGCCAGTTTATCAATCAAGCCGTCAATGGCGGCATACATATCCTGGCCTTCCGCGCTGGCGTGAATTTCGCCGCCGTTAACGTGTAGCGTCGCATCCGAGATGTGCGTGACCTTCTCCACTTTCAACACCACGTATACCTGATTAATCCGCTCAAAATACTGTTCAAGTTTGGCGAATTTTGTCGTCACAAATTCACGCAGGGCTTCAGTAATTTCGACATTATGTCCGGTGATATTGAGCTGCATAGTGTCTTCCTTATCGGTTGGGTCAAACCAGCTGTTTGCGTTGGTTTGACGGCGGAATGGATAAAGACTCTCGGTACTTCGCAACAGTGCGGCGCGCCACCATGATACCCTGTTCTGACAGCAGAGAGGTTAACTTGCTGTCGCTCAGCGGTTTCGCGGGGTTTTCCGCCGCAATTAACTTCTTCACCAGCGCGCGAATCGCGGTGGAAGAGGCTTCGCCTCCGCCTTCGGTATTGACGTGGCTGGAAAAGAAATATTTGAGTTCAAAAATACCGCGCGGGCTGTGCAGATACTTCTGCGTGGTCACGCGGGATATGGTGGATTCGTGCATCTCGACGGCCTGGGCGATATCCGCCAGTACCATCGGTTTCATATATTCTTCGCCCTGTTCAAAAAAGGCTTGCTGTTGCTCGACGATGCAGCGACTGACGCGCAGCAGCGTGTCGTTGCGGCTTTCAAGGCTTTTTATCAGCCATTTCGCATCCTGTAAATTACTGCGGATGAACTGGCTGTCGGCATCGTTGCGCGCGCTATTGCACATGGCGGCATAGTGCTGGTTAATCTGTAAACGGGGAATACTGTCGCTATTAAGCTCCACCGTCCAGCGACCGTTATGCTTGCGTACCAGCACATCCGGGATAACGTACTCCGGCTCGCCGGTCTGGATCGATTGACCGGGTCTGGGATCGAGCGACTGAATCAGGTTTACCGCCTCTTTCAGCACCTCTTCTTTCAGTCGGGTAACGCGCATCAACGTGCGGAAATCGTGGTTGGCCAGCAGATCAAGGTGATCGCAGATAATGAGCCGCGCCTCTTCCAGCCACGGCGTGGATTTGTCGAATTGTGAAAGCTGGATCAGCAGACAGTCGCGAAGATCTTTTGCCGCGACGCCCACCGGATCAAAACGCTGAATGCGCTTCAGAACGGCTTCGACCTCATCGAGATCCACCTCTACATCGCCCATGCTTTCGCGAATTTCGTCCAGGGATACGGTGAGATAGCCGGTATCATCTACCGCATCGACAATGGATGTCGCAATAGCGCGATCGGTGTCCGAGAAGGGCGTTAGCTCAACCTGCCACATCAGATAATCCTGCAACGACTGCGTCGTTTCGCCCTGATAGACGGGCAGCTCATCGTCGATATAATCGCCGCTGGGGCCGGATGGCGTCCCGGCGGTGTAAATTTCATCCCAACTGGCGTCAAGCGGCAGCTCTTCCGGCATCTCTTTTTGTTCGAGCGCGTCGGCGGTATCGAGAGGATCATTATCCTGAGGTTGCTGAGTGTCGATTTCGTCATGAAGATCGGTTTGCTCAAGCAGCGGGTTATTTTCCAGCGCTTGCTGGAGTTCCTGCTGAAGTTCCAGCGTAGACAACTGCAACAGACGGATGGCCTGTTGTAGCTGAGGCGTCATCGCCAGTTGTTGGCTAAGCCTGAGTTGCAAACCTTGCTTCATATTCAGAGTCGTTTTCTCCCGCTAGAGCAGCATAGCCCTCTACCCTATCAGAGTCTGAAGTCTTCCCCAAGATATACACGCTTAACGTGTTCGTCTTGCAGGATTTCTGTCGGCGTACCGTGGGCAATAAGGTGGCCCTGGCTCACGATATAGGCACGTTCACAGACTGCCAGCGTCTCACGGACGTTATGGTCGGTGATCAGCACGCCGAGCCCGCTATCGCGCAGATGCTCGATAATGCGTTTGATGTCGATAACGGAAATCGGGTCAACGCCGGCAAAGGGTTCATCCAGCAGGATAAATTTGGGATTAGCGGCCAACGCGCGGGCAATTTCTACACGACGGCGTTCACCACCGGACAGCGCCTGTCCCATGCTGTCGCGCAGATGCTCGATATGAAACTCTTCCATCAGCTCGTTGGCGCGGTCTTCTCGCTGTTCTGCGGTCAAATCGTCACGAATTTGCAGTACCGCCATCAGGTTATCAAATACGCTGAGACGGCGGAAAATAGAGGCTTCCTGCGGCAAATAGCCGATACCGCGGCGCGCGCGCGCGTGCAGCGGCAGCAGACTGATATCTTCATCATCAATGATGATATTGCCCGCGTCACGCGGCACGATACCGACGACCATATAAAAGGTGGTGGTTTTACCCGCGCCGTTTGGACCGAGCAGCCCGACAATCTCCCCGGAGTTAACGGTCAGACTGACATCTTCCACTACGCGACGGCCTTTATAGGCCTTCGCCAGATTCTTTGCAGTTAATGTTGCCATAACGAATTAGTTACTCTTCTTTTGCGCCGGAGTCTGGCCTTTGTTTTTGTCTTGCAACTGCGACGGCACCAGAACGGTGGTGACGCGTTTGCCTTTCTCGCTGAAGGCCTGCATTTTCTGCTCTTTCACCAGGTAGGTGATTTTGTCGCCGGTAATGTTGCTGTCAAGCTGCTCCAGATAAGCGTTGCCGGTCAGCACCACAAAATCTTTCGCCAGCTCGTAATGCATATGGGAAGCGTGGCCTTTCACCGGCTTACCGTTGTCCTGCATCTGGTAGAAGGTGGCCGGATTGCCGTAACCGTCGATCACCTCTTTCCCCTGTTCGCCGCCAGGGCGGGTAACCACGACTTTATCGGCGTTGATCTTAATCGTGCCCTGGGTCATTACCACGTTGCCCGTAAAGGTCACGACGTTGCCTTGCATATCCAGCGACTGTTGATCCGAGTCAATATGAATAGGCTGTTCGGTATCGCCCGTGACGGCGAAGGCCGGAATGCTGGCGGCCAGCAGCGAGCCGGCAAGCATAAGATTAAGGCTGAGTTTGTTTGTTTTGAATTTCATAAGAGGTTCTAACCTTTTCAATCAGCTCGGCGTTCTTGCTGCGTAAGTTACCGCGCATTTTCAGTCCGCTGGAGTTAAATGTTGTGCCGTATAACGTCACTAGATCGTTCGAGGTAACATCCTGCGTCACCAGATTAATCTGCGCGTTATCGGTGGTAATTCTGCGTAATTGAGCGTCAGGCACCAGGGCGTTGACTTCAACATGGCCATACAGATAGAGCATCCGATCGTTAGTCAATTTGGCTTTATCGGCCTTGATCGACCATGTCGGCACTTTATCCTTATCAAAGGTGGTTAATACCGGTTGCGTAAACCATGAGACCGCCTGATCGGAAAAATATTCAACGTGCTGCGCGATCAGACGATAGCTCAACGCGCCTTCCGGACTGTACACGACGGTATCCGTATGCTCGCTTTTATACGTGGGATCGTTGCTGTTGACCATCACGGCAGCAGGATCGTCTTTATCCGCCAGATTGATACCAATCAGTACCAGAATGGCCAGCGACAGTAGAATGATAACCCAACGTCTGGTTTTACTCATATCGATTGCCCTTTGGCCTCATCCAGCTTGCCCTGCGCCAGCAGCAGCAAATCGCACACCTCACGTACCGCGCCGCGCCCGCCGGCAATGTGCGTCACATAGTCAGCGCGGGGGATCAGCAGCGGATGCGCATCCGCAACGGCAACGCTTAACCCCACTTTTTCCATCACTGGCCAGTCAATCAGATCATCGCCGACATAGGCAACATTTTCCGGCGCAATGGCCAGTTTTTCCAGCAGATCGCTAAAGGCGATCAGCTTATTCGACTGTCCCTGATAAAGATGGACAATCCCCAGCGTGGCGCAGCGATCTTCTACAAGTTTAGCCTTTCGTCCGGTAATAATGGCAACCTCGATATTGGAGGTCAAAGCACAGCGAATACCATAGCCGTCACGAACGTTGAAAGCCTTCAGCTCTTCGCCGTTATTGCCCATATAAATCAGGCCGTCAGACAATACGCCATCCACGTCCAGGATGAGCAGGCGGATATTCTCCGCTTTGGTCATGACATGGGTGCTGACGGGGCCATAACAGGTCGCAAGCGACGCACCTGCTTTACTCATCGTTAATTATCCTTGAGTTTCTACACGACGCCTGCACGCAGGAGATCATGCATATGTAACACACCGAGTAACTGGTCGCCATCAGCAACCAGTACGGAGGTGATATGGCGGGACTGCATTAAATTCAGCGCATCGACAGCGAGAATACCGGGACGCACGCGAATGCCCCCTGGCGTCATCACCTCGGCGATCCCCAACTGGCGCATATCGCCGCCCATATCGAACACGCGACGTAAATCGCCGTCGGTGAAGATACCGTCGATCTTCATGGATTCATCGCAAATGACGGTCATACCGAGATTTTTACGCGTAATTTCTAACAGCGCATCACGCAGGGTGGCATGTTTATTAACATGCGGGATCTCATCGCCAGTATGCATAATATCGCTTACGCGCAGCAGTAGCTTACGTCCCAGCGCGCCGCCAGGATGCGACAGAGCGAAATCCTCGGCGGTAAAGCCGCGCGCTTTTAACAACGCCACGGCGAGCGCGTCGCCCATCACCAGCGTTGCGGTGGTACTACTGGTAGGCGCCAGGCCTAACGGACACGCTTCTTTGGGCACTTTAACACACAGATGCACATCTGCCGCACGCGCCATGCTGCTTTCCGGTCGCCCGGTAATGCAAATTAACGGTACGTGCAGACGTTTAAGCACCGGTATTAGCGCCGCGATCTCGCTGGATTCGCCGGAGTTGGAGATAGCGATAACCACATCCTGCGGCGTAACCATCCCCAAATCGCCGTGCGCGGCTTCGCCTGGATGTACAAAAAAGGAAGAGGTGCCGGTACTGGCGAACGTGGCGGCCATTTTCCGTCCGATATGGCCGGATTTCCCCATCCCCATGACCACCACTTTTCCGGTGCAGTTGAACATTTTTTCACAGGCCAGCGTGAAATGCTGGTTGATATATTGATCAAGCTCCGCCAGGCCTTCACGTTCAATTTCCAGGACCTCTTTGCCTGCCTGCTGAAAGTCAAACCCCGGTTGCAACGCTAAATGCGACATAATCCGTTTCCAGTTATCCAACAAGAAGTGGCGATAGCCAATAGAGCATCGCCAGCCATACGATAAACCCGCCGGTCAGCAGTATACCTGCGCCCCGACCAATCTGACGCGGATGCCGCCAGCAAAGTAAAGCGAAAACCACGCTAACCAGCAACATCACGCTATAATCACGCCCAAACGCCAGCGGGTTGATCTCCCCCGGCGCGATCAGCGCAGGCAGTCCCAGCACGATGGCGAGATTAAAAATATTGGCGCCAATGAGATTACCAACGGCAATATCATTTTCGCCTTTTCGCACGCCGGCAATCGCCGTCGCCAGTTCTGGCAGACTGGTGCCGATGGCGATGACTGTCAGACCGAGCGTTAATTCACTCATGGCGAAATAGTTCGCCAGCACCGTAGCGTTATCGATTACCATGCGCGTCGCCATCGGCATGATGACCAGCGCAATGCCCAGCCATAAGAACGCGACGGGGAGCCCGCCTTCGCGCGGCAGCTCCGCCAGTTGTTCGCGGGTGAGGCTGTCATTCCCCTGGCGTTCGGCCAGACGCGCGATTTTAACAATGAATAACAGCCATAGCACAGCCAGAAGCAGGAGAAAGATACCATCACTGCGGCTTAACTGTCCGTCATGCAGTACGGAACCGGCTACCACGCTAACAAATAACATTAATGGCAATTCGCGACGTAGAACATCGGAATGCACGGTAAATGGACGAACCAGCGCCGCCAGCCCTAAGATCAGCAAAATATTGGTGATGTTAGAACCGAGCGCCGCGCCGACGGCCAAATCGAGCTGACCGTGTAGCGATGCGGCGGCCGACACAATAATTTCCGGCAGCGAGGTGCCGATACTCACGACCGTCATCCCGATGATCAGCGGGGGAATACCGAATGTACGGCATAAAATAGAGGCCGCAAACACCAGACGATCGGCGCCGTAGGCCACCAGAAGCAAACCAATTATGAGTAGCGCCATCGCTAAAAGCATCTAAAGTCCTTTCTTCAGGTATACTCGCCGGTCCCCTGGAAGGGATATCTGGAAGCCGTAACGAAGTCCTAATTTTGACTTTATGCGGCTAAAAAGTAAAACGAATGCCAGCTTTCGCTAACCCTGTCAGTTAATATTCTGTAATTATGTCGAACCCATGGTTAAATTCAGCGCCATGGTTACCTCAACAAGGCAATACGAAGGATGAATCAATGGGTCAGTCTGCGGCCAATTTAGTCGATATGCGCGACGTCAGCTTTTCCCGTGGCGAACGCTGCATTTTCGATAATATTTCCCTGACGGTGCCGCGCGGGAAGATCACGGCGATCATGGGGCCGTCGGGCATCGGTAAAACCACGCTGTTGCGCCTGATTGGCGGACAGATCCCGCCGGATAAGGGCGAGATCTTATTTGATGGCGAGAATGTGCCGGCCATGTCCCGTTCGCGGCTCTACACCGTCCGTAAACGTATGAGTATGCTGTTTCAGTCGGGAGCGCTGTTTACCGACATGAACGTGTTTGACAATGTGGCCTATCCGCTACGGGAGCACACCAATTTACCCGCGCCGCTGCTAAAAAGCGTCGTGATGATGAAACTGGAAGCTGTCGGGCTGCGCGGCGCGGCAAAACTGATGCCTTCCGAGCTCTCCGGTGGGATGGCGCGCCGCGCCGCGTTGGCGCGCGCCATCGCTCTGGAACCGGATCTCATCATGTTCGATGAGCCGTTTGTCGGCCAGGACCCGATTACCATGGGCGTTCTGGTGAAGCTGATTTCAGAATTGAACAGCGCGCTGGGCGTGACCTGCGTGGTGGTCTCGCATGATGTGCCAGAGGTGCTCAGTATTGCGGATCACGCCTGGATCATGGCGGACAAAAAAATCGTCGCTCACGGTAGCGCTCAGGCGTTGCAGGAGAATACGGACCCGCGCGTGCGTCAGTTCCTTGACGGCATTGCCGACGGGCCGGTTCCGTTCCGCTATCCGGCGGGCGACTATCACCTTGATTTACTCGAAACAGGGAGTTAAGCCACTCATGCTGTTAAATGCGCTGGCAGCACTCGGACACAGCGGGATCAAAACCGTCAGGACGTTCGGGCGCGCCGGGTTAATGTTATTCAATGCGATTATCGGTAAGCCGGAGTTTCGCAAACATGCGCCGCTGCTGGTGCGCCAGCTTTATAATGTGGGCGTCTTGTCGATGCTTATCATTATTGTCTCCGGCGTATTCATCGGTATGGTGCTGGGGCTGCAAGGCTATCTGGTTCTGACCACTTACAGCGCGGAGACCAGTCTTGGCATGTTAGTGGCGCTTTCGCTGCTGCGCGAGCTGGGGCCGGTGGTCGCGGCGTTGCTGTTTGCCGGGCGGGCCGGGTCGGCGTTGACGGCGGAAATCGGCCTGATGCGGGCGACGGAGCAGCTCTCCAGTATGGAGATGATGGCAGTCGATCCATTGCGCCGGGTGATTTCGCCGCGCTTTTGGGCGGGCGTGATTTCATTGCCGCTACTGACCATTATCTTTGTGGCGGTCGGTATCTGGGGCGGCTCGCTGGTCGGCGTAAGCTGGAAGGGAATCGACGCCGGGTTCTTCTGGTCCGCGATGCAGAATGCCGTCGACTGGCGTATGGATCTGGTGAACTGTCTGATAAAGAGCGTGGTGTTCGCCATTACGGTAACATGGATTGCGTTATTCAACGGTTATGACGCAATACCGACTTCTGCCGGGATTAGCCGGGCAACGACGCGTACCGTGGTTCACGCATCGTTGGCCGTTCTGGGGCTGGATTTTGTGCTGACCGCACTGATGTTTGGGAATTGAGTTCATGCAAACGAAAAAAAATGAAATTTGGGTAGGCGTTTTTTTGCTGGTAGCGTTGCTGGCGGCGCTGTTTGTTTGCCTGAAGGCGGCAAATGTGACCTCTATGCGCACGGAGCCGACCTATAAGGTTTATGCGACCTTCGATAACATCGGCGGTCTGAAAGTGCGTTCCCCGGTACGCATCGGCGGGGTGGTTGTCGGGCGGGTTGAAGATATCTCGCTTGATCCGAAAACATACCTGCCGCGCGTAACGCTCGACATCGAAGAGCGTTATAACCATATTCCCGATACCAGCTCGTTGAGTATTCGTACTTCCGGGCTGCTGGGGGAGCAATATCTGGCATTAAACGTCGGTTTTGAAGATCCTGAGCTGGGAACGTCTATCCTCAAAGATGGGAGTACGATTCAGGACACCAAGTCTGCAATGGTGCTGGAAGATATGATTGGCCAGTTCCTCTATAACAGCAAAGGCGACGACAATAAGAATTCTGGCGATGCGCCAGCCGCAACGGAAGGTCATACTGAAGCCACAACGCCCGCGGGCGAAACGAAATAATCTCAGGAGAATTGAGGCATGTTTAAACGACTGATGATGGTGGCCCTGCTGGTCATTGCGCCATTAAGCGCAGCAACGGCAGCGGATCAGAGCAATCCTTATAAACTGATGAACGAGGCGGCGCAGAAAACTTTTGATCGCCTGAAAAACGAACAGCCGAAAATTCGTGCCAATCCGGATTACCTGCGAGACGTTGTTGATCAGGAACTTCTGCCGTACGTGCAGGTAAAATATGCCGGCGCGCTGGTGTTGGGCCGCTACTACAAAGAGGCGACCCCGGCGCAGCGTGAAGCCTATTTTGCAGCGTTTCGCGAATACCTGAAACAGGCATACGGTCAGGCGCTGGCGATGTACCACGGTCAGACTTACCAGATAGCGCCTGAGCAACCGCTGGGCGATGCGACCATTGTGCCTATCCGTGTAACGATTATCGATCCCAACGGTCGTCCGCCGGTACGCCTGGATTTCCAGTGGCGCAAAAACACTCAGACCGGCAACTGGCAGGCGTATGACATGATTGCGGAAGGCGTCAGCATGATCACCACCAAGCAAAATGAGTGGAGCGATCTGCTGCGTACTAAAGGCATCGACGGCCTGACCGCACAACTGAAATCTATCTCTCAACAGAAAATTACTTTGGACGAGAAACAGTAATGACGCCGCAACTCACCTGGACGCGTGAGGCGGACACTCTGGTGCTGGCGGGAGAGCTGGATCAGGACGTGTTGGCGCCGCTATGGGACGCGCGCGTAGAAGCGATGACTGGCGTTACCCGTATCGACCTGAGCCAGATCTCCAGGGTGGATACGGGGGGACTGGCGCTGCTGGCGCACCTTGTGAACCAGGCAAAAAAGCAGGGCAATGCCGTGTCGCTGTCTGGCGTTAACGACAAGGTTTACGCGCTGGCGCAATTATATAACTTGCCCGAAGACGTACTTCCCCGTATGTAATGAATGCCGGATGGTTTATCCGGCCTACACTTCGCATGATCCCCGTAGGCCGGATAAGTTGCGTTAGCAGCACCATCCGGCACTTTTACCGCGCTGATTTATCAGCGTAATCTTTTGCTTATTTAAGACGGCGCGACTTTGCTCTAAGATGTTGGGCTGTTTTCACTATTTGACGAATAAAGAACCCATGGAAAATCATGAAATTCAGAGTGTGCTGATGAATGCCCTCTCCCTCCAGGAAGTCCACGTCTCCGGCGATGGCAGTCACTTTCAGGTTATTGCCGTGGGCGAGATGTTTGACGGCATGAGCCGGGTCAAGAAACAGCAAACGGTCTATGGGCCGCTAATGGAGTACATTGCGGACAACCGTATCCATGCCGTATCGATCAAAGCATATACCCCGGCGGAATGGGCGCGCGATCGTAAACTTAACGGATTTTAAGCTACGGGTAACCTGCCGGTAGCGGAGATGAATGCTTAACTGAGAATACAATAATGGATAAATTTCGTGTACAGGGGCCAACGACGCTCCAGGGCGAAGTCACAATTTCCGGCGCCAAAAACGCCGCGCTGCCGATCCTGTTCGCCGCTCTGCTGGCAGAAGAACCGGTAGAGATCCAAAACGTTCCAAAACTAAAAGACGTGGATACGTCGATGAAGCTCCTGAGCCAATTAGGCGCGAAAGTGGAACGCAATGGATCGGTACACATTGACGCCAGCCAGGTGAACGTGTTCTGCGCGCCTTATGATCTGGTTAAGACCATGCGCGCCTCGATATGGGCGCTGGGGCCGCTGGTTGCCCGTTTTGGTCAGGGACAAGTCTCTCTGCCGGGGGGCTGTACTATCGGCGCGCGTCCGGTTGATCTACATATTACCGGTCTGGAACAACTGGGTGCGACCATCAAGCTGGAAGAGGGCTACGTAAAGGCCTCCGTCGAAGGACGTCTTAAAGGGGCGCATATCGTGATGGATAAGGTCAGCGTCGGCGCGACCGTCACCATTATGTGCGCCGCCACGCTGGCGGAAGGGACGACCATCATTGAAAACGCCGCGCGCGAGCCGGAAATTGTCGACACCGCTAACTTCCTGGTTACGCTGGGGGCGAAGATCGCCGGGCAGGGCACCGATCGTATTACGATCGAGGGCGTAGAGCGTCTGGGCGGCGGCGTTTATCGTGTGCTGCCGGATCGTATCGAAACGGGGACTTTCCTGGTGGCGGCAGCGATCTCTCGCGGCAAAATCCTCTGCCGTAACGCGCAACCGGACACTCTGGACGCGGTACTGGCGAAACTGCGCGATGCTGGCGCGGATATCGAAGTGGGCGAGGACTGGATTAGTCTGGACATGCACGGCAAACGACCGAAGGCGGTCAATGTCCGTACCGCGCCGCATCCGGCATTTCCGACCGATATGCAGGCGCAGTTCACGTTGCTGAACCTGGTGGCGGAAGGGACGGGCTTTATCACTGAAACCGTCTTTGAAAACCGTTTTATGCACGTGCCTGAACTCAGCCGCATGGGCGCGCGTGCGGAAATTGAAAGCAATACCGTCATATGCCATGGCGTAGAAACGCTCTCTGGCGCCCAGGTCATGGCGACAGATCTGCGGGCATCTGCGAGCCTGGTGCTGGCGGGCTGTATTGCGGAAGGCACGACGATTGTGGATCGTATTTATCACATCGATCGCGGTTATGAGCGCATCGAAGACAAACTGCGCGCGCTAGGCGCGAATATTGAACGCGTGAAAGGCGAATAACCTTCTGTACGCTGAATAACCCCCGCGAACGCGATGCGGGGGTTGTTTTACAGGCACTTACTCTACATTCTGTTTGTTTTTATTACGCGCTCTCATAAGCCGCGTTCTGTCGATAAACTCATGCGTGCGCGGATCGTGATAACGCGATGGCCAAATAACCCAGGGTTCCGTTCCCAATGCTTTCGCGATAATCAACTCTCCTTTCGGCCACGGGCGCGTTAATGCATTGGCCAGCGTGGATGAACTCAATCCATTCCGACGTGACTCAGCGGCCATTGAAGTCCCTTTTTTACGTAGTCCGGCAATGATATCGGCCGGATGCCAGTCAATAAGCTTGCTTTCCATACATCCATCACTCCTTAGGTTAATCACTTACGGTTTTAACAACCCGACGACGTTTGATACTATAACGCTTCGTGAAGGAATGTTCTAAAAAGTTCATGTAAGTGGCGGCAATATTCAGAATATGCCAGGGGAAGCCGTATATGAATATACGAAAAGACAGGCAATAGGGTATCTGGAGTTTATTAGAACTTAATGGGATATCCCGCGCAGTGCGCGGGATAAGAGAATGGCATTAACGATCGCGCTGCACCGCGATGTGTGCGAGACCGATTAGCGCCTCACGCCATGGAGTATCCGGCAATATCTGCAACGCGGATATCGCTTTGTCGGCTTCTTCTTCCGCTCGCTGACGCGTCCATTCCAGCGAACCGCAGGTGGTCATCGCTTCCAGAACCGGTTCCAGAAGATGACGGCCATTGCCTTGTTCAATAGCGGTACGGATCATCGCTGACTGTTCTGGCGTACCGTGGCGCATGGCGTGAAGCAACGGTAAGGTAGGTTTGCCCTCATTGAGGTCATCACCCACATTTTTACCGAGATGCTCGCCGTCGGCACTGTAATCCAGCAGATCGTCAATGAGCTGGAAAGCCGTACCAAGGTAGCGGCCATAGTCCTGCAACCCTTTCTCTTGCTCAGGCGTACAACCGGCGAGAATACCGGAGCACTGGGCGGCGGCTTCGAACAGACGGGCCGTTTTACTGTAAATCACCCGCATGTAATTTTCTTCGGTAATGTCCGGGTCATTCACGTTCATCAATTGCAGCACTTCGCCTTCTGCAATCACGTTGACCGCTTCCGACATCACTTCCAGCACTTTTAACGAGCCGAGGCTGGTCATCATCTGGAAGGCGCGGGTATAGATAAAGTCGCCGACCAACACGCTGGCGGCATTACCGAAAGCGGCATTTGCCGTCGCTTTGCCGCGACGCATATCAGATTCATCCACCACATCATCATGTAGCAGCGTCGCCGTGTGGATAAACTCGATCAGAGCGGCGATAGTCACGTGCGCGTTACCCTGATAACCCACCGCGCGCGCGGCAAGAACGGCAATCATCGGACGAATGCGTTTTCCGCCGCCGCTAATAATGTAATATCCTAGCTGATTAATCAGTTGAACGTCGGAATTAAGCTGTTCAAGGATTGTCGCATTGACACCCGCCATATCTTGCGCGGTTAACTCGTTGATTTTTTCTAAATTCATCGCAAAAGCCGGGCTTATCGCCCCGATTATCCCATGTCTGAATGAGGTAACGTAGGGTTTATGGTTAGAAATATACCCTGATTGTACTGAAAAAACGCCGCAGATAAACGTTACCGTATGCGTTGTGTTTTTTTTCTTCATGTATTGATGGTAGCACTTGTCAAAGCCGTGCAATTTGCGTAATATTCGCGCCCTATTGTGAATATTTATAGCGCGCTCTGAATCATTGAAAGGTGTGCGCGGAAGCGGAGTTTTTTATGTACGCGGTTTTCCAAAGTGGTGGTAAACAACACCGAGTAAGCGAAGGTCAGACCGTTCGCCTGGAAAAGCTGGACATCGCAACTGGCGAAACTATCGAGTTCGCTGAAGTTCTGATGATCGCAAACGGTGAAGAAGTCAAAATCGGCGTTCCTTTCGTTGATGGCGGCGTAATCAAAGCTGAAGTTGTTGCCCACGGTCGTGGCGAGAAAGTTAAAATCGTTAAGTTTCGTCGCCGTAAACACTACCGTAAGCAGCAGGGCCATCGTCAGTGGTTCACTGATGTGAAAATTACCGGCATCAGCGCTTAAGATTAGGGGAGCAGATTAAATGGCACATAAAAAGGCTGGCGGCTCGACTCGTAACGGTCGCGATTCTGAAGCTAAACGTCTGGGCGTAAAACGCTTTGGCGGTGAAGCAGTTCTGGCAGGCAGCATCATCGTTCGTCAACGTGGTACTAAATTCCACGCTGGTACCAACGTTGGTTGCGGTCGTGACCACACTCTGTTTGCTAAAGCAGACGGTAAAGTGAAATTCGAAGTTAAAGGCCCGAAAAACCGTAAATACATCAGCATCGTTGCTGAGTAAGTTTTTTGTGGTCCGGTAACGGATGAAAGCCCCGCACCTGTTGCGGGGCTTTTTACATTCGATGGCCGACTAAAATATACCCGTGTGGCTGTGCGAATGCCGTTAACGGGTCTTTGCAGGGAACACGGCATGAAGCAGCAGGCAGGCATTGGCATTCTTTTAGCGCTCACTACCGCGATGTGCTGGGGAGCGTTGCCAATAGCAATGAAGCAAGTGCTGGAGGTGATGGAGCCTTCAACCATTGTCTTCTACCGCTTCTTAATGGCCAGTATTGGCCTCGGGGCGATACTGGCAGTAAAAAGAAAGCTGCCGCCGCTGCGTATTTTTCGTAAGCCGCGCTGGTTGGTGTTATTGGCGATAGCGACCTGCGGACTGTTCGGTAATTTCATTTTGTTCAGTTCTTCCCTGCAATATTTAAGCCCAACCGCGTCGCAGGTTATCGGCCAGCTCTCGCCGGTTGGCATGATGGTCGCCAGCGTCTTTATTCTGAAAGAAAAGATGCGCGGTACGCAGGTGATTGGCGCGCTGATGTTATTGAGCGGGCTGGTGATGTTTTTTAACACCAGTCTGATCGAGATTTTTACCCGACTGACCGACTACACCTGGGGCGTTATTTTTGGCGTAGGCGCGGCGATGGTGTGGGTGAGCTATGGCGTGGCGCAAAAAGTATTATTGCGACGTCTGGCCTCGCAGCAGATCCTGTTTTTACTGTACACTTTATGTACGATAGCGCTCTTGCCGCTGGCAAAACCGATGGTGATAGCGCAACTGAGCGACTGGCAGCTCGCCTGTTTGATTTTCTGCGGGCTAAATACGCTGGTAGGATATGGCGCCCTGGCGGAAGCGATGGCGCGTTGGCAGGCGGCGCAGGTGAGCGCGATAATCACGCTTACACCGCTATTTACCCTGCTGTTTTCAGATCTTTTATCTATGGCCTGGCCCGATTTCTTCGCCAGACCGATGTTAAACCTTTTAGGTTATCTCGGTGCGTTTGTCGTGGTTGCGGGCGCGATGTATTCCGCCATTGGTCATCGTATTTGGGGCGGTTTACGCAAGCATGAAACGGTGGTTTCGCAACCCCGCTCAGGCGAATGATTTACGGAGAATAAAATGAAGTTTGTTGATGAAGCATCGATTCTGGTCGTTGCAGGCGATGGCGGTAATGGCTGTGTGAGCTTCCGCCGCGAAAAATATATCCCGAAAGGCGGCCCGGACGGCGGTGATGGCGGCGACGGTGGCGACGTCTGGATGGAAGCCGATGAAAACCTGAATACGCTGATCGATTACCGCTTTGAAAAATCGTTCCGCGCTGAACGTGGTCAGAATGGCGCGAGCCGCGACTGTACCGGTAAACGCGGTAAAGACGTGACCATCAAAGTGCCGGTCGGTACGCGCGTTATCGACCAGGGAACCGGTGAAACGATGGGCGACATGACCAAACACGGTCAGCGTCTGTTGGTCGCGAAGGGCGGCTGGCATGGGTTAGGCAATACCCGTTTTAAATCCTCGGTTAACCGTACGCCGCGCCAGAAAACCAATGGTACGCCGGGTGATAAGCGCGACCTGCTGCTGGAACTGATGCTGCTGGCGGATGTCGGGATGCTGGGGATGCCAAACGCCGGTAAATCAACGTTCATTCGCGCGGTATCGGCAGCAAAACCGAAAGTCGCGGACTATCCGTTTACCACGCTGGTGCCGAGCCTGGGCGTGGTACGTATGGACAGCGAAAAGAGTTTTGTGGTGGCCGACATTCCGGGGTTGATCGAAGGCGCGGCGGAAGGCGCGGGCCTGGGGATTCGCTTCCTGAAGCACCTCGAACGTTGCCGCGTACTGCTGCACCTCATTGATATCGATCCGATCGACGGTTCCGATCCGGTGGAAAACGCCCGTATCATTATTGGCGAACTGGAAAAATACAGCCAGGATCTGGCGGCTAAACCGCGCTGGTTAGTGTTCAACAAGATCGATCTGATGGATAAAACCGAAGCGGAAGAGAAAGCGAAAGCGATCGCCGAAGCGTTGGGCTGGGAAGGGAAATACTATCTGATTTCCGCTGCCAGTCAGCTAGGGGTGAAAGATCTCTGCTGGGATGTGATGACCTTTATCATCGAGAATCCGATCGCGCAGGCTGAAGAAGCAAAACAGCCGGAAAAAGTCGAGTTCATGTGGGACGATTATCATCGCCAGCAGTTGGCTGAAGTGGAAGAAGACGCAGACGATGACTGGGATGACGACTGGGATGAAGACGACGAAGAAGGCGTCGAGTTCATCTACAAACGTTAATCTCGTAGCCGGATGGCGCTTACGCTTATCCGGCCTATAAAAGCCAACGGGCCGCATTTGCGGCCCGTTTTATTATGTTCGTTGTAGGCCGGATAAGACGCGTTAGCGCCGCCATCCGGCAATAATGCACTCAGTTATTCTGATAAATATCCTTGTACAATCGACTCTCGAAGCGTACCAGCGGAATACGTCGATTACGCTGATCGGCAGGTGGAACCGCGTAGCCGGACAAATACTGTACAAATGCCATCCGTTGCCCGCTTGCGGTGGTAATAAAGCCCGCCAGATTATACACGCCCTGCAGTGACCCGGTTTTCGCTGAAACCTTACCGTCTACGCCCGCCTGATGCAGCCCGGCGCGGTATTGTAATGAACCATCATAGCCCGCCAGCGGCAGCATAGAGATAAAGTTCAGCTCGTTATCGTGTTGGGCGATATATTGCAGCACCTGCATCATCGTGGCGGGAGCGATCAGGTTATGGCGAGAAAGACCGGAACCGTCGGCAATAATGGTATTGCCGATATCAATTCCCGCCTGTTGGCGCAGGATCTGGCGAACGGCATCCGATCCCGCCCGCCAGGTGCCAGGCACGTTAAACCTGACATGACCAATCATCCGAAAAACAGTATCGGCGATCATGTTGTCTGACTTTTTCAGCATAATCTTAAGCAGATCGTGCAGTGGCGCCGACTGTTTACTGGCGACGATCGTTCCGGGCTCGTTAACCTGCGTCTGGCGCAGCAGCGTGCCGCGGTAAGTTATCCCGGCCTCTTTCAGTTCCTGCTTGAGGATCGCGCCCGCGTAGCTGGCGCCGTCCTGAATAGCAAAGGCCAGCGGCAGCGGATCGGCGCGCTGTGGTAAACAGCCGGTAAGCGTATAACGGTTCAAATCGCCAGGCACAACATCCAGCTCGCAATACTGCGCGTCTGCCGAACCGCGCGGCAGAGTCCGTATCTGGCTGAACATCGTTACCGGATAATAAGAGGCCACGCGAATAAAGGCTAAATCGTTTGGTTTTTGCGCGCTATAAAGCGACACAGAAAAACAGTTGCGGTCAACAATGGCGGCGGCGGGAGGCGCGCTGAAACACTGCGTCAGGTCGTTCCACGGCCAGCCTGGCGCTTTATCGTGGCTGGCGAAAATCGACGTGTCGATAAGCACATTACCGTCGATTTGCGTGACGCCGGACTTTTTCAGCGTCGCGACCATATTGCGAATATCCTGACGTCTTAGCGTTGGATCGCCACCGAAGCGCGCAATTAAGTCACCTTTCAGGATGCCGTTATCGACGTTGCCTTTAGTCTCCAGCGTGGTCGTAAAACGGAAATCCGGGCCGAGTTGAATCAGCGCCGCCAGCGCGGTAATCACCTTTTGGGTACTGGCGGGAAGCGCCATCTGCTGACTATGATAATCAATAGCCGGCGCGGGCGCGCCAATCTTTTGCACCATCAGCGCGAGGTTGGCGCCGGCCGGAAGCTGTTTGATGTATTCGTCAATATTCGCGGCCTGAACGCTGAACGCTATACTGGTGGTCAATCCGATGATAAATCTGGAAAATCGCATAATCTCGCGCTAACACCCTGGAAACAAGCCGTCATACTACGGCGCAACGCCCTAAAAAGTAAACGATGACCCATAGGGAACTCCAGGGTAAAATGGTTATCAAAGAGGAAATTGTAGCTGACCTGGGACTGCGCGCCCGGGTTGGTGTTTTTTTGCTTCTGACCCTGGTATGGCATATGCCGGGGCTGGCTTAGCAGCCGGGGTAGAGTTCATTGCCCCCTACAGGAATGTTCAAGAGGTATAACAAATGCAAGCTATTCCGATGACCTTACGCGGAGCCGAAAAACTGCGCGAAGAGCTGGATTTTCTGAAATCTGTGCGCCGTCCTGAAATCATCGCCGCTATCGCCGAAGCGCGCGAACATGGCGATTTAAAAGAAAACGCGGAGTATCATGCTGCACGCGAACAGCAGGGTTTCTGCGAAGGGCGCATTAAAGATATCGAAGCAAAACTGTCGAATGCGCAGGTGATTGATGTCACTAAAATGCCGAACAATGGTCGCGTGATTTTCGGCGCTACCGTCACGGTGCTGAACCTGGACACCGACGAAGAGCAGACCTACCGCATTGTTGGCGATGATGAGGCGGATTTTAAGCAAAATCTCATTTCGGTAAACTCGCCAATCGCTCGCGGTCTGATCGGCAAAGAGCAGGATGACGTCGTGGTGATCAAAACGCCTGGCGGCGATGTGGAATACGAAGTGCTTAAAGTGGAATACCTTTAAGCAGTACTCAATACGCAAATTGTTGGTGTATTGTAAAGAAAGGAAAAAGGCCGCATAGCGGCCTTTTATCAACGGAGAGAGCGTGGCATTTTGCTCTCCTGCTCGTGGAAAACCCCTCGTTTTACACAGATTTTGTGTTCGACTTTAGGATATCCTTAACGCGGCAGCGAGATTTTACGCTCTTTAGTTGGGCGATACAGCACCAGCGTTTTACCGATGACCTGTACGTTACAGGCGCCGGTTTCGCGCACGATAGCGTCCACGATCAAGGTTTTTGTTTCGCGATCTTCCGAGGCGATTTTCACCTTGATAAGTTCATGGTGCTCTAACGCTTGTTCAATCTCGGCCAGTACCCCTTCGGTCAAACCATTATTGCCAAGCATAACAACAGGCTTGAGCGGATGTGCCAGACCTTTTAGGTGCTGTTTTTGTTTAGTACTCAGATTCATCGTATATTTTTGCTTACGTTGGGATTGAAAACGGGTCATTCTACCGCCATCTCCCTTATATCGCCAAATAGGCGTGTAGAAATTTACGCCATTGGCTACGATGAACTGCCCCGACGGGAAAGTTAAATGACAGGTAAAAAGCGTTCTGCCAGCTCAAGCCGCTGGCTTCAGGAACACTTTAGCGATAAATATGTTCAACAGGCGCAGAAAAAGGGGCTACGCTCCCGTGCCTGGTTTAAACTTGATGAAATACAGCAAAGTGACAAACTTTTTAAGCCGGGAATGACGGTAGTCGATCTCGGCGCTGCGCCAGGAGGCTGGTCACAGTATGTGGTCACGCAGATTGGCGGCAAAGGCCGCATCATCGCTTGTGATCTTTTACCTATGGATCCTATCGTTGGTGTGGACTTTCTTCAGGGCGATTTTCGTGATGAACTTGTCATGAAAGCGTTACTGGAACGCGTGGGTGACAGTAAAGTACAAGTTGTCATGTCGGATATGGCACCAAACATGAGCGGAACACCGGCGGTGGATATCCCCCGCGCCATGTATCTGGTGGAGCTGGCGTTAGAGATGTGCCGCGATGTGCTGGCGCCAGGCGGAAGTTTTGTAGTGAAGGTGTTCCAGGGCGAAGGTTTCGATGAGTATCTAAGGGAAATTCGCTCCCTGTTTACGAAGGTTAAAGTTCGTAAGCCGGACTCTTCGCGTGCGCGTTCGCGTGAAGTGTACATTGTAGCGACCGGGCGAAAGTGATAACCGGCAGATTTCAGACGTAAGGTTTGAAAGAAACTGGATATAGAGTATCCTGACGCTGTTTTTAACACAGTTGTAATAAGAGGTTAATCCCTTGAGTGACATGGCGAAAAACCTAATACTCTGGCTGGTCATTGCCGTTGTGCTGATGTCAGTATTCCAGAGCTTTGGGCCCAGCGAGTCTAATGGCCGTAAGGTGGATTACTCTACCTTCCTGCAAGAGGTCAATCAGGACCAGGTTCGCGAAGCGCGTATCAACGGACGTGAGATCAACGTTACCAAGAAAGATAGTAACCGTTACACGACTTACATTCCGATTAATGATCCGAAGCTGCTTGATAACCTGCTGACTAAAAACGTCAAGGTTGTTGGCGAACCACCTGAAGAGCCAAGCCTGCTGGCTTCTATCTTCATTTCCTGGTTCCCGATGCTGTTGCTGATCGGCGTCTGGATCTTCTTCATGCGTCAGATGCAGGGCGGCGGTGGCAAAGGCGCCATGTCGTTCGGTAAGAGCAAGGCGCGTATGCTGACGGAAGATCAGATCAAAACCACGTTTGCTGACGTCGCGGGTTGTGACGAAGCGAAAGAAGAAGTGGCGGAACTGGTCGAATACCTGCGTGAACCGAGCCGTTTCCAGAAGCTGGGCGGTAAAATTCCGAAAGGCGTCCTGATGGTCGGCCCGCCGGGTACCGGTAAAACCCTGCTGGCAAAAGCCATTGCGGGTGAAGCGAAGGTGCCATTCTTTACGATTTCCGGTTCTGACTTTGTGGAAATGTTCGTCGGTGTCGGCGCGTCTCGTGTGCGTGACATGTTCGAACAGGCCAAGAAAGCGGCGCCGTGCATTATCTTCATCGATGAAATCGACGCCGTAGGTCGCCAGCGTGGCGCTGGTCTGGGCGGTGGTCACGATGAACGTGAGCAGACGTTGAACCAGATGCTGGTTGAGATGGACGGCTTCGAAGGTAACGAAGGTATCATCGTTATCGCCGCAACTAACCGTCCGGACGTCCTTGACCCGGCGTTGCTGCGTCCAGGCCGTTTTGACCGTCAGGTTGTGGTCGGTCTGCCGGACGTTCGCGGTCGTGAGCAGATTTTGAAGGTGCATATGCGTCGCGTACCGTTAGCGACGGATATTGATGCGGCGATCATTGCGCGCGGTACGCCGGGCTTCTCCGGTGCTGACCTGGCGAACCTGGTCAACGAAGCGGCGCTGTTTGCCGCACGCGGCAACAAGCGCGTTGTGTCGATGGTTGAGTTCGAGAAAGCGAAAGACAAAATCATGATGGGCGCCGAGCGTCGCTCCATGGTGATGACGGAAGCGCAGAAAGAGTCGACCGCGTATCACGAAGCGGGCCACGCGATTATCGGTCGCCTGGTGCCGGAACACGATCCGGTGCACAAAGTGACGATTATCCCGCGCGGTCGTGCGCTGGGCGTGACCTTCTTCCTGCCTGAAGGCGACGCGATCAGCGCTAGCCGTCAGAAGCTGGAAAGCCAAATCAGCACGCTGTACGGCGGCCGTCTGGCGGAAGAGATTATCTACGGCGTTGAGCATGTTTCCACCGGCGCGTCGAACGACATTAAAGTCGCGACTAACCTGGCGCGTAACATGGTCACCCAGTGGGGCTTCTCGGAGAAACTCGGTCCGTTGCTGTACGCGGAAGAAGAGGGCGAAGTGTTCCTCGGCCGTAGCGTCGCAAAAGCGAAACATATGTCTGATGAAACTGCGCGTATCATCGACCAGGAAGTGAAAGCGCTGATTGAACGTAACTACAATCGCGCTCGTCAGATCCTGACTGACAATATGGATATTCTGCACGCGATGAAAGATGCGCTGATGAAATATGAAACCATCGATGCGCCGCAGATTGATGACCTGATGGCGCGTCGTGAAGTGCGTCCGCCTGCGGGCTGGGAAGATCCAAACGGCACCAATAACTCTGACAGCAATGGTACGCCTCAGGCGCCGCGTCCGGTTGATGAACCACGCACGCCGAACCCGGGCAACACGATGTCAGAGCAGCTGGGCGACAAATAAGCGTTTGTTGTACAACATTATGTTTAGCGCTCACCGAAACCCTGGGGCTTGCCCCGGGGTTTTTCTTTTTTTAACTCACCATAAATAAAACAGGGATTTTGACCATGAAACTCTTCGCTCAGGGCGCCACGCTCGATCTCACTCATCCGCATGTTATGGGGATCCTGAACGTAACGCCGGATTCGTTCTCCGACGGCGGCGCGCATAACACGCTGATTGAGGCGGTGAAACATGCGAATTTAATGGTGAATGCCGGGGCGACAATTATTGATGTGGGGGGGGAATCAACGCGACCAGGCGCGGCAGAAGTGAGCGTGGAAGAAGAGCTGGATCGCGTTATTCCGGTACTGGAAGCAATCGCGCAACGTTTTGAAGTGTGGATTTCTGTGGATACCTCTAAACCCGAGGTGATCCGTGAAGCGGCAAGGGCGGGCGCGCATATTATCAATGATGTCCGTTCGCTCTCCGAGCCCGGCGCGTTGGAAGCGGCAGCGGAAACCGGCTTGCCGGTCAGTCTTATGCACATGCAGGGCAACCCCAAAACCATGCAGGAGGCGCCGAAATATGACGATGTCTTTGCCGAGGTGAATCGCTACTTTATTGAGCAAATAGCACGTTGTGAGAAGGCCGGCATCGCAAAAGAGAAATTGTTGCTCGACCCCGGATTCGGTTTCGGTAAAAATCTCTCTCACAATTATACCTTACTGGCGCGACTGGGTGAGTTTCATCATTTTAACCTGCCGCTGCTGGTGGGCATGTCACGTAAAACGATGGTTGGTCAGTTACTTAACGTGGGACCATCAGACCGTCTGAACGGCAGCCTTGCGTGCGCGGTAATTGCCGCGATGCAGGGCGCGCAGATCATTCGCGTCCATGACGTCAAAGAAACCGTAGAGGCGATGCGGGTGGTAGAAGCCACTCTGTCTGCAAAGGGAAACAAACGCTATGAGTAATCGTAAATATTTCGGTACCGATGGGATTCGCGGACGTGTAGGCAATGCCCCCATTACACCTGATTTCGTGCTTAAACTGGGTTGGGCTGCCGGAAAAGTGCTGGCGCGTCATGGCTCGCGTAAAATCATTATCGGTAAAGATACGCGTATTTCCGGCTATATGCTGGAGTCCGCGCTGGAGGCGGGCCTTGCCGCTGCGGGGCTGTCGGCCTCGTTTACCGGACCTATGCCAACGCCAGCCGTCGCCTATTTGACGCGGACTTTCCGCGCGGAGGCGGGTATCGTTATCTCGGCTTCGCATAACCCGTTCTATGATAACGGCATTAAATTCTTCTCTATCGATGGTACGAAACTGCCTGACGATGTGGAAGAAGCCATCGAAGCCGAAATGGAAAAAGAGATCACCTGCGTAGACTCCGCCGAGCTGGGGAAAGCGAGCCGCATCGTCGATGCCGCCGGGCGCTATATTGAGTTCTGTAAAGGCACCTTCCCGAACGAACTGAGCCTCAACGGCCTGAAAGTAGTTGTGGATTGCGCCAACGGCGCTACCTACCATATCGCGCCGAATGTGTTGCGCGAGCTGGGCGCGACCGTTATCGCCATCGGCTGTGAGCCAAACGGCGTCAACATTAACGAAGAAGTGGGCGCGACCGACGTGCGCGCGTTGCAGGCGCGCGTGTTGGCGGAGAAGGCGGACCTCGGCATCGCGCTTGACGGCGACGGCGACCGGGTCATCATGGTTGACCATGAAGGCAATAAAGTCGATGGCGATCAGATTATGTATATCATCGCGCGCGAAGGGCTGCGCCAGGGGCAACTGCGCGGCGGCGCGGTGGGGACGCTGATGAGCAATATGGGGCTGGAGCTGGCGCTCAAGCAGCTTGGCATTCCGTTTGCCCGGGCGAAAGTGGGCGACCGCTACGTGCTGGAAAAATTGCAGGAAAAAGGCTGGCGCATCGGCGCGGAAAACTCTGGTCACGTTATTCTGCTGGATAAAACGACCACTGGCGACGGTATCGTAGCGGGGCTACAAGTTCTGGCGGCGATGGTGCGTAATCATATGAGTCTGCACGATCTGTGCAGCGGTATGAAAATGTTCCCGCAGATTCTGGTTAACGTGCGTTACACCGCTGGTAGCGGCGATCCGCTGGAAAATGAAGCGGTGAAAGCGGTAACGGCGGACGTAGAAGCCACGCTCGGCAATCGTGGGCGGGTACTGCTACGTAAATCCGGTACCGAACCGCTGATTCGCGTGATGGTGGAAGGCGAGGATGAAGCGCAGGTTACGGCATTCGCCCATCGTATCGCGGATGCGGTAAAAGCCGTTTAAGTGACTAAAAAGGCGGCGGTTGCCGCCTTACTGCCCGCAAAAAACAACGCTTTTGCTGTTTTTTTCCGCAGTTGATACAATGCGCTTAAATTGCCCTTGCGAAGGTCATTCGCTTTGGTTAGTATTCACACCCGCTTCAGTGGGAAACAGTAAAAATCCCGCTTTATTGGTAGAAGCATTGGTACGCGGCAACTCCGCAAGGAACAGGTTGATTATGTACGAAGCTCTTTTAGTTGTTTTCCTTATTGTGGCAATTGGCCTTGTAGGTCTGATCATGCTGCAGCAAGGTAAAGGCGCTGATATGGGAGCCTCCTTCGGAGCAGGCGCTTCCGCTACGCTATTTGGTTCAAGTGGTTCTGGTAACTTCATGACCCGAATGACGGCGGTATTGGCGACGCTGTTCTTCATCATCAGTCTGGTGTTGGGTAATATCAATAGCAACAAAACCAATAAAGGAAGCGAGTGGGAAAATCTGAGCGCGCCGGCGAAGACCGAGCAGACTCAACCTGCTGCACCGGCCCAGCCGACCAGCGATATCCCGCGCTAATAGCAGTATCCGTGCCGAGGTGGTGGAATTGGTAGACACGCTACCTTGAGGTGGTAGTGCCCAATAGGGCTTACGGGTTCAAGTCCCGTCCTCGGTACCAATATTCCAGAAAAGAGACGCTGAAAAGCGTCTTTTTTTCGTCTGTTGAAACTGCTCTCAGAGAGGAGGTTGAAGCAAGTTTACACGCGTCCCTGGCATGGCCCCGTCAATACGTTGAGATAGCCCTCCATACATACTCATGTATGTCCTCTCTGGTGATCTCCCTGCGTCAGGTTAACTCCACCGATTACGAGATCATCTTCGTTCATTGAAGACGGTAGTTGTTCAGCTATAGTCTGAAATGCTTGTATCTGTTATCCCCCTCCATATCTTTTTCTCAAGTAGTTTTATCTAATCTTCCTTTGCACTGAGCCGAATATCTAAGGAAGAGATTAATGAGTTTATTTTTCGATCGTGCTGGATTGATTGCCGAATTGCGCACATCCAATTTGAGCTCTGCTATTCAGGAGAAAGTCGTGCAACAGGCACGTGCTGCTATTGCATTTAAACGTTGTCTGCGGGATATGGAAATAGTAAAGGTGGGGGCATCGCGGTTGGGCAGTCTACCCGACTGGCCATTAGGACAAAACTGGCCTATACGAAAAAAATCGGTTAATGCCACATCTCGCGTGCTAAAGCTAAAAGCTGAAAAAACGCGAAATGCCATGTTTGTTCATGAAATGAAAATGAGTTATGAGCTGCTCAATGAAGGGCGTAAGCTGCTTGGGCAGCCAGCGGAAGATTTTGATGAGGAGAAGTATCGGTCAGTGCAGCAACGGTTATTAACCGAAACTGACATCCGCATAGAGAATCAGTTGGTTGATTTTCCGCTTGCTTTCGTTGCCCAACTAAATTTGAGTGACCTGGCGTTACTCCCGGGGTTTGATCCACTGCTTCCCAGGCGGGGGTTATTGAGCTTCTTTGTCGATGTTACCTGGGAAGATCGGCAGCCCTTTGTTTTCTGGCACGATGTTGAGGTAGATACATTAAGCACGCTAGCTGTGCCAGATGACTTACTGGCTTTTTACAATAAGATTGAATTTCGTGAACCATGGCAATTGTGTACACAGGTTGAGTGCCTGGAACCTCTTTCCGTTATCAGTGTTCCGTCAGTCTGCGAGGGGTTAAGCGTTACGCAGCAGAAAGCGTATGAATCATGGTATGACGCGTTAAGTGATTACGAACAGGATAACCCGTATCGAGTTGATGCCTGCTATTCCGGCGATCTTCTGGGAGGGTGGACAATTCCTCTCCAACGTAGTGTGGAAGATGAACTGAATCAAAATGATACAAGATGGCGACAGCTTTTTAGCTGGGATGAAGAAATTCATTCTACAACAGCATTACTGGCTGTCGCTGGGCCGGATTTTGGCGGGGGCGTTGACTATATAATGATGACTGAAAAAGACATGGCTGCACAATGCTTTGACAGGGTGCGAAATGTTGTCCAGTTTGATTAACCGGCAAATCAGCCATTTGCATCAACCTGGGGTGATGTTCATAAAAAAGGCCGCTTTCGCGGCCTGTTGCGTCAACGACGCGGGCTTATTTGCCTTTGTTTTCCAGATTCTCAACCTGCGGCAGACCGGTCGCGGAAGAGGCGGTTAACAGACCCGCTTTCGCGTAGCCGAACAGTTTCTCGCGGGTATCGGTAATGTCCAGATTACGCATGGTCAACTGGCCAATACGATCGTCCGGTGAGAATACGGACTCGCCTTTCTCCATGGTCAGACGCTCAGCCTTATAGGTCAGGTTGTCAGACACCGTGTTCAGGATGGAGTAGTCGTTGCCGCGACGCAACTCGAGTGTGACCTCACCGGTAATCTGGCTGGCGACCCAACGTTGCAGGCCGTCACGCAGCATCAGCGCCTGAGAGTCGAACCAGCGACCCTGATACAGCAGTTTACCCAACTGACGACCATGAGAATGATATTGCTCAATGGTGTCTTCGTTGTGAATACCGGTCAGCAGACGCTCGTAAGCGATGTGCAGCAGCGCCATCCCAGGGGCTTCGTAGATGCCGCGGCTTTTCGCTTCAATGATACGGTTTTCAATTTGGTCGCTCATGCCCAGGCCGTGACGGCCGCCGATGCGGTTCGCTTCCAGCATCATCTCAACATCATCGCTGAAGGTTTTACCGTTCAGGGCAACAGGGTGACCCTGCTCGAAGCGGACGGTCACAACTTCTGCCGGGATCTTCACGCTCTCGTCCCAGAACTTCACGCCCATAATCGGGTTGACGATCTTGACGCTGGAGTTAAGAAACTCCAGATCTTTCGCTTCATGCGTGGCGCCGAGCATGTTGGAGTCGGTGGAGTAGGCTTTTTCGACGGACATTTTGTAGTCGAAGCCGCAGGCGATCATAAATTCAGACATCTCATGACGGCCGCCCAGCTCGTCGATAAAGTCGGTATCGAGCCATGGTTTGTAAATCTGTAGCTCGGCGTTGGTCAGCAGGCCATAACGATAGAAACGTTCAATATCGTTGCCTTTATAGGTGCTGCCGTCGCCCCAGATATTTACGCCGTCTTCTTTCATCGCGGCGACCAGCATCGTGCCGGTGACGGCACGGCCCAGCGGGGTGGTGTTGAAATAGGTCAGGCCGCCGGTTGTGTTGTGGAAAGCGCCGCACTGAATCGCTGCGATCCCTTCTGCAACCAACTGCTTGCGGCAATCAATCAGGCGAGCATTCTCTGCGCCATACTCCATTGCGCGACGAGGAATGGCGTCATAGTCATCCTCATCCGGTTGTCCCAGATTCGCAGTATAGGCATATGGGACAGCTCCTTTTTGTCGCATCCACAGCAGCGCGGCGCTGGTGTCCAGACCGCCGGAAAAAGCGATACCAATACGTTGACCTGCTGGAAGATGCTTAAGAATCGTCGTCATAGAATAGAACCCTGCTTGATTGACTGATAATGAGATCGGTTTCTGCTTTAGTGCATTTTTATGCAAAATAAATGAGTTTTCATTTAATCATCTTTTAGCAGAGACAGGAAGCGTTTAGTGAAGGTTTACTGAAATAACGTTGTGAAATGCATGTATAAGCCGGAGAGGTGGGATGAGTATAACGAAGAGTGGTATTCATTCATCTGCATATTGGGAATAGGGTTGACATAACTCATGCCTGGTCACTATACTGTGCGCAGATTTTACGTCCCGTCCTCGGTACCAAATCCCAGCAGTATTTGCAAATTTTGCCCAAAACGAGTAGAATTTGCCACGTTTCAGGCGCGGGGTGGAGCAGCCTGGTAGCTCGTCGGGCTCATAACCCGAAGGTCGTCGGTTCAAATCCGGCCCCCGCAACCACTTTCCCTTAGAGTTCTTTTTCAAATATACTGTGAAGATTATGTCCTTCGTAGCTGGATTTGAAAAAAATTCTTTCGGAAGGTACACCAGACCGCCGTTGCGGTTATAGGGTTCAGTTATCTAAAGCCCCGATTTATCGGGGTTTTTTGTTATCTGACTACAGAATAACTGGGCTTTAGGCCCTTTTTTTATGTCTTGGGGGTGGGCTTGTCCACATTAGAGCAAAAATTAACAGAGATGATTACAGCGCCAGTTGAAGCCTTAGGCTACGAGCTGGTCGGCATCGAATTTATTCGCGGTCGCACATCCACACTGCGCATCTATATTGATAGTGAAGATGGCATCAATGTTGATGATTGTGCTGATGTGAGCCACCAGGTAAGCGCGGTGCTGGACGTTGAAGATCCTATCTCCGTGGCTTACAACCTTGAAGTCTCGTCACCGGGTCTCGACCGTCCTATGTTCACTGCCGATCATTATGCGCGTTTCCAGGGTGAAGAAGTCGCGCTGGTTCTTCGCATGGCGGTACAGAACCGTCGCAAGTGGCAGGGCATTATCAAAGCGGTGGACGGTGAAATGATTACCGTCACAGTCGAAGGCAAAGATGAAGTGTTCGCGCTGAGTAATATCCAGAAGGCGAACCTGGTTCCCCACTTTTAACAGTCTGGATGAGGTGAAAAGCCCGCGATGAACAAAGAAATTTTGGCTGTTGTTGAAGCCGTCTCCAACGAAAAAGCGCTGCCACGCGAAAAAATTTTTGAAGCGCTGGAAAGTGCGCTGGCGACAGCAACAAAGAAAAAATATGAGCAGGAGATCGATGTTCGTGTAGAAATCGATCGTAAAAGCGGTGATTTTGATACTTTCCGCCGTTGGTTGATCGTAGAAGAAGTGACCATGCCGACGAAGGAAATTACGCTGGAAGCGGCGCGTTTTGAAGACGAAAGCCTGAATGTCGGCGACTATGTTGAAGATCAGATTGAATCTGTCACCTTTGACCGTATCACCACGCAGACTGCGAAACAGGTTATCGTACAGAAGGTCCGTGAAGCTGAACGCGCGATGGTTGTCGATCAGTTCCGCGACCAGGAAGGCGAAATCGTCACTGGCGTGGTGAAGAAAGTGAACCGCGACAATATCTCTCTGGAAATTAAATCCGAAGGGATGGCCGGTAACGCTGAAGCGGTGATTCTGCGTGAAGATATGCTGCCGCGCGAAAACTTCCGTCCTGGCGACCGTATTCGCGGCGTGCTGTACGCTGTTCGCCCGGAAGCGCGTGGCGCGCAGCTGTTCGTCACCCGTTCCAAGCCGGAAATGCTGATCGAACTGTTCCGCATCGAAGTGCCGGAAATCGGCGAGGAAGTGATTGAAATTAAAGCGGCGGCTCGCGATCCGGGCTCTCGTGCGAAAATCGCAGTGAAAACCAACGATAAACGTATCGATCCGGTCGGCGCTTGCGTGGGGATGCGCGGCGCGCGCGTTCAGGCGGTCTCTACCGAACTGGGCGGTGAGCGTATCGATATCGTGCTGTGGGATGATAACCCGGCGCAGTTCGTCATTAATGCGATGGCGCCGGCAGACGTCGCGTCTATCGTGGTGGACGAAGATAAACATACCATGGATATCGCCGTTGAAGCCGGTAATCTGGCGCAGGCGATCGGACGTAATGGTCAGAACGTCCGCCTGGCTTCGCAATTGAGCGGCTGGGAACTCAACGTAATGACCGTTGATGACTTGCAGGCTAAACATCAGGCTGAAGCACATGCCGCTATCGAGATCTTTACTAAATATCTTGATATTGATGAAGAGTTCGCGACCGTTCTGGTAGAAGAAGGTTTCTCCACGCTCGAAGAACTGGCCTATGTGCCAATGAAAGAACTGCTGGAAATTGACGGCCTTGATGAGCCGACCGTTGAAGCACTGCGCGAGCGTGCTAAAAACGCACTGGCCACTCTGGCGCAGGACCAGGAAGCAAGCCTCGGTGATAACAAACCGGCTGACGATCTGCTGAATCTGGAAGGATTAGATCGCGATATGGCTTTCAAACTGGCGGCTCGTGGTGTTTGTACGCTGGAAGATCTCGCCGACCAGGGCATTGATGATCTGGCTGATATCGAAGGGTTGACCGACGAAAAAGCCGGTGAGCTGATTATGGCTGCCCGTAATATTTGCTGGTTCGGCGACGAAGCGTAATAAACTGTAGCAGGAAGGAACAGCATGACAGATGTAACCCTAAAAGCGCTGGCCGCAGAGAGACAGGTTTCCGTGGATCGCCTGGTACAGCAGTTTGCTGATGCAGGTATCCGGAAATCTGCTGACGACTCTGTGTCCGCACAAGAAAAACAGACTTTACTGGCGCACCTGAACCGCGAAGCGGTTTCTGGTCCCGATAAACTGACGCTGCAGCGTAAAACGCGCAGCACCCTGAACATTCCAGGTACCGGTGGAAAAAGTAAATCGGTACAAATCGAAGTCCGCAAGAAGCGCACCTTTGTGAAACGCGATCCGCAAGAGGCTGAACGCCTGGCCGCGGAAGAGCAGGCGCAGCGTGAAGCGGAAGAGCAAGCCCGTCGTGAGGCAGAAGAACAGGCCAAACGCGAGGCGCAACAAAAAGCTGAACGCGAGGCCGCAGAACAAGCTAAGCGTGAAGCCGCTGAAAAAGCGAAACGTGAAGCTGCGGAAAAAGACAAAGTGAGCAATCAACAGACTGACGATATGACCAAAACCGCCCAGGCCGAAAAAGCCCGCCGTGAGAATGAAGCTGCAGAGCTGAAGCGTAAAGCGGAAGAAGAAGCACGTCGCAAACTCGAGGAAGAAGCGCGTCGTGTAGCAGAAGAAGCTCGCCGCATGGCGGAAGAAAACAAATGGACCGCAACGCCTGAGCCAGTAGAAGACACCAGTGACTATCATGTCACCACTTCTCAGCACGCGCGCCAGGCCGAAGACGAAAACGATCGTGAAGTAGAAGGCGGTCGTGGTCGTGGCCGTAATGCAAAAGCGGCGCGTCCGGCGAAAAAAGGCAAACATGCCGAATCCAAAGCCGATCGCGAAGAAGCGCGTGCTGCGGTTCGCGGCGGTAAAGGCGGCAAGCGTAAAGGGTCTTCTTTACAGCAAGGCTTCCAGAAGCCCGCTCAGGCCGTTAACCGTGACGTGGTGATCGGTGAAACCATCACCGTTGGCGAACTGGCGAACAAGATGGCGGTGAAAGGTTCTCAGGTCATCAAAGCGATGATGAAGCTGGGCGCCATGGCCACCATCAACCAGGTCATCGACCAGGAAACCGCACAGCTTGTTGCCGAAGAGATGGGCCACAAAGTTATCCTGCGTCGTGAAAACGAACTGGAAGAAGCGGTAATGAGCGACCGTGATACCGGCGCTGCGGCTGAACCGCGCGCACCGGTTGTGACCATCATGGGCCACGTTGACCACGGTAAAACCTCTCTGCTGGACTACATTCGTTCCACGAAAGTAGCCTCTGGCGAAGCGGGCGGCATTACCCAGCACATCGGTGCTTACCACGTTGAAACTGACAACGGGATGATCACCTTCCTGGATACCCCGGGTCACGCCGCGTTTACTTCTATGCGTGCTCGCGGCGCCCAGGCAACGGATATCGTGGTTCTGGTGGTAGCGGCAGACGACGGCGTGATGCCGCAGACTATCGAAGCTATCCAGCACGCGAAAGCGGCAGGTGTGCCGGTCGTGGTTGCGGTGAACAAAATCGATAAGCCGGAAGCGGATCCGGATCGCGTTAAGAACGAACTGTCCCAGTACGGCATTCTGCCGGAAGAGTGGGGCGGCGAGAGCCAGTTCGTTCACGTGTCTGCGAAAGCAGGTACCGGTATTGACGAACTGCTGGATGCTATCCTGCTGCAGGCCGAAGTTCTGGAACTGAAAGCGGTACGCAAAGGTATGGCGAGCGGCGCGGTGATCGAATCCTTCCTGGATAAAGGTCGTGGTCCGGTGGCTACCGTGCTGGTTCGTGAAGGTACGCTGCATAAGGGCGATATCGTGCTGTGTGGCTTCGAATACGGTCGCGTGCGTGCGATGCGTAACGAACTGGGTCAGGAAGTGCTGGAAGCGGGTCCGTCCATTCCGGTGGAAATCCTCGGCCTGTCCGGTGTTCCGGCTGCCGGTGACGAAGTGACCGTCGTTCGTGACGAGAAGAAAGCGCGTGAAGTTGCTCTGTATCGTCAGGGTAAATTCCGTGAAGTTAAACTGGCTCGTCAGCAGAAATCTAAACTCGAGAACATGTTCGCCAACATGACCGAAGGCGAAGTTCACGAAGTGAACATCGTGCTGAAGGCCGACGTACAGGGTTCTGTGGAAGCGATCTCCGACTCCTTGCTGAAACTGTCTACCGACGAAGTGAAAGTGAAGATCATCGGTTCTGGCGTAGGTGGTATCACCGAAACCGACGCGACCCTGGCTGCGGCATCCAACGCCATTCTGGTTGGCTTCAACGTTCGTGCCGATGCCTCTGCGCGTAAAGTGATCGAATCTGAAAGCCTGGATCTGCGTTACTACTCCGTCATCTATAACCTGATCGACGAAGTGAAAGCGGCGATGAGCGGTATGCTGTCTCCGGAACTGAAACAGCAGATCATCGGTCTGGCTGAAGTGCGCGATGTGTTCAAATCGCCGAAATTCGGCGCGATCGCGGGCTGTATGGTTACCGAAGGTACGATTAAACGTCATAACCCAATCCGCGTTCTGCGCGACAACGTGGTTATCTATGAAGGCGAGCTGGAATCCCTGCGCCGCTTCAAAGATGACGTTAACGAAGTCCGTAACGGCATGGAATGTGGTATCGGCGTGAAGAACTACAACGACGTTCGCGTTGGCGATATGATCGAAGTATTCGAAATTATCGAGATCCAACGTACCATCGCTTAATCTTCGTCGTCTTTTGGGCCGCAACGGCGTTGGCTGCGCTCGCTCACCCCGGTCACATAGTTATCTATGCTCCCGGGGATTTACGAGCTTGCCGCCTTGTTGCAATCCAAAATCCTTAGAAGATGATTAGGCGTAGGCCGGGTAAGCGAAGCGCCACCCGGCAAGAAATTTAAAAAGGGGCTTATGGCCCCTTTTTTGTCTTTATTCTGGAGAATTTATTATGGCGAAAGAATTTGGTCGCCCTCAGCGCGTAGCGCAAGAGATGCAGAAAGAGATCGCGCTCATCCTGCAACGCGAAATCAAAGATCCACGTGTAGGTATGATGACCACCGTATCGGGTGTTGAAATGTCCCGCGATCTGGCATACGCCAAAGTATTCGTGACGTTCCTCAACGATCAGGACGAAGCGGCTGTGAAAAACGGCATTAAGGCCCTGCAGGAAGCGTCTGGTTTCATCCGCAGCTTGCTGGGTAAAGCGATGCGTCTGCGCATCGTGCCGGAACTGACCTTCTTCTACGACAACTCGCTGGTGGAAGGGATGCGTATGTCCAACCTGGTGACTAACGTGGTGAAACATGACGAAGAACGTCGTGTGAACCCGGACGACAGCAAGGAGGACTGATGAGTCGTCCTCGTCGTCGTGGCCGCGACATTCACGGCGTTCTGCTGCTGGATAAGCCGCAGGGTATGTCCAGCAATGACGTGCTGCAGAAAGTTAAGCGCATCTACAATGCCAACCGCGCCGGGCATACCGGCGCGCTGGACCCGCTGGCGACCGGCATGTTGCCGATTTGCCTCGGCGAAGCGACAAAATTTTCGCAGTACCTGCTGGATTCTGACAAACGCTATCGTGTTATTGCCCGTCTGGGGCAGCGCACGGATACCTCTGACGCCGATGGTCAAATCGTGCAGGAGCGTCCGGTGACTTTCAGCGCTGAGCAGCTTGCGAGCGCGCTGGAGACCTTTCGTGGGGATATCGAACAGATTCCCTCGATGTATTCGGCGCTGAAGTATCAGGGCAAGAAGCTGTACGAATATGCCCGCCAGGGTATCGAAGTGCCGCGCGAAGCCCGCCCGATTACCGTCTATGAGCTGCTGTTTATTCGCCATGAAGGTAACGAGCTGGAGCTGGAAGTTCATTGCTCCAAAGGCACCTATATTCGTACCATTATTGATGATTTAGGTGAGAAACTGGGCTGTGGCGCGCACGTAACCTACCTGCGTCGTCTGACGGTCAGCAAGTATCCGGTGGATCGTATGGTGACGCTGGAGCATTTGCAGACGCTGGTAGCACAGGCGGAGCAGCAGGGCGTTCCGGCGGCGCAGTTGCTCGATCCATTATTGATGCCAATGGACAGTCCAGCTTCGGACTACCCTGTTGTTAATCTGCCGTTAACATCTTCGGTATACTTCAAAAATGGCAACCCGGTTCGTACCACGGGCGCGCCGTTGAAGGGACTGGTTCGTGTGACGGAAGGTGAAGACGATAAATTTATCGGTATGGGCGAAATTGACGACGAAGGCCGTGTCGCGCCTCGTCGGCTGGTAGTAGAGTACCCAGCGTAATGTCGCTTCGTCTTGCGATAAGAGAGCGCTGCGAGTAGAATACCGCCGCTTAACGTCGCGTAAATTATTTAACAGTTTACGCGACGTACACTGGGATCGCTGAATTAGAGATCGGCGTCCTCTCATTCTTAAATACTTTGGAGTTTTAAAATGTCTCTAAGTACTGAAGCTACAGCTAAAATCGTTTCTGAGTTCGGTCGTGACGCAAACGACACCGGTTCTACCGATGTTCAGGTTGCTCTGTTGACTGCACAGATTAACCACCTGCAGGGTCACTTTGCAGAGCATAAAAAAGATCACCACAGCCGTCGTGGTCTGCTGCGTATGGTTTCTCAGCGTCGTAAACTGCTCGACTACCTGAAACGTAAAGATGTTGCACGCTACACCGCGCTGATTGAGCGTCTGGGTCTGCGTCGCTAATTCTTTCGAGTTTCAGAAAGAGGGGGCCTTCATGGCCCCTTTTTTCCAGCAGATGGCAGCAATTCGCTGGAAACTAATGTATTGTTGCTATGAATGATCTTCCGTTGCAGAGGTTCGCGCGGCTAATGAGAGGCTTTACCCATATCAGGGTTAGGGTTGTCATTAGTCGCGAGGATGCGCAGAAGATCGGGTATTAACGACGGCGCGTATTATGCCGTCAAAAATTGGAAAGGATATTATTTTGCTTAATCCGATCGTTCGTAAATTCCAGTACGGTCAGCATACCGTTACGCTGGAAACTGGCATGATGGCGCGTCAGGCCACTGCCGCTGTTATGGTAAGCATGGATGACACCGCCGTATTCGTTACCGTTGTCGGCCAGAAAAAAGCCAAGCCAGGCCAGGACTTCTTCCCACTGACCGTTAACTATCAGGAGCGTACCTACGCTGCTGGTCGTATCCCGGGCAGCTTCTTCCGTCGTGAAGGCCGTCCAAGCGAAGGCGAAACCCTGATTGCGCGTCTGATTGACCGCCCGGTTCGTCCGCTGTTCCCGGAAGGCTTCGTTAACGAAGTGCAGGTTATTGCGACCGTCGTTTCCGTTAACCCGCAGGTTAACCCGGACATCGTTGCCATGATCGGCGCATCCGCTGCGCTGTCGCTGTCCGGCATTCCGTTCAACGGCCCAATCGGCGCGGCGCGCGTAGGTTACATCAATGACCAGTACGTGCTGAACCCAACCCAGGACGAGCTGAAAGAAAGCAAGCTGGACCTGGTGGTTGCCGGTACCGAAGCGGCTGTGCTGATGGTGGAATCCGAAGCTGAACTGCTGAGTGAAGACACTATGCTGGGCGCGGTGGTGTTCGGTCACGAGCAGCAGCAGGTTGTTATCCAGGCGATCAACGATCTGGTGAAAGAAGCCGGTAAACCGCGTTGGGACTGGCAGCCGGAAGCCGTCAACGACGCGTTGAACGCGCGTGTTGCTGCGCTTGCTGAATCTCGTCTGAGCGACGCGTACCGCATCACCGATAAACAAGAACGCTATGCTCAGGTTGACGTAATCAAATCCGAAACCATCGAGCAGCTTATTGCAGAAGATGAAACTCTGGATGCTAACGAGCTGGGCGAAATCCTGCACGCCATCGAGAAAAACGTGGTGCGTAGCCGCGTACTGGCAGGCGAGCCGCGTATTGATGGCCGTGAAAAAGACATGATCCGTGGTCTGGACGTGCGCACTGGCGTACTGCCGCGTACTCACGGTTCCGCTCTGTTTACCCGTGGTGAAACGCAGGCGCTGGTTACCGCGACTCTGGGTACTGCCCGTGACGCGCAGGTGCTTGATGAACTGATGGGCGAGCGCACTGACAGCTTCCTGTTCCACTACAACTTCCCTCCGTACTCCGTAGGCGAAACCGGCATGGTCGGTTCTCCGAAGCGTCGTGAAATTGGTCACGGTCGTCTGGCGAAGCGCGGCGTGCTGGCAGTGATGCCGGACATGGATAAATTCCCGTACACCGTTCGCGTGGTGTCTGAAATCACCGAATCCAACGGTTCTTCCTCTATGGCTTCCGTGTGCGGCGCTTCTCTGGCGCTGATGGACGCTGGCGTGCCAATTAAAGCCGCCGTAGCAGGTATCGCTATGGGTCTGGTGAAAGAAGGCGACAACTACGTTGTACTGTCTGACATTCTGGGCGACGAAGATCACCTGGGCGATATGGACTTCAAAGTGGCGGGTTCCCGCGACGGTATCTCTGCGCTGCAGATGGATATCAAAATTGAAGGTATCACCAAAGAGATCATGCAGGTTGCGTTGAACCAGGCTAAAGGTGCGCGTCTGCACATCCTGGGCGTGATGGAACAGGCGATCAACGCGCCGCGCGGCGATATCTCTGAATTTGCGCCGCGTATCCATACCATCAAGATCAGCACGGACAAGATCAAAGACGTGATCGGTAAAGGCGGTTCTGTGATCCGCGCGCTGACTGAAGAGACCGGCACCACCATCGAAATCGAAGATGACGGTACTGTGAAGATCGCGGCGACCGACGGTGAAAAAGCGAAATACGCTATCCGTCGTATCGAAGAGATTACCGCGGAGATCGAAGTCGGCCGTATCTACAATGGTAAAGTGACCCGTATCGTTGACTTTGGCGCGTTTGTTGCCATCGGCGGCGGGAAAGAAGGTCTGGTTCACATCTCTCAAATCGCGGATAAACGTGTAGAGAAAGTGACCGACTATCTGCAGATGGGTCAGGAAGTCCCGGTTAAGGTTCTGGAAGTTGACCGCCAGGGCCGTGTACGTCTGAGCATTAAAGAAGCAACCGAGCAGTCTCAACCTGCGGCTGCGCCGGAAGCTCCGGCGAGCGAACAGGCCGAGTAAGGTAGCCTTTTGCCCTCCGCAGTGCGGAGGGCTTTAGACCTGGCTGGACGCCTTGTTGAGCCACCGGGGAACAGGACGTTCATTCAATCGTTGTCTTCGGGAGTGGGAAATGAAGCCTTTTTTGCGCTGGTGTTTCGTTGCGACAGCACTTACGCTTGCAGGATGCAGTAATTCCGCCTGGCGTAAAAGTGAAGTCCTCGCAGTACCATTGCAACCGACTTTACAGCAGGAAGTGATTCTGGCGCGTATGGAACAGATTCTTGCCAGTCGGGCTTTAACCGATGACGAACGCGCACAGCTTTTATATGAGCGCGGAGTGTTGTATGATAGTCTTGGTTTGAGGGCATTAGCGCGAAATGATTTTTCACAAGCGCTGGCAATCAGACCGGATATGCCTGAAGTATTCAATTACTTAGGCATTTATTTAACGCAGGCAGGCAATTTTGATGCTGCCTATGAAGCGTTTGATTCTGTACTAGAGCTTGATCCAACTTACAACTACGCGCACTTAAACCGCGGTATCGCATTGTATTACGGCGGCCGTGATAAGTTAGCGCAAGATGATCTGCTGGCGTTTTATCAAGACGATCCCAATGATCCTTACCGCAGCCTGTGGCTGTATCTTGTTGAGCAGAAGCTCAATGAGAAGCAGGCGAAAGAAGCGTTAAAAGCACGCTTCGAAAAATCGGATAAAGAGCAATGGGGATGGAACATTGTCGAGTTCTACCTGGGCGACATTAGCGAAGCAACGCTGATGGAAAGGCTCAAGGCGGACGCAACGGATAACACCTCGCTCGCTGAGCATCTCAGTGAAACCAACTTCTATTTAGGTAAGTATTACCTAAGTCTGGGGGATTTGGACAGCGCCACGGCTCTGTTCAAACTGGCGGTGGCCAACAACGTTCATAACTTTGTTGAGCACCGATACGCATTGTTGGAATTATCGCTCCTGGGCCAGGACCAAGATGACCTGGCAGAATCGGACCAGCAATAGCTGACGAACATATCAGCCCGTAATCTTTTTGATTGCCATCACCTTCGCGGGTGAGGGCGTTGTTGTTCGTTAATACACCTACTTTGAGCCGGTTCACACTTTTCAATGAAAATTGCAGATCAATTTCATGATGAGTTATGTAGACTGGCCGCCATTAATTTTGAGGCACACGTACTACATGGCTGAATTCGAAACCACTTTTGCAGATCTGGGGCTGAAGGCTCCTATCCTTGAAGCCCTTACCGATCTGGGTTACGAAAAACCATCTCCAATCCAGGCAGAGTGCATTCCGCATCTGCTGGGCGGTCGCGACGTGCTGGGCATGGCCCAGACCGGTAGCGGCAAAACCGCAGCGTTCTCTTTACCGCTGCTCAACAATCTTGATCCTGAGCTGAAGGCACCTCAGATTCTGGTGCTGGCGCCAACCCGCGAACTGGCGGTACAGGTGGCCGAAGCCATGACGGATTTCTCTAAACACATGCGCGGCGTAAACGTGGTTGCCCTGTACGGCGGTCAGCGTTATGACGTGCAGTTACGCGCCCTGCGTCAGGGTCCGCAGATCGTTGTCGGTACGCCGGGACGTCTGCTTGATCACTTAAAACGCGGCACCCTCGACCTCTCTAAACTGAGTGGTCTGGTGCTGGATGAAGCCGACGAAATGCTGCGTATGGGCTTCATCGAAGACGTTGAAACTATTATGGCGCAGATCCCGGAAGGTCATCAGACCGCTCTGTTCTCCGCCACCATGCCGGAAGCGATTCGTCGCATTACCCGCCGCTTTATGAAAGAGCCGCAGGAAGTGCGCATTCAGTCCAGCGTGACTACCCGTCCTGACATCAGCCAGAGCTACTGGACTGTCTGGGGTATGCGTAAAAACGAAGCGCTGGTGCGTTTCCTGGAAGCGGAAGACTTTGATGCGGCGATTATCTTCGTACGTACCAAAAACGCGACCCTGGAAGTAGCAGAAGCTCTGGAACGTAGCGGCTACAACAGCGCCGCGTTGAATGGCGATATGAACCAGGCGCTGCGTGAGCAGACTCTGGAGCGCCTGAAAGATGGTCGTCTGGACATCCTGATCGCTACCGACGTTGCGGCACGTGGTCTGGACGTTGAACGTATCAGCCTGGTGGTGAACTACGATATTCCGATGGACTCCGAGTCCTACGTTCACCGTATCGGTCGTACCGGCCGTGCGGGTCGCGCCGGTCGCGCGCTGCTGTTCGTTGAGAACCGCGAGCGTCGTCTGCTGCGCAACATCGAACGCACCATGAAGCTGACCATTCCGGAAGTGGAACTGCCGAACGCAGAACTGCTGGGTAAACGCCGTCTGGAAAAATTCGCCGCGAAAGTTCAGCAGCAACTGGAAAGCAGCGATCTGGATCAGTACCGTGCGCTGCTGGCGAAAATCCAGCCGTCTGCCGAAGGTGAAGAGCTGGATCTCGAAACGCTGGCCGCCGCACTGCTGAAAATGGCGCAGGGCGAGCGTCCGCTGATCCTGCCGCCGGATGCGCCGATGCGTCCTAAGCGTGAATTCCGTGACCGTGACGACCGTGGTCCGCGCGATCGTAATGACCGTGGCCCGCGTGGCGATCGTGAAGAACGTCCGCGTCGTGAACGTCGTGACGTTGGCGATATGCAGTTATACCGCATTGAAGTGGGCCGTGATGACGGCGTTGAAGTTCGTCATATCGTGGGCGCTATCGCTAACGAAGGCGACATCAGCAGCCGTTACATTGGTAACATTAAGCTGTTCGCGTCTCACTCCACCATCGAGCTGCCGAAAGGTATGCCGGGCGAAGTGCTCCAGCACTTCACGCGTACCCGCATCCTGAACAAGCCGATGAATATGCAGCTGTTGGGTGATGCGGTTCCGCACGCGGGCGGCGAACGTCGCGGCGGTGGTCGTAGCTTCAGTGGCGAACGTCGTGAAGGCGGTCGTAATTTCAGCGGCGAACGTCGTGAAGGTGGTCGTGGTGATGGTCGTCGCTTCAGCGGCGAGCGTCGTGAAAGCCGTGGTCCGCGTCGTGATGACTCTACCGGTCGCCGTCGTTTCGGCGGTGATGCGTAACTCACGCTGACCTGCGCATTCACAGCGTAAAGTAAAATATACAGCCCCGATCGTCACAATCGGGGCTTTTTTTATTTCTTTTGTACTCGTGTACTGGTACAGTGCAACGTATTGAGAGATAGTCACATTATAAATGACTGGAGAGAGAGCTGAATGGCAACACTTACCACCACCCAAACGTCACCTTCGCTGCTTGGCGGCGTGGTGATTATCGGCGGCACCATCATTGGCGCGGGGATGTTCTCCCTGCCGGTGGTCATGTCCGGGGCGTGGTTCTTCTGGTCGATGGCGGCGCTGGTCTTTACCTGGTTTTGTATGCTGCACTCCGGGCTGATGATCCTCGAAGCCAACCTTAACTACCGCATTGGTTCGAGTTTCGACACCATCACCAAGGATCTGTTGGGGAAAGGCTGGAACATTGTCAACGGCATCTCTATTGCCTTTGTGCTCTACATCCTGACTTACGCCTATATCTCGGCGAGCGGCTCAATTCTGCATCATACCTTTGCTGAGATGTCGCTGAACGTTCCGGCGCGAGCGGCAGGTCTTGCCTTTGCGCTGCTGGTGGCGTTTGTCGTGTGGCTGAGTACGAAGGCGGTCAGCCGGATGACGGCGATTGTGCTGGGCGCGAAAGTGATTACTTTCTTCCTGACCTTCGGCAGCCTGTTAGGGCACGTTCAGCCTGCCACGTTGTTTAACGTGGCTGAAAGCCACGCGTCATATACGCCGTACCTGCTGATGACGCTGCCATTTTGTCTGGCCTCTTTTGGTTATCACGGTAACGTACCGAGCCTGATGAAATATTACGGCAAAGATCCGCGTACCATCGTCAAATGCCTGATTTATGGGACGTTACTGGCGCTGGCGCTCTATTCCGTCTGGCTGCTGGGGACGATGGGCAACATCCCGCGTCCGGAATTTATCGGCATTGCGCAGAAAGGCGGCAATATTGATGTGCTGGTACAGGCGTTGAGCGGCGTGCTGAACAGTCGCAGCCTGGATCTGCTGCTGGTGGTGTTCTCTAACTTTGCGGTCGCCAGTTCCTTCCTTGGCGTGACGCTGGGGCTGTTTGACTATCTGGCGGATCTGTTTGGCTTTGATGACTCGGCAATGGGGCGTTTTAAAACGGCGCTGCTGACGTTTGTGCCGCCAATTGTCGGTGGCCTGCTGTGGCCGAACGGTTTTCTGTATGCCATTGGTTATGCAGGTTTAGCTGCAACTATCTGGGCGGCCATTGTGCCTGCGCTGTTGGCGCGTAAATCTCGCGAACGTTTCGGCAGCCCAAAATTTCGCGTCTGGGGCGGTAAACCGATGATTGCCCTGATTCTGGTCTTCGGTGTCGGCAACGCGGTTATCCATATTCTGTCGAGCTTTAATTTGCTGCCGGTGTACCAGTAACGTTATTGTGCCGGATGGCGGTTGCACCTTATCCGGCCTACTTGATGCTGTAGGCCCGGTAAGCGAAGCGCCACCGGGCAAAACAACGCACTACCCCAACAATTCCTGCTTCACATCCATCGCTAAATCAAACGAATGCAGGCGCGCCTGATGATCGAAAATCTGCCCGTTTACCATAATTTCATCCGCCTGGGTTTCCCGCAGGATGGATTCCAGCCCGTGACGGACTTTCGCTTTATCACCGACCAGCGACATACTCAGCGCCTGTTGCACGCCATACTGCTCGGATGGCGACCAGAAGGTCTCCATATTCTCAATCGGCGGCGGCAGTTGGCCGGTTTCCCCACGGCGTAGCTTCACAAAAGCCTGCTGCATGGAGGTAAACAGGAATTCGGCGTCGCGGTTGCTGTCGGCGGCGATAATATTGATACACACCATCGCGTACGGTTTTTCCAGCCGCGCTGAAGGTTTGAACTGGGTACGGTACAGATGCAGCGCCTGGAACAACATATCCGGCGCGAAATGCGAAGCAAAGGCGAACGGCAGGCCAAGCTGGGCCGCCAGTTGTGCGCTATACAGGCTGGAGCCCAACAGCCAGACCGGGATCTTCTCGCCGTAGCCGGGCACCGGGCGCACATGCGGATTAGGATCGCGAGCGTCGAACCAGTCCACCAGCTCTGCGACATCGCGTGGAAAGTTATCGATATCGCCGCTCATATGGCGACGCAGCGCGCGCATCGTCGGCTGATCGCTACCCGGCGCGCGTCCCAATCCTAAGTCTATACGTCCCGGGTAGAGCGTATTCAGCGTGCCGAACTGCTCGGCAATCACCAGCGGTGAATGGTTAGGCAGCATCACGCCGCCGGAGCCAAGATGTAATGTTGTGGTATTGGCCGCCAGATAACCAATCAATACCGAGGTCGCCGCGCTGGCGATACCGGTCATGTTGTGATGTTCTGCCAGCCAGTAGCGGTGATAACCGCGCTTTTCAGCCAGCCGTGCGAGATCAAGCGAGTGCGTGAAGGCTTCTTTTGCCGAAGCTCCTTCAGGGATCGGCGCCAGATCCAGCACCGAGAACGGAATAGTTTTGTCAGTCATAACGGCTCACTTTGTTACCGGTTAATCTTTTAATACTGCATTAAAGATTAGCGAATGTTGTTAACAAAGTGAGCTTTATGAGACTGACGGCAAAAACAATACCCGATGGCGCTGCGCTTATCGGGCCTACGGGAGCGCTATTTGTAGGTCGGATAAGGTATTGATGCCGCCATCCGGCTAGGCCTGTAGCTCCAGCCCGGCCAGCCGCTTCCAGTAGCCGTTACAGTCGCTATGGGCGGCAAGCGGTAATGGCGCGCCGCCGTTTTCGTTAGCGCGAAAGGCATCAAGCATGGCAAATGTCTCCGTCCCCAACGGCGACAGGCGCACGATATCGACCAATCCCTGCATTGACGTCAGTTCGTTGCCAAGGTTATAGACATAGCCGCTCATGGTCTGAATACCGTTAAGCACAAACACCTGCTGATTCTCTTGCGAGAGCACGTCACGACCGTTTGGATACTTGATACAGCAGGTTTCGCACTCATCTTTCGGACGGTCTTCCGAACGGGCGGTAAAGCAGCGAGCGGAGTAGGCCAGCGGCAGATGGCCGTAGCTCAACACTTCCACTTCAAACTGATTGCGAATGCCCAGTTCGTCGCACTGATTAAGCAAATTCACCAGCCAGTCGCGGGACAGCTCCACCGGCATACACCAGCGTACCATGCCTTCTTTCAGCAACCGGCGCAGCGTGACCGCGTTGTAGCAATTCAGCGCATGGCCGGCGACAAACGGCAGTTTGCGCTCGGCGCACAGATTCACCACGCCAAGATCGCTGGCTTCCAGCAGAAAATCGCCGTTGTCCACATAGCGTTTCAGCTCGCTTAATTCAGATGACGCCTGTACCAGCGCCAGGGTGGAGAGCGCCACCTGCTTACCGCTGGCGGCGAGGGATTTCGCCATTTCCAGCCAGTCGCCGACTTTAGTCGCGCGACGCTTGCTGCACACCGCTTCGCCCAGATAAATGACATCAGCGCTGCTTTTTGCGGCCTGCTGATAAAAATCTTCCAGCGTCTCTTTCGGCCAGTAATAAAGCACCGGTCCTAAGGAATATTTCATAGCTCCTCTCACTGCCATTTACGGTGATATGCGCCAAGCGTGGTTTGGGTGCCTTCGGACATCGCGCCGAGCGTCTCCATCCAGTCGCGCTGTGGAACGAAGTTTTGCGGGGCGGCTTTGCAGCGATCGATCGCCTGGCGCCACACTTTCGCCACCTGGCTGACATAGGCCGGGCTGCGCTGGCGGCCTTCGATCTTCACCGAAGCGATGTTCGCCGCCATGAGCTCCGGCAGCAGTTCCAGCGTGTTCAGGCTGGTTGGCTCCTCCAGCGCGTGATAGCGCTCGCCGTCCACTAAATAGCGGCCTTTGCACAGCGTTGGGTAGCCCGCGTTTTCGCCATCCTGGTAACGGTCAATCAGGACATCATTCAGGCGCGATTCCAGCCCCTGCGGCGTTTGCTGCCAACGGACAAAGCGGGCGGGAGAGCAGGCACCGACGGTATTGGGCGACTCCCCCGTCAGGTAGGAAGAAAGATAGCAGCGACCTTCCGCCATAATGCACAGGCTGCCAAACGCGAATACCTCCAGCGGCACCGGCGTGACGCGGGCCAGTTGTTTTACCTGGTGAATCGACAGTACACGCGGCAGTACTACACGGTGGACATCAAAGTTGCGGTGATAAAAGCGAATCGCCTCTTCGTTGGTTGCCGAGGCCTGAACGGAAACATGGCGCTCAATATGCGGGTAACGCTCTGCGGCATATTCCAGCATAGCGAGGTCGGCAAGAATCAGCGCGTCGGCGCCAAGCTGCGCCGCCATATCCACGGCGCGCTGCCAGCGGGCATAGCCGTCCGGATGCGCAAAAGTATTAATGGCGATGTGTAATTTGCGGCGATGCTGGTGAACAAAACTCACCGCTTCCTGCAATTTTTTTTCGGTAAAGTTAAGGCCGGCAAAATGACGGGCATTGGTATCGTCTTTTAACCCGATATAAACGGCGTCAGCGCCGTTTTCGATGGCCGCCTTCAGCGCCGGGAGATTTCCGGCAGGGCAGAGCAGCTCCATAATTTATCCTGAGGGTTACGTCTGAGACGCAAAATTGTTAACGAACAGGGATTTTAGTTAACCTTGCTGCGACAATTTTTGATTTAAGGCAGTTAAAGGCGTATTGGTAACACCAATAATGGGGTAGAAAATCAGACCCAATTGTTGATTTACGCCGCCATGTGATTTATTGGATATGGCAAAATAACAGGACTATTGAAACAGGGAGTAAAGCTCGTGTTAGATAAACTGCGTTCACGCTTAGTCCATGCTGGCCCGTCTCTGATGAGTGTACCGGTTAAACTGACGCCCTTTGCGCTAAAGCGCCAGGTTCTGGAACAGGTTCTGAGCTGGCAGTTTCGTCAGGCGCTGGCCGATGGAGAGCTGGAATTCCTCGAAGGTCGTTGGTTAAGCATTCATGTTCGTGACATCGACTTAAAATGGTATACCACGGTTGAAAATGAAAAGCTGATCGTTAGCCAGCAGGCGGATGCTGACGTCAGTTTTAGCGCCGACGCCAGCGATCTGCTAATGATCGCCGCCCGTAAACAGGATCCGGATACGCTCTTTTTCCAGCGTCGACTGGTCATTGAAGGCGATACTGAGTTAGGGTTGTATGTGAAGAATCTGATGGACGCCATCGAACTGGAGCAGATGCCGAAAGCGTTACGCGTTATGCTGCTGCAACTGGCGGATTTTGTTGAGGCGGGAATGAAAAACTCGCCGGAAACCAAACAGACCTCGGTAGGTGAACCATGCTAATTCGAGTAGAAATTCCTATTGATGCGCCTGGTATTGATGCGCTGTTACGCCGTTCATTCGAAAGCGATGCGGAAGCGAAGCTGGTTCACGATTTGCGTGAAGATGGTTTTCTGACGCTCGGACTGGTGGCCACGGATGATGAAGGTCAGGTGGTGGGCTATGTCGCCTTTAGCCCGGTTGATGTGCAGGGCGAAGATTTACAGTGGGTCGGCATGGCGCCGCTGGCGGTCGATGAAAAGTATCGCGGGCAAGGGCTGGCGCGCCAGTTAGTGTATGAAGGGCTGGATTCGCTCAACGAGTTCGGCTACGCGGCGGTCGTGACGTTGGGCGACCCGGCGTTATATAGCCGCTTCGGTTTTGAACTGGCCGCGCATTACGATCTTCACTGCCGTTGGCCCGGTACGGAAAGCGCTTTCCAGGTACACCGTTTGGCTGAGGATGCGCTGGAAGGCGTGACGGGGCTGGTGGAGTATCACGACCACTTCAATCGTTTTTAAGCACCGGCGTTTGCAGGCTGGACAGCAGCGCCTCAAACGCTTCGCGTTCCGTCACAAGGCGCTCCTTCTGGCGCTTTGTGAGCTGTTTGATGCGATACTCTATGCGCAGGGCCAGCGAGCGATCGCCGACCTGCGCCGCAAACGCCAGCGTTAACTCGCCTTTTCCCCGTAATGCTTTTGCGCCTTTTCCCGTTTGATGCTGCCTGTAACGACGCGCCACATCGGTGGTTATTCCGGTGTAAAGCGCATTGTCTGCAGTACGAATCAGATACAGATACCAGGGTGTCATTGTCGCCATCAGCATGATAATTTTCAGGTTCCCAGTATAAGCGAGAATAAAGATGGACACACTTACCGCTATTGGCCGTTGGCTGGCGAAACAACACGTGGTGACCTGGTGCGTACACCATGAGGGAGAGCTGTGGTGCGCCAATGCGTTTTATTTGTTCGATGCGCAAAACGTCGCGCTGTATCTGTTAACGGATGATAAAACCCGCCATGCGCAAATGTCCGGCGCGTGCGCGCCAGTTGCGGGAACGGTCAATGGTCAGCCGAAAACGGTGGCGCGCATTCGCGGCGTGCAGTTTAAAGGGGAAATTCGCCGTCTGGAGGGGCAGGAGAGCGACGCCGCGCGTAAAGCTTACCTTCGTCGCTTCCCGGTCGCCAGGGTGCTGCCAGCGCCGGTATGGGAAATTCGGCTGGATGAAATTAAATTCACCGACAACACGCTGGGGTTTGGTAAAAAACTGCACTGGTTACGTGACTCACGCGCCCAGCAGGCGTAGCGCCTCGCGGTTAAATGCCGGCAGGTCGTCAGGCGTGCGGCTGGTCACCAGCTGATCTTTATCGACGACGACTTCCTGATCGTAAAATTCCGCGCCCGCATTCTTCACATCGATAATAATCGGTTTCACCGCCGTGAGTTTGCGGCCACGAATGACATCGGCGCTGATCAACAACTGTGGGCCGTGGCAAATGGCAAAAACCGGTTTACCGCTGTTAACGAAATCGCGGGTAAAATCCACGAAACGGCTGTCGCCGCGCAGGTAGTCCGGCGAATGGCCTCCCGGCAATAGCAAGGCGTCGAACTCGTCGGGACGAACGTCATCAATAGCCTTATCAATGGTGACGCTGGCCTCGCCTTTTTTTCCTTTCACCGTTTTACCCGCCTCTTTTTCGATGGTGATGACCTCATGGCCGGCCTGACGGAATTCTGCTGCCGGCGAAGTAAATTCTGAATCTTCAAATTCATCGGTAATCAAAACGGCAATTTTCTTACTCATGCGTTTCCTCCGCAGTGGTGGCGTCGGGTAAGGCAAATTTTCCACAATGATGGATACTTACCTCGTAGACTATTAAGCCTGGTCGATAGGGCCGAGAGTGCAAGGTGGACAAATCTGTAAAGGAGCGAGGATGAGTCAGGTACTGATTACCGGCGCGACCGGACTGGTCGGCGGACATCTGCTGAGAATGTTAATCAACACGCCGCAGGTGAGCGCTATCGCCGCGCCGACGCGTCGTCCGCTGACGGATATTGTCGGCGTTTATAACCCTCACGATCCGCAGCTTACCGACGCGTTAGCTCAGGTGACCGACCCGGTGGATATTGTTTTTTGCTGCCTGGGCACGACCCGGCGTGAAGCGGGAAGTAAAGCGGCGTTTATTCATGCGGATTATACGCTGGTGGTTGATACCGCGCTGACCGGGCGTCGACTGGGCGCGCAGCACATGTTGGTGGTCAGCGCAATGGGAGCAAACGCGCACTCTCCGTTTTTCTACAATCGGGTGAAAGGAGAAATGGAAGAGGCGTTAATCGCGCAAAATTGGCCTCGTTTGACGATTGCCCGGCCTTCTATGCTGCTCGGCGACAGAACAACGCGGCGGGTGAATGAAACGCTTTTCGCTCCGCTATTCCGGCTGCTGCCCGGAAACTGGAAATCGATTGATGCGCGGGATGTGGCGCGGGCCATGCTGGCGGAAGCGCTGGCGCCAGCACAAGAAGGCGTGACGATTCTGACCTCATCGCAACTGCGGGAAAAAGCGGGGTAGCGAAGCCGGATGATTTACCGGATGGCGACGCGGTTTACACATTTTTATCGCCACCCGGCACACCGGTTACTTAATATACGTAAAGGCGGTGGTCACGCGTTTCACGCCGCTCACCCGGCTGGCGATGTCCGCTGCCGCTTTACCTTCACGTTCAGTCACCAGGCCCAGCAGGAACACTTCGCCATTTTCGGTGGTGACTTTCACATTTGACGATTTTACCTGATCGCTGGTCAGTAGCTGTGAGCGAACTTTCGTGGTGATCCAGGTATCGTTAGAGGCGGTCCCCAGGCCGATAGGCTGACCCTGGCGAATCTCGTTATAGACCTCGGTGGTGCCTTCAACGCCCATCGCTATCTGTTTAGCGCGCGCGGAGAGTTCGCTGTTTGGCGACTGGCCCACTAACAAAACTTTGCCCTGATAAGCCGTGACATTGATGCGCGTCTCTTTTTTGATTTGCTCATCTTTCGACAGCGCGCTGCTGACACGCAGTTCCAGCGTTCCGTCATCCACCTGGGTGCCCACGCTACGCGGGTCGGTTGCGGCTTTGGTGCCGACGGCTGCCGTACCCACTACCGCGGCGGCGACGCAACCTTGCAATAGCAACGCAGAAATAAGGACTGCGAGCGGCGAAAATGCCTTCATGTGTACTCCTTAATCATCCTGGTGAGGAAAAAGCGTGTTATCGATCAAATCGCACAGGCAGTTTACCGTCAGCATATGCATTTCCTGAATGCGCGCGCTGTGGTGTGAAGGGATACGAATTTCGACATCCTGCGGCCCTAATAGTCCGGCCAGCTCACCCCCGTCATACCCGGTTAGCGCCACAATGGTCATGTCACGTGTGACGGCTGCTTCAACGGCTTTTACGATATCGCGACTATTACCACGCGTAGAGATCGCCAATAAAACATCGCCTGCATGTCCCAGCGCCCGGACTTGTTTTGCATAAACTTCATCGTGCAGGCGATCGTTAGCGATCGCAGTTAAGACCACATTATCGGTATTTAGTGCAATGGCGGGTAAACTGGGTCGCTCCGTTTCAAAGCGGTTAATCATGCTGGCAGCAAAATGCTGTGCGTTGGCCGCGGACGTCCCGTTTCCACAACAGAGGATTTTGTTGCCGTTAAGCAGGGAATGAACCAGCGTCATGGCGGCGCGGGAAATGGCATCCGGAAGCGCTTCCGCCGCAGCAATTTGAGTTTGAATGCTTTCTGTAAAGCAAACTTTGATTCTTTCGAGCACGCTAATCCTTAAAATCTTCAATTATGAGTGGTCGTTAAACGCATCCCGAAACCACTCAATCTCATTTCCGGTGAAGGCTAACACATCGAACCGACAATCCACAGTATCAAAACTCCCATTCTGGCGGGCGAGCCACAAGCGGGCAGTATGTAATAATTTGTGTTGCTTGCTGCGGGTCACACTAGCCGCCGCGCCGCCATAAAGCCCGGAGCGCCGATAGCGGACCTCAACAAAAACCGTCGTTTTTCCGTCGCGCATGATCAGATCGATTTCGCCGCCGCGCTCGCGCACGTTGGCGGCGATAAACCGCAGTCCTTTGCTTTCCAGCCAGCGACGCGCGGCAGCTTCCCACGCGTCGCCAGCCTGTTTACGCGTTAGCTGGCGGGAACAATCTCCCCTTGCTGGTATTTGAGCCATGATAACTTCCTGTTAATCACACAATCCGGGCTGGCGGTTAATGCGCCGGTATTACCATTGATCTCAAACCCCTGCACCTGACGCATCTGCGAAAAGTGGTTCGCCAGCGTCCAGGCATCCACGCCCATGGCGTACATCCGCGCCAGAGAATAGTCGTTATGTACAGCGCTCAGCGCCTGCTGCATCAACGGCATATTGCCGCCTGCCAGCATAGGAATTTCACTGTATTGTAAACCCTCCATTTCCAGACGGAAGTCGGGGCCGGAGGTGCCTTGCGCGCTGCGGGAGCTGGCATACAGCGTCGCGCCGCTCTGGGTGCCGTTACGCATGGCGATCATCGGTTTGATAAAGCCAATCTCTTCCGGCGTAGCCAGAATATAGACCGCGTCTACGCGTCCGCCGCTGGTGATTTGCGCGTCGGTCGGCGGCGCAGGGATGGTCAGACCGCCAATGGTGACGCCAGGCTGCGCAGGCACGCTGGCGGCGACCGGGCTGCCCGTCAACGCGATACCCGCGCCGCCGTTCACGCCCATTTTCAGCTCGGCTACGGAGCCGAATTTTTGCTGTAACACGATGCCGCCGCCCAGTTTTTGCCACTCCTGGGTGAAGGCGTTCGCCACGCGATCGCCAAGCGTGCTGCGTGGGATCAACAGCAGCGGCGACTGCTTGCCCTGGTCATAAATATGATGCGCCGCATCACGGGCTTCATCTTCTGGAGAGAGCGCGAAATAGCAGATATTAGGGAAGCTACGTACCGTTTCCGGCTGGTTGAGCGCCAGCACGTTGAGCGGCGTGTTGCTTTTCATCAGCGCTTCCACATTGTTTTTCAACAGCGGCCCGACCACGATACTGGCGCCGTCTTGCTGAACCTGAGCAAGCACCTGATCCAACGGCTGGGAAGAGGTATCGTAGATTTTTAATTCAGCGGAGGGATCCGCCGGCGCGCTTGTTGTAGCAGGGGGAGTTTGTGGCGCGCTGACTGGCGTAGCGGACTGGGATGGAGCGTCATCAGTCAGATCGCTCACCGAGGCCTGCGACGGACTGGCGACGCCGTTGGTCATTTGTGGCTGCGTCTCCTCCACGCCAGGTTCTACCGGCGCGTCAGGCGCGGCGGCAGGCTGCATCTCTACCGCCTGGGTGCCGAGGTTTTTCGCGGCTTCGAAACCTTGCTGGATGGTACGGCCAAACACGGCAGCCTGACCGTTCAGCGGCAGCAGCAGAGCGATTTTGCTGGTGGAAGCCGGTTTGAAACGTTGTACATTGACGAGCTGCGTCGGCAGCATTTTCGCCCCCGGATTTTGCGGGTAGCGTTTTTGCCAGTCGGCGATCCCGGCTTTCAGCATGTCCGGATCGTTGCGGTTGTCAAACCAGACGCGTTGCAGATCCAGCCAGCCCTGAAGCACATTTTCATCGGCGTTGATAACCAGCGTCCTGGCCTGATCCGGCGTCATGGCGGAGAGCGCCTGCCAGGTGGCGTCGATATTTTTTTGTTTATCTTTCGCCGCCAGTAGCGGTTCCTGGGCGATTAACGCCCGCAACAGGGTAAGCGACGGGCGTCCCTGGCTGGCAACGATCTGCGCCTGCCAGTAACGCGCTTGCTGATTTGGCGCAAAGTCGGCGGGTTTTAGTTTATCCAGCAAGGCCTGCGCGCCTGCGACATCTTTTTGCGCCAGTTTGATTTCTACCGCTAATAAAGACTGTTCGCGACGCTGGGTATCGTTCAGATTTTGCGGGAGTTGGTTGAACAGGTCGACGGCCTGCTGGCTTTTTCCTTCTTTCAGCAGTGCATGAATGGCGAGTAATTGCCAGTTGGTCTTGCTATCATCTGCGCTTTGCTGCATCTGATGCAGGTAAAAGGCGGAGTCAGCTTGCGCTGAACCCTGCATATAGGCTGCGCTTTGATCTGGCGCCTGGGTGCCGCACCCGGCGAAAAGTAGCGCAGCCAGGACGACAGGCAGCGCGCGTGCGGCGTTCAAACGAGAAAATGTTGAGGGTACCATACTGTATCCAGTGATATTTTTTTACGCAATGCTCAATATTAAATCGGCAATACGGACGACACAATGAAACAAAACGAATCGGCGGATAATTCTCAGGGCCAACTCTTTATTGTACCTACTCCTATCGGTAATCTGGCGGATATTACCCAGCGTGCGTTGGAGGTGTTACAGGCTGTAGATCTGATTGCCGCCGAGGATACTCGTCACACCGGTTTATTGCTGCAACATTTTGGGATTAATGCCCGATTGTTCGCGCTGCACGACCATAACGAACAACAAAAAGCGGAAACGCTGGTCGCGAAGCTAAAAGAAGGGCAGAACATTGCGCTGGTTTCCGACGCCGGTACGCCACTGATTAACGATCCGGGCTACCACCTGGTGCGTACTTGTCGCGAAGCGGGCATCCGTGTGGTGCCACTACCGGGGCCATGTGCTGCTATCACTGCATTAAGTGCCGCAGGTTTGCCATCCGACCGTTTCTGCTATGAAGGCTTTTTACCGGCGAAATCCAAAGGCCGCCGTGATGCGCTAAAAGCCATTGAAACGGAACCGCGAACGCTGATTTTTTATGAGTCAACCCACCGCCTGTTAGATAGCCTGGAAGATATCGTCGCGGTATTGGGAGAATCCCGTTATGTGGTGCTGGCGCGTGAGCTGACCAAAACCTGGGAGACGATTCATGGCGCGCCGGTCGGCGAGCTGCTGGCGTGGGTCAAAGAAGATGAAAACCGTCGCAAAGGCGAAATGGTGCTGATTGTCGAAGGCCATAAAGCGCAAGAAGACGACCTGCCCGCCGACGCGCTGCGCACGCTGGCGCTGCTACAGGCAGAACTGCCGCTGAAAAAAGCGGCGGCGCTGGCAGCAGAAATTCACGGCGTGAAGAAAAATGCGCTGTATAAGTATGCGCTGGAGCAGCAGGAAGAATAAAAGCGAGCGCCCGGGAACCGCCTTTTATCGCCATCGCGTTAATACTCAATCAGGTGATTGATGTGGGTAAATTGATGGGGGCATTGGGCGGTGATAGCGGGCCGGACCTTTCCTTCGGGCTTACTCTCGCGATCAGCAACGCATAACCGACTCCTTTTTAGACGATCATTAATTCCACGCCTGTTTTCGCTAATGCCGCTTTATCCTGTTTGCTGATGGTGTCATCGGTTATCACACAGTCGATCTTGTCCATCGGCAATACCTGGTTAAAGCCGCGACGGTTAAATTTGGTCGCGTCCAGTACCGCGATAACTTTGTGTGCCGCCGCCGCCATGACGCCGCTAATGGAATAACCTTCGTTAAACGTGGTAATACCGTTTGTCGCATCAATGCCATCCGCCCCGACAAACATGACATCGGCGCTGATGCCGTGTAGCGATCGTTCCGCAATCGTGCCGTGCATTGAGTGGGTTTTATGCCGTACCGTACCGCCGCAAACCACCAGCGTGAGATCTTTATTTTCTGATAGCGTAAAAGCGGCAGGCAAGCTGTTAGTGATCACCGTAATATTGCTTTTTCGCGCGAGCGCTTCCGCAATCAGTAATGTTGTGCTCCCGCTATCCAGGATGATGGTCATTCCTTCTTCAACCATTGCCGCAGCCGCCTGGGCAATCCGCTTTTTCGGATCGCTGGCGAGTTGATACCGATCTTCCAGAATGACTTCCTGATTGTCGCCTTCCGCCAGATGACTTCCCGGTTTTGCCGCGCCGCCATGAAAACGGGTGACAAGGCCTTTCTCTTCCAGCAGACGCAGGTCAGCGCGGATAGTCACTTCAGAAATACCAAAGGTATTTGAAAGGTCCATCACCAGCACGCTGCCTTGCGTATTAATCAGGTCGACAATTTTATTTCTTCGCTCAAATGAGTTCATATTGATTTGCCTGATAATTAACTGTAACTAGTTTAATCGAAGGATTGCGAAAGGTGAACGCTAAATTTCGAAAGGAAATGTGAGCCAGCGCAGGTTGCTGGCTCGTACCATCAGGAAAGTTGAAGTAAGATTTTGCCCTGCATGGGCGCGCCATTAAGCGCTTTGACTGCTTCTGCAAAGCTTTCCGCATCGCCGCGATGGGCAATGAGAGGGGTCAGTTGAAGACGTTTTTCAGCCAACAGGCGCGCTGCGGTTTCCCATTCTTCTCCTGGCCATGGCGCGGAGTAGTTCATCCAACTGCCGAGGAGCGTGAGCTCTTTACGCAAAATTAATCCGAATGTACGCGTTGTCAGGGTGAGATCGTGATGTAACGTCCCCACCAGCGCCAGTTGCGCGCGCGGCCCGGCGATATCGATAGCCAGCGAGACGGTCTGGGGAGTTCCTGCCGTTTCGAGAACCAGTTGATCACACTGAATGCCGGACAACGCGGTCTGGATGTCGTCGGCGGTCATTTCCCGGCTATTACAGGTATGCGTTGCGCCGAGCGCTTTCGCCAGTTCCAGTTTCTGCGGATTGATATCAATCGCCGTTACGCTTCGCGCGCCCAGTTCCCGCGCGCATTGTAAGGCCAGCAGGCCAATTGTCCCGGCACCGACGATAATTACGTTTTTCCCCTCGCAGCCCTGCGCCAGATGAAAGGCGTGTAAGCCCACGGTAATCGGTTCGATAAACGCGCCATCTTCAATCGGCATATCAGACGGCAAGCGGAAAAGATTGGCCCGTTTGACCACCACATATTCCGCATTACCGCCTTCGCTGCGCGATCCTACAAACTGATACTGTTTGCATAAAGAAAAGTAACCGCGTTCGCATTGCGGGCAGTGAAAGCAGGGAAGAAGCGGGACACAAGCGACGGCATCGCCAGGCTGCATATCCGTTACGCCTGTGCCGTAGGATTCAACGTAGCCGCTGAATTCATGACCTAACGTAATAGGATAATAATGGGCGCCCTGCGCGAAAATACGCGGGATATCCGATCCGCAAAGCCCTGAGCTAACGACTTTGACCAACACATCGTCCTCGGCTTGCAGTTGTGGTAAGGGGCGTTCTTCAACGCGCACGTCTCCCTCAGCGTGAATAACCACTGATTTCATAACATTCTCCAGGAAGGTGAGGGGAGCGATTGCTCCCCTAAAATTAAGAGGCGATTTGATTTTGCTGTAGCGCCGTGGCTTTCTCAGCCGCAACAAACTGTCGGGCGCGACGCCAGGTCAGCAGTACGCCGGCCAGATAGATAATGGCAATGACGGCGAAGCCGACGATATTCTGCCAGGTAAAAAGTTGAATCAGCAGCCAGGTGATAGGGGAACCGCCCTGATCCAGCGAGGCGACTTGTCCGCCAGCTTTTAGCGCTCCGGCATTGGCAGCCAGTTGGGTATGCAGGCCAATCGTCTGGGTGGCTATCCACAGGGTGATACCCATGATAATGACACCTGAAATCAGCGTGCGGAACAGGTTGCCCTGGTGTACCGCGACCGCCATCGCAATAAAGAAACCGATGGTGGCGAGGTCGCCGAACGGCAGCACCTGGTTCCCCGGTACTAAGACGGCAATCAGGATGGTCAGCGGAATGAATATCAGGCTCGCGGAGACAACAGAGGTATGACCGAGCAGTAGCGCTGGATCAAGGCCTATCAGGAACTCCTGCCCGCCAAATTTAGCCTGTAGACGTTTACGCGCATGTTTCGCGATAGGCGTTAGGCCATCCATAATAGGTTTAATGACGCGTGGCATAAGCAGCATCACCGCTGCGGTTTTGACCGCCAGTTGCAGAACGGCTTTGGCGTCGTAGCCTGCCAGTACACCAATCACCAGCCCCATCACGAAGCCGACAGTCACCGGCTCGCCAAACGGTCCGAAGCGTTTCTGAACATCGTCTGCGCTAAAGTGAATACGATTGAGACCCGGAATTTTTTCGATAATGGTATCAACGAGCACCGCCACGGGGCCCAGGTACGCGGATGAGCCGTGTGGGATAGCAATCCCCTCGAGGCCAAAATAGTCGCGGGTATCTTTGGCAAACCAGTCCCCCAGTTTGTAGACAAAGGCGGCATGAACCACAACGCCCAGAATCCCCAGCCAGTATGAACCGGTCGCCAGATGCAGCATGGCGCCCGTAAAGGTCATGTGCCAGATATTCCAGATATCGACATTCACCACGCGGGTCATGCGGGTCACCAGCATCAGGACGTTAACCCCGATGGCGACAGGGATCGCGACCAGCGCGATTTGTGACGCCCAGGTCATGGGCGATGAACCCGGCCAGCCGACGTCAATAACGTGGAGATTGATTTGGAAATGTTCCGCCATGGCTTTCGCCGCGGGGCCGATAGAATCCAGCATCAGGCCGATGACCAGACCAATACCCACGAAGCCGATACCAATATGCAAACCCGATTTAAAACAATCCCCAAGCTTCATTCCCAGCAGTTTAGAGAACACGATGATCACCAGAGGCAACATCACCGTTGGGCCTAAGTCGAGGATATAACGCATTATTTCGCTAAACATACGTTACCCCATGAGAATGGACAGAATTTTTTGCTGCAATGCTTCAATACCCACGCCGGAAACAAAAGGCATGCCGTGAACGACGGGAATATCGCCAAAGGCGCGATCGACCCTGGCAGTGGTACAGATAAGATCGGCGCCGTCCATATAGGTTTCGATTTCGGTGACCCGGCATTGCACTAAGTCGAGCTCAATATGGTTGGCATCACATAGCTCTTTAATTTCTTCCGCAGCCATCGTTGAGGTTGCAACCGCACCGCCACAGGCCACAATTACTTTACGTTTCATAGGGTATTCCTCATTATTATCAATTTATTATCAAACCTGGACGCACTGCTCAGGCTCAAGGATGGTTTCCTGAAAGCGTATCGCCAGTTCGGCATCCGGCGCGCTTAACAGGGCATCGAGGGTGCTCGGGTTCTGTAGCTCACTAAACAGGCGGCGCAGAAGTTTTAGCTGTGCCGCCGGGTTTTCAACGATTAAGGCGATGATTAACGAAACGGCAATCTCTTCGTCATCATCCGCCTGTTGAAACATGACCGGCTTATCTGGACGAATCAGATAGATAGCGGGTGATTTCGCATGAACCGCCTCGCAATGAGGGATAGCGACGGCGTGACGCTCCAGCGCAATGCCGGTAGGAAAAGACGCTTCACGCTCCACCAGCGCCTGCGGATAACTATCATGTACCACGCCTTTCGCCAGCATCTCTTTGCCAATGTGCGCCAGCGCCTGTTGGCTCGAGTCGAATGTGATTCCGGTTCGGACAAATAGTTGGCTCATAAATTCTCCATTATTCAGGCGACATCCGGCGTGCAACCGAAGCGATAAGCGCGCAGAACATCCTGAATTTTGTCAATAATCAGGTTATGCGGCGTGGGGGTGAGCACGCCCTCAGACAGGCGTTCAAACTGTACGGGCATAAACTGGCTAATTAATCCCAGCGGCAATGTGACGTTGTTCAGATTGGCGATTAACTTCTCTACGCTTTGACGAATACGCGGGTGCGGCCAGTAATAGCGAATACGGTCAGACAAACTAAAGTGGATGTCGATCATCGCTTGGCTCCAGGTTGGACGGTAGTATTTTTTCCAGTAGCCTGGCTCGTTTAGCATCACTTCATCGATAACTTCCATCACGCGGCTACGTTGTTCTGGGGATACCAGCTCATTTTCCATTTGCGCAAGTGCGAAAATGGCTTCGCGCAGCGCGAAAGTGAGCGCTGGGCCGACCTTCAGAATGGCGTAATGATCGCGAACGAGGGCGCGGTAGGCCTGTCGCGTCTGATAATCAGTCGAATGCGCTTCATAGACCATTGGCGTTTCTTTTATCCATGCGGAGAGCGCCTGTGCCGCCTGCGGCTGATAATGAATAATCTGGGTATGATCAAATTCAACGCCCGGCTGTACGACAATCGCGATAACCCGGTTCAATGCCTCATCCAGCCCCAGGGCGCGAAAAGCAGCCTGATGCGTTTGCAGCGTGCGGGCCGCATCCTGTTCGCGGGTAACATGTACGGCGTTAATGGCGCTGGCTTCCCCGCCCGGAACCGGAACTTCAGTGCCGATAACATAGGTTAAATGGCGTTTTTGTTCGTTGGTCGCCGTCGTTTCCGCTGCCTGGCAAAGCAGGGCGGCGCGTTTAGCGACAACCATTGGGTCCAGCGGCGTCGGGTCGTCAGCGCAGGACATAGAGGCATCAAGATGGATTTTGCTAAACCCGGCAGCGACGTAAGCCTTAATGAGTTCGACGGATTTTTCCATCGCCGTATCCGCAGGTTCGTTTTGCCAGCAGTTAGGTCCCAGGTGATCGCCGCCTAAAATAAGCCGTTCGCGTGGAAAACCCACTTCCTGGGCGATGCCATAGACAAAATCACGAAAGTCAGCCGGTTTCATGCCGGTATAACCGCCAAACTGATTAACCTGGTTAGAGGTCGCTTCGATCAGAACTTTGTTCCCGCTATTCAGATCAAAACGTAATGCGGATTCAATCACCAGCGGGTGTGCTGAACATACGGAACAGATCCCTATCTGTTCCCCTGCTTTGTGACGAGAAATTATTTCTTTCACTTCTGGCTCCGATATCTTTTGTTTATCTTCATAATATTTTTGGTTTGAAGGCAAAGGATAATAATGGCTTTCGTGATCCAGCTATGAAAACGCCCTTTGCCGTGCTAAATCCGGGGGCTTTAGAGCTTCCCCTCACAACCGCAGTCGGCAATCACTTTACGTACAACCTCTTTCATGGCCGCTTTCGCCGGGATCATGTAATGGCGGGGATCGCTGGCCTCTGCGTGTTGCGTTAAATAGTTTTTAAGCGCGCCGGAAAAGGCGATTTTAAGCTCGGTGGCGACGTTAACTTTGCAGATGCCCAGCGAAATAGCGCGGGTAATATCGCGGGTCGGCAGGCCAGAGGCGCCGTGAAGGACTAAGGGGACATCAACCCGCTGACGAATTTCCGTCAGTCGTTCAAAATCAAGTTTTGGTTCAGCGGTGTAGAGGCCGTGAGCGGTGCCGATAGCAATGGCTAACGAGTCGATACCCGTTTTTTCTACAAATTCCCGGGCCTGTTCCGGATGGGTATAAAGCACATCTTTACCGTCAACGATAAGATCGTCTTCCTGCCCGCCGAGACGCCCAAGTTCAGCTTCAACGCTGACATCGTAGCGATGACAGTAATCAACCACGCTTTTCACCAGCGCAATATTGTCGGCAAAGGGGAAATGCGACCCGTCGATCATGACCGAGCGTACCCCGGCGGCGACTTTCATTTTGATGTCGGCCAGTTTTTCATGATGATCGAGATGTACCGCGAGAGGATGGTTCCAGCTTTTCGCCAGTTCTGCGGCGATGGCCACGATATTACCGACGCCTGCGTAGCTAAAGGTGCCTGGCGTACCGGCGACAATCAGCGGAGAGCGCAATTCTGCGGCGGTTTCCACCACCACTTGCAATGTCTCCAGGTTGTGGATGTTAAACGCCGGCACAGCATAACCTTCCTGCTGCGCCTTCTTTAGCATTGTTCTGCCTGAAATGATAAACATCCTTCCTCCGAAATCTTTCGTTTGTTTTCTTTGAAAGAATTTATAGGCTTTCGGAATGTTTTTTTGTGATTTTGATCTGATAAATGAAAGTTTCGAAATAAAATGGAAGTTATCGAAAGTCAGGCATAAAAAAAAGCATGTCGGGCAGACATACTTCAGGCTACAGACTAAGGGCGAAAAAATACCGGGTAGCGCTGGCGCTTACCCGGTCTACAGATTATGCGGTTATACCCTGCTCGGAGAAGGGTACTGACTGGATCAGGTCACTGGCGCCGGGTTAAATATCGCCAGTTGGTTATGTAGGCCCCACTGGTCCGAGAAAGTCTTTTTCCGGCCGCTGGCGACATCGAGAATAAAGTGAAACAGCTTCCAGCCCACATCTTCGATTGTCTCTTCACCCGTGGCGATGGTGCCTGCATTGATATCCATTAAGTCATACCAGCGGTTCGCCAGCTCGGTACGCGTCGCCATTTTAATGACCGGCACCGCCATCAGCCCGTAAGGCGTGCCGCGTCCGGTGGTAAAGACCTGTACGGTAATGCCGGAAGCGACCTGCTGCGTGCCGCAGACGAAATCGCTGGCGGGCGTCGCGGCGTAAATCAGGCCGCGTTTGGTGGGGCGCTGGCCCGGCGACAATACTTCGACAATGGCGCTCTTACCCGATTTAGCGATAGAGCCCAACGCTTTTTCCACGACGTTCGCCAGACCGCCTTTTTTGTTGCCAGGGGACGGGTTAGCGCTGCGATCGGTTTTCCCCATATCAAGGTAGTTATCGTACCAGGCCATTTCATCCAGCAGGCGTTTACCCACGGCTTCGTTGATGGCGCGCGGCGTCAGAAGATGAATGGCATCGCGCACTTCGGTGACCTCCGAGAACATGACGGTCGCGCCGCAGCGTACCAGCAGATCGGAAGCATAACCCACCGCCGGGTTTGCCGTGACGCCGGAAAACGCATCGCTGCCGCCACACTGCATCCCGACGACCAGCTCGGAGGCCGGGCAGGTTTCGCGCTGGCGCTGGTTCAGTTTCGTCAGATGGCGTTCGGCGACCTGCAAAATATCGTTGACCATTGATTTAAAGCCGACATGCTGCTCGTCCTGTAAACGCACAATACTGGCGCTTTCAACGGCGATGGCGGGGACATCCTCGGTGCCTTCCAGCAGTCGTTCCGGCTGCAGTTTTTCGCAACCGAGGCCAATCACCATCACTTCGCCGCCAAAATTGGGGTTGAGCGCGATGTTATGAATTGTGCGAATCGGCACGACCGCCGCCGGCGCGTTGATTGCCACGCCGCAGCCGTACAGATGGTTTAGCCCTACAACGCCATCGACATTCGGGTATTTGGGCAGGAGATCGCGCTCAATCACTTTCACCACATAATCGACCACGCCCGCCACACAGTGCACGCTGGTGGTAATGCCAAGCAGATTTTTGGTGCCGACGCTGCCATCGGCGTTACGATAGCCCTCAAACGTATAGCCTTCCAGCGGCGGCAGCGGTTCCGGTACTTTGGTCGCCAGCGGTAGCGTATTCAGCGGCGGCGCTTTTGGCAGTTCGACCAGCGACTCGTCGATCCAGCTTCCGCGCGGGATGTCGCGTACCGCATAACCGATGACTTCGCCATAACGGATGATTTCGCCGTGAGCGGGGATATCCGTCAGAGCGACTTTATGGCCTTGCGGAATATGTTCAGTCAGTTCCAGGCCATCCGGAAAACGTGTTCCGGCTTTAAGACCGTGGTCATTAACAATAATTGCGACATTATCGGTTTCATGTACTTTTATATAAAACGCCGATGGCGATTCCTGGCGAATTTCGATATTGGCCATTGTTCAACATTCTCCAGCCTGGATGATAGAAATAGGATTATCTATTTTGGTTATGGTTAAATCGTTAAATCTCAATATAAGAAATAAAGTTCATGCATAATGAAATAAGAATGACAGGAGTATAAATATAAGAATGTGATCCAGATCACCGCAAATTATGAAATTTTTTATACAGGCCGGGTAAAGCGTAAATGTGTGCATTAGCGCCCAGTATCATGGGCGTATGCTCAAAAATAAGCGTTAAATAATCCCTTTTTAATGAGCGTTTGCACAATGATTATCCGCCATAGGCTGTTTATACTGAATGGCGAATTCAGTGTATCTGACGAGTTATTTGAAAATACCATGATAATAATAAAAGACGATAAAGATATCAGAACGGTATATTGTGCTACAGGATGTGTACCACATTAGAAATAGAATGCGGAGACCCATTCTGATTTCAGATAAGCATTTTATTGTCGTTGCTATAAGTTATGGTGGCGGCATCACATGTAGAGAATTAAAGAAATAAGCGAAGGTATAAGCGATGAATAACGCTATTTTCCCGAATAAGTTTAAAGCGGCGCTGGCGGCGCAACAGGTGCAGATTGGCTGCTGGTCTGCACTGGCAAGCCCAATCACCACCGAAGTTCTCGGTCTGGCGGGATTTGACTGGCTGGTGCTGGATGGCGAACATGCGCCGAACGATGTGACCACCTTAATTCCACAGTTAATGGCATTGAAAGGCAGCGCCAGCGCGCCTGTGGTACGTGTGCCAACCAATGAACCGGTCATTATCAAACGGATGCTGGATATTGGGTTTTATAATTTCCTGATCCCCTTTGTTGAAACGCAAGAGGAAGCGGCTCGCGCCGTCGCCTCGACGCGTTACCCGCCGGAAGGCATTCGCGGCGTCTCCGTTTCTCACCGCGCGAATATGTTCGGTACGGTGCCTGATTACTTTGCGCAGTCGAACAAAAACATCACCATTATTGTTCAAATCGAAAGCCAGTTGGGTGTCGACAATGTTGATGCCATCGCCGCAACGGAAGGCGTTGATGGCATTTTTGTCGGCCCAAGCGATTTGGCCGCCGCGCTGGGTCATCTCGGCAATGCTTCTCACCCTGACGTGCAGCAGACGATTCAACATATTTTCGCCCGCGCTAAAGCGCACGGTAAACCGTGCGGCATTCTGGCGCCGGTAGAGGCGGATGCCCGCCGTTATCTGGAATGGGGCGCGACCTTTGTCGCCGTTGGCAGCGATTTAGGCGCATTCCGCGCCAGCACGCAGAAGCTTGCCGACACCTTTAAAAAATAATCCTGGTATGGAAAGAGAGAACGCTATGACGATGAAAGTTGGCTTTATTGGCTTAGGCATCATGGGTAAGCCCATGAGCAAAAACTTACTGAAAGCAGGGTATTCGCTGGTGGTGTCCGATCGTAATCCTGAAGCGATTGCTGACGTCATTGCCGCAGGCGCGGAAACGGCCTCTACGGCGAAGGCGATCGCTGAACAGTGTGACGTCATCATCACGATGCTGCCTAACTCTCCGCATGTGAAAGAGGTTGCGCTGGGCGAAAACGGTATCATCGAAGGCGCGAAGCCGGGAACCGTATTGATTGATATGAGTTCTATCGCGCCGCTGGCAAGCCGTGAAATCAGCGATGCGCTGAAGGCGAAGGGCGTTGAGATGTTGGATGCGCCGGTCAGCGGCGGCGAGCCGAAGGCGATTGATGGCACGCTGTCGGTGATGGTGGGGGGCGATAAAGCCATTTTCGACAAGTACTACGACCTGATGAAAGCGATGGCGGGTTCCGTGGTGCATACCGGCGATATCGGCGCAGGCAACGTCACAAAACTGGCTAACCAGGTGATCGTGGCGTTGAATATCGCCGCCATGTCTGAAGCGCTGACGCTGGCGACTAAAGCGGGCGTCAACCCGGATCTGGTCTATCAGGCGATTCGCGGCGGTCTGGCTGGCAGCACGGTACTGGATGCGAAAGCGCCGATGGTCATGGACCGAAACTTTAAGCCAGGTTTCCGTATCGATCTGCACATTAAAGATCTGGCGAATGCGCTGGATACCTCCCACGGCGTTGGCGCGCAGCTCCCGCTGACCGCCGCCGTTATGGAAATGATGCAGGCGTTACGCGCGGATGGACACGGTAATGACGACCATAGCGCGCTGGCGTGCTACTACGAAAAACTGGCGAAAGTGGAAGTCACTCGCTAACGACGTTGTGCCCGGATGGCGTGTAGCGATCCGGGCCTGAATTTCAGGCTGGATAAGTGAAACGCCATCCGGCGTTGTGCAGTAACAGGCTACCACTATGAAAATCGTAATTGCCCCCGACTCCTATAAAGAAAGCCTTTCTGCCGCCGAGGTAGCGCAGGCGATAGAAAAAGGATTTCGGGAAATTTTCCCCGATGCGCAATATGTCTCTGTTCCGGTTGCCGATGGCGGCGAAGGAACGGTCGAAGCCATGATTGCCGCGACGCAGGGCGTTGAACGCGCCGCATGGGTGACCGGGCCGTTGGGTGAAAAAGTGAAAGCCTGCTGGGGAATGTCCGGGGATGGTAAAACCGCGTTTATTGAAATGGCGGCGGCCAGCGGACTGGCGCTGGTTCCGCCAGAAAAACGCAACCCTTTGATTACTACCTCGCGGGGAACGGGGGAGCTGATATTGCAGGCGCTGGAAAGCGGCGCAAGCAATATCATTATCGGCATTGGCGGCAGCGCGACAAATGACGGCGGCGCAGGGATGATGCAGGCGTTAGGCGCAAAACTGCGCGATGCAAACGGCGCGGATATCGGTTACGGTGGCGGAAGCCTTCATTGTCTAAGCGACATTGATATTTCAGAGCTCGATCCCCGTTTAAAACTCTGCGCGATTCGTGTCGCTTGCGATGTCTCTAATCCTCTGCTCGGCGACAACGGCGCATCACGAATTTTTGGGCCGCAGAAAGGCGCGACCGAAGAGAACATTGTTGAGCTGGACAGAAATCTTGCTCACTATGCCGACATCATAAAAAAATCGCTGAATGTCGACGTAAAGGCGGCGCCCGGCGCAGGCGCGGCAGGCGGTATGGGGGCGGCGTTAATGGCTTTTCTCGGTGCGGAATTACGCAGCGGGATCGAAATTGTCACGGCGGCACTGAACCTGGAGGAGCATATCCACGACTGTACGCTGGTGGTGACGGGAGAAGGGCGGATTGATAGCCAAAGTATTCGCGGTAAAGTGCCGATTGGCGTCGCGAATGTGGCGAAAAAATATCATAAGCCAGTGATTGGCATTGCCGGCAGCCTGACGCACGATGTAGGGATAGTGCATCATTATGGCATCGACGCTGTCTTTAGCGTACTCACGCGCATCGTGACGCTGGAGGAGGCTTTTCGGGGCGCTTTTGACAATATTTATCGGGCATCCAGAAATGTTGCTGCCGCTCTGGCGATAGGAATGCGCAGCGCAGGGTGACAAAGTCGCGCGAACCCTCTATACTGCGCGCCGAAGCTGACCAGACAGTCGCCGCTTCGTCGTCGTCCTTTCGGGGAGACGGGCGGAGGGGAGGAAAGTCCGGGCTCCATAGGGCAGGGTGCCAGGTAACGCCTGGGGGGGAAACCCACGACCAGTGCAACAGAGAGCAAACCGCCGATGGCCCACGCAAGTGGGATCAGGTAAGGGTGAAAGGGTGCGGTAAGAGCGCACCGCGCGGCTGGTAACAGTCCGTGGCACGGTAAACTCCACCCGGAGCAAGGCCAAATAGGGGTTCATAAGGTACGGCCCGTACTGAACCCGGGTAGGCTGCTTGAGCCAGTGAGCGATTGCTGGCCTAGATGAATGACTGTCCACGACAGAACCCGGCTTATCGGTCAGTTTCACTTCTTCATAAAACCCGCTTCGGCGGGTTTTTGCTTTTACAGGGCGGCAGGATGAATGGCTGTCCACGACACTATACCCAAAAGAAAGCGGCTTATCGGTCAGTTTCACTTCTTCATGCAAAAACCCGTCAGTGTAAGCTGGCGGGTTTTTGCTTTTACAGGGCGGCAGGATGAATGACTGTCCACGACGCTATACCCAAAAGAAAGCGGCTTATCGGTCAGTTTCACCTCTTCATAAAACCCGTCAGTGTAAGCTGGCGGGTTTTTGCTTTTACAGGGCGGCAGGATGAATGACTGTCCACGACACTATACCCAAAAGAAAGCGGCTTATCGGTCAGTTTCACCTCTTCATAAAATCCGCTTCGGCGGGTTTTTGCTTATCAGGCCGGTGAAGGGGATAGAGGTTGCAGAAGACGCCAGCGTCACTATCCGGCAATTAATTGACAGCCGTGGTGGCATAATATTATTCGTTTTTGTGATGAGAAACACAAAACGCTATAGACTGCGCTCTTTTTAGTTGAAGTGAAAAGCAATCGATTTCTTTCACAAAATTACATTCTGAAAAACAGCTAGAAAGCGGTGTAAATTATTTGTTGTAAATGAAAATTAAATGTATGAAATATTTTGGTTAAAATTTTATTAAATGTTTCTTTACAAACAAATAAGGTAAAAAAATGTGACGCGTAACGGTTTTTAAGCGCATTTACCTTCGGTTTATACTTAAATTTGAGAAATTACGCTTTAAATTTAACGCTGGAATTGCCGATAAAATGTCCCGTAATTGATTGAAATATCGTCTTCATGGGATGTCGAAAATAGGAGATAAAATAGGCTGGTTATCGCCATAATATATCGTTATCCCGACCCTATTTTTTGATTGAAATCAGGCTAAGTTGCTGTTTTGTTTTTGTAACTCATTGAAGTAATGGGTTTTCTTTATTTAATAAAGACCATGTAAAAATTATGGTAAGTTAATTTGTGAGTGGTCGCACATAACCTTTAAGATTTAATTTGCTACACTTCCTGCCGTTCACAATGTTATTTCAGAGCGGTAGATATGAATACTCTTGTTCTCCCTAAAACACAGCATTTGGTGGTCTTTCAGGAAGTCATTAGAAGTGGTTCTATCGGTTCTGCCGCAAAATCGTTAGGGTTAACCCAACCCGCCGTCAGTAAAATCATTAGCGATGTTGAGGCCTATTTTGGCGTTGAGCTAATTGTACGTAAAAATACCGGCGTTACGTTGACCGAAGCGGGACAGGTACTGCTTTCCTGGTCTGAATCTATCACCCGCGAAATGAAAAACATGATCAACGAGATGAACAGTATGACGTGCAATACCGTTGTCGACGTCTCGTTTGGCTTTCCTTCGCTGATTGGCTTTACCTTCATGTCCGATATGATTCATAAGTTCAAAGAGGTCTTTCCAAAAGCGCAGGTATCCATGTACGAAGCCCAGCTCTCTTCATTCCTGCCGGCCCTGCGCGACGGGCGGCTGGACTTTGCTATCGGTACGCTCAGTAATGAAATGCAACTACAGGATCTGCATGTCGAGCCGCTGTTTGAATCAGAGTTTGTCCTGGTAGCCAGCAAGTCCCGAACATGCACCGGCACCATCACACTGGAATCGTTAAAAGACGAACAGTGGGTGTTGCCGCAAACGAATATGGGCTACTACAGCGAATTACTCACCACTCTACAACGAAATGGCATCAGCATCGAAAACATTGTTAAAACAGATTCCGTTGTCACAATATATAATCTTGTTCTCAATGCTGATTTCTTAACTGTTATTCCCTGCGATATGACCACGCCTTTTGGCTCTAATCAATTTATCACGATACCAATCAAAGACACATTACCCGTCGCACGTTATGCGGCGGTATGGTCTAAAAATTATCGTATCAAAAAAGCCGCTTCAGTATTAGTAGAATTGGCTAAGCAATATTCATCATATAATGGATGCAGACGCAGGCAGTTAATAGAAATTGAATGATATGGAATAAACATATTTAGCGAAATTGACGTCACCTGTTTATTTTAAACAGTGGACAACGGTAACTTATTTTTAATACCCAGGTTAAGAGGTTATAATGCACATTACATACGATCTCCCGGTTGCAATTGAAGATATCCTCGAAGCGAAAAAAAGACTGGCGGGGAAGATATATAAAACGGGAATGCCTCGCTCTAACTATTTTAGTGAACGTTGCAAAGGCGAAATATTTCTCAAGTTTGAAAATATGCAGCGTACGGGTTCATTTAAAATTCGTGGCGCTTTTAACAAACTTAGCTCGTTAACGGAGGCGGAAAAACGTAAAGGCGTCGTGGCCTGTTCCGCAGGTAATCATGCACAGGGCGTTTCTCTTTCTTGCGCAATGCTGGGTATTGACGGCAAAGTCGTGATGCCGAAGGGCGCGCCAAAGTCAAAAGTGGCGGCCACCTGTGATTATTCGGCGGAAGTGGTGCTCCACGGTGACAACTTCAATGACACCATTGCTAAGGTGAGTGAAATTGTCGAAACCGAAGGTCGCATTTTTATTCCGCCTTACGACGATCCAAAAGTCATTGCCGGGCAGGGCACTATTGGTCTGGAAATTATGGAAGATCTGTACGATGTCGATAATGTCATCGTGCCTATTGGCGGCGGCGGTTTAATTGCAGGTATTGCCATTGCGATTAAATCGATTAACCCGACCATTAAAGTTATCGGCGTACAGGCCGAAAATGTTCACGGTATGGCGGCGTCTTATTACGCTGGCGAAATAACCACGCACCGAACGACCGGCACCCTGGCGGATGGTTGTGATGTCTCCCGCCCGGGTAATTTAACCTATGAAATTGTTCGTGAATTAGTCGATGACATTGTTCTGGTTAGCGAAGATGAAATTCGTAACAGCATGATCGCTTTAATTCAGCGCAATAAGGTTATTACTGAAGGCGCTGGCGCTCTGGCCTGCGCCGCACTATTAAGCGGGAAATTAGATAGCCATATTCAGAACAGAAAAACGGTCAGTATTATTTCTGGCGGCAATATCGATCTTTCTCGTGTATCACAAATTACGGGTTTAGTTGACGCTTAATCTTTTCGTGAGGATAGGATATGAGTACTACTGATAGCATTGTATCCAGCCAGGCAAAACAGTCGTCATGGCGTAAATCGGACACGACGTGGACGCTGGGTTTATTTGGTACCGCCATTGGCGCCGGGGTGCTGTTTTTCCCTATCCGCGCCGGGTTTGGCGGGCTTATCCCCATTCTGCTGATGTTGGTTTTAGCTTACCCCATTGCGTTCTATTGTCACCGGGCGCTGGCGCGTCTGTGTTTATCCGGATCTAATCCGTCCGGCAATATTACGGAAACGGTCGAAGAGCACTTTGGTAAAACGGGCGGGGTAGTTATCACGTTCCTTTACTTCTTTGCGATTTGTCCGCTGCTGTGGATTTATGGCGTCACCATCACTAACACGTTCATGACGTTTTGGGAAAACCAGTTGCAGATGCCAGCGTTGAACCGCGGTTTCGTGGCGCTGTTCTTGCTGCTGCTGATGGCCTTTGTGATCTGGTTTGGTAAAGATCTGATGGTTAAGGTGATGAGTTACCTGGTATGGCCGTTTATCGCCAGTCTGGTGCTAATCTCATTATCGCTGATTCCTTACTGGAACTCGGCGGTTATCGATCAGGTTGATCTCAGTAATATCGCGCTGACCGGGCACGATGGCATACTGGTTACGGTGTGGCTGGGCATCTCTATCATGGTGTTCTCCTTTAACTTTTCGCCCATCGTCTCTTCCTTCGTGGTGTCTAAGCGTGAAGAGTATGAGAAAGAGTTTGGTCGCGAATTTACCGAGCGTAAATGTTCACAGATCATCTCGCGCGCCAGTATGCTGATGGTCGCCGTGGTGATGTTCTTCGCCTTTAGCTGTCTGTTTACGCTCTCCCCGCAGAACATGGCGGATGCGAAAGCGCAGAACATTCCGGTACTTTCCTACCTGGCCAACCATTTCGCCTCTTTGTCGGGGACAAAATCCACTTTTGCAACGGTGCTGGAGTATGGCGCGTCTATCATCGCGCTGGTTGCTATTTTCAAATCTTTCTTCGGCCACTACCTGGGGACGCTGGAAGGGCTGAACGGCCTGGTGCTGAAATTCGGTTATAAAGGCGATAAAACCAAAGTCTCTATGGGCAAGCTTAATACCATCAGCATGATCTTCATTATGGGGTCTACCTGGGTCGTAGCTTACGCAAACCCGAACATTCTGGACCTGATTGAAGCGATGGGCGCGCCGATTATCGCCTCGCTGTTATGCCTGCTGCCGATGTACGCCATTCGTAAAGCGCCGTCGCTGGCGAAGTACCGTGGTCGTCTGGATAACGTGTTCGTCACCCTGATTGGTCTGCTGACCATCCTGAATATTGTCTACAAATTGTTCTAATCCTCACGTTTAGCCTGCGTTCCGCCCCAGGGCGTGGACGCAGGCTGACATCGACGGAGGCACTACATGAATGAATTTCCGGTCGTTCTGGTCATTAATTGCGGATCATCTTCTATCAAATTCTCTGTACTGGATGTCGCTACCTGTGATGTTTTAATGGCGGGAATAGCAGATGGGATGAATACTGAAAACGCCTTTTTATCTATTAATGGCGATAAGCCGATAAACCTCGCGCACTCTAATTATGAGGACGCGTTAAAAGCCATTGCCTTTGAGCTGGAAAAACGTGATTTAACGGATAGCGTGGCATTAATTGGTCACCGTATCGCGCACGGTGGAGAGCTATTTACGCAGTCCGTCATTATTACCGATGAGATTATCGATAATATTCGTCGGGTATCGCCTTTAGCGCCGCTGCATAATTACGCTAATTTAAGCGGCATTGACGCGGCGCGGCACCTTTTCCCGGCCGTGTGTCAGGTGGCGGTATTTGATACAAGTTTCCACCAGACGCTGGCGCCGGAAGCCTATTTATACGGATTGCCGTGGGAATATTTTTCCAGCCTGGGTGTGCGTCGCTACGGCTTTCACGGTACGTCGCATCGCTATGTTTCGCGGCGCGCGTATGAACTGCTTGACCTCGATGAAAAAAACTCGGGTCTGATTGTCGCGCATCTGGGCAATGGGGCGTCTATCTGCGCGGTACGCAATGGTCAGAGCGTGGATACCTCAATGGGGATGACGCCGCTTGAGGGGCTGATGATGGGCACTCGCAGCGGCGACGTTGATTTCGGCGCGATGGCGTGGATAGCCAAAGAAACCGGGCAGACGTTGAGCGATCTGGAGCGAGTGGTGAATAAAGAGTCCGGTTTGCTCGGCATCTCCGGGTTGTCATCCGACCTTAGAGTCCTGGAAAAAGCCTGGCACGAAGGACATGAGCGCGCCCGGTTAGCGATAAAAACGTTTGTCCACCGTATCGCCCGTCATATTGCCGGACACGCGGCATCGTTACATCGGTTGGATGGCATTATTTTTACCGGCGGTATTGGTGAAAATTCAGTATTAATTCGCCAGTTGGTAATTGAACATCTGGGCGTACTGGGGCTTACGTTAGACGTTGAAATGAATAAGCAGCCGAATTCTCACGGCGAGCGCATTATTTCCGCTAACCCTTCTCAGGTTATTTGCGCTGTTATTCCCACGAATGAAGAGAAAATGATTGCCCTTGATGCCATTCATTTAGGCAACGTGAAAGCACCAGTGGAATTTGCATAACTTAACGGCTGTTCTGTAGAGAGATTATTTTTCATGAAGGTAAATATCGATACCAGCGATATGCTGTATGCCGAAGCATGGCGTGATTTTAAAGGTACGGACTGGAAAGAAGAAATTAATGTCCGTGATTTTATTCAGCATAACTATACACCCTATGAGGGGGATGAATCTTTTCTCGCCGACGCGACGCCAGCGACCACAGCGTTGTGGGAAAAGGTGATGGCGGGAATACGTATCGAGAACGCGACCCATGCGCCGGTGGATTTCGATACCAACATCGCGACGACGATTACCGCGCACGATGCGGGGTATATTGAAAAAGAGCTGGAAAAAATCGTCGGTTTACAAACGGATAAGCCGCTTAAACGCGCTTTGCATCCGTTTGGCGGCGTTAACATGATTAAAAGTTCATTCCACGCTTATGGCCGCGAAATGGACGCCGATTTTGAATATACCTTTACCGATCTGCGGAAAACCCATAATCAGGGCGTATTCGATGTTTACTCGCCGGATATGCTGCGCTGCCGTAAATCCGGCGTATTAACCGGTTTGCCGGATGGTTATGGTCGCGGGCGCATTATTGGCGATTATCGCCGCGTCGCGCTGTATGGCATCCGTTATCTGGTGCGCGAACGCGAGCTGCAATTCGCCGAGCTGCAGTCGAATCTGGAGCAGGGACAGAATCTTGAGGCGACGATTCGCCTGCGTGAGGAGTTGGCGGAGCATCGTCGCGCGCTGCTGCAAATGCAGGAGATGGCGGCGAAATACGGCTACGATATCTCCCGCCCGGCGCGAAACGCGCAGGAAGCGGTACAGTGGCTCTACTTCGCTTATCTGGCGGCGGTAAAATCGCAAAATGGCGGTGCAATGTCGCTGGGAAGAACCGCCTCGTTCCTTGATATCTACATTGAGCGCGATTTCAACGCGGGCCTTCTGACAGAGCTGCAGGCGCAGGAACTGATCGACCATTTCATCATGAAGATCCGCATGGTGCGCTTCCTGCGCACGCCGGAATTTGATTCGCTCTTTTCCGGCGATCCGATCTGGGCCACCGAAGTTATTGGCGGGATGGGGCTTGATGGCCGCACGCTGGTGACGAAGAACTCTTTCCGTTATCTGCATACCCTGCACACGATGGGGCCAGCGCCGGAACCGAACCTGACCATACTGTGGTCTGAAGCGTTGCCGGTGGCATTCAAAAAATATGCTGCGCAGGTCTCCATCGTGACCTCATCTTTGCAGTATGAAAACGACGATTTAATGCGTACCGACTTTAACAGCGACGATTACGCCATCGCTTGTTGCGTCAGCCCGATGGTCATCGGTAAGCAGATGCAGTTCTTCGGCGCGCGCGCCAACCTTGCCAAAACGTTGCTGTACGCTATCAATGGCGGCGTTGATGAGAAACTGAAAATCCAGGTTGGGCCGAAAACCGCGCCGTTAATGGATGAGGTGCTGGATTACGACGCGGTAATGGAGAGCCTAGACCATTTTATGGACTGGCTGGCGGTGCAGTACATTAGCGCGCTGAACATTATTCACTACATGCACGATAAGTACAGCTATGAAGCTTCGCTGATGGCGCTGCACGACCGTGATGTGTATCGGACGATGGCGTGCGGCATCGCCGGACTGTCGGTGGCGGCGGATTCCCTGTCCGCCATCAGGTACGCTCAGGTGAAGCCGATTCGCGACGAAAATGGCCTTGCCATCGACTTCGCTATTGAAGGCGAGTATCCGCAGTACGGCAACAACGATGAGCGCGTGGACAGCATCGCCTGCGACCTGGTGAAACGCTTTATGCAAAAAATTAGCGTGTTGCCGACGTATCGCAATGCGGTGCCGACGCAGTCCATTTTGACCATCACCTCGAACGTCGTGTACGGACAGAAGACCGGCAATACGCCGGATGGACGCCGCGCCGGAACGCCGTTCGCGCCGGGGGCGAACCCGATGCACGGTCGTGACCGCAAAGGGGCGGTGGCCTCGCTGACGTCGGTGGCGAAACTGCCGTTTACCTACGCCAAAGACGGTATTTCGTACACCTTCTCGATTGTGCCTGCGGCGCTCGGGAAAGAAGATGCGGTGCGGAAAACCAATCTTGTCGGCCTGCTGGACGGCTATTTCCATCATGAAGCACAGGTAGAAGGCGGGCAGCATCTGAACGTCAATGTCATGAACCGTGAAATGTTGCTGGATGCGATTGAACATCCGGAAAACTACCCGAACCTGACGATCCGCGTTTCCGGCTATGCCGTGCGCTTCAATGCGCTGACTCGTGAGCAGCAACAGGACGTTATTTCGCGCACCTTTACTCAGGCGATGTAACGTGAACGGGGCGATCGTGTGGATCGCCCCGCGACGGATCTTCACTGAACGGTAATCTTAGGGGGAGATATGATTAGCGCATTTGATATTTTTAAGATTGGCATTGGACCTTCAAGCTCCCATACCGTAGGGCCAATGAATGCAGGAAAATGTTTTATCGATCGGCTGATCGACAGCGGCGACCTGCCGCGAACGACGCGCATCACGGTTGATCTTTACGGATCGCTATCGCTGACGGGCAAAGGCCACGCGACCGATACCGCCGTCATTATGGGCCTGGCGGGCAATACGCCGCAGGATGTCAATATTGATAGCATTCCGGCGTTTATCCAGGAGGTTGCCCGCAGCAGCCGTTTATCGGTGGCGGGTGGCGCGCATGTGGTGGATTTTCCCGTCGCCGACAGTATTCTCTTTCACGCTGAAACCCTGGCGCGCCATGAAAACGGTATGCGTATTACCGCCTGGAACGGACAAGCGCCGCTTTTACACAAAACGTATTACTCTATTGGCGGCGGCTTTATTGTCGAAGAGGAACGCTTTGGTCAGTCGCACGACGTAGAAAAATCGGTGCCGTATGATTTTCATTCCGCCGGCGAGCTGTTGACGCTGTGTGAAAGACAGGGGCTCTCGGTTTCCGGCCTGATGATGCAAAATGAACTGGCGTTGCGGAGCAAAGAGCAGATTGACGCTGGCTTTGCCCGCATCTGGCAGGTGATGGCGACCGGAATTGAACGTGGCATGAATACTGAGGGCGTGCTGCCGGGGCCGCTGAACGTTCCACGCCGCGCGGTAGCGTTACGGCGTCTGCTGGTCTCCAGCGATAATCTCTCCCGCGATCCGATGAACGTCATCGACTGGATTAACATGTTCGCCCTGGCCGTGAGCGAAGAGAACGCGGCGGGCGGGCGAGTGGTCACCGCGCCGACCAACGGCGCGTGCGGCATTATTCCTGCGGTGCTGGCCTATTACGACAAATTCCGCCGTCCGGTCAATGCCAACTCTATCGCCCGCTATCTGCTGTCGGCGGGGGCGATTGGCATGCTGTACAAGATGAACGCCTCGATATCCGGCGCGGAAGTGGGGTGTCAGGGCGAGGTTGGCGTCGCGTGTTCGATGGCGGCGGCGGGGCTGACAGAACTGCTGGGCGGTAGCCCGGCGCAGGTCTGTATTGCGGCGGAAATTGCGATGGAGCATAACCTTGGCCTCACCTGTGACCCGGTGGCGGGTCAGGTGCAAATCCCTTGTATTGAACGTAATGCGATTAACGCCGTTAAAGCGGTAAATGCGGCGCGAATGGCGCTACGTCGTACCTCTGAGCCACGGGTTTCGCTCGATAAAGTGATCGAAACCATGTACGAAACGGGGAAAGACATGAACGACAAATATCGCGAGACGTCGCGCGGCGGTCTGGCGATTAAAGTCGTTTGTGGATAGGCCCGACAGGCGCAGAGTGAGCAGGCTATGGGATAACGCAGAAGACAGAAGCTGAGAAAAGGGCGCACCAACGTGCGCCCTTTTTTGTTGTGATATGCGTCAAATAGAGAAAATAACAACATTAAACCAATAGTAAATAGAAAATAATTCTTAACCCACAATAAATGCAGGCGTTTTATTGGTAAGTTTTTCTCTTATCGTGCGCGTATGATTTTCTTATTACAAGAAAGTACCTGCACCTCACGTTCTGCATATCGCCTTGCTGCGGCACGAAAAATAAAAAAACCTCTACCTACACATTGAGCGAGAATTCTATGGAATCGGCTAGTAATACCAGCGTAATCCTCGACGCATCAGCCCCGGCGCGTCGGGCAGGGATGACAGAAAGCGAATGGCGTGAAGCCATCAAATTTGATAGTACCGACACCGGTTGGGTCATTATGAGTATCGGGATGGCGATCGGCGCAGGGATCGTTTTTCTTCCTGTCCAGGTTGGCCTGATGGGACTTTGGGTCTTTTTACTCTCTTCTATTATTGGCTATCCGGCCATGTACCTGTTCCAGCGGCTGTTTATTAATACGCTGGCGGAATCCCCGGAATGTAAAGACTACCCCAGCGTGATCAGCGGCTATCTGGGCAAAAACTGGGGTATTTTATTAGGCGCGCTGTACTTTGTGATGCTCGTCATCTGGATGTTCGTCTATTCTACGGCGATTACTAACGACAGCGCCTCTTATCTGCATACTTTCGGCGTAACGGAAGGATTACTTTCCGATAGTCCATTTTATGGTCTGGTGCTGATCTGCATCCTGGTGGCGATTTCCTCACGCGGTGAAAAATTACTGTTCAAAATCTCCACCGGCATGGTGCTGACCAAGCTACTGGTAGTGGCGGCGCTGGGCGTCTCCATGGTGGGTATGTGGCATCTGTATAACATTGGCGCGCTGCCGCCGATGGCCCTGCTGATTAAAAACGCCATTATTACCCTGCCATTTACGCTGACCTCGATTTTGTTTATCCAGACGTTAAGCCCAATGGTGATCTCTTACCGTTCACGCGAAAAATCTATTGAGGTCGCACGTCATAAAGCGCTGCGCGCCATGAATATCGCGTTTGGCGTCCTGTTCGTTACCGTCTTTTTCTATGCGGTTTCCTTTACCCTGGCGATGGGGCATGACGAAGCGGTGAAAGCCTATGAGCAGAATATTTCCGCCCTGGCGATCGCCGCGCAATTTATTAGCGGCGATGGCGCAGGCTGGGTCAAAGTGGTTAGCGTAATTCTGAACATCTTTGCCGTCATGACCGCCTTCTTTGGCGTTTATTTAGGATTCCGCGAAGCGACGCAAGGCATTGTGATGAATATCCTGCGCCGCAAAATGCCCGCCGAGAAGATTAAGGAAAATCTGGTACAGCGCGGCATTATGATTTTCGCTATTTTGCTGGCCTGGAGCGCCATTGTGCTCAACGCGCCGGTACTGAGCTTCACCTCTATTTGTAGCCCTATCTTCGGTATGGTGGGTTGTTTAATTCCGGCATGGTTGGTCTACAAGGTTCCCGCATTGCACAAATATAAAGGCGCTTCGTTGTACCTGATTATTATTACCGGTCTGCTGCTATGCGTTTCTCCGTTCCTGGCATTCTCTTGATATACCTGAGATTAAGGTTGTTGTTATGTTTGAATCTAAAATAAATCCATTGTGGCAAAGTTTTATCCTGGCCGTACAGGAAGAAGTAAAACCGGCGCTGGGGTGTACTGAGCCAATTTCACTGGCGCTGGCGGCAGCGGCGGCGGCGGCTGAACTTGACGGCACTGTTGAACGCATTGACGCATGGGTTTCGCCCAATCTGATGAAAAATGGTATGGGCGTTACCGTTCCAGGAACGGGAATGGTAGGGTTACCGATCGCCGCGGCGCTGGGCGCATTGGGCGGTGATGCGAAAGCCGGGTTGGAGGTGTTAAAAGACGCTTCCGCTAAAGCCGTTGCCGATGCAAAAGCGATGCTGGCCGCCGGACATGTCGCAGTGATGTTGCAGGAGCCATGTAACGATATCCTGTTTTCACGGGCGAAAGTGTATAGCGGCGATAGCTGGGCATGTGTCACGATCGTCGGCGATCATACAAACATTGTGCGGATAGAAACCGACAAGGGCGTGGTATTTACCCAGGCCGATAATGCGCAGGAAGAAGAAAAAACCTCGCCACTGGGAGTGCTGTCTCATACCTCGCTGGAAGAGATCCTGGCGTTTGTGAATGCGGTGCCCTTTGACGCTATTCGCTTTATTCTCGATGCGGCCAGGCTAAACGGCGCGTTGTCGCAGGAGGGACTGCGTGGTTCCTGGGGGCTGCATATCGGTTCGACGCTGGCCAAACAGTGCGATCGCGGTCTGCTGGCGAAAGATCTCTCCACGGCGATTTTGATCCGTACCAGCGCGGCGTCAGACGCCAGAATGGGCGGCGCCACGTTGCCCGCGATGAGCAACTCCGGCTCCGGCAACCAGGGGATTACCGCCACGGTGCCAGTCATGGTGGTTGCTGAACATGTCGGCGCCGATGACGAGCGTCTGGCGCGCGCGCTAATGTTATCGCATTTGAGCGCTATCTATATTCACCATCAGCTTCCGCGTTTGTCGGCTCTGTGCGCGGCAACCACGGCGGCGATGGGCGCGGCGGCGGGTATGGCGTGGCTGATAGATGGTCGTTATGACACTATCGCAATGGCTATCAGCAGTATGATCGGCGATGTCAGCGGGATGATTTGCGATGGCGCGTCGAATAGCTGCGCGATGAAAGTCTCTACCAGCGCGTCGGCGGCGTGGAAAGCCGTACTGATGGCGTTGGATGATACGGCGGTGACCGGAAACGAAGGGATTGTGGCGCACAATGTCGAACAATCTATTTCGAATTTGTGTTCGCTGGCGTGTCGCTCAATGCAGCAGACAGACAAGCAGATCATCGAGATTATGGCCAGTAAAGCGCATTAATAATAACGCCCCGGCATGTCGTCGGGGCAGCGTGTTGCCCGATGGCGCTGCGCTTATCGGGTCTACCTGTTATCAGCCGGATCGGGCGCTTGCGCCGCCATCCGGCATGATTTCAGGCTGCGGCCTCTTCTTCTGCCAGCCGGGCTTCGGCGTCCGCCACGATGGCTTCCAGTTCGGTTAGCATCTCTTCATAGCCCAGCGGCACAGTGACGCTCATCGTCTCCTGTACGGCAGGTTTTACCACGGGCTGACGTTTCTTCGCCGATTTTTTGCTCATCTTGCGACTCCTTTTCTGGCTGGCTACACCGGTAAATCTACCAGTAATGCGCGCAGCGGCGTATCGGCAACCAGCGTAATGTTAGGTTCATCACGAATAAATGCGCCATCTCCGCAGGTTAACGCCTCGCGTTCTTCGTTGTGCGTCATCGCGTGGAACGTACCGTGAATCGACTGCAAATAGGCGCGCGGCCCGTGAAGCTGGAAGTTAAGCGATTCGCCTTTCTCCAGCGTAATATGATGTACCCAGACCTGTTGGCGCAGTTGTAAGCTGTTTTGCTCACCGTCGGGCGAGGCAAGAAGCTGTTGTTGCGCCGTCGAGAGTGGGATTTTTTGTACCAGCGCGTTTTCCCGTTCAGGACAGGCGTCAAGCCACAGTTGCATTCGGGTTAACGGCTTAACTTTGCTGAGATTATGTTCGCTGTAGCTAATGCCCGGCTGCGCGGCGAGCAGCAACGCTTCGCCCGCTTTAGCCTGTACATGGTTGCCGTCGCTGTCGCGGTATTCCGCTTCGCCGTCCAGAATCAGGTTTAAAATATCCACCTTTGGATAAGTTCGAGGCTGAAAAGAGGCGCCCGGCGCCAGCACTTCCTGGTTCAGTACGCGCAACGACGCGTAGCCCAGCAGTGTAGGGTCGAAGTAGTGTCCAAAGGAGAAGGTATAGCGGGCCTGTAGCCATCCGTAGTCTGCCTGTCCACATTGTTTGGCGGTTCGGGTCGTAATCATCGTTATTAACCTCTCTTTACTTCCTTTTATGTTAAGGGGCTGGACGCTGCATTGTTAGCCAGATATTCTGCCCGGTATGTTCAAATTTCCTGAATGAGAACGTTATGGCTAAAGAGAGAGCGCTGACGCTTGAAGCATTGCGTGTGATGGACGCCATTGACCGCCGGGGCAGTTTTGCCGCAGCGGCTGATGAGTTGGGGCGGGTGCCCTCCGCGCTGAGTTACACCATGCAGAAGCTGGAAGAAGAGTTGGACGTTGTACTGTTCGATCGCTCCGGCCATCGTACAAAATTCACCAACGTCGGACGTATGCTGCTGGAACGCGGGCGGGTATTGCTGGAAGCGGCAGACAAGTTAACGACGGATGCTGAAGCGTTGGCCCGCGGTTGGGAAACGCATCTGACGCTGGTCACTGAAGCTCTGGTACCGACGCCTGCTTTTTTTCCGCTGATCGACCGGCTGGCCGCTAAAGCCAATACGCAGCTTTCATTGATTACCGAAGTACTGGCTGGCGCATGGGAGCGGCTTGAGCAGGGACGGGCGGATATTGTCATCGCTCCGGATATGCATTTTCGATCGTCGTCGGAAATTAACTCCCGTAAGTTGTATACGTTAATGAATGTGTATGTCGCCGCGCCTGACCATCCTATTCATCAGGAGCCGGAGCCGCTTTCGGAAGTGACGCGGGTTAAATACCGCGGCGTAGCGGTAGCGGATACCGCGCGCGAGCGGCCGGTATTAACGGTGCAACTGCTGGATAAGCAGCCACGTCTGACGGTAAGCACGATTGAAGATAAACGTCAGGCGCTGCTGGCCGGGCTTGGCGTCGCGACCATGCCATATTCGATGGTGGAACAGGATATTGCCGAAGGGCGGCTACGCGTGGTCAGCCCGGAATCGACCAGCGAAATCGATATTATTATGGCCTGGCGGCGCGACAGTATGGGGGAGGCAAAAGCCTGGTGCCTGCGGGAAATACCTAAGCTATTCGCCGGAAAATAAATAGCGCGCGGCGCTTTAAAAGCGGCGCCGCGCCGCCATCAGGAAAAACGTTTCGGATCGGGGCCGAAGCGGTTGTCGCCCGGCGTACCATTCTGGCAGTTGAACGCGATGATGATAAGCCAGCCGATAATGGGGATAAGTAGCAACAGTAGCCACCATGCGGAGCGGTCAGTGTCATGCAGACGACGGAACTGCACGGCCCACCACGGTAAAAAGATCAGAACGCCGTAAATGGTGGTCAGAACGCCTTCACCCCCGGCGCGTTGCCAGCCAAGCATGGCGTCCAGCAGGCCCAACACAAAGGTAAAGATGATATTGACCAGAATAAACATCCAGTACTCTTTGCGTCGCGCGCGGCCGCCAAATCCCAGATAATTTTTTACAACCTTTAAATACCAATCCATTTTCGCCTCAATAATGGTTCAATCACTTGTTTTTAAAGTAATCAAACTAAGAATAGCCGCGAATGAAATGTTGGTAAATATTTGTGGTATTTATTAATAAGGCGTCCCGGAGGACGCCTGAAATTAGCCAAAGCGTACGTCGCGCCCGTGAGGTTCGAGCAGATCCTGCCACGGTCCGACAGAAATGATACCCGTGGGGTTAATCGTTTTATGGCTACGGAAATAGTGGTGACGAATATGGTCCATATTAACAGTTTCAGCAATGCCCGGTATTTGATAGATATCGCGCAGGAAACCGTACAGATTCAGGTAGTCGCTGATTCGGTATTTGTCGCATTTGAAATGAGTCACGTAAACCGGATCAAAGCGTACCAGGGTCGTCCATAAGCGGATATCCGCCTCGGTCAACTGGTCGCCCGTCAGATAGCGGTGCTGTCCGAGAATCTGTTCCAGGCGCGCCAGCGCAGTAAATACCTTGTCTACCGCTTCATCATACGCTTGCTGGCTGGTGGCGAAGCCTGCTTTATAAACGCCGTTATTAACGTTGTCATAAATCCAGCCGTTTAACTCGTCAATTTTGCTTTGCAGCGCGGGGGGATAGTAATCCCCGGCTTTAGCGCCCAGCCCATCGAAGGCGGAGTTAAACATACGAATGATTTCGGCGGACTCGTTGCTGACGATAGTATGATTTTTTTTATCCCATAAGACCGGTACGGTGACGCGGCCGCTGTAGTGTGGATCGGCGTGCAGATACAACTGGTAGAGAAATTCATGCTGATAGAGGGTATCGCCGGTGGCCGCCGGAAAAGTATCATCAAACGTCCAGCCGTTTTCCAGCATCAATGGATTCACGACGGAAACCGGAATAAACGGCTCCAGACCTTTCAGTTTACGGAAAATGAGCGTGCGATGCGCCCAGGGGCAGGCAAGGGAAACGTACAGATGGTAACGATCTTTTTCTGCGGCGAATCCGCCTTCGCCGGAAGGTCCGGGCGCGCCGTCAGCGGTAAGCCAGTTGCGGAAAGCCGACGCTGAACGCTGAAATTTCCCCCCGGAAGATTTGGTGTCATACCAGGTATCGTGCCAGACGCCATCGATCAGTTGTCCCATGTCTCTCTCCTTCAGATGACAAAAGCGAGGCGCTATTCCCTCGCTTTTTTAATTGAGTATAGATTGCTTACCACTTTTTATTCAGCAGACGGTCAAGGCTGAACGCGCCAGGCCCGGTTAACGCCAGTAATAAGAATCCGCCGGCAATGGTCAGGTTTTTCATAAACATCAGCGAGTTTACACCTTCTGCAAAATTGCTATGGAAGATCAATGCCGTCAGCAACGTAAAACCAGCGGTGAAAAGCGCAGTGGTGCGGGTGAGGAACCCCAGCAGAATCGCCAGACCGCCGCCGAACTCAAGCAGTATGGTGAGCGGCAGCAGGAATCCTGGTACGCCCATCGCTTCCATATACTGTTGTGTGCCCGCATAGCCGCTAATTTTTCCCCATCCTGCGGTAATAAACAGAACTGGCATTAAAATACGCGCTATCAGTACACCAACATCTTCTAATTTTTTCATTTTATTCTCCAGGGGGCCGATTCGGCGGCTGCTGCTGTTTTCATGAGCAATGACGCGGTTTTGCGCATCATTGTTATCGCTGGAGAGAATCATAAACGTGGCGTACAGGAATTGTTAGCAAGGAAAATTGCCAAATTTTTTCAAAAAATTTGAGTAATTGATAAAGAGACGATATGCATAAAAGTATCGCGCCACCAGGTGTAATCGGGCGATAACCTGATGGCACGATGCTATAAAAGAAAAGATATTAACCGCGGAGCTGTTGTTGACGGAGGGTGGTTTTTACCAGGCGCCAGGCGCTCCAGATACCCAGGCCGCGTTTCGCCCAGCGTACCAACATATTAGGATGACGGATGGTCCAGATGGCCATTACGCTGCTACCGACCAGCGCCCAGGAGCGCAGGCTTAACACCGTATTCCAGCCGCGATCGTACGCGCCGGTGGTCTCCAGCCAGTCGCGACGGCTGGCGGACAGATCCAGCCGTTGCTGCTGGATCTGACTGAGAAGCAGCGCTTTACGTTTTTCGCGTTCGCCTTTGCTGCTCACGACTGATCGTCCTCCAGAATTTGCCGATCGTTAGCCAGTTCGTGCCGCGTATGGCGCAATAGCGTGGACTGACGCGCTTTGCGCAAAGTCCAGATGCCGCCGATTAGCGCAAGCACTAACAGCACAACAGTGGTAGCGATCATCGCGTTCAAACGGTACTGAGGATCGATAGCCCAGATGACCAGAACCATCAGGCTCATTAAGCCAAACGCCGCGAAGAGCATGGTAAGACCTACCATCAGCAAAAGCTGAAAGAGGTTCGCTTTCTCTTCTTCCAGTTCTACTACCGCCAGTCGCAGCCGGGTTTCCACCATCTCAACGATAATGGTGACAATCCGCTGCCCGATACCCAGTACGCTTTTGCCTGGTCCTTGTGCCTGTCGAGAGTCCGCCATAATTAACGACGCGTCAGCAGTACGCCCAACACCAGACCGACAGCGGCGCCAATGCCTACGCCTGTCCAGGGATTTTCGCGCACATAATCATCGGCGCGGGCGGCGGCGACGCGAGTCTGTTTGGCAATCACATCACCCGTTTCGCCCAGGCGGTAACGGCTCTCTTTCAGCGCGCGCTCGGCTTTGCTACGAATCTTACTCAACTCTTCTTTCGACTTTTCGCCCGAAGAGCTCAGCACTTCTTCAAGCGTATCGGTCAGGGATTTCAACTCAGCGCGCAGATGTTCCGTAGTGTTATCTTTCGACATAGTTTTCTCCAGGTGAGTGAGTATTTACATTCGGCGTTAATTTAGTAGTCTCTGGCCTCAAGTTTTTTTAGCTCATCCTGAGCCTCGGCCAGCTTACGTTCACGTTTGTCTATTTTATCCGCATCGCCTTTTGCTTTTGCCTCGGCTAAATCACGTTGGCGTTCGGCTACCTCTTCTTTTTGCTCAGCGACCTTTTTCTGATGCTCGGCGCGCAGCTTGCTGTCAGTACAATTGGCGCGTACTTCGCTGAGCGCCTTGTTCAGACCCTCAATACGGCGCTGATTGTTGTGCTTTTCAGCGTAGCTAATTTCCTTTTGTATATCCTGCTCTTTTTCCTGGCAAAGCGAATTAGCGTAGCTACCGGCGCTAAGTGTAAAAAGCGTGATAGCCAAAGCGATGCGGTATTTCATTCCTGAACTTTCCCTTATGTTCGGACCCGTTGTCCGGGGCGGTGATCCCGATAATAACGCGGTGGGTTAAACACCGCTTTATTAATCATAGTCATTAAACAATGAAATCACCAAAGTGAGTGATATGATTCGGATTCCTGGAGATTAGCCAAAGCGGTGGGAGCTTTCCCGTAAGCGGGACAGCCACTGTACCGTTTCGTTGTCATCGTCCTGCTGAGCGACGACATAACCGTGTGGTAACGTTTGATCAAGCACTGTTTTTGCTGCGGCGCTTTGCGCAGGGGAATCGAAGGTAATGAGCAACATGTCATTTTTAGGCGTAATGCTTTTAAAATGAATGCCGTTCGCATCCAGATGATGCAGAACTGAGAAGCCGTCTGGCATACTGGCGCCCTGGTTAACCGCGCGAATGGCCAGCGTCGACTCTTGCTGACGCAGCGTTGACCACGTCATCATGAGTATGGTCAGCATCAGTAGAAAAGCGCTGATCCAAATGAGTTGTCGGGCAGTTATGCGTGGTTTAAGCATAAGTTATCCCCGGCTCCCATACTTCTTTTTCCACAGCATGACCAGTGAACCCGCCAGGCCAAAAAAGAGCAGCACTACGGGCAGCAGCATCAGGCATGACATTAACTGGTCTTCATACTTCATAAAGACGGGCGTTTTGCCCAGCAGATAGCCCAGCGACGTCAGGATAAGCACCCACAATAAGCCGCTCATCCAGTTGAAGAACTGAAAGCGCGCGTTATTCAGGCCGGATATGCCGGCAATGGTGGGCAGCAGCGTTCTGACAAACGCGATAAAACGGCCTATCAATAATGCCGACAGGCCGTGTTTATGGAAAAGGTGATGGGCGCGTTGATGATAATGTGCGGGGAGATGAGAGAGCCAGTTTTGTACGGTGCGGGTATTCCCCAGCCAGCGGCCCTGAATATAGCTCACCCAGCAACCCAGGCTGGCCGCGACGGTAAGCAGCAAAATGGTTTGTGGAAAACCCATCGCGCCTTTGGCGATCAGCACGCCGACCAGGATCAACAGGCTGTCGCCAGGCAAAAAGGCGGCAGGGAGCAGCCCATTTTCCAGAAACAAAATCATAAATAACACAAAATATAACATGCCAATCATGGAAGGATTGGCCAGTGTTTCAAAGTCCTGAGCCCACAGGGCATTCAGCAATTGAGTCAGTAGTTCCATTCAGTATTCCTGGAGAATCGGTTAACGTCACGCCGGTGATCTGAGGTTTGCACTGCCGCAACAGAGTTGGAGTTTTTATCAGCGTTGCGGAAACGGCAAATTCGCGGCCTGAACTATTCCTTGTTAAGTTGTGAAGTAAGCAAGCACTAACACACAAAAATTCAAAATGCATCTAATTGTAACAAAGGTCAACGAAGTCCGTTATAGAAATTACGCGTCGTTGAGCTTTGATTTTGCTTATCGCAAAGGAGGGTGGCGAGAGGATTTACACAGGCTGACACTTTATACTGTACGCTGACCGAGCGCCGCGGCAGACGCCATCTACATATAACGTTACGCGAGGATGTCGCGCGTGAACATCAATTCGCTTTAGGTCACAGCCTATGGATTGGGAGATTCAGATCTATCGTTACGCCGGATGGCATACGCCATCCGACATCGATAATCACTTAGCTACGCAAGGCGTTATTCGCCAGACGTTCGTCCTCTGCCTGGCAGGCTGCCGCAGTGAACAGAACATCGGTAGATGAGTTCAGCGCCGTTTCACACGAATCCTGCAATACGCCGATAATAAAGCCGACCGCTACTACCTGCATCGCGATATCGTTCGGGATGCCAAACATGTTGCACGCCAGCGGGATCAGCAGCAATGAACCGCCTGCCACGCCGGAGGCGCCGCAAGCACACAGCGAGGCCACCACGCTCAGCAGCAGCGCTGTAGGCAGATCCACCGGGACGCCTAACGTATGAACTGCCGCCAACGTCAGAACCGTAATGGTAATTGCCGCGCCGGCCATATTGATGGTGGCGCCCAGCGGAATGGAAACGGAGTAAGTATCCCTGTCCAGATTCAGTTTTTCGCACAGCGCCATATTCACTGGAATATTGGCGGCAGAGCTGCGGGTAAAGAAGGCATAAACGCCGCTTTCACGCAGGCAGGCGAACACCAGCGGATAAGGGTTGCGACGAATTTTCCAGAATACCAACAGCGGGTTGACCACCAGCGCGACCAGCAGCATACAGCCAATCAAGACGACCAGCAGGTGCGCATAGCCCCACAGGGTGGAGAAGCCGGTGGTTGCAAGCGTTGATGAAACCAGACCAAAAATACCGACTGGCGCGAAACGGATCACCAGTTTCACCATAAAGGTCACGGCGTTAGACATATCGTTCACGAGGTTTTTGGTGGTTTCATTGCCATGACGCAGGGCAAATCCCAGGCCGACGGCCCACACCAGAATCCCGATATAGTTAGCGTTCAGCAGCGCGTCGATGGGGTTCGACACCATGCTCATCAGCAGACCGCGCAGGACTTCTACAATGCCGGACGGCGGCACGATATCCTGGGCGCTACTGGACAGATGCAGGGTTGAAGGGAAGGCGAAGCTGAACACAACGGCCGCCAGCGCGGCTGAAAAGGTGCCTAGCAGGTAAAGGAAGAGAATAGGGCGAATATTGGTTTTTTGACCGTGCTGGTGGTTGGCGATCGAGGCCATTACCAGCATCAGCACCAGAACGGGGGCGACCGCTTTTAAGGCGCCGACGAACAGGGTGCCAAGCAAGCCAACCGCTTCTGCCGCAGGCTTAGAAATCCATGCCAGTAAAATCCCCAGTACCAGACCCACTAAAATTTGTTTAACCAGACTGCCTTGCGCTAAACGCTGCAGTAGCCCTGATGCTCGTTGCGTAGCCATTTCATGTTCCTTGTATTGTGTTGCTGGTCATCCCCTGCACGCTCTTACGGCGCATCTTTCAGGATGTAACAAAGTGTTTGCCTGGTTGAGTATAAGGAAAGTTGAAGGTTCGGGAAGCGAAATATCCTGGATTTTTTGCTGCGATCATGTTTTATAACTTTATATTAACAGTATTGTGACATGTTAAACAAAAACGCCCGGCAGGTGTGCGCTGCCGGGCGTTTTTGACGGGGCAGGTTTACCCCGATAAAAGATTATTGCGCTCGCAGTTTCTTATCGCGCTGATGGTTAACCCAGGCGTTAATCACCAGCGTAATGGTCAGAATGCCAAACACTACGCCCAGCGAAATCGCGATAGGAATATGGTAGAAGTCGACGATCAGCATCTTAATGCCGATAAAGACCAGAATGACCGCCAGACCATATTTCAGCATCGAGAAGCGTTCCGCCACGCCGGACAGCAGGAAGTACATCGCGCGCAGTCCTAAGATGGCAAACAGGTTAGAGGTCAGTACGATGAACGGGTCGGTGGTGACCGCAAAGATCGCCGGAATACTGTCAACGGCGAAGATTACATCGCTGAACTCAACCATAATCAGCACCAGCAGCAGCGGCGTGGCATACAACAGGCCGTTTTTACGTACGAAAAAGTGCTCGTTCTCGATCGTATCGGTCATACGCAGATGCCCGCGCAGCCAACGCACCATCGGTTTTTCGCCAATGCCGGATTCGTCTTCCTTCGCCAGCGCCATTTTTACGCCGGTAAACAGCAGGAAGGCGCCGAACACATACAGCAGCCATTCGAACTGAGTGATAAGCCAGGTACCGGCGAAAATCATGATAGTACGCAACACGATCGCGCCAAGAACCCCATACACCAGCACCCGGCGTTGCAGAGCCGGAGGGACGGAGAAATAGCTAAACAGCATCAGCCAGACAAAGACGTTATCTACGGCCAGCGACTTTTCAATCAGATAGCCGGTAAGGAACGCTAATGCCTGCGGATCAGCAACTTCACGCCCTTGCGTTTCAGCCAGATACCACCAGAAAGCGGCGTTAAACAGTAGCGAGAGCGTTACCCACAGGATTGACCATCCTGCCGCTTGTTTCATCGACATAGCATGTGCGCCACGGCGTCCCTGCAACAACAGGTCGATGGATAGCATTATCACCACAACAACCGCGAATCCACCCCATAATAATGGCGTACCAACAGTATTCATTATTTCTCCCCATGCAAAAAAAAACGGCTAACGCCGAATGGCATTAGCCGCTGCTTTTATGCATAGACCTTGCCATTCGGCAAGGTCTCACTTACAACAATAAAGGAATACGCTGACGCATTCCTTTATGGCTGCCCGGTGACCGGATGTGGTTTTGCACACATCGTAATGACGATCGACCGGCAATGAAGTTACTCCCCTTTGCGCGTAACAAAGTATGACAGGCCACGCGTAGAGTCAATGACCTGTAACATATGATTTACATAATTTTACGCAGTAAGGGGATGGGTCAGATCGTCCGCCGGGAAGATGACCCCGGTTTGACGGCGTATTTCTGTCAGCCATTTTGCCGTGGCGCGACTTAGCGACAACCCCGGATGTTCCACGGCGTGGTTTTCAATAAGCTGGGCAAACGCCCCGGCTTCATACAGCATGGTATTAATATGCTGAGGCTGGGTCAGATCCTGCATCAGCGCGCCGCGCGGCGCAAAACACACTTTCTGGCATTCCGACAGCTTTTCAATGACCAGCGATCCCCTCTCGCCCTGAATTTCACTGGCCAGTACCGAGTCGCTGACTTTGGAATGCTGTAGCGTGACGCTAAAATCGCCGTAATCCATAACCACGACGCCGTGCGCATCTACTCCGCTTTCCAATAAATTCGCCGACGCCTGAACGCTGCGCGGTTCGCCCCATAGCGCGATCGCCGACGCCAGACAGTAATACCCGATATCCATAATCGAACCATTGGAGAAGGCCGGATTAAACGTATTCGGATTTTCACCGTTCAGATAGCGCTGATAACGTGAAGAGTACTGGCAGTAATTTAGGAATGCTTTATGCATTCTGCCGATTTTCGGCAACGATTCCCGCAGCAGCAGGAAATTGGGCAGGCAGGCGGTTTTAAAGGCTTCAAACAGTACCCGCTGATTATCGCGCGCGCAGGCGATAGCGGCATCAACCTCCGCCAGGTTAGAAGCCAGCGGCTTTTCGCACATGACATGTTTTTTATGCTGCAAAAAGCACTGCGTCTGGGAGAAATGCAGGGAGTTCGGGCTGGCGATATAAACCGCCTCAATCGCGTCGCTTTGCGCCATCGCTTCCAGCGAGGTAAACAGATGCTCGACGGGATAATCATTTGCGAAAGACTGCGCCTGTTCAAGACTACGGGAGTAAACGGCGGCGAGCCTGAATTTGCCGGTTTCATGGGCGGCGTCGACAAACTGGCGCGTGATCCAGTTAGTCCCAATTACAGCGAAACGTATCATAAACGTCAGCGGACTCCAGAAAGGGATTTTCGTCAATGTAGCACGCCTTTCCGCCCTTGCCAGTGCGCTGCGACGCACTCTGGCATTTTACTGGCGAGAAGGGCACCCGTGTGCGCTATCAGCCCCAATAGTGACGCCAGCGCCCAGATATTTAGGCTGACGGTGCAAAATTTTGGCATCCAGCACCGCGCTAACCCGCGCCAGCTTTTCCCGAAGTCGTGTGTAGGTTCCGTGCCTTTTATTCAGATCCGGCGCGTTAACGCCGATAGCGTCAATGCCATATTGTTGCGCCAGCCAGATCGCCCGTTGATTATGGAATGCTTGCGAGATAATCGTAATGCGGCTTTCGCCAAACACTTTCCGGGCGCGAACTACGGAGTCCAGCGTGGAGAATCCGGCATAATCACAAAAAATGGCCGCTTCCGGCACACCTTTCGCTATCAGCGCCTGCTGCATCGCCGAAGGTTCATCGTACTCTTTTTTGCCATTATCGCCGCTGACTAACAGCCACTTCACTTTACCGGCGTGATACAACGCGGCGGCAGTATTAATCCGCCGGGTAAAATACCGATTGCCGGGCTTAGCGCCTAACACCAGCCCGACGTTGCGGGCGGGAACGGTCTGAATGTCATTCCATGTCAGATGCTGTGAGGCGTTGACGATAAGCCAGTTGGAATAGAAAAGCGCGACGCCTGCTGCGACAAGCAGAAAACACGCCACTGTTAACGCCCGGCGTGTAAAACAGAGGCGGCGGATAAAACGGGCACATTGTGAGAGCATGGTTGTTGCGCGGTTCCGTTGGCGGTGGATAAAAAATACCCTCTACAGATCGTCATCCTTGACGTGGCGGCAGGCAATGAGCGAAATGTGAACGCGCCGATTTTATGCCCACGCCGTTAAAAAGATACGGGGGAAGGGGCATTTTCAGAATTTATTGTGCCGACAGCGCCTGATGCGTCAGCCACAGTCGCGTATCAAACTCCAGTTGATGGTACTGCGGTTCCATATGGCAGCAGAGCTGATAAAACGCTTTGTTATGATCTTTCTCTTTCAGGTGCGCCAGCTCGTGAACCACAATCATCCGTAAGAATGGCTCCGGAGCGTTGCGAAACACGGTGGCGACGCGGATCTCCGCCTTTGCCTTGAGCTTGCCGCCCTGAACGCGCGAGACAGCGGTATGCAGTCCCAGCGCATTTTTCAGCACATGGATCTTGCTGTCATACATCACTTTATTAATGGGCGGCGCATTGCGCAGAAACTGACTTTTCAGTTCCTGAGTATAGTGATATAGCGCTTTGTCAGTGGCGTAATCATGCGCGCCGGGATAACGTTTTTCCAGCACTGCTCCCAGGCGCTGCTCGGCGATTAAGGTGCGCACCTGGGCAAGGAGATGTTCCGGATACCCCTGAAGGTAAGTTAGTGAGGTCATCAAAGCTCCATGTTGCTGATAAAAAGTGTATACTCACGCACCCTTTTCAGGGATAACGCCGCAATTTTACCATTCAGGAGGCCTAATGAGCCACGTAGACGACGGTTTCCGTTCACTGACGCTGAAACGTTTTCCGCAAACGGATGATGTTAACCCGCTTCTGGCGTGGGAGGCGGCCGATGAGTATCTGCTGCAACAGTTAGATGAGACGGAAATTCGCGGCCCGGTGCTGATCCTGAATGATACGTTTGGCGCGCTAAGCTGTGCGCTGGCGGAGCATTCGCCATACAGTATTGGCGATTCGTATTTAAGCGAACTGGGTACGCGAGAGAATTTACGCCATAACGGCATCGCGGAGTCCAGCGTAACGTTTCTCGACAGTACCGCTGACTACCCGCAGGCGCCGGGCGTGGTATTGATTAAGGTACCGAAAACGCTGGCGTTGCTGGAACAGCAGTTACGCGCTTTGCGTAAGGTCGTTACGGCGCAAACGCGTATTATCGCCGGCGCGAAAGCGCGTGATATTCATACCTCTACGCTGGAACTGTTTGAAAAAGTGCTGGGCCCAACCACGACGACGCTGGCGTGGAAGAAAGCGCGCCTGATTAACTGTACCTTCAGTCATCCGCAACTGGCCGACGCGCCGCAAACGCTAAGCTGGAAACTGGAAGATACAGGCTGGACGATTCACAACCACGCGAATGTGTTTTCTCGTACCGGATTGGATATCGGCGCGCGCTTCTTTATGCAGCATTTGCCGGAAAACCTCGACGGGGAGATTGTCGATCTCGGCTGCGGCAATGGGGTGATTGGCCTGAGCTTACTGGCGAAAAATCCGCAGGCGAACGTGGTATTTGTCGATGAATCGCCGATGGCGGTAGATTCCAGCCGTTTGAATGTAGAAACGAACCTGCCGGAAGCGTTCGAACGCTGCGAATTTATGATCAACAACGCGCTCTCCGGCGTGGAGCCGTTCCGTTTTAACGCTGTATTCTGCAACCCGCCGTTCCACCAGAAACATGCGCTGACGGATAATATCGCCTGGGAGATGTTCCATCATGCCCGCCGCTGCCTGAAAATCAACGGCGAACTGTATATTGTGGCGAACCGCCATCTGGACTATTTCCACAAGCTGAAGAAGATTTTCGGTAATTGCGCGACGATAGCAACCAACAATAAATTTGTTATTTTGAAAGCGGTGAAGCAGGGACGCCGTCGATAAGGCGCTCAAGCGTCATACCGGCCTATAAAACCGGTATGACGGCGTAAGCCCGATAAGCGCAGCGCCATCAGGCAAAGTCGTTAAATCTCCAGCGCCAGTCGGGTGCCCTGGGCAATCGCCCGTCGGGCATCCAGCTCCATCGCGACATCGCATCCGCCGATAAGATGTACCGTTTTACCTGCGGCGCGTAACGGGTCCGCCAGCTCGCGGCGAGGTTCCTGTCCGGCGCAGATCACCACATGATCCACTTCCAGCAACTGCGGTTCGCCGCCGATCAAGAGATGTAATCCGTCGTCGTCGATCTTCTGGTAACTGACCGCCGGGATCATCTTCACGCCGCGCGCCAGTAACGTCGCGCGATGGATCCAGCCGGTGGTTTTACCTAACCCTTCGCCCGGCTTGCTGGTTTTGCGTTGCAGCATGACGATTTGCCGTGGACTACGTGCCAGGCGTGGGCCTTCCGGGCGCAGACCGCCTGCCTGTTGCAGGCTGGTATCAATTCCCCATTCCGTACAAAATTCAGCAATATTTTGGCTGGTGGATTCGCCGTGCTGGCTCAGATACATGGCCGTGTCAAAACCGATCCCGCCGCAGCCGATGATCGCCACTCGTTTACCAACCGGCGCCTTATCGCGCAATACCTCCAGGTAGGTCAATGCCTTTGGATGATCGATACCGTCTATCGGCGGGCGTCGCGGTACTATTCCGCAGGCGAGGATCGCTTCGTCAAACGGCTGAAGATCCTCTGCGTTCACCCGTTGGTTCAGTTTCAGCGTAACGCCAGTAACATCGATCATTCGACGGTAGTAGCGCAGCGTTTCGTAAAACTCCTCTTTACCCGGGATCTGCCTGGCGATAGTAAACTGACCGCCAATTTCACTCTGGGCGTCAAACAGCGTGACATGATGGCCGCGCGACGCGGCGTTAATCGCGAAAGCCAGCCCCGCCGGGCCTGCGCCGACAACGGCCAGGTTCTTTTTGCGTATGGCCGGCGTTATCGGCATGTGGGTTTCGTGACAGGCGCGTGGGTTCACCAGACAGGAGGTCACTTTGCCGATGAAGATCCGATCCAGACAGGCCTGATTACAGCCGATACAGGTGTTGATCTCATCTGCGCGTCCGGATTGCGCTTTAGTCAGGAATTCGGCATCGGCAAGGAAGGGACGCGCCATCGACACCATATCGGCATCGCCGCGCGTCAGGATCGTCTCGGCGACCTGCGGATCGTTAATGCGATTGGTCGCGATCAGCGGAACCGACACATGACCTTTGAGTTTCCGCGTCACCCAGCTAAAGGCGCCACGCGGTACTGGCGTGGCGATGGTCGGGATTCGCGCCTCATGCCAGCCAATGCCGGTATTAATTAGGCTTGCGCCTGCGGCTTCAATGGCTTGCGCCAGTTGTACCGTTTCGTCGAACGTGCCGCCATTTTCCACCAGATCGAGCATCGACAGGCGATAGATAATAATAAAGTCGTTCCCTACCCGCTGGCGTACCGCGCGTACTACCTCAACCGCGAAGCGCATACGGCTGACATAGTCGCCGCCCCATTCGTCATCGCGATGGTTAGTTCGCCGGGTGAGAAATTCATTAATCAGATAGCCCTCTGATCCCATCACCTCTACGCCGTCGTAGCCTGCTTCCCGCGCCAGTTGCGCGCAATGCGCGAAGTCGTCGATTAACTGCAAGATTTCATCATGCGTCAGTTCATGTGGCATAAAGCGGTTGATTGGCGCCTGAATTGCCGACGGCGCGACCAGGTGCGGCTGATAGCTGTAACGTCCGGTGTGCAGAATTTGCAGCGCGATTTTACCGCCTTGCGCATGTACGGCATCGGTCACCACGCGGTGAGGCTTTAACTGGCTGGCATCGTTCAGCATCGCGCCGCCGGTCATCACGACCCCGGAGGGAACGGGCGCAATACCGCCGGTGACGATTAACGCTACGCCGTGTCGTGCGCGCTCGGCATAAAATGCCGCCAGGCGCTCAGCGCCATCAGGATGTTCTTCCAGACCCGTGTGCATCGATCCCATCAGCACACGGTTTCTGAGAGTAGTAAAGCCCAGATCGAGCGGGGCGAACAGCGACGGGTAGCTCATAAGTGTATCCAGTATGTAAAATTATTGTTATGTGGTCGGATGAGTTACTACTGTAGCCGTCGCGAGGTAAAAGGGAAAAGGGGAATGTGGTGATTGTGATGGGATTCAAAAAAGAGGCCGCGACCCGGGGAAAACAGGCCGGATAAGCACAGCGCCATCCGGCATCGTTTTTAAACCTCTTCAACGCTCACCTGCATCGCCGCCAGCGCATTACGCGCTGATTTCAATACCTGTTCGCACAGTTCAATGGTTAGCGTGAGCGGTGGCTCAATACGAATTGTTTTCGCATTATTCAGCGTACCAGCGACCAGCACGCGTTGACGGAACATCTCACTGGCAAAACGGTAGCCCGTTTCGTTATCGACAAATTCAATGGCCATCAACATACCTTTGCCGCGCGCATCGTGTACCAGATTGGGATATTCACGCGCAAGTTGTCGAAAACCATCCAGGAGCGTATCGCCTTTTTGTTCCGCCTGGGCCGGGAGATTTTGCTCCAGCAGGACGTTAATGGTCGCCAGCGCGGCAGCACAAGCCAGCGGATTACCGCCAAAAGTGGTGGTATGCAGGAAGGGGTTGTCGAACAGAACCGAAAACACCTCTTCAGTCGCGATGGTGGCGCCAATCGGCATCACGCCGCCGCCCAGGGCTTTCGCCAGACACAGAATATCAGGCTGCACATTTTCGTGCTCACAGGCAAACATCTTGCCGGTACGCCCCATGCCGGTTTGTACTTCATCCAGAATCATCAGCGCGCCGAATTCGTCACAGAGCTTACGTACCTCTGTCAGGTATCCCTGCGGCGGCAGGATCACGCCGCCTTCACCCTGAATAGGCTCCAGAATCACGGCTGCTATCTCGTCGCCCGTTTTTTTGCCTTCGCTAAATGCCATGCTCATCGCGTCGATATTGCCAAACGGCACATGGCGGAAGCCCGGCAGTAAAGGCATAAAGGGTCTGCGGAAGGTGGATTTGGCCGTGGCGGAGAGCGCGCCCAATGATTTGCCATGAAATGCGCCGCTGGTGGCGATAAAGGTAAACTTGCCGCGCGGCGACTGATACGCTTTTGCCAGTTTTAGCGCCGCTTCGACGGATTCGGTGCCGCTGTTACAGAAAAAGCTGTACTTGAGTTTCCCCGGTGTCAGCGCCGCCAGCGTTTTTGCCAGCATCGCCCGCAAGGGGTCAAGTAACTCCTGGCTGTGGAGAGGTTGTTTTGCGAGTTGATTCTGGACGGCGGATACCACAACAGGATTACGGTGCCCCACGTTAAAGATGCCAAACCCCCCAAGACAGTCGATAAACTCCTGCCCCTGGGTGTCGACAAGCGTATTCAAACTGCCCGCTTGCCACTCTACGGCTCCGTAATCCCCGCCGGCGGTAACAGATTTCCGGTATTCCAGAAATCCTGGATTTACATGCTCTTTAAAGTAGTCAATGACCTCTCGGTTTAGTGCTTTCATTTCCTCATGGTTTAGCGTTCGCTTCTCGATGAGATTCAGTGCGTGCGCGCTACAGGCCAAAGCCGATGCGCTGGAAGGTAACCTGTTCAAAATGAGCTCCAGAGGGCCGTGTATCACATGATACTGAATTAAGTATTGCAGGGATTAGCGGGGGTCTAAGCCCATAGTGAAAATCGGGATAAACACCAGGAATAATCACATTTACACAACATTTAATGTCATGTGTTAACAATTGGATGCATTTTGAGCAGATCTTGTTTTACGGTTTACGGTGTGTTGCGTTAGAGGCGGCGTGAGAAAAAGGTGAGCCAGGGCAGATTTTAAAGAAAAAGGTTGTCCACGCTAAACAATTTCATAATGAAAATAAGGCGCAGGATGAGGTGAAAATCGTACAAATATTAAGGATTAATCGCAAATTGCGATCCAGAGCAATTTTAACAACTAAAGATAAATAGATTAGCGCCGAAATAACATCTGAGCGAAAAATTAACATCCAGATAACCTGCACAGGACGCTATCATGTCTTCTCATCCCTACGTCAGCCAGCTAAATACCCCGCTGGATGATGATACCACTCTGATGTCTACGACCGACCTGGAAAGCTATATCACTCACGCCAATGACACTTTTGTCCAGGTGAGCGGCTATCAGTTAAACGAGTTACTGGCGCAGCCACATAATCTGGTGCGTCATCCGGATATGCCGAAAGCTGCCTTCGCAGATATGTGGTATACCCTAAAACAGGGCGAACCGTGGAGCGGCATTGTGAAAAACCGGCGTAAAAACGGCGACCATTATTGGGTGAGGGCCAACGCGGTACCGATGATACGTGAAGGGCGTGTGACGGGATATATGTCGATCCGTACCCGCGCCACGGATGATGAGATTGCCGCCGTCGAGCCTTTATATCAGGCGCTAAATGAAGGGCGGTGTAGTAAACGTATTCATAAAGGCTTGGTGGTTCGTCAGGGCTTGCTGGGCAAACTGCCCGCTATGCCTGTTCGCTGGCGAGTGCGTAGCATTATGGGGCTAATGGCCGTAATGCTGGTGTTGGCGCTGTTCGGTACGGATGCGTCATGGCAGGCGTTGCTGTTGGGCGCGTTGGCGATGCTGGCAGGTACGGCGCTATTTGAATGGCAAATTGTGCGTCCCATTGAAAATGTGGCGACGCAGGCGCTGAAAGTGGCGACCGGCGAACGCAACAGCGTACAACACCTTAATCGTAGCGATGAGTTGGGGCTGACGCTGAGGGCCGTGGGGCAGCTTGGCTTGATGTGCCGCTGGCTGATCAATGACGTATCAAGTCAGGTTTCCAGCGTCAGAAACGGCAGTGAAAGGCTGGCGAAGGGTAACAATGATCTGAACGAACACACCCGTCAGACCGTGGAGAATGTTCAGGAAACGGTAACGACCATGAACCAGATGGCGGAGTCCGTGAAGCTCAATTCCGAGACGGCTTCCGCTGCGGATAAGCTTTCCATGGCGGCCAGTAGCGCGGCGACTCAGGGAGGTGAGGCGATGGATACGGTGATTAAAACGATGGATGATATCGCTCACAGTACGCAACGTATCGGGACGATCACCACGCTAATTAACGATATCGCTTTTCAGACGAATATCCTGGCGCTGAATGCGGCGGTAGAAGCGGCGAGAGCGGGCGAGCAGGGGAAAGGGTTTGCCGTGGTTGCTGGCGAGGTACGCCATCTTGCCAGCCGTAGCGCTAATGCGGCGAACGATATTCGTAAATTAATTGACGCCAGCGCAACAAAGGTGCAGTCAGGCTCCGAGCAGGTTCACGCCGCAGGCCGTACCATGGATGACATTGTAGCCCAGGTGCAAAATGTCACCCTGCTTATCGCACGGATCAGCCAGTCGACGCAGGAACAGACAGATGGGCTTTCCAGCCTGACTCGCGCCGTGGACGAGTTGAACCGCATAACCCAGAAGAATGCGGCGCTGGTGGAAGAGAGCGCACAAGTCTCCGCGATGGTAAAACACCGTGCCAGCCGGCTGGAGGATGCGGTCACGGTACTGCATTAAGTTTATTTGTAGGTAGCAACGGTAATGACATCCGCCCGGTAGCAACAAGCTTACCGGGCGGATGCGCTCTGATAGAAGGCGGTGCCTGCCATCATAGAGAGTATCAGTGGCCTGTGATGTTAAAAATAATGTGATATTTATTCCTTCTTCTTGCCTACCTATTAATAGGTATAAACTCAGTTAATAAATAAGAAATGGTTAACCTTTTAGCGTATTTCTTTCATTATTAGTGCCAATTTATGTCACTTTTGGTTCATCTTTCTGTGAACAATAAATATTACTTACTAATAATGTTCCGAAATAAAAAGCGATCAATATCATAAAGTTAGTAACATTATTGCCGATAGATCTTTCTGTATGAGGATATGCAATCCCAGGGAGAAAATATGTTTTTGCATAACATTAAAATACGTTCAAAATTATTTATGGCCTTTGGCTTATTCATTGTTCTCATGGTGGTGAGTTCCGCTCTGTCTTTGTTTAGCCTTGATCGGGCTAATACGGGTATGCAGGACATTATTACCAATGATTATCCCACCACGGTAAAAGCCAATCTGTTAATCGATAATTTTAATGATTTCATCATCGCGCAGCAGCTCATGTTACTGGATGAAGAGGGGCGCTGGAGCCAGAGCTCGCAGAAAGAACTCAGTGAGATAAGCCAGCGCATTTCGGCGCTACTGGATGAGCTTTCCAGGGAAAATAGTCACGATGCGGATTCACAGAAAATCATTAATGAGATCCGTGAAGCGCGCCAGCAATACCTGGAGTCCAGATTCCGTATTTTGAAAGATATTCAAAGCAATAATCGTCAGGCGGCCATTCAGGAGATGATGACCAGAACGGTGCAGGTGCAAAAAGTCTATAAGGACAAAGTCCAGGAACTTATCGCTGTTCAGGACGCGCAGATGCATGAAGCGAGCGTGCAGGTCAAAGAGGATTTTAAAAATAATCGGACGCTGTTAATCACTTTGGCGCTGATAAGCATCGCCGCCGGAGGCGTAATGGGATGGTATATTGTGCGTTCTATTACCCGGCCGCTTGATGACGCAGTACGCTTTGCCGAGGCGATTGCCGATGGCGATCTGACTCGTCATATCACCACCGACTATAAAGATGAAACAGGCGTACTACTGCAAGCATTAATGGCGATGAAAACGCGTCTGCTGGATATCGTACAGGAAGTGCAAAACGGTTCGGAGAGTATCTCCACGGCGGCGGCGCAAATTGTCGCCGGTAACCAGGATTTGGCGGCGCGTACGGAAGAGCAGGCCAGCTCGGTTGAAGAAACGGCGGCGTCGATGGAACAGATTACCGCCACGGTTAAAAATACGGCTGACCATACCAGTGAAGCGACCAAACTCTCTGCCGGTGCCGCCAGCGTGGTGAAAAACAATGGGGAGATGATGAATCAAGTGACGCAGAAAATGCGCGTCATTAACGACACGGCAAATCGTATGTCGGATATCATCAATATCATTGATTCCATTGCCTTTCAGACCAATATTCTGGCGCTGAACGCGGCGGTTGAAGCGGCGCGCGCGGGCGAACATGGACGTGGTTTTGCCGTTGTCGCCGGAGAGGTTCGCCAGTTGGCGCAAAAGAGCGCCTCGTCAGCCAGTGAAATCCGTAATTTGATTGAAGATTCAACCAGTCAGACTCAGGAAGGGATGCACCTGGTGGAGAAAGCCAGCGCCCTGATTAATGGCATGGTGGATAACGTCGAAGAGATGGATGTGATATTACGTGAGATTGGGCAGGCCAGCCGCGAGCAAACTGACGGTATTTCGCAGATTAACAGCGCGATTGGCCTGATTGACGCCGCCACGCAACAAAACTCCTGCCTTGTGGAAGAGTCTGTTGCCGCCGCAGCGTCGCTGAACGAACAGGCGTTACATTTAAAAGAGCTGGTTAACGTGTTCCGCGTCCGCGAAGAGGACACGCAGCCCGCTTAATCCAGTTCGGCGATTTCCAGCGCCGCGCGATCAATCACGCCGATAATGCGTTTGATTTGCGCGTCGTTGATATCGCTGTGGTTTATCCGCAGATCCAGCACGGCCTTGAAGTTATCCAGCGCCCGCTTCATCTGCGGATTTTTACGTAACTCCATGCCCACACAACGGGCTTTTAGCCGCGCCTGAATATGCGTCAGGTGTTCGCGATTTTCATCAAGCCATTGCGCGCCGTTCGCGGTAATCGCGATTTTTTTCCGCCCGCCTTCTTCGTCGCTAATCGTGATAAATTGCTGATCCTGTAAAAAATCCAGCGTAGGGTAGATCACGCCAGCGCTTGGCGTATAGCCGCCCCCCGTCAGGTTTTCTATCGCTTTAATCAGTTCATAGCCGTGGCTGGCGTCCCGGGTCAGGATATCAAGAATGACCAGCCGAAGTTCCCCGTGGCCAAAAAATCGCTGGCGTCGACCACCGCCCTGTCCATGACGACCACAGCCGTGTCCGTGACGGTGTTCGCCGCCGCAACTGGCGTTCTCATGCTGATGCGCGCTATGGCAGCCTTCATGCTGATGTTCGCGATCTTTGCAGCAACCATCGTGCTTATGATCCCGGTTTTTGCAACACCCTTCATGTTGATTTTGCATCATTACCTCCTGCTTATTTAGATATATCTAATTTATATCTAAATGATGGGTTTTAGCAAGGGTAAAAGCGATTGTTGCTATAATCTATTAATTTATAACGTTTTATTCTAAGGTTATAGTTAGCGACGCGTTGCCAGATCACTATCAAAAAACAGTTGCATTTTTACTGATTAACAATCATTATCATTTAAAGCTTTGATTTAGATATATCGTATTACTTCACGAAGGCAAAAAATGACGACATCATCCGTACGCTACCCACAGCGTGTTCGTAATGAACTGCGTTTTCGCGAGCTGACCGTTCTGCGGGTAGAACGTATTAGCGCAGGATTTCAGCGGATCGTACTTGGCGGCGAGGCGCTGGACGGTTTCACCTCCCTGGGCTTTGACGATCACACGAAAGTTTTTTTCCCTGAGCCAGGCTGTCGCTTTACGCCTCCGACAGTCACTGAGGAAGGCATTATCTGGGGGGAGGGCGTTCGTCCGGTCTCCAGGGATTACACGCCGCTGTATGATGAGGCGCGTCGCGAGCTGGCGCTGGATTTCTTTATCCACGATGGTGGCGTAGCCAGCCGTTGGGCAATGGAAGCCCGTGAAGGCGATACACTGACGATTGGCGGGCCGCGCGGTTCGCTGGTGGTGCCGGAAGATTATGCCTGTCAGGTTTATGTCTGCGATGAGTCCGGTATGCCTGCGCTACGTCGTCGTCTGGAATCGCTTAGTCGTCTGCCTGCGCGCCCTGCGGTAACCGCGCTGGTGAGCATTCAGGATGCGGCATACCGCGATTATCTCGCCCATTTGACGGATATTACTGTGGAATATGTTGTTGGCGGCGATGAACAGGCAATGCAAACGCGCCTGTCGCAGCTGACAATACCAGAATCAGACTATTTCATCTGGATTACTGGCGAAGGCAAAACGGTAAAACGTTTAAGTCAGTGCTTTGAAAAGGGGTTTGATCTACACCTGGTACGTGCGGCAGCCTATTGGCATCGTAAATAGCGGTATGGGGCGAGCCCTGTCAGAAACAAAAAAGCCACTCTTTAGAGTGGCTTAATTATATGATTTTAAAGCTAAAATTTGGTGGCCCCTGCTGGACTTGAACCAGCGACCAAGCGATTATGAGTCGCCTGCTCTAACCACTGAGCTAAGGGGCCGTGGCGGTGGATTATAATGTAACTTTACGCTGTAATCCAGCCGTAACCGTGCGGGTGCTGTTTTTATAAACAATGTGTTTTCAACCCGTTATACTTAAAGAACGTTGTATTGCTCAGGAGTAATAATGGTTAAGGACATACTGGCGCCAGGGCTACGGGTGGTTTTTTGCGGCATCAATCCGGGACTCTCCTCGGCGAATACCGGCTTTCCGTTTGCACATCCCGCGAATCGTTTTTGGAAAGTTATTCATTTGGCCGGTTTCACCGATCGGCAGTTGAAACCGGAAGAGGCGGAAAAATTACTGGATTTTCGCTGCGGGGTAACGAAACTCGTCGACCGACCGACGGTACAAGCGACTGAGGTGAAGTTGCATGAATTACGTAGCGGCGGACGCAACCTGATTGAAAAGATAGAGGACTATCAGCCCGCGGCGCTGGCGGTGCTTGGTAAACAGGCTTTTGAACAGGGATTCAGCCAGCGCGGTATCGCCTGGGGTAAACAAAAGATCGCCATTGGCGCGACGATGGTGTGGGTGTTGCCGAATCCCAGCGGCTTAAACCGAATTAAAACGGAAAAACTGGTCGAGGCCTATCGCGAACTGGATCAAGCGCTCATTATGCGTGGGCTATAGCAATGGGGAATGAGGGCGCGAATACTCGCGCTGTGTAGAAATTCTGCAGGCCAAATAGGGCGCTTGCGCATGGCCTGATAAAAAAACGCCGCCTTGCGGCGGCGTTTATACGTGTACGGCGAATTAATCGTCGAGGAAGCTGCGCAGCACTTCAGAACGGCTCGGGTGGCGCAGTTTACGCAGCGCCTTCGCTTCGATCTGACGGATACGTTCGCGGGTAACATCGAACTGTTTACCCACTTCTTCCAGCGTGTGGTCGGTGTTCATATCGATACCGAAACGCATACGCAGCACTTTCGCTTCACGAGCGGTCAGGCCAGCCAAAACGTCGTGAGTGGCGGCACGCAGGCTCTCGGTAGTGGCAGAGTCCAGCGGCAGCTCGAGGGTGGTATCCTCGATGAAATCACCCAGATGCGAATCTTCATCGTCGCCGATCGGCGTTTCCATGGAGATTGGCTCTTTGGCAATCTTCAGCACCTTACGAATTTTATCTTCCGGCATCAGCATCCGTTCAGCCAGCTCTTCCGGCGTTGGCTCGCGGCCCATCTCTTGCAGCATCTGGCGAGAAATACGGTTGAGCTTGTTGATGGTCTCAATCATATGCACCGGAATACGGATGGTGCGCGCCTGATCGGCGATAGAGCGGGTGATCGCCTGACGAATCCACCAGGTAGCGTAGGTGGAGAACTTGTAACCACGACGGTATTCAAATTTATCTACCGCTTTCATCAGACCGATGTTGCCTTCCTGAATCAGGTCAAGGAACTGCAAGCCACGGTTGGTGTATTTCTTAGCGATAGAAATAACCAGACGCAAGTTCGCTTCAACCATCTCTTTCTTAGCACGGCGGGCTTTCGCTTCCCCGATAGACATGCGACGGTTGATGTCTTTCACCTGTTCGATGGTCAGACCGGTCTCTTCTTCAATCTGCCGCAGTTTTTGCAGACAGCGTTGCACTTCTTCCGCGACATCGTGCAGTTTTTCCGACCACGGTTTGTTCATCGCGATAGCGGCGTTGAACCAGGTTTCGCTGGTTTCGTTACCGGTAAACAGCGTGATAAAGTTCTTCTTCGGCATTTTGCACTGCTCGACGCAGAGCTTCATGATCAGACGTTCCTGAGTACGCACGCGATCCATCATCACGCGCATACTGTTGACCAGATAGTCGAATTGCTTCGGTACCAGACGGAACTGTTTGAACACTTCAGACAGCTTCAGAATCTCTTCCTGCGCGGCAGCATGGCTGCGGCCTTTCGCTTTGATGGTGTCGCGCGTAACGACGTATTGCGCGCGCAGCTCAGCGAATTTTTCGCGTGCCAGTTCAGGGTCAATGCTGTTGTCGTCATCGGCGGCGTCATCGTCGCCGTCTTCTTCATCTTCGTCTTCGTCATCATCCAGGTCTTCCTGGGAGAGTTCAGAACCGACGTGAGTTGCGGTCGGCGCCATCTCTTCTTCCGCGTTCGGATCGACAAAGCCGGTGATAAGATCGGACAAACGAGCCTCTTCAGCCTCAACGCGATCGTACTGTTCCAGCAGATAGGTAATGGCTTCCGGGTATTCGGCAACGGAGCATTGAACCTGGTTGATCCCGTCTTCGATACGTTTAGCGATGTCGATTTCGCCTTCCCGGGTCAACAGTTCAACAGTGCCCATTTCACGCATATACATGCGTACCGGGTCAGTCGTACGACCGATTTCAGACTCAACACTGGACAGAACTTGTGCAGCAGCTTCTTCCGCATCTTCATCGGTGCTGGTGGTATTTTCAGCCAGCAGCAGATCATCGGCATCAGGCGCTTCTTCCATTACCTGAATACCCATGTCGTTGATCATTTGGATGATATCTTCAATTTGATCTGAATCGACGATATCTTCCGGCAGATGGTCATTGACCTCAGCATAGGTCAGATAGCCTTGCTCCTTACCACGGGTGACAAGAAGTTTCAGCTGTGACTGCGGGTTTTGCTCCATAAGACGGTATCCACACTTATTCGTTTGATTGGTGTCGACGGTATAGCTGTCGACATTTAAAGCGAGGGCATACTTATATTTTGGCCGCTGCCTCTCACTGCGGCTGTCGGGGGCTTCCCGATCGATATGCGGCATTTAAGCCGTTAAATTCATTTTCTGGCCAGCTCCTGGTTTAACGTCCAGAGCTCTCGGCGTTCTTCGCTGCTTAAACCATGAGTGCGATCGCGAGCGATCAGCTCTTCTTGTCGCAGTTGCAGCAGCGAATCAAACATATGGTTGAGTGAGTCGGTAAAGGTTTTTTCGGCAATCGCCTTATCTGCTATATCGTCCCACATCGATAATTTTTCAAGGGTCGCAGCATCATTTGTGCCACGGTAGAGTTCCAGAAGTTGTCCGGTAGTAAGACCTGGCTGAGCCAAACAAGTTTTGACCAATTCTTTAAATAAGCCAAGTCCAGGCAGCTTATTCTGATCCAGCGCGTCTAATGGCGGCACTAACGGCGCGAGATCTGGGTTTTGCACCAGTAATCCTATCAGTATACGCATGGTCGTGCGTTTTAGCTGCGGAGCCGGGCGGGAAACGCCGCTTTCCGCCTGTTTTGGCACTAAACGATCAAGCTGACTATCATCGAAAATGCCTAACTTCAGCCCCAACGTCTGGCGCAACTGAATACGGTGTGCGTCGCCAGGCACCTGATTAATGAGCGGCAGCGCCAGTGCGGCTAACTGCGTGCTGCCATCCGGCGAGCTTAAATCCACCTGCGGCAGGAGGCTATTAAACAGAAACGTAGAGAGCGGCTGCGCCTGCTCCATCCGCGCTTCAAAAGCCGCCTTGCCTTCTTTACGCACCAGCGTATCCGGGTCTTCGCCGTCAGGTAAAAACATAAAGCGTACCTGCCGACCGTCGGTCATATAAGGCATTGCTGTTTCCAGCGCTCTCCAGGCGGCATCACGGCCAGCCCGGTCGCCGTCGTAACAGCAAATTACGTTGTTCGTCGCCCGGAATAACATATGCATATGGTCTGCCGTGGTTGAGGTACCCAGCGAAGCGACCGCATAGTTAATGTCGTATTGCGCTAGTGCGACGACATCCATATAACCTTCGACCACAAGCAAGCGTTGCGGTTCAGCACTATATTGCTGAGCCTCATAAAGACCATATAGCTGGCGGCCTTTATGGAAAATGTCCGTTTCCGGAGAGTTAAGGTATTTCGGCGTGTCGTTCCCCAGAACTCGACCGCCAAAACCAATCACCCTGCCGCGTTTGTCCCGAATAGGGAACATGACCCGATTACGGAAACGATCGTAAGTGCTGCCCTGCTCGTTATTGACCAGCATCCCGGCATCCAGCAACAATGCCTTGTTATCGCTGTTATTACCGAAGCGCTTTAACGCGTTATCCCAACCTGGCGGCGCGAAGCCAATGGCGAAACGCTGAATAATTTCAGCGCTCAGACCGCGCTTTTGCAGATAGTCACGCGCAGGTTTTGCCGCAGGATGGGTAAGCGACTGCTGATAAAAGTCATTCAGACCATTCATCAACTGATAGAGGTTTTGCCGTTGATGGCGCTCTATCTGGCTAAGCCCGGTGCCTGCTTCATAGGGAATTTCCAGGTTATGCATGGCCGCTAATTCTTCGACGGTTTCGACAAATTCGAGCTTGTCGTAATTCATCAAAAAGTCGATCGCATTGCCATGCGCGCCGCATCCAAAGCAGTGATAAAACTGTTTTTCACCGTTTACGGTGAAAGAAGGGGTTTTCTCATTATGGAATGGACAACACGCGTGATAGTTCTTGCCCTGTTTCTTGAGTTTTACGCGCACGTCGATCAGATCGACGATATCGGTTCTCGCCAGCAGGTCATTAATGAATACGCGTGGGATTCGTCCAGCCATATGCCCCTTTTATACACGTCATTCTTCAGGCTGCCGTAGTGTTGGCTACGTTCGCTCACCCCTGTCGCTGACTTGCGTAAGCGCCGGGGATTTACTCTCTTGCCGCCTGGACGCAGCATGAATGATTTTGTGTATATGCTAATGCATAAACGAAAACAAGCCGCGCATTCCTTTCGGAAGCACGGCCTTACAACTACAACTCGATCTGAATTGAGAGCAGCCCGCTCTCAAAAGATTAGTACAGACGAGTACGGCGTGCGTTTTCGCGAGCCAGTTTCTTCGCGTGACGTTTCACTGCAGAAGCTTTAGCGCGCTTACGTTCGGTCGTCGGTTTTTCATAGAACTCACGACGACGAACTTCCGCCAGAACACCTGCTTTTTCGCAGGAACGCTTGAAGCGACGCAGAGCTACGTCGAACGGCTCGTTTTCACGTACTTTAATTACCGGCATGTGCCTCTCACCTTTGATTAATTCGGTTTGCCGCTGGCATCAACGCCAGCTTATTTCAAAATGGTGCGGAATTTTACTGCAATTGCTGCTGCTTTGTAAAGCACCGCGGCCTTTTTTGAACGGGACTTTTATAAGGGGAGGGAGTATACACGAAGTCGGGACTGAGGGTATACATCCACCCGCATTCGACCTACACTGCGCGGTATTAGAGCGAGGTAAAACAAGTCATGCGTGTACTGGGTATTGAAACATCCTGCGATGAAACCGGCATCGCTATTTACGACGACAAAAAGGGTCTGTTAGCCAACCAATTGTATAGTCAGGTGAAATTACATGCTGACTACGGCGGCGTAGTGCCTGAACTGGCTTCCCGCGATCATGTGCGTAAAACCGTGCCGCTGATTCAGGCGGCATTAAAAGAAGCCGGTCTGACGGCGAGCGATATCGACGCGGTGGCCTATACCGCAGGCCCGGGCCTGGTCGGCGCGCTGCTGGTCGGCGCAACCGTCGGGCGTTCACTGGCATTTGCCTGGAATGTGCCGGCCATTCCTGTACACCATATGGAAGGTCATCTGCTGGCGCCAATGCTGGAAGATAATCCCCCGGAATTCCCGTTTGTGGCGCTACTGGTCTCCGGCGGACATACGCAGCTCATTAGCGTGACCGGAATCGGTCAGTACGAACTGCTGGGAGAGTCGATTGACGATGCCGCCGGTGAAGCGTTTGATAAAACCGCCAAATTGTTGGGGCTGGATTATCCTGGCGGCCCGATGCTGTCGAAAATGGCGTCGCAGGGGACGGCGGGGCGTTTTGTCTTTCCGCGCCCGATGACCGATCGTCCGGGGCTGGATTTTAGTTTTTCCGGTCTGAAAACCTTTGCCGCTAACACCATTCGTAGTAATGGCGACGACGAACAAACTCGCGCTGATATTGCGCGCGCTTTTGAAGATGCGGTCGTGGATACGCTGATGATCAAGTGCAAGCGCGCGCTGGAAAGCACCGGTTTTAAGCGTCTGGTCATGGCGGGCGGCGTCAGCGCTAACCGCACGCTGCGCGCGAAGCTTGCCGAAATGATGCAAAAACGCCGCGGCGAAGTGTTCTATGCGCGCCCGGAGTTTTGTACTGACAACGGGGCGATGATCGCCTATGCCGGAATGGTGCGGTTTAAGGCGGGCGTTACGGCGGATCTTGGCGTAACGGTACGTCCGCGCTGGCCGCTGGCCGAGCTGCCGGCGGCGTAAAAGCGGAAAAAGGGGGCGACATCATGCCGCCCCAACGGGTTTACAGCAAAACGACGGGCATCCACAACAGCCCGGTGACGATCAGCAGCACCAGGAAGATCAGGCCGAAAATCGCGCCTAACCACGCCAATGGTGGAAGGGTGACGCGCGGCGGATTCGATATGTACGCCTATCACCGAGCTATTGCCGGTCAATCCTTGTGGGCCGAGCCCCAGACGGTTGAGGCCCTCTTCCAGACGCAGCTCCAGCTCAATCTTTCTGGCGTTTCTTTTTCAGCTTCGTCCAGATTTTCGTCTCCTGGCGACGCCACAGACGCTGGATGTTGTCATGATGGCGCAGCAAAATGAGACATGACAGCATCGACACCGGGAAGGTGAACTGCGGTTTAAACCACCAGACGTAAAACGGCGCAATCAAGGCGCTGACAATCGCCCCTAACGATGAATAACCGCTTAACAGGACCGTCAGCAGCCAGGTGCCTGCCATGACGCCGGTTAAATCCCAGCCGATGGGCGCAATGGCGCCAAACGCGGTTGCTACGCCTTTCCCACCTTTAAAGCCAAAAAAGACCGGCCAGATATGTCCCAGACAGGCGGCGATAGCGATAAGCCCCAGCCAGAAAGGGGTAACGCCTAACGCATACGCGCCCCAGACGGGCAACATGCCTTTAAGGATGTCAAAAATAAGTACCGCGACAGCCGCTCCCTTGCCACCGATTCGTAATACGTTCGTCGCGCCCGGGTTGCCGGAGCCGCTTTCTCGCGGATCGGGCAGCCCGGCGATGCGGCAAACCAGAATGGCACTGGAAATTGAGCCGCAGAGGTACGCGAAGAGGATCATTCCAGGCGCGATTGCACTCATAAGCTGTTCCGTATTGAAAGTGTCGTTTTATTTACTATTTCTGTGGATAATACGCACATTTCGCCGGAAGTGGTATCCGGGTTAGCCAAAAAGCAGGCAGGTCGTGATGGATATTGTATTTATAGAGCAACTTTCGGTAATCACCACTATCGGTGTTTACGACTGGGAACAGACTATCGAGCAAAAACTGGTGTTCGATATCGAAATGGCATGGGATAACCGCAAGTCGGCGAAAAGCGATGATGTCGCAGATTGTCTAAGTTATGCGGATATCGCCGACACGGTGATAAATCATGTCGAAGGCGGTCGTTTTGCTCTGGTCGAGCGCGTGGCGGAAGAGGTGGCGGACCTGCTGCTTAGCCGATTCAATTCTCCGTGGGTTCGCATCAAACTGAGCAAGCCTGGCGCCGTCGCGCGCGCGGCGAACGTAGGGGTAATTATTGAGCGTGGCAATAATCTGAAATAAAAATAAATAATTTTATATTTTTTAAACCAAACGGTTATATATGGGGTCTTAACGCGAGATCCATTTTTGCAGTGTTTTTCATTTTAGGGGTTTATTGATGAGCGATATGCACTCGCTGCTGATAGCGGCAATTTTGGGTGTGGTCGAAGGATTGACGGAGTTTTTGCCGGTATCCAGCACGGGCCATATGATTATTGTGGGTCATCTGCTGGGGTTTGAAGGCGATACGGCCAAGACATTCGAAGTGGTGATTCAACTTGGATCTATTCTGGCGGTCGTGGTGATGTTCTGGCGGCGGTTGTTTGGTCTCATCGGTATTCACTTTGGCCGCCCGCTACAGCGTGAAGGTGAAAGTAAAGGTCGATTAACGTTGATTCACATCCTGCTGGGCATGATTCCGGCGGTGGTGCTGGGGTTAGTCTTTCATGACACGATCAAGTCGCTATTTAACCCAATTAACGTGATGTACGCGCTGGTGGTAGGCGGTCTGTTGCTGATTGCCGCCGAGTGCCTGAAGCCGAAAGAACCGCGCGCGCCGGGGCTGGATGATATGACGTATCGTCAGGCGTTTATGATTGGTTGTTTCCAGTGTCTGGCGCTGTGGCCGGGCTTCTCGCGTTCCGGAGCGACCATTTCCGGTGGGATGCTGATGGGCGTCAGCCGTTACGCCGCCTCTGAGTTCTCGTTCTTACTGGCTGTGCCGATGATGATGGGCGCAACGGTTCTGGATCTCTACAAAAGTTGGTCATTCCTGACCGCAGCGGATATTCCGATGTTCGCAGTGGGCTTTGTGACGGCGTTTGTGGTGGCGCTGATCGCCATCAAGACCTTCCTGCAACTGATTAAGCGTATCTCGTTTATTCCGTTTGCGATTTACCGCTTTGTGGTGGCGGCTGCCGTTTACGTTGTCTTCTTCTGATGATTGACCGTGCCGGATGGCGGCGTACCGCCTTGTCCGGCCTAACTGTTTTGCCGGTCTGATAAGCGCAGCGCCATCAGGCAATTTATCGTGCCGGATGGCGTTTAGCTGGCGGGGTTCGGGCAGCGCTTCTCTTTCCAGTTGGCGACCGCTGCAATTCGTCGCTTCGTCAGCTCCTCGCGAATCTCAATGCCCTTAAATCCGGCCTCCACCACCTCTTTCGTTGGTACCGCCTGCGCCACCTGCCAGGCTTCGCGCAGCCAGCGCCCCTGCGGGTAATCCGACGCTTCAAATCCGGTACGTCCACGGACATCGGCTTCGCTGGTCAGCGCAATCTGCTCGACGCGCTGCGGTTTACGCCATGCATCAATGGCGTCAAACAGCTTAACGATCGTTTTCGGCTGGAGTATCGGAAAGGTGTGGATCAGATCATGGTATTCGGCGACCAGTTTAGCTAAATCACGCAGGTCATTGGGGACGCGCAAACGCTGGCATAACTGTTCGACCAGTTTCACGCCCGCCGGGCCGTGGCCATGATGGCGCGGCCAGAGGTTTTTCGGCGTTAAGCCTTTGCCCAGATCATGACAAAGCGTGGCGAAACGGACATCAAGCTGCGGACTGAGCATGGCGGCCATCGACAACGTCATCAGCGTATGAACTCCGGTATCAATTTCCGGATGCCACTTTGCCGGCGCGGGCACGCCAAACAGGGCGTCGATTTCCGGAAACAGGACGCGCAGGGCGCCGCAGTCGCGCAATACCTGGAAGTAAACCTGCGGATTGCGGGTGGTAAGCGCATTTTCCGTCTCTTTCCATACCCGTTCCGGCGTCAGATGTTCCAGCTCGCCTGCCGCGGTCATGTCGCGCATTAGCGCCAGTGTTTCATCGGCGATACGGAAACTAAGATGAGCGTAACGGGCGGCAAAACGCGCCACGCGCAATACGCGCAAGGGATCTTCGCCAAACGCGGGAGAGACATGGCGCAGTAGACGCGCCTCCAGATCCCGGCGCCCGTGGTAAGGGTCGATAATCTGGCCGTCATCGTCGCGCGCCAGAGCATTAATGGTCAGATCGCGACGCTGGAGATCGGCTTCCAGGGTAACGTCCGGCGCGGCATAACAGGTGAAGCCCGTGTAGCCGGAACCGGATTTACGCTCGGTACGCGCCAGCGCGTATTCTTCGTGAGTTTGCGGGTGGAGAAACACAGGAAAATCACGGCCTACCTGCTGGTAGCCCGCATCAAGCATCTCCTGCGGCGTGGCGCCGACAACGACCCAATCTTTATCTTTAACCGGTAGCCCTAACAACGCATCCCGAACCGCACCACCGACCAGATAAATCTTCACGCCACTTTCCTTTTAAAAACGATCATCCTCTAATGATAAGACAGTGCCGCAGAGAAGGCGATTTAGTTCATCCAGCGGTCTTTGCGTTTACGGCTTGGGATCATATGCGGCAGCACCAGCCCTAACAGCAAGCCAATACCCAATACGCCGCCGCCATACATAAACCACTGCATAATAATGGTGCGCTGTTTGTCATCCAGTTGCAGATTCGCGGCACTAACTTTTTTCTGCGCGACAATCAGCTCGTTTTTCAGCTTCTGGTTCTCTTCTTTTAGCCCGTTGATGACGCTGTCGCTTTGCGCCACTTTCTGCTGCATATCGGCGGTGCGCTGATTCCACGTGGTATCAATATTGTTGAGTTTATCAGTCAACGTTTTGACCTGATTTTCCAGATCCGGCACGCGGGTACGCAGGCTTGGCGTGGTATTCAGTTCTTTTAACGGTATCCAGGCAGTACGACCAGAACTGTCTTTAATTTGACCATAGTTGGCATCGCTCTGTAAGAGCGTGACTTCCTCGCCGGCGTTGACGGTACCCACAAGGCGATAATTATCTCCCGGACCGCTGCGGACCCAGGTATTCAGTTCATCAGAAACGTAACGCGTCTCTTCAGCATGAGAGACGGCGGTGGCGCTAAGCGCAAGTAAAGTTAGTCCAATCAGGCGTAATTTTGGCATCAGGCTGTCGTTATTGTCAGAGAAAGTGGAACGATAGTAACGGCATCAGTGTCGCTACGCAAAGTCGTCGACATCAATCGGAATCATCTGTGTCGCCTTTGCCGCTACGTCAAACTTTTACGCCCGTCAAATTGCTCGTTGCATGGCAATTTGGCGCAAAATACTATCTACTGACAAAAATAATGCGGGTAAGTTCGCCAAGAATCTTCCCAGATGTGACATAACCCATAAGTACAAGGCCATGGCTCAGGAAATCGAATTAAAGTTTATCGTCAATCACGACGCCGTAGATGCGCTGCGAAATCATCTTCATACGCTCGGCGGCGAGCATCATGCGCCCAGCCAGTTGCTGAATATCTACTTCGAAACGCCTGATAACTGGCTACGCCGCCATGATATGGGGCTGCGTATTCGTGGTGAAAATGGGCGCTATGAAATGACCATGAAAATTGCCGGCCGGGTAACGGGCGGGCTGCACCAGCGACCCGAATACAATGTCGCGCTAAGCGAACCCGTGCTGGATCTGACGCAACTTCCGGCGGAGGTCTGGCCGGATGGCAAACTGCCCGCTGGCCTGGCATCAAGCGTACAGCCGCTGTTCAGTACCGATTTTTACCGGGAAAAATGGTGTCTGGACGTTGATGGCAGCAGGATTGAAATTGCGCTCGATCTCGGCGACGTAAAAGCGGGCGAGTTTGCCGAACCGATTTGTGAGCTGGAGCTTGAGTTGCTTCGCGGCGATACGCGCGCCGTGTTAAAACTGGCGAAGCAACTGCTGTCGCAAACCGGTTTGCGTCAGGGCAGTCTGAGTAAGGCGGCGCGAGGTTATCACCTGGCGCAGGGGAATGCGCCGCGAGAGAATACACCAACGACAATTCTGCGGACCGCCGCGAAAGCCACGGTAGAGCAAGGGCTGGAGGCCTCGCTGGATCTGGCGTTGTCACAGTGGCAGTACCATGAAGAGCTCTGGCTGCGCGGCGACGAGTCGGCGAAAGAACACGTGCTGGATGCTATGGGATTAGTGCGCCATGCCTTAATGCTTTTTGGTGGCATTGTTCCACGTAAAGCGAGCGCTCACTTACGTGATCTACTTACCCAGGCGGAAGCGACGATGACATCCGCGGTGTCCGCCGTCACAGCCGTTTATAGTACGCAAACGGCGATGGCGAAACTGGCATTGACGGAATGGCTGGTGACGAAAGCCTGGCAGCCATTTCTGGACGCGAAGGCGCAGGCCAAAATGGCCGATTCTTTTAAGCGTTTCGCCGACATTCATCTTTCTCGTCATGCTGCTGAATTAAAAAAAGTTTTTGGACAACCGCTGGGTGATAAGTATCGCGACCAGTTGCCGCGTTTGACTCGCGATATTGACAGCGTTTTACTGCTGGCCGGGTATTATGATGCGATGGTCGCGCAGGCATGGCTGGAGAACTGGCAGGGATTGCGTCACGCCATTATTACCGGACAACGTATTGAAATTGAACATTTCCGTAATGAGGCCATTAACCAGCAGCCGTTCTGGTTGCACAGCGGAAAACGATAATCAGAACCGTAGAAAGCGCCTGATGACGCTGCGCTTATCAGGCTTACGGTATGCGGACTTGTAGGCCGGATCAGGCGAAACGCCGCCATCCGGCATTATTTAAAGGATATCCCCTAAATGACGCCGCTCTCTTCACCCTTATCGCAGTACTGGCAGACCGTTGTTGAGCGCCTACCAGAAGGATTTACTGAGACATCGCTTAGCGCGCAGGCGAAGTCAGTACTTACATTTAGCGATTTTGCGCTGGATAGCGTGATAGCGCATCCGGAGTGGCTTGCCGAACTGGAATCCGCATCGCCGCAGGCTGATGAATGGCGACATTATGCTGGCTGGTTACAGGAGGCGTTGGCAGGTGTCTGTGACGACGCCTCGCTGATGCGTGAACTGAGGCTTTTTCGTCGTCGCATCATGGTACGCATCGCCTGGGCGCAGACGCTGTCGCTGGTGGACGATGAGACTATTTTACAACAGTTGAGCCATCTGGCGGAGACGCTCATTGTGGGGGCGCGCGACTGGCTGTATGCCGCCTGTTGCCGCGAATGGGGAACCCCCTGTAACCCGCAGGGCGTTCCGCAGCCGCTGCTGATTTTAGGCATGGGCAAGCTGGGCGGCGGCGAACTGAATTTTTCTTCTGATATCGATCTGATTTTCGCCTGGCCGGAACATGGCGAGACCCGGGGCGGACGCCGTGAACTCGATAACGCCCAGTTTTTTACGCGTCTCGGGCAGCGGCTGATCAAAGCGCTGGATCAGCCCACAATGGATGGTTTTGTCTATCGGGTGGACATGCGCCTGCGACCGTTTGGCGACAGCGGCCCGCTGGTCCTGAGTTTTGCCGCGCTGGAGGATTACTATCAGGAACAAGGACGCGACTGGGAACGCTACGCCATGGTGAAAGCGCGGCTAATGGGTGATAACGACGACGCCTGGTCTCGTGAATTACGCGCCATGCTGCGGCCTTTCGTTTTCCGCCGCTATATCGATTTCAGCGTCATCCAGTCGCTACGTAATATGAAAGGGATGATCGCCCGCGAAGTGCGACGCCGCGGTTTGAAGGACAACATTAAACTTGGCGCGGGCGGTATTCGGGAAATTGAGTTTATCGTGCAGGTATTCCAGCTCATCCGCGGCGGACGCGAGCCGTCGCTACAGTCGCGTTCGTTACTGCCGACGCTGGATGCTATCGCTGCGCTGCATTTGCTGCCTGAGAATGACGTGGCGCAACTGCGCATGGCCTATCTTTTTCTACGTCGTCTGGAGAATCTGCTGCAAAGCATCAATGACGAACAGACGCAAACGTTGCCTGCCGACGATCTGAATCGGGCGCGGCTGGCCTGGGGAATGAAGGCGGAGAACTGGCCGCAGCTTGTTGGCGAACTGACGGATCATATGGCTAATGTACGCCGCGTATTCAACGAATTAATTGGCGATGATGAAGCCGATACCCCGCAGGAGGAAGAACGTTCAGAGCCGTGGCGTGAAGTATGGCAGGATGCGCTACAGGAGGATGATTCGACGCCAGTGCTGGCGCATTTAGCCGATGAGGATCGGCGACAAGTTCTGACCCTCATCGCTGACTTCCGTAAGGAACTGGATAAACGCCCTATCGGCCCGCGCGGGCGGCAAGTGCTGGACCAACTGATGCCGCACCTGCTTGCTGATGTCTGTTCTCGCGAAGACGCCGCTGTTACGCTATCGCGGATAACGCCGTTGCTGGCGGGGATTGTCACTCGCACCACCTATCTGGAGCTGCTGAGCGAATTTCCCGGCGCGCTGAAACACCTGATTATGCTCTGCGCCGCTTCGCCAATGATAGCGAGCCAATTGGCGCGTTATCCGTTGTTGCTTGATGAACTGCTCGACCCCGGCACGCTTTATCAGCCGACGGCTACCGACGCTTACCGCGACGAATTACGTCAATATTTACTGCGCGTGCCGGAAGAAGACGAAGAACAACAACTGGAGGCATTACGCCAGTTTAAACAGGCACAGCTTTTGCGGATTGCGGCGGCGGATATTGCCGGTACGCTGCCGGTGATGAAAGTGAGCGATCACCTCACATGGCTGGCGGAGGCGATGATTGATGCTGTGGTGCAGCAGGCGTGGACGCAAATGGTTGCGCGTTATGGTCAGCCAGCGCATCTGGACGAGCGCCAGGGGCGGGGGTTTGCGGTTGTCGGTTATGGCAAGTTGGGCGGATGGGAGCTGGGCTACAGTTCCGATCTGGATCTCATCTTCCTGCATGACTGTCCGATGGACGTCATGACCAACGGCGAACGCGAAATCGACGGGCGGCAGTTTTATCTGCGCCTGGCGCAGCGCATTATGCATCTGTTCAGTACGCGCACCTCCTCCGGCATTTTGTATGAGGTGGATGCGCGTCTACGCCCCTCTGGCGCGGCGGGAATGCTGGTGACTTCAGCGGACGCGTTTGCCGATTATCAGCAGCATGAAGCCTGGACCTGGGAACATCAGGCGTTGGTACGCGCTCGCGTGGTATATGGCGACCCGCAGCTTACCTCACAGTTTGATACGGTGCGCCGCACTATCATGACGACGGCGCGCGACGGCAAGACATTGCAGACTGAAGTGCGTGAAATGCGCGAGAAAATGCGGGCGCATCTCGGCAATAAGCATCGTGATCGTTTTGATATTAAAGCTGATGAAGGCGGTATTACGGATATTGAGTTTATCGCGCAATATCTGGTACTGCGCTACGCTCATGAAAAACCTAAATTAACGCGCTGGTCTGATAACGTGCGCATCCTGGAGCTTCTGGCGCAAAACGGCATTATGGATGAACACGAAGCGCAGGCGCTGACGGTAGCCTACACCACACTGCGTGATGAACTGCACCACCTGGCGTTGCAGGAGCTTCCCGGTCATGTGGCGCAGACGTGTTTTAGCAAAGAGCGCGCGCTGGTGCAGGCAAGCTGGCGGAAGTGGCTGGTAGCCGTTTGAATTATGCTATTATCGCGCGCAAATTTTGAATCTCTCAGGAGACAGGAATGAAAGTAAATCTGCCAGCGTTTGAACGTGCAGGCGTCATGGTTGTGGGTGATGTAATGCTGGATCGCTATTGGTATGGCCCCACTTGCCGTATTTCACCGGAAGCGCCGGTGCCCGTGGTTAAGGTAAATACCGTTGAGGAACGTCCGGGCGGCGCGGCGAACGTGGCGATGAACATTGCGTCTCTGGGAGCGAACGCCCGTCTGGTCGGCCTGACGGGTATTGATGACGCCGCGCGCGCGCTGAGCAAAACGTTGGCGGAGGTCAATGTGAAGTGCGACTTCGTTTCTGTGCCGACGCATCCGACAATTACCAAACTGCGCGTGCTATCACGTAATCAGCAGCTCATTCGTCTTGATTTTGAAGAGGGCTTTGAGGGGGTGGACCCGCAGCCGTTGCATGAGCGTATCAACCAGGCGCTGGGATCGATCGGCGCGCTGGTATTGTCCGATTATGCCAAAGGCGCTCTGACCAGCGTGCAGACTATGATTTCCCTGGCGCGCCAGGCGGGCGTGCCGGTGCTCATCGATCCGAAAGGAACGGATTTTGAACGTTACCGCGGCGCCACGCTGCTGACGCCAAACCTTTCTGAATTCGAGGCGGTCGCGGGGAAATGTAAAAGCGAAGACGAACTGGTTGAACGCGGCATGAAGCTCATTGCCGATTACGACCTTTCCGCGCTGTTGGTCACGCGTTCCGAACAGGGAATGACGCTGCTGCAACCGAATAAAGCGCCGCTACATATGCCGACGCAGGCGCAGGAAGTTTATGATGTTACCGGTGCGGGCGATACGGTGATCGGCGTGCTGGCGGCGACGCTGGCGGCGGGAAATACCCTGGAGGAGGCGTGTTATTTCGCCAATGCGGCGGCGGGCGTAGTGGTAGGTAAACTCGGGACGTCAACGGTTTCCCCTATTGAGCTGGAAAACGCAGTGCGCGGACGCGCGGATACCGGCTTCGGCGTCATGACCGAAGAGGAGTTGAGACAGGCCGTCGCCAGCGCGCGTAAGCGTGGCGAGAAAGTGGTCATGACCAACGGCGTTTTCGATATTCTGCACGCGGGCCATGTCTCTTATCTGGCGAACGCGCGCAAACTGGGCGACCGCCTGATTGTTGCGGTCAATAGTGACGCCTCGACTAAACGTCTGAAAGGCGAAAGCCGTCCGGTTAATCCGCTCGAACAGCGTATGATCGTGCTGGGCGCGCTGGAGTCAGTCGACTGGGTTGTCTCTTTTGAAGAGGATACGCCGCAACGACTGATTGCCGGTATTCTGCCGGATCTGCTGGTAAAAGGCGGCGACTATAAGCCGGAAGAGATCGCGGGCAGCGAAGAGGTCTGGGCCAACGGCGGCGAAGTCATGGTGCTGAACTTCGAAGATGGTTGTTCCACGACCAATATCATCAAAAAGATCCAGACCGAGAGCGAAAAGTAAAACCGCGTCATCAGGCGTTACAGACGCTGCGGGCGCTGATTTTGAAGGCGCGTCGGACATTTTGTTTCGACGCGTATCTCGCGGTTGACGCTGCTTTTTTTTCGACCTAAAGTAAAGGAATAAGGGTGAGAGGGGATCTCTCCCCCCTCTGATTGGCTGTTAGTAAGCTGCGAAACTTATCAGTAACAGAACAATCAGTATGATGACCTGGTGCATCATAACCCTTTCCTTATTAAAGCCCCTTCCTCGGGAGGGGCTTTCCCGTTTCAGCCCCTTGCTGACATCGCGATTGTTGGTGAGTGGTCTGTCTGACGCAAGGGCTTTCTCCCGCCGATTTTGCGTTACTGGATCGCCCACGCAAAATGGCCTGCTGGTCATAACGCTTTGTACAGACAAGGTGGAAAAAAGATAAAAAAATCCCCGGTCTTATGACCAGGGACAGGAGATATGGCGGGGGTTATTGCTCTTTTACCGTTGCTTCGCGATTAATCTCATCCGTTGCCGATGAAACCAACGGCGTGGTCAGCGCCTTTAGCGAGCCGCCGGCGATGCCAATCTCGTTTAACAGCGAATCGATCAGCGGCGCCTGGGTACGATAGGTGAGCGCGGCAGATAACGCTTGTTCCGCCAGGTTTCCCCCGTTAGCGCCGCCAGCGGCGACGTCGCCCGCCGTCGCGCCGCGATTGAGGCCATCGACCTGAATAATCTTAATGCCGTCGATGGATTTCATCGGTTCAACAGACTTCTCAATAACAGCAGGCAACGATTGTAAGAGCGCTAGTTTAAATTTGAGGCTGGTTTGTTCGTCAGAAAGCACGTTGATAGCGTCATTCAGCGCCCGTTGCGCTTCGGCTTCCGCCAGACCTTTTTTACGCGTTGCTTCCGCCAGTTCGATGATGGCGGCGGCTTGCAATTCTGCCGCTTCTTTCTCTGCTTTTGCCCGAACGGTCAGTTCGACCGCTTTGGTTTCCGCATCCTGCGCCGCGGCGATCAGAGCGACCTGCTTGGCGCGATCCGCTTCGGCGGTCTGGCGGGTGGTTTCTACGTTTTGCTGGGCGCGAACCGCATCGGCCAGCGCGTCGTTGGCGCGCGCTTCTGCTTGTGATTGCTGCTCGGATTTGGCGGCAATGGCGATAGATTTCGTCTGGTTGGCGATTTCTGTCACCTGTTGCTGTTCGATCTCTTTAATACGTACTTCACGCTCGGCCTCAACTTTCCTGGACCGTACTGCTTGCTCACGTTCGATCTCCGTCTCCTGGATCTGCCGCTCAGCAAGAATGCGCGTCTGTTCTGCTTCACGATGGCGCTCGGCCTCAAAAGCGGCAATTTTAGCGTTTTGTTCGGCGGTGCGGGTTTTAACCTGTTGCTCCTGCTCCAGAGTCATAAAGGCTTCTTGTTGCTCGATTTCCAGCTTGCGCTCAAGCGCGTCGCGGTTCTTTTCGCGCACCGCCACTTCCACATCCTGTTCCACTTCATTACGTTCACGACGGCGGCGTTCGGTTTCCTGCGTCAGTTTCGTCAGACCTTCGGCATCAAAGGCGTTGTTTGGGTTGAAATGTTCTTTGGACGTTTGGTTAAAGTTGGTTAAGGAGACGCTTTCCAGCTCCAGGCCGTTTTTCGACAAATCTTCCGCAACGGTGTTTTGTACGCCCTGAACGAAGTTTTCACGCGTATCCTGTAGCTCATGCATCGTCATCTGGGCTGCGGTAGCGCGTAAGGCGTCAACGAATTTATCCTCAACCAGCATACGAAGATCTTCCGGCGACAGCGTTCGCTGGCCAAGGGTTTGTGCGGCGGTGGCAATACCTTCAACAGAGGGCTTTACACGCACGAAGAAAGCGACGACCACGTCAACGCGCATACGATCTTTGGTGATCAGGCTGTCGACGGTAGCACGGCTGACTTCGAGTTTTAGGGTATTCATATTGATCGGAATAATTTCGTGAAAGATTGGCATCACAATAGCGCCGCCGCTCATCACCACTTTTTGCCCGCCAAGCCCGGTACGGACAAACGCCTGTTCCGCAGATGCGCGGCGATAGAGGCGAGCAAAAATGATCCCGATAATTAGTAAGACGATAACCGCCACGATGGCGGTAAACATCCATGATGGCAATATGCCAAAAACATCATCCATTATGTAAGTTCCTCTCAATTAGACATAGAAGGTACGCTCAGCCAAATAACGCGTTGCGGAAAGTCGGCAGACAATCAGCACCTTGTCTCCTTTTTTAAATTCTTTTCCCTTTTCAGGTTCCAGCAGTAAATAGTGAATCTGGCCGAACTTATCGGTAAATTTTCCTTCGCAAGGTGTACCGGCGACGGCGGCGTGGCCGGTAATAATCGCCATGCCGCCGATAAATTCCTCTTCCCTGAGGGCGGAGCTTTCATCTCTGGGTAGCCAGGGCGCGAGGATTTTTCCGCTGTAATGCACGGCAAAGACCGACAGGACAATGCTCAACGGGACCAGCAGCAGATTGCTGAGCGGCACTTGCCAGAGCATGATCCCGCCATGCTGGATGAGGATACCGAAGAGGCCGAAATAACCGGCCAATAGACAGAGGACGACCAGGGCGGGAACGCGTCCAATATTCAGATAATGAAGCGCCTGGCCCGCAGGGCCGGATGACAGGGCGTCATAATGATCGAGATGGGCGTCGAGCGCGCCTGAAAGAAAGTGGCCAAAAATCAGAGAAATCATCTCCAGCACGCCGATAAAGAAAACGAACGCAATGGCAAACAGATAGGGGCTGTTATACTCCGCAAATAAGGTCATATTTTCTATCCTTGTCGCCGCCTTCAGAAGGGTGTTCGCGTGATAATTTTCATGCTTGTTATTTCACTGCGTTACAATATCATGTGACCCATATCTCCTTAAGTCCGAAAAGCGATTTATCCGTCGTTATCTTTGGTGAATATTGTGATTTTGCGCATTAAATTTGCGCACGTTATGTATAAAACCGCCGTACATATAGGGAAATACTGAAATTAGAAAAAGCATATAGCCTTAACAGAATTCAATAACTGGAGGGTATGCTGATGAACAACAATAACGTCTATTCATTAAATAATTTCGATTTTCTGGCGCGCAGTTTTGCCAGAATGCAGGCGGAGGGGCGTCCTGTTGATATCCAGGCGGTAACCGGCAATATGGACGAGGAGCACCGCGACTGGTTTTGCAAGCGTTACGCGCTTTACTGCCAGCAGGCGACTCAGGCGAAAAGGTTAGAATTAGAACACTAATGCAGGCTCCCTTTACAGGTGCAGGGCATTATTCAGATCTTATATGAGCGGGCCGTCAGGCCCGTTCACGTTTTTACTCTTGTGGATCGACTGGCGGGATGGCGGGCGCAGGTTTTACTTCTTCAGGCTTGTCGCGAGCTTCCAGTTCGCTGAGGCGTTGCTCCAGCAGCGCCAGTTTTTCCCGGGTGCGCAGCAAGACCTGAGTCTGGACATCAAACTCTTCGCGGCTCACCAGATCGAGACGCGTCAGCTGAGATTGCAGCGTTTGACGGATTTTTTTCTCGATATCTTCCCCGAACTCGCGAATACCTTTCGGCATTGACTCATGAACCTGGCGTGCGATTTGCTCAATTTTTTTCGGGTCAATCATTGTGGTTTCCCTGAACTGGTAAGTGTTAGCTCTTATTGTAGTGCGATATGTGGACGCCATAAACCAGAATTGTGTGACGTCATACGGAGTAAAGGCGTTGATGAAGGTAATCAATAGCGTTATAGTTAACCCGCTTATTCTCAGGGCGGGGCGAAATTCCCCACCGGCGGTAAATCAGCGATGTTTAACGCATTTCTCATCACGGCGCGCCGTGACGGAACGCGGAGAGCAGGTTGAAAGCCCGCGAGCGCTTTTTGCCATAGCGAAAAGGTCAGCAGATCCGGTGTAATTCCGGGGCCGACGGTTAAAGTCCGGATGGGAGAGGGTAACGATCCAGTCGGGCATGGACCCGCTCACGTTATTTTTTTGCCGCTTGTCGGCACTCCTAAGACTGCCCTGATTCTGGTAACCATAATGTTAATGAGGTTTTTTTACCATGAATCAGACGCTACTTTCCTCTTTTGGTACGCCTTTTGAACGTGTTGAACTTGCACTGGATGCGCTGCGTGAAGGACGCGGTGTGATGGTGCTTGATGATGAAGATCGTGAAAACGAAGGCGATATGATTTTCCCCGCAGAGACGATGACCGTAGAACAGATGGCGTTAACCATTCGTCACGGTAGCGGTATTGTTTGCCTGTGTATTACTGAAGACCGTCGTAAGCAGCTCGACTTACCAATGATGGTGGAAAACAACACCAGCGCCTACGGTACCGGTTTTACCGTGACCATTGAAGCCGCAGAAGGCGTGACCACCGGCGTTTCCGCCGCTGACCGTGTCACTACGGTGCGTGCGGCAATTAAGGATGGCGCAAAACCGTCCGATCTTAACCGTCCGGGGCACGTTTTCCCACTGCGCGCTCAGGCGGGCGGCGTGCTGACGCGCGGCGGTCATACGGAGGCGACCATCGATCTGATGACGCTGGCCGGTTTTAAACCTGCAGGTGTACTGTGCGAGTTGACTAACGACGATGGGACGATGGCGCGCGCGCCGGAGTGTATCGCGTTTGCAGGCCAGCATAATATGGCGGTAGTCACGATTGAAGATCTGGTGGCTTACCGCCAGGCGCATGAGCGCAAAGCCAGCTGATCGAACGGATCATGGTTGAAAAAAGCCGATGAGATGTCATCGGCTTTTTTGTATTCCTTCGGTGCCATATCGTTCAGTTTCAAAGAACGACGAATAAGCTGAATGGTAAAATTATTGTGAGAAAAGCAGAGGCCTGAATGCAGACCTCTGCTTTGGTTTATCTATTCAGGTTATTTTCCTCTGGCCAGTTTCAATGCCCAGGCGCCGCTCATCACCAGCAGCAGAATCAGGCACAACCCAAAGGCCAACATACATGCCTGCGCCATGTTCATAAAGTGCCAGGGCGGAAGCAGATACCAGCCTTCGGACTGCTGGTAGAGATCGACAAACCACTGCTGTACGCTACTGAGCGTTACGCCATCAGGGACGATAGGCGCGTCATAACCGCAGTCTCCGGTAGGTTTAAACCACTCCGGTGCCCATTCCGCCAACGGTAAGTTGAAAGGAAAGGTCGGGTCAGTCGAACATCCTTGCACGCCAAAAAGTGAATCGGGGTCCGCATTATGTACCGCATGATGGATACCATTAAGCTTAATAGAAAACTTAATGCCCATAATGCTGCCATAAAACGCCGCGATGCAGCCAATCAGCTTCAGCACGATATTTTTGGGATTTATTGCCGCAATCACCCCGCCAATTACCATCACAAACATCGCGTAACGAATGTAAACACACTGTTCGCACGGCGCCATGTAGAGATAGATTTGGAAGAACGAGTGCGCCAGGATAATTAACCCTCCCATCGCGATGGCCATTAACAGCCACAGAAAGCGCTGTTCCTGCCATCTCACCAGCGTATCTACTGGTCTTGCGCGTAGGTCTCGCCATAATCCCTTAATAAAATCCATAATCGTTTCCCTGCTTATTTTTTAGTGGCCAGTTCCCGAACGAGTTCAGCCATAGAATCGATGGATTTGATGTTTTTGGTATAGATAAGGTACTTGCCGTTGACGACGTAAGCCGGAACACCCTGAATTTTGGCAACGTCATAGGCGGCTTTCCATTTTTCCAGAGTCTCCTGAACGGCAGGATCTTTCAGCGCCGCTTCAAAATCAGCCTGGCTCATGCCTGCGGCGTCCAGCCCGGTTTTAATAAATGCCGCCGGATCTTTCCCATCTGACCAGCGCTCTTTCTTATCATGGTAAGCCGCATACCAGGCGAACTTCGCTTTTTTGAATTGTGATTTAGCATCAAATAACGAAATCCCGGCAGCTTTATCTTTGGCGATCAGGACTGCAAATACTTCGCTGGCCTGTTTGCCATATTCGCCTTTTGTTTCCAGGTGGAACGGGGTGAACGTAACGAGATCGGCTACTTTATCAGAAACCGGACCTGTTACGGCTTTGTCATATTTGTAGCAGAAAGGGCAGGCATAGCTAAATACCTTAATCAGCGTTTTATCCGCATTAGGAATCGGTTTCTCCAGAACCATATAATCTGTGCCCTCGGTAAAAGCCGATGCCGCAAAAGGAGTGACCAATGCCGCGGTTAATACTACGCTTTTAAATAAAGAGGTAATCCATTTAGATGACATATTAATTCCTTCCCGTGATTTATTTAAACATTTGCGTTGGATGAACCAGTAACGCACGATAGTGAGTCTGGTTGGGTTTATCCGACAGCACATCAATTTCAACTTTCACTTCTTTCGTTTTATAGTCAATCTCATTCAGTTTGCCGACTGTGGGTTTACCAACGTCGAACAGGTTAATAGAACCGCCAAAGCCGAACATGGTGTCGCGGTCTTTTTGATATTCAACAACCGAGGTAATAGGACTATAGAAATCATATCCACGTTCTTTACCGTATTCCCAAACTTGTTGTACGGTGCCTTTCTTCTCATCGATCTTATATTCGACAAAACGGGAATATTTCATGGTCGGTAGAGCCGGTTGCTCCAGGCCGCGACCATCGCCGTTATCAAAGACCGTTAACGTGCCTTTGCTGGAAAGCCATGCCGTATGTTGGGTATAGGTGAAATCGAAATCGGTGTCCTTACACTTGCCGTTTTCGTCACAGGTCAACGGCTTACCATGATCGTCTACCGGTTTCAGCAATTTACTGGCTAGCTGCTTATTCCAGCCTTTAGACGGTGCCAGTATCCATTTCACCTGCTTATCGCGACCAATTTTTACAATACCCTGATGGCGGGAAGAAAGGATGATGGAGTCGTCTTTCGCGTCATAAGCGATAGAGTTGACGTGCGCCCAGTTACGACCGGCACCAACGCCAAGCGCATCGCCATACGGCGTATCCGGTTCGAGTTTCGCCTGCTGTCCGGCATGGGCCAGATCGACGTTCACGCATACTGCGCCCGCATCCAGCGCGCCGAGCAGCGCATCACGCATAGGGTCGAGGATTTTGGTTAAATCCCAAACGTCTACTACGCGGCCAGACTTATCAACCTCAATGATTTGGTCACGAATAGTATGAACATGTATGCCGTCTTCTTTGCGGTAATCGCGTTTGCCGACGCGCAGCAGTACGGTGCCGTTCACGGTTTCGATGGATTCATGAGACGCATCCAGGAACCCGCGCGGCAGTTTGTGATCGGCAAGAATTTGCCCCATCATGTCAAACTCGTACCAGTGTTGGCCCTGTACCGCGGTAAAGGTGCCGCGAGGCGTTTCACGAATACCCATCAGATAGCCGCGTTTGTTGATATTCATATCGTGGCCGTCGTAGAAGGTATCTTGATCCAGCCACCAGCGGTATTCACCCTGGGTGTCGACTACAAACGTATAAGGGGCGATATCGAAAGGCAAAGCCCCGCCCGCCGGACCGGCATCAAGAATGCCCGCATTTTTATCTTTTTCGCCATGCCAGTGAAATTCAGCGCCCTGCGGCGTAAAGGTATGGGTATTTACCAGATAAAGGCGATCTTCAAATCCTGGCGCGACTTTAATAACTTTCGTTTGCTGGAGATCTGAAATAGAACGGTTATCCATATAATGGTTGACGATGGCGGACGTCTGCACCACATAGTCATCCTTCATGGCTTTGCCGTTTTCTTTATATTCTACCGTGACGTTGTTGGCAAATTTCTGATAAAGGCCAAAAATAGGAATACCGTCATAGGTTTCTAAAGATTCTTTCCCAACGGTATAAGTAACGGGAACGCCTTTTTCCCCTTTGCCATGTACAGTAACTTTAACGTCTGAAATAACATGGCTATCTAATTCCACCAGTGCGGTGAGAGGGGCATTACCGTAAGGATCGACAACGACTGCGCCTAATTTCCCTGCGGGCTGCGCCGGTTGAAAACCTGCGGCAAACGTACTGGCTGCGGTGAGTCCGCATGTCAGTGCGACGGCGCCGGCAAGTATTGTTTTCCGGTATTGGTCAAACATGGATATATCTCCTTATATACAACTTCTAAATATAATACTTCTGAATATACTATGTTTTTATGAATAATAAATGAGGTAAATGATTGGTCTTTAAATATAAGTCATGATGCTGTTACTTATTTTAAAGTATATTCTGTATCAATATTTTTTAATTGCCTGAGTGAGTCGATAGTAGGAGTGTGATATTTTAAGAACAATATAAATTAGTACGAAGTGTGATCTTATCGACATTGTTTTCTGCTTAATACCTCTTTCATTATTGTGTTTCACCACTGATTTATATGATCAAAATCATTTATTTGTTCCACAAATATGCCAGTATATGAATACGTCAAAATAAGGGTATGTAAAATTTTAACGTTAAATGTTTAGTGATGTTAAATTTTAAGGGTAAAAAGGATGTTTATTGCCTGGTATTGGATAATATTAATCGTTCTGGTGGTAGTAGGGTATATTTGCCATATGAAGCGTTATTGCAGAGCGTTTCGGCAAGACAGAGATGCATTACTTGAAGCGCGAACGAAACGTTTTCGCCAGACGAGCGAAGGCGACAGCGTGATGAATGAGCAGAAATAGCGCATATCCTTGACGGGCAGCCGGATGTTGCCTGGCTAAAGGCCTGCATCCGGCGCGACGTTTCTCTTAACCGATACCTATCGTCTGCAAAATGACGAGACTGAGCCCCATGATGGACATACCGCAAAGCACGCCATAGCTGGGGTTATTGTTAGGATCGATCTCTTTTGCCAGCGGCATCAGTTCATCGACGGAGAGCGCCACCATAATACCGGCGACTGCCGCCATGATAGCCGCCATAACGATTGGCGAAACCAGACTGCCCAAAATCAGCCACGCCAGTACGCCGCCAAGAATTTCCGCCATGCCGGAGATACCGGCCCAAAAAATCGCGGTACGTTTTGAGCCCGTCGCGGCATAAACCGGGCCGGCAACCGCCAGACCTTCAGGAATATTGTGCAACGCCACCGCCAGTGCGATGCCGAAACCCAGTTCAAGATTGCTGCTGGCAGTGACAAAGGTGGCGATCCCTTCCGGAAAGTTGTGCAGGCTAATGCCGAGCGTCAATAAAATCGCAGTGCGTTTTATCGAGCCGGGAAGCGGCTGCTGCCTCTTTTGCACCAGATCCTGCGGATGAGCGTGAGGAAGCAGGCGGTCCAGCCCGAAGTAGCCCAACAGGCCGATAATAAACATCCCGTAGCCCAGTACGGGCGACATTCCCTCGGTATCAAGCGCGGCGGGCAGCATCTCCATCAGCGAGATGAGCAGCATGATCCCTGCGGCGAAGCCCAGCGAAAAAGCCAGCACGCGGTTAGACGGTTTTTGGCCGAGAACGCCAAGAAACGCGCCAATAAAGGTGGCGGCGCCCGCCAGTAAGGTCAGAATAAGTGGTACTGACATCCATTACTCCTTATCAATTTGCCGTCCGAACCTGACCTTCAAAATAACTGATGATCTTCATCATAGTTATCTGAGTTCTTCCTCTGTGAAGAAAGCGTATGGTGATGTTAACAAAATGTCTTTCCTGTAAGGATAACATCATGTCTTTAACGTGTATGCCAGCATTGTTTTTGGGGCATGGCAGCCCGATGAACGTGCTGGACGATAATGATTATACCCGCGCCTGGCGGCGATTGGGGGAAGCCCTGCCTCGACCACAGGCGATAGTGGTGGTGTCGGCGCACTGGTATACCCGCGGGACGGGCGTCACAGCGATGGAAAGGCCGCAAACTCTCCATGATTTTGGCGGTTTTCCGCAGGCGCTGTATGACACGCATTATCCGGCCCCTGGATCGCCTGCGCTGGCGCAGCGTCTGGTTGAACTGTTGGCTCCCGTTCCCGTCGCGCTCGATAAAGAAGCGTGGGGATTTGATCACGGCTCCTGGGGCGTATTGATCAAGATGTACCCGAATGCGGATATCCCGATGGTGCAGCTTAGTGTTGATAGTACCAAACCGGCGGCATGGCATTTTGAGGTGGGTCGTAAGCTGGCGACGCTGCGTGACGAAGGCGTGATGCTGGTGGCCAGCGGGAATGTGGTTCATAACCTGCGGACTGTGCGTTGGCACGGTGACAATAAACCGTATCCCTGGGCGGCGTCATTTAATGACTTTGTGAAAGCCAATCTGACGTGGCAGGGGCCGGTAGAACAGCACCCGCTGGTGAATTATCTGCAATATGAAGGGGGCGCATTATCGAACCCGACGCCGGAGCACTTTTTACCTTTGCTGTATATACTTGGCGCCTGGGACGGCAAGGAACCTATCACCATCCCGGTCGACGGTATTGAGATGGGCAGTATAAGTATGTTGTCGGTGCAGGTGGGGTAGGCCGGATAAGGCGCTGAATGATTGCCCGATGGCGCTACGCGCATCGGGCTTACAGGAGAATCTATCCTTCGACAAAAATATGCGGATAGAAGCGGGAGAGATCCTGGGTGATCAGCGCCCGATCTTCACGGATACCAATTCCGGCGGGCTGATCGTTAATCAGCCAGCTACCAATCAGGGTGTAACTGTCGCCGAATTTTGGCAGTGGATAGAACTGTTGCACGATCATACCCTCTTCGCCATACGGGCCTTCCACGGATTCGATCGTTTTACCATTCTCAATAATCGATACGTTCGCCCCTTCGCGGGAGAAGATCGGTTTCACGACATATTTATCCATTGGCGGATGTTCGTCTTCGGCGAAATACGCAGGCAACAGATTCGGATGGTCAGGGAACATCTCCCACAACAGCGGCAACAACGCTTTATTGGAGATAATGCTTTTCCAGGCCGGTTCCAGCCAGCGCACGCCGGCATCTTCCAGCTTGGTGGAAAACATCTCGCGCAGCATAAATTCCCACGGATAGAGCTTGAACAGGTTCGCAATGACCTGATCCTGCAGATCCGTAAATTGGCCTTTTTCCCCCAGACCAATATCGTCGATATAGAGAAATTCGGTGGCGATTTCCGCTTCGGCCGCGCAGTCCTGTAAATACTGAATGGTGCCGCGATCCTCAACCGTATCGCGACAGCAGGTGAGATGCAGCAACTGAAAACCGTACTGCTCGCGAAGTTCAGCAAAGCGTTCAATCAGCTTTTCCTGCAGGCTATTAAACTGATCGCTGCCTTCCGGCAGATTGCCCGCGTTGATCTGATCTTCCAGCCAAATCCACTGAAAAAACGCCGCTTCATACAGCGATGTTGGCGTGTCGGCATTATTTTCGAGCAGCTTAGGCTCGCCGATGCCGTCCCAGGCCAAATCGAGGCGGGAATAGAGCGATGGTTGTTGCGTTTGCCAGGACTGGCGAACAAAACCCCAGGTATGTTTTGGAATACGGAACTTCGTCATCAGCTCATCGCTGGCGATGACGCGTTCTACTACCTTGAGGCACATCTGGTGCAGCTCGGCGGTAACGTCTTCCAGTTTTTCCACCTGGGCGAGCGTTAACTTGTAATAAGCGTCTTCACACCAGTACGGTTCACCATACATAGTGTGAAAATTAAACCCGTATTCAGTCGCTTTATCGCGCCAGTCCGGGCGCTCGGTAATACTGACTCTTTCCATGCGTATCAGCCGCCCATCGAACGTGTTGAAGTACCGGCAGCGCTACGCTGCATGGTGCTCTGTTTGGCGACGGATTCGCCAAAACCGCCGCGGGTAACGGTTGTTGTGGTGGCAGGTTTCGGCGCCATCGCGGTTTTTGGTACGGTCATTGTCCGGCCCGGTTGCGCCGCGCCGTAGTTTTTACCTGCCGCATCGGTATATTTGCCGTATGCAGGGCTGGCCGGGTTTTTCGAGCTAAACAGCGGCTGTTGCGCAAAGCCTGCGCCGCCGCCCATCAGACGCCCCATCATGTAACCTGCCATAAGCGGCATCCAGAAACTGCCGCTGGATTGTTGGGCCTGCGCCTGATTTTCCGGCGCCATGCCAGCCTGTGCGGGCGCTTGCTGGCACTGACCTTCGCCAAACTCAGCGACGCAATCTTCGCGTGTAGCGTACTTAGGCGCAGTACGTTCGGCCTCTTTCAGCGCATTGTTATACGCGGTTGTACACTCCGCGCTTTTGCCCGGATTCGCCGCTGAACAGTCATCAGCGTTTTGATACAGCGATACGGTTTCATCGCTTTTTTCACAGCCAGCCAGCATAAAAACAGCCGTAACCGCTAGGGCGACCGGCGTTAAATGCCGCGCGCTCCAGCTTTTGCGAAATGATGCGTGATGGATGGATTTTGTCCGTTTCATATTTGTCTTCCAGGACCCAGTGGTAAATACAACATGCCTTCAGAATAGAGGATGACTGGTCGAAATTGAAGCGAGAAAAGGCGAGAATGCGGCGGAATAGCAGGATCTTTACGTTGTCTTACGTTCAGGCGCGGCTTCATGACAGGTAGCGCCGCGCTTACCAGACCTACAAGGGCACAGGTCTGATAAGCGCAGCGCCAGCGAATAACTTATCAATGCCGGAATGGATTGCCGTTATTGCTGTTGGCGCGAGCGGCGGTCGGCTGTACTGCCGGCGCGGCGCTATGGGCATTATAACCGTCTGCGGCAGCATCCTGCTCTGGCGTTTCCGGCGCTACGCTTTCCGGCGACGTCGGGATAGGTTTACCCAACGTACTGTTAAGCGCGAGCAGATCCTGCTCGTTCAGCGTACCGAGCGCATATTTGATATTTAACTGATTAATCAAATAGGTATAACGCGCGTTGGCCAGTTGCTGCTTGGCATCATACAGAGTGGTGGTGGCATCCAGTACGTCAACAATGGTACGTGTACCGACCGAGTAACCGGCTTCCATTGCATCCAAAGAACTTTGCGCGGAAACGACTGCTTGTTTATACGCGTTGATGCTGCTGATGGAGGCGTTAATATTGTTAAAGGAAGAACGTACGGTCTGCACCACGCTACGGTGCGCGCTTTCCAGCTGTTCGCTTGCGCCGACGAAGTTATACTGCGCCTGTTTTACCTGCGAGTTAACCATCCCGCCTTGATACAGCGGCAGGGAGAAGTTCAGGCCGATTTTATTCTGCCCCATGTTGCTATCGTCGTACTGGGCGGAGTTGGTTTTAGAACCGCTATAAGAGGTATCAGAAATGCCGGTTGAGGCCGTTAAATTCAGCGTCGGCAGGTGACCATCCTGCGCCTGACGGATTTGCTCGCGCGCCAGATCCTGACTTAAACGCGCCTGCAACAGCGACAGGTTACGGTTTTCCGCTTCCTTCAGCAGCGCATTAACAGCTTTAGGCTTGTCGGTTTTAAAATGTTCGACGTTAAGCGACGCCAGCTCCGGGTAATAATTGCCGGTTACCTGGCGCAGCTCTTCTACCGCGTTATCCAGGTTGTTGCGGGCGGTCACTTCATTCGCCAGTACGGTATCATATTGCGCACGGGCGTTTTGCACGTCGGTAATGGCGACCAGACCCACGTTAAAACGTTGCGTCGTTTGATCTAACTGACGGTAGATAGCCTCTTTTTGCGCCTGGGTATAGGAAAGCACATCAATAGCGTTCAATACCTTAAAATACGCGTTCGCGGTATTGAGGATCAGCGTCTGCTGATCGGTCTGATAGGTGACATCCTGAATGCCTGCTGCTTTTTCTTGCAGGGTGAGCCCACGCCATTTCGACATATCAAATAGCGTCTGCGTTAATTGCAGGGAAGCGCTGGTTTCATTGGAGTTGATACCGTTCGCATCGCGATAACCGTTGCTGTAGGTGTAGTCGGCACCTAAACCCAGTTGCGGCAGTAAAGGACTACGCGCTTCGTTAATTTTTTCGAATGCAGCATCGCGATCGGCAGCGGATTTACGCAATTCCGGGTTGCTCAGGCGTGCTTGCTGATAAACTTGCATCAGGTTCTCTGCCTGGCTTAGTGTGCTGAACCCCGACAGGCTCAGGCCGATAAGGATGGGGAGCAATTTCTTCATTTGCATTCCTTGTTGTGAAGCAGTATTTAGCGCTGATCAATTTGTAAAAATAATTGCTGATTCTAGCAGAATCCGCCACTGCAAAAAGTTGGCGTTACGTGCCATACGAGCCTTAATTGGCACCAATTTACCACAAGGGTGATAAAACAGCAGTCAACCACCCTTGAAATTCATCATTTAATCATTATTGCTAGCAGGGCAGCACAATGCGTAAATCAGACAACTTGCCAGTTACTTTCACCAAAAGCGATGTAGAAATTATTGCACGGGAAACGCGCTATCGCGGTTTTTTTTCATTGGATGTGTATCGATTCCGCCATCGTTTATTCAACGGAGAAATGAGTGGCGAGGTAAAGCGCGAAATTTTTGAGCGCGGGCACGCCGCCGTCTTGCTACCCTTTGACCCTGAACGCGACGAGGTGGTGCTGGTCGAACAGATTCGTATTGCCGCGTATGACACAAGCGTTACGCCGTGGCTGCTGGAGATGGTCGCTGGCATGATAGAAGAAGGCGAAACCATTGAGGCGGTCGCCCGGCGGGAAGCGATGGAAGAAGCAGGGCTGACCGTGGGCCGCACCCGACCGGTCATCAGTTACCTGGCGAGCCCAGGAGGAACCAGCGAGCGCTCATCTATTCTGGTGGGTGAAGTGGACGCCACGACCGCGGCAGGTATTCATGGTCTGGCGGATGAAAACGAAGATATTCGGGTTCATGTGGTAAGCCGGGAACAGGCATACCAGTGGGTAGAAGAGGGGAGAATCGACAACGCAGCCGCAGTCATCGCTTTGCAATGGCTTCAGTTGCATCATCAAGAGTTAAAAAACGAGTGGAAAAAATGAAGCGTTATACACCTGACTTCCCAGAAATGATGCGTTTGTGCGAAACCAATTTTTCGCAATTGCGCCGCCTGCTGCCGCGCAATGACGCCCCCGGTGAAACGGTGAGCTATCAGGTGGGCAACGTACAATATCGGTTAACGATTGTGGAATCGACCCGATACACTACGCTTGTAACGATCGAGCAAACGGCACCAGCCATCACCTACTGGAGCCTGCCGTCGCTGACGGTGCGCCTCTACCATGATGCGATGGTGGCTGAAGTGTGTTCAAGCCAGCAGATCTTTCGCTTCAAAGCGCGGTATGATTATCCAAATAAAAAGTTGCATCAACGCGACGAAAAGCATCAAATTAATCAGTTTCTGGCCGACTGGCTACGATTCTGTTTAGCACATGGAGCGATGGCGATTCCGGTTTATTAGCGTCGTGAAACCTAAGGACACCATTTGGAAAGCCTGTTAACCCTACCTCTGGCTGGTGAGGCCCGAGTCAGGATTTTACAAATTACAGATACTCACCTGTTTGCCGAAAAGCATGAAACGCTGTTAGGCGTCAATACCTGGGAAAGTTACCAGGCCGTGCTGGAGGCTATTCGGGCGCAACAGTATGAATATGATCTGATCGTGGCCACCGGCGATCTGGCGCAGGATCAATCCGCTGCGGCTTATCAGCATTTTGCTGAGGGTATCGCAAGCTTTCGCGCGCCTTGCGTTTGGCTACCGGGCAATCATGATTTTCAGCCAGCAATGTACAGCGCGCTGCAAGAGGCGGGGATTTCCCCGGCTAAACGCGTGTTAATCGGTGAACAATGGCAGATTTTGTTGCTGGATAGCCAGGTGTTTGGCGTTCCGCATGGCGAACTGAGCGAGTTCCAACTGGAATGGCTTGAGCGTAAGCTCGCCGATGCGCCAGAGAGACAGACATTGCTCCTTTTGCACCACCATCCGTTGCCGGCAGGGTGCAGTTGGTTGGATCAGCACAGCTTGCGTAATGCCGGTGAGCTGGATAGCGTGCTGGCGAATTTCCCGCGTGTAAAATATCTGTTATGCGGACATATTCACCAGGAGCTGGATCTTGACTGGAACGGTCGCCGTCTGCTGGCGTCGCCGTCAACCTGCGTACAGTTCAAACCGCACTGCGCGAACTTTACGCTGGATACTATCGCGCCGGGCTGGCGTACGCTGGAGCTCCAGGCGAACGGCGTCCTGGAGACGGAAGTGCATCGCCTGCAGGATACCCGGTTCCGACCCGATACCGCTTCGGAAGGATACTGATGTCTACGCTTCTCTATTTGCACGGATTCAACAGTTCCCCTCGCTCGGCAAAAGCGTGCCAGCTAAAAAACTGGCTGGCGGAGCGTCATCCGCATGTTGAGATGATCGTCCCTCAGCTGCCGCCGTATCCTGCCGATGCGGCGGAGTTGCTGGAATCTCTCGTGCTTGAGCATGGCGGTGCGCCATTAGGGCTGGTAGGATCGTCGCTGGGTGGTTATTACGCCACCTGGCTGTCGCAATGTTTTATGCTGCCGGCTGTGGTGGTGAATCCCGCCGTGCGGCCCTTTGAATTACTGACCGACTATCTCGGTCAGAACGAGAACCCCTACACCGGGCAGCAATATGTGCTAGAGTCTCGCCATATTTATGATCTTAAAGTCATGCAGATTGACCCGCTGGAAGCGCCGGACCTGATCTGGCTACTGCAACAGACGGGCGATGAAGTGCTGGATTACCGCCAGGCGGTGGCATATTACGCCTCCTGCCGTCAGACAGTGACCGAGGGGGGTAATCACGCATTCACGGGCTTCGAAGATTATTTCAACCAGATTGTCGATTTTCTTGGACTGCACAGTTGCTGACAATCAATTCGAATTGCTAATTAAACCATGACGCAAACTTATAACGCTGATGCCATTGAGGTACTCACTGGGCTTGAGCCGGTACGCCGCCGCCCGGGGATGTACACCGATACGACCCGTCCCAACCATTTGGGTCAGGAAGTAATTGATAATAGTGTGGATGAAGCACTGGCAGGTCACGCCAAACGCGTGGATGTCATTTTACATGCCGATCAATCGCTGGAAGTGATTGACGACGGACGCGGGATGCCGGTGGATATCCATCCGGAAGAGGGGGTTCCGGCGGTAGAACTGATCCTCTGTCGGCTTCATGCCGGCGGTAAATTCTCCAATAAGAACTATCAGTTCTCTGGTGGTCTGCATGGGGTGGGGATTTCGGTAGTGAATGCCCTGTCAAAGCGCGTGGAAGTGACCGTGCGCCGCGACGGTCAGGTCTATAACATCGCGTTTGAAAACGGCGAAAAAGTGCAGGATTTGCAGGTTGTCGGCACCTGCGGTAAACGTAATACTGGCACCAGCGTGCATTTCTGGCCGGACGAAAGTTTCTTCGACAGCCCGCGTTTTTCTGTCTCTCGCTTAATGCACGTTCTGAAAGCAAAAGCGGTGCTGTGTCCCGGCGTGGAAATCACTTTTAAAGATGAAGTGAATAACAGCGAGCAGCGCTGGTGCTACCAGGATGGTCTGAACGACTATCTGGGCGAAGCGGTAAACGGCCTGCCGACGCTGCCGGAAAAGCCGTTTATCGGTAATTTTAACGGTGAAACGGAAGCTGTTGACTGGGCGCTATTGTGGCTGCCGGAAGGCGGTGAATTACTGACGGAAAGCTACGTCAACCTGATCCCGACCATGCAGGGGGGGACGCACGTCAACGGTCTGCGCCAGGGCCTGCTCGACGCGATGCGCGAATTTTGCGAATACCGCAATATTCTGCCGCGCGGCGTCAAACTGTCGGCGGAAGATATCTGGGATCGCTGCGCTTATGTGCTCTCCGTGAAAATGCAGGACCCGCAATTTGCCGGGCAGACCAAAGAGCGTCTGTCGTCGCGTCAATGTGCTGTATTTGTTTCCGGCGTGGTGAAAGATGCCTTCAGCCTGTGGCTGAACCAGAACGTGCAGGCGGCGGAACAACTGGCAGAGATGGCGATTGCCAGCGCGCAGCGGCGACTGCGCGCCGCAAAAAAAGTGGTGCGCAAAAAGCTCACCAGCGGTCCGGCGTTGCCGGGGAAACTGGCGGACTGTACCGCGCAGGATCTTAATCGGACCGAGCTGTTCCTTGTGGAAGGGGATTCGGCAGGCGGTTCCGCCAAGCAGGCGCGCGATCGCGAATATCAGGCGATCATGCCGCTCAAAGGTAAGATCCTTAACACCTGGGAGGTCTCTTCCGATGAAGTGCTGGCCTCGCAAGAGGTGCATGATATTTCCGTGGCGATCGGTATCGATCCGGACAGCGACGATCTGAGTCAGCTGCGCTACGGCAAGATCTGTATCCTGGCGGATGCGGACTCCGATGGTTTGCATATCGCTACGCTGCTTTGCGCGCTGTTTGTCAGACATTTCCGCGCGCTGGTGAAGAATGGTCATGTCTACGTCGCGCTACCGCCGCTGTACCGTATCGATTTGGGTAAAGAGGTCTATTACGCGCTGACGGAAGAAGAGAAGGCGGGCGTACTGGAACAACTGAAGCGTAAGAAAGGCAAGCCGAACGTCCAGCGTTTCAAAGGCCTGGGTGAAATGAACCCGATGCAGTTACGCGAAACCACGCTTGATCCAAATACTCGCCGCCTGGTGCAGCTCACCATTAGCGATGAAGACGATCAGCGTACTAACGCGATGATGGATATGCTGCTGGCAAAGAAACGTTCTGAAGATCGACGCAACTGGCTACAGGAAAAAGGCGATCTCGCGGATCTCGACGTGTAACGGTTGTTGCACGCTTTATCCGGTCTGCATGCCGCAGGCCGGATAAGCGAATCCGACATGACGCCGCAGCCTGATGGCGACACTTGCGCATCGCATCAGGGCGACGTCAGACGAGGGTAATAACTTAAACGCCGGATTCCAGAATACGAATATTCATTTCCAGCACATCGTCTTTTACCGCGTCGCTGTAGGCTTTCATATGCGGGGTTTGCAGATGCGCCTCAAGGTGCGCAACGCTTTCCCACTGTTCAATCATCACGATCGAGTCAGGCGCCAGAGTCTGAAAACTCACGCCCGCGGCATGATCCACCATCGGTGCGTAACCGTGGCACCCCTCTTCTTTAAGAACGGTTGGAATAATTTTCGCAAACTGGTCGAGGACGGCCTGACGGTGATGTTGGCCCGGACGCGTGCGAATTTCGGCAATGACGGTAAGCATGGTTAACTCCTTCTAATTCCAGGATGACCAGTTAAGCAAAAATTTCGCTCAGATGCTTGCGATATTCTGCGGTATAGCGCGGAACATCCGGCATTTTAATCACGTCGTTGGCAATAAACGTTGGCAGCGCGTCCATGCCCAGGAACTGGTTGGCTTTATGGAATGGCAGATAGACGCCATCTACGCCTACGCCGTGGAAAAACTGATCTTTTTCGGTAAATGCTTCCATCGGCGCGTTCCACGTCAGTGACAGCATATATTTTTTCCCCTGCACCAGACCGCCGGAACCGTACTTTTTAGCGGCATCGGAACGCGTGCGGCCATCGCTGGCATAGAGCGTGCCGTGACCTTCGGTAAAGACATCATCCATATATTTTTTTACTGTCCATGGCGCGCCCATCCACCAGCCTGGCATCTGCCAAATCACCACGTCAGCCCAGACGAAATTCTGCACCTCTTCTTTAATGTCATAGTCGCTGTCGGCGCGGACGATCTTAACCTGATGACCCAGATCGCGCAGCAGCCCATCGGCAACTTCGGTCAGGGTGTCATTTAACTGGCCGTTGGAGTGCGCGAATTTTTTCGCCCCGTTGATAATCAGGATGTTACTCATTTTGTGTCCTCAAGAAATGCGTTTGCTGCTGATTCTACGCTCACGGGCGGTGCGGTGAAATTAGCAAAATGTGCAAAGTCTTTTGCGTTTTTGGCAAAAGTCTCTGTTACCAACTTACTACGGCCTCAAATCCACCTTCCGCGGCGTTGCCAAACGACACCGTCATGCCGTGCAGCGTAGCGATGCGGCGGACGATTGATAATCCCAGACCGCTGCCGGTCACACTTTGGCCTGGCGGGCGGTAAAAACGCTCGCCGATATGCGTCAGAATCTCTGGCGCTACACCAGGGCCATTATCTCTGACGGTGAAGCTGCGGGCATGTAAGGTAACGTCGACGACGCTGCCTTGCGGACTGTAGCGAATCGCATTATCCAGCAGGTTACGCACTAACAGGCTTAAGAGTAGCGGCTGGCCGGTACGTATGACGTCATGGGCGTTAAGCTGTAAACGCACGTCGATATTCGCCTGCTGCGCCGGATGATAAATATCCATTACCGCGGACTGCAGCAGCTCTTCCAGCGAAATCTCCGCTACATCCTGCAAATTATTGAGCGAGTCGAGACGCGATAACGTCAGTAGCTGATCGACCAGCCGCGTGGCGCGATCGATCCCCGCATGGAGCTGGGTCAGCGCTTTATCACGCGATAGCGGATCGTCGCCCGAGAGCTGCGCCACCTCGGTTTGTACTTTCAGCGCGGCCAGCGGGCTGCGCAATTCATGGGCGGCGTCGGAGGTAAATCGCCGTTCGCGCACCATCATGGAGTGGATGCGGCTAAAAAGCTGATTAAGCGCTTCGACCAGTGGGCGAACCTCGCTCGGTACGCCTTTGGCGTCGAGCGGCGTTTCCGATTCCGGCGACCGGAAGCGTAGCGCCTGCGCCAGTTTTTTCAACGGTCTGAGCTCGCGGTGAAGCAGGAGCAATAAAATCAGCAGCATGAAGGGAAGGGCGATCAGCCACGGCGTTAATTGCGCCGCCACGATCGCCAGCGCCATATCTTCGCGGTAATCCCACTCCTGACCGACGACGATACGATACTTACCGTCCGCCGAGTTCAACCACAAAAAACGCCAGAGGTCGTTGTCATCCTTCAGATAGCCATTGTCGAAACCTTCCCGGCGATAGCGATACGGAATATCCTGGCCGTTGTCGCCATCATGCAGCAACATTTTGCCGTCAGCGGAAAAGATGGCGAACGCCAGCGCATCGTCATCGATATGCCCATGTTTTAATTTCTTTGGCGTATGCGCCATGCGCTGCGGGGCGTTGATCTCGTTAAGATCGAGGGTGCTAAGCCGTCTGGCGAACAACATCAACTGTGTGTCAAACAGCTCGTCGACATTATCCGTCGTCTTTCTCCAGGCCACAAAACTGGAAATTGCCCAAGTGATGGAGACCAGAATCAGGAAAATAAGCGTCAGCCTGACGCGCAGGCTGAGACGTTGCGTCAATTTCATGCGTCACCCAGGGTGTAGCCGATGCCGTGCACGGTGCGAATAAATTCGCTGCCGAGCTTGCGGCGTAAATGATGAACATGGACTTCCACTGCATTGCTGGACACGTCGTCATCCCAGTTATACAGCTTCTCTTCAATAAGCTTGCGCGGCAGCACGCGACCTTTGTTGCGCAGTAAGAGTTCCAGCAACGCGAACTCTTTTGGTTTTAAGGCCAGCGGTTCGCCGGCAAGCGTCGCGACGAGATTGCCTGGATTGAGCGTCACCTGGCCGTGGCGCAATTCGCTACTGGCCTGACCGCTGGCGCGGCGTACCAGCGCCTCCAGACGGGCGGCGACCTCAATGAGCGCGAAAGGTTTACATAAATAGTCATCGGCGCCCAGACGTAGCCCCTCGACGCGCTCTGCTAACGCGTCGCGCGCCGTCAGGATCAGTACCGGTTCCTGTTTACCCTTTTCGCGCCATTCGCGCAAAATATCCCGTCCGTCCATGCCTGGCAGCGTCAAATCTAAAATAACCGCATCATAAGGCGCGCTGTAAAGCGCCTCTTTGCCCGGACGTCCCTCGGTAAACCAGTCGACGCTGAAACCCATTTTACTCAGGCCCGCTTTTATGCCATCGCCAATAAGTGTGTCATCTTCTACCAGTAAAATTCGCATCTGTTCTTCCTTGCGGTAACTCGCGTTATCGTCAGTTAACCTTGTCGCCGCAGGCGATGTACAGAAAAAAAGATTCTTTTTTTGCCTTAAGAAGTTGTTAAGGATTACCTTATTAAATGGATCTGAAACGACATGAAAGGGAAAAGTAATCATGAAAAAATTAGCTGCAATCGTTGCCGTTATGGCACTGTGTTCTACCCCGGTTCTGGCGGCTCAGCAGGGCGGTTTCTCCGGCCCATCGGCGACGCAAACGCAAGGCGGCGGATTTGTCGGCCCGAACGGCAGCAGCACGACGGTAGAGAGCGCTAAATCGCTGCGTGACGATGCGTGGGTAACGCTGCGCGGGAATATCGTCGAGCGCATTTCCGACGACCTGTATGTGTTTAAAGATGCGACCGGTACTATCAATGTGGATATTGACCACAAGCGTTGGAACGGCCTGACCGTAACCCCGCAGGATACCGTTGAAATTCAGGGCGAAGTGGATAAAGACTGGAACTCTGTCGAAATCGACGTAAAACAGATTCGTAAAGTGAATCCGTAATCCCACATTGCGCAAGATCGGTCAGGATTCACAGCCGCCCGGTGGGCAGAATAGGCCACAAGGAGGCAGTGATGAATGACCTGATCAGCGCGGCTTATTCCGAACGTCTGCGGCGCGTTTGCGACCACATTGAGCGTCATCTGGATGAGCCTCTGTCGATTGAGGCGTTAAGCCGGATGGCGCACAGCTCGCCGTTTCATTTTCATCGGCAGTTTACCGCCTGGAGCGGGCTTCCGCTCTATCGCTATATCCAGTGGTTGCGTTTGCGCCGCGCGTCATGGCAGCTGGCGTTTAACCCGCAGGATAAAGTTATCGATATCGCGCTGGATGCCGGGTTCCAGAATCCGGAGTCGTTCACACGTGCTTTCAAAACCGCGTTTGGTCAAAGCCCGCGCCGGTTTCGGCAATCGCCGGACTGGCTGGCCTGGCACCAACGCGTTCCTAAACTTGCGTTACAGGAGCAGCATGTCATGGACGTAAAAATCGTTGAATTTCCACCTACCCGCGTCGCGATGCTGACGCATCTGGGGCATCCGGATAAGGTCAACGCCAGCGCGGCGAAATTTATTGCATGGCGGCGCGAAACGGGCCAGTCGCCGATTGCCAGCAGTCAAACTTTTGGTATTGCCTGGCACGACCCGCAGACGACGCCGCCGGATCAATTCCGCTTTGATATCTGCGGCAGCGTCCACCAGCCGATAGCCGAAAATGACGTTGGCGTGGTGAATAGCGAGATTCCTGGCGGGCTCTGCGCGGTGGTACGCCATCAGGGATCGCTCGACAGCCTCCCGGAGAGCGTGTGGTATTTATTCCGCGAATGGCTACCGGCCAGCAGCGAGACGCTGCGCGATTTTCCGGTCTTCTTCCAGTACCTGAATTTCGTCAATGAGGTGGCGGAACATGAGCTGCTGACGGATATCTATCTGCCGCTTCGTTAACTTCCTCGTCACCTGGCTCACGGTTTGTGACTCAGACCGTGAGATAGGGTATTATCTGCGGCAATATTGCCGTCCGAACGGTCAGCATGCAGATTGAGGATCCCCTGTTAATGAGCGATATGGCAGAGCGCCTTGCGCTACATGAATTTACGGAAAACGCCTACTTAAACTACTCCATGTACGTGATCATGGATCGTGCGTTGCCGTTTATTGGCGACGGCCTGAAGCCGGTACAGCGCCGCATCGTCTATGCGATGTCAGAGCTGGGGCTGAACGCCAGCGCTAAATTTAAAAAATCCGCCCGTACCGTCGGTGACGTACTGGGTAAGTATCATCCGCACGGCGACAGCGCCTGCTATGAAGCCATGGTGCTGATGGCGCAGCCGTTCTCTTACCGTTACCCGCTGGTCGATGGCCAGGGAAACTGGGGCGCGCCGGATGATCCGAAGTCATTCGCGGCAATGCGTTATACCGAATCTCGCCTGTCCAAATATGCCGAGCTGCTGTTAAGCGAACTCGGCCAGGGGACGGCGGACTGGGTGCCAAACTTCGACGGCACGATGCAGGAACCGAAAATGTTACCGGCGCGTCTGCCGAACATCCTGCTGAATGGCACCACCGGTATAGCGGTGGGCATGGCAACAGATATCCCGCCGCACAACCTGCGCGAAGTGGCGAAAGCGGCGATTACGCTGATTGAGCAGCCGAAAACGACGCTGGATCAGTTGCTGGATATCGTCCAGGGGCCGGATTACCCGACCGAAGCGGAGATCATTACCCCACGTGCGGAAATTCGTAAAATTTACGAAAACGGGCGTGGCTCCGTGCGTATGCGCGCGGTATGGACCAAAGAAGACGGCGCCGTGGTAATTTCCGCGCTGCCGCATCAGGTCTCTGGCGCGAAAGTGCTGGAGCAGATTGCTGCGCAGATGCGTAATAAAAAACTGCCGATGGTAGACGATCTGCGCGATGAATCGGATCACGAAAACCCGACGCGTTTAGTGATTGTGCCACGCTCCAACCGTGTGGATATGGAACAGGTGATGAACCATCTGTTCGCCACCACCGATCTGGAAAAAAGCTACCGTATTAACCTGAACATGATCGGTCTGGATGGTCGTCCGGCGGTGAAAAACCTGCTGGAGATCCTCACCGAGTGGCTGGCGTTCCGCCGCGACACGGTACGCCGTCGTCTGAACTACCGTCTGGAGAAGGTTCTCAAGCGCCTGCATATCCTCGAAGGTTTGCTGGTGGCGTTTCTCAACATCGACGAAGTGATTGAGATTATCCGTAACGAGGATGAGCCGAAACCCGCGCTGATGTCGCGTTTCGGCATCAGCGAAACCCAGGCGGAAGCGATTCTCGAACTGAAACTGCGTCATCTCGCCAAACTGGAAGAGATGAAAATTCGCGGCGAGCAGGACGAGCTGGAAAAAGAGCGGGACCAGTTGCAGGGCATTCTCGCGTCCGAACGCAAAATGAATACCTTGCTGAAAAAAGAACTACAGGCGGACGCCGATGCCTATGGCGACGATCGCCGTTCTCCGCTGCGTGAGCGCGAAGAAGCTAAAGCGATGAGCGAACACGACATGCTGCCGTCCGAACCGGTGACTATCGTGCTGTCGCAGATGGGCTGGGTGCGCAGCGCCAAAGGTCATGATATTGATGCGCCGGGGCTTAACTATAAAGCGGGCGACAGCTTTAAAGCCGCGGTGAAAGGTAAGAGCAATCAACCGGTGGTGTTTATTGATACCACCGGGCGCAGCTATGCTATTGATCCCATTACGCTTCCCTCGGCGCGTGGGCAGGGCGAGCCGCTGACCGGCAAACTCACGCTGCCGCCGGGGGCGACCGTGGAGCATATGCTGATGGAAGGCGATGACCAGAAACTGCTGATGGCGTCGGATGCGGGCTACGGCTTCGTTTGTACGTTTAACGATCTGGTTGCCCGTAACCGTGCCGGTAAGGCGTTGATTACACTGCCGGAAAATGCGCACGTCATGCCGCCGCTGGTGATTGAAGACGAGCACGATATGCTGCTGGCGATTACCCAGGCCGGACGGATGTTGATGTTCCCGGTAGACTCTCTGCCGCAGCTGTCGAAAGGCAAAGGGAATAAGATTATTAATATCCCCTCTGCGGAAGCGGCGAAAGGCGATGATGGACTGGCGCACCTGTACGTGCTGCCGCCACAAAGCACTCTGACTATCCATGTCGGGAAGCGCAAAATCAAACTGCGCCCTGAAGAGTTACAGAAGGTGGTCGGCGAACGCGGACGCCGTGGCACATTAATGCGCGGCCTGCAGCGTATCGATCGCATTGAGATTGATTCGCCGCATCGCGTAAGTCATGGCGACAGAGAAGAGTAAGAGAGGGGCGCCCGTAGGCCGGACAAGGCATTTAAGCCGCCATCCGGCGCTCTGCCGTTGCCGGATGACGACGCAGTAGCGTCTTATCCGGCCTACGGTTTCAGATCGGATTAACATTAAAATTTCCCGTAAAACCGTTGTTTATTCGTGCATTGCGATTAACAATACGTTTTTCCAGAGAGCCACACTTACCAAAATCCTAACCTGAATTTCAGGTGACGTAGAATGCCGGGCTCTTAGGCCTTCAGAGGTTGTTATGCTATATATTTTTCGTCTTATTGTTACCGTTATTTACTCCATTCTGGTCTGTGTTTTCGGTTCTATTTACTGCCTTTTCAGCCCACGTAACCCAAAACACGTGGCGACGTTTGGGCATATGTTCGGCCGTCTGGCCCCGCTGTTTGGCCTGAAAGTGGAGTGCCGCAAACCCGCCGACGCGGAAAATTATGGCAATGCTATCTATATTGCTAACCACCAGAATAATTATGATATGGTCACGGCGGCGAATATTGTGCAGCCGCCAACGGTGACGGTGGGGAAAAAAAGCCTGCTTTGGATCCCGTTTTTTGGGCAACTGTACTGGCTGACCGGTAATCTGTTGATTGACCGTAATAACCGCGCCAAAGCGCATAGCACCATTGCGGCAGTGGTTAACCATTTTAAAAAGCGCCGTATTTCTATCTGGATGTTCCCTGAAGGTACGCGTAGCCGGGGACGCGGCCTGCTGCCGTTTAAAACCGGCGCGTTTCATGCGGCTATCGCGGCTGGTGTGCCGATCATTCCTGTCTGCGTTTCCAACACCTCTAACAAAGTCAATCTAAACCGCCTGAACAACGGACTGGTTATTGTGGAAATGCTGCCGCCAGTCGACGTCAGCGAATATGGTAAAGATCAGGTTCGCGAGCTGGCGGCCCACTGCCGTGCGTTAATGGAGCAAAAAATCGCGGAACTTGATAAAGAGGTTGCGGAACGTGAAGCGACCGGTAAGGTTTAAGCAGCCTTACTCTGTTATTGTAGAAATCATTTTTTCAGGCACAACTCTTTAGCCTGTTTTACATGGAGCTTATATGTCATTCAGTCGGCGTCAGTTTCTTCAGGCATCGGGAATCGCACTATGTGCAGGCGCGATTCCCCTCAGGGCGAATGCTGCCGGTCAGCAACAGCCGTTGCCTGTTCCGCCGTTGCTGGAGTCCCGTCGCGGGCAGCCGTTGTTTATGACGCTACAGCGAGCGCACTGGTCCTTTACGCAAGGCACGCGCGCGCCGGTCTGGGGAGTGAACGGTCGTTATCTGGGGCCGACAATCCGCGTCTGGAAAGGCGATGACGTTAAACTCATCTATAGCAACCGCCTGGCGGAAAATGTCTCCATGACGGTTGCTGGTTTACTGGTGCCGGGGCCGCTGATGGGTGGCCCGGCGCGTATGATGTCGCCGAACGCGGACTGGGCGCCGGTGTTGCCGATTCGTCAGAGCGCCGCCACGCTGTGGTATCACGCTAACACGCCTAACCGCACTGCGCAGCAGGTGTATAACGGCCTGGCCGGAATGTGGCTGGTCGAAGACGACATCAGTAAAACGCTGCCCATTCCGAACCATTACGGCGTGGATGATTTTCCCGTCATTATCCAGGATAAACGGCTGGATAACTTTGGGACGCCGGAGTACAGCGAACCGGGAAGCGGTGGTTTTGTCGGCGATACGCTGCTGGTGAACGGCGCGCAAAGCCCCTATGTCGAAGTGTCCCGCGGCTGGGTGCGGTTACGGTTGTTGAACGCCTCGAACTCGCGGCGCTATCAGCTTCAGATGAGCGATGGCCGGGCGCTGCATGTGATTTCAGGCGATCAGGGCTTTTTACCTGCGCCGGTTTCCGTCAAACAGTTGTCACTGGCGCCCGGCGAGCGACGTGAAATCCTGGTTGATATGACCAACGGCGACGAAGTCTCGATCACCTGCGGGGAAGCGGCCAGCATAGTCGATCGGATTCGCGGTTTCTTTGAGCCTTCCAGTATTCTGGTTTCGACCCTGGTGCTGACGTTACGGCCAACCGGATTGCTGCCGCTGGTGACCGATAATCTGCCGATGCGTCTGTTGCCGACGGAGATCATGAGCGGCGCGCCTGTCCGCAGTCGGGACATCAGTCTTGGCGACGATCCGGGGATTAACGGCCAACTGTGGGATGTGAATCGCATTGATATTACCGCCCAACAAGGCACCTGGGAGCGCTGGACGGTACGCGCCGATATGCCGCAGTCGTTCCATATTGAGGGCGTCTCTTTCCTGATTCGTAACGTCAACGGCGCTATGCCGTTCCCGGAAGATAGAGGCTGGAAAGATACCGTCTGGGTGGATGGGCAAGTCGAACTGCTGGTCTACTACGGTCAGCCGTCCTGGCCGCACTTCCCGTTCTATTTCAACAGCCAGACGCTGGAAATGGCTGACCGCGGCTCGATTGGGCAAATGCTGGTGAATCCGGCGTCGTAAAGCGTCCGAGTACGGGTCTGAATAGCGCAGACCCGTCAGGGTTTTCAGGAAGGAGCAAACAGCGTGGGAAGCAGCAGACTCAACTGCGGGAAGTAGCAAATCATCGCCATGACCACAAAGAGTGCCAGAAACATCGGTAATAGCGGTTTGACGACTTTATCAATACTGATTTTGCCGATACTGCAACCGACGAACAAAATAGTGCCTACCGGGGGCGTACACAGTCCGATGGTTAAATTGAAAACCATAATAATGCCAAAATGGACAGGGTCGATTCCCAGATGTTGAGCAATGGGAAGGAAAATAGGCGTAAAGATCAGAATAGCCGGGGTAATATCCATAAACGTCCCGACGAGTAACAAAATGAGATTGATAATCAGCAAGATGACCCATTTATTTTCGGACACGCTGGTAATCATTTCATTAATCAGTTCAGGAACATCAGCATTGGTCATCGCCCATGACATTCCCATTGAGCAGCCGACCAGTAAGAGAACAATAGAGCTGGTTACTACCGAATCCAGCAGAATATCGCGCAACTTACTCACATTAATTTCTCGATAAATGGCCGCCAGCGCCAGGCTATAGATTACCGCGATCGCAGAGGCCTCTGTTGGCGTAAATACGCCGCCGATAATGCCGCCGATAATAATAAATATCAGCAACAGGCTGGGCAACGAATCGCGGAATACCGACAGAAACTGCCGCAGGTTGATACGTTCGGCAACCGGGTAATGGTGGCGATGGGCATACAGCGCCGCTACCGTCATTAAAGCCAGCGCGGTTAAGATGCCGGGCAGGTAGCCCGCCAAAAACAGGGCGGCGACAGAGGTGCCGCCGCTAGCCAGCGAATAGACAATTAGCACGTTGCTGGGCGGGATCATCAGGCCAATCGGCGCCGAAGCGACGTTGATCGCCGTAGAGAACGCCGGAGAGTAGCCCTCTTTTTCCTGTAATGGCGACATGATGCCGCCCACCGCAGCCGCAGAAGCGACAGCCGAGCCGGATATCGCGCCAAACAGGGTGTTCGCCAGAATATTGCAGTGCGCCAGCGAACCGGGAAGGCGGCCAACTAACGCCTGAGCCAGATTCACCAGGCGCCGGGCGATTCCCCCGGTATTCATGATATTGCCGGCTAACACAAAAAAGGGGATCGCCAGCAGCGTAAAGCCATCGAGACCGACGGTCATTTTTTGCGAAATAACCGAGATTGCCGCATCCGGGGGAAGGGCTATCAGGATTGAGAATAAGGACGACAGCCCGATAGCGAATGTAATAGGAACGCCGACCGCCAGCATAATGGCAAAACTGCCAAATAAAACAATTATTGGGTAAATATATTCAAAGTCCATATATCCCTCGTTAGCGAAGATGGCGCTGATGATAATTATCAATAACGTTCACAATGGTGTAGTACACCAGGATGACGCCGCTAATCGGCATGACCCAATAGACTTTATCCATAGGCCATTTTAATACCGGGGACATTTGGCTGACGTGCGCCGCTTTTTCAACAATAATATCACCGCCGTACACCATAAAAATCAGCGCGAACACGGTAATAATCACCTGAATGATACTGTCGAGCACGAGGGCGGGCGTTCGGGAGAGTTTTTGCGCTAACAAATCGATAGCTAAATGTTTTTTTAATCCGGCGGTATAGACGCCGCCTAACAGAATCATCCACATAAAAAGAATCTGGGTGAATTCGTCGAGCGTGCTGCTTGGCGCGTTGAATATAAAGCGCGCCGCCACCTGCCAGGATACGCAGGCAACCATGATCGCCAGAATAATACAGCAGCACCCGGCCAGTATTTTGTTCAGTGCATTGGTGAGTATTCGCATATTACATCCTGTAAAGGGCAGGAGAACCCTGCCCGGCAGATTTACATATTCTCGATGTATTCCAGATCCTTCGCTGACTGAGCGTCTTTTGCGCGGAACTCATCAAACAAGGGCTTAACACGCTGTTTGAACGCGGATTTATCAATATCAACAACGGTCGCGTTCATGGCCTTCATGCTCTCATAAGCCTCTTTTTCCGCGGCGGGCCAGATGACATCTTTCATTTGCTGCATGGATTCATCTGCGGCTTTATATAACGCTTTCCGCTCTTTATCGCTCAATTTGTTAAGTACTTTGGTACTGATGACCAGGACATCCGGCACCATCGTGTGCTCGTCGCGGGAATAGAATTTCGCCACCTCCGCATGACGCATATCGGCATAAACCACGGGGTTGTTTTCGCCGCCATCGACCACGCCTTGCTGGAGCGCGGTATAGAGTTCGCCTTGCGCCATCGGCGTCGGCACACCGCCGAGCGCTTTCACCATCGCGATAGCGCTGGGGCTTTGCTGCACTCTGATTTTCATACCGGCTAAATCGTCGGGTTGAGTGATGGGCTTACCAGCGTAAAAACTGCGGGCGCCGCCGTCGTACCAGGTTAAGCCGACGAAGCCTTTGCTTTCGGAGGACGCGAGAATGCGTTTCCCTAAGTCGCTTTTCAGTACGTTGTAGTAGTGATCGCGGTCGCGGAATAAAAACGGCAGGCTAAACACGCTATATTCCGGCGCAAAAGACTCCAGCGATGCCGCATTGACTTTCACCATTTGCAGAGCGCCGGAGTTCATCAATTCCAGCGATTCACGTTCGTTGCCCAGCGTGGCGTTGGGGTAAATACGAATATTTAATTCGCCGTCCGAATAGGCTTTCGCTTTATCGGCCAGATAGCTCATCGCTTTGTGAACGGCGTGGCTTTTATCCTGATTGTGGCTCAGTTTCAGCGTGGTTTTGGCGAGCGCTGGAAATGCCAGTAGCAAACAGCCGGCCAGTAATACCGCTGATGTTGTGAATGAACGTGTGTTTTTCATATCTGCTTCCTTATAGGTTGGGATTCCTGTGGTTATCGTTGATTAATTAATAACCTGCTGATACGTAAGGTGTTGCGTTGGGGAAAGGCGTGGTGATGGTGTTCTTTATCCCCTGAATTCTGTCAGCCAATTTAATTTAATCAATAGACCAAAGAAAGAGATCTGGTTCACAGAAGAAAGTCATGGTAAAAACAGTGTCGTGAGCAATTCAGCGAAGTTTTTTTATATATTGCTGATAATGTGATGTTTTTTTTACTTTTTGTTGTTATGACGATACTGCGTTTTTAGACGTGGGTATAATTAATTGCATACCAATTTGAAGATATTCATAAGACCAATTTCAAACACCTCAGGCCAGGCCGTTGAAAGTTGTTTCTATTTCGCGCCAGCCCTGCATATAAGGCGATAATCTCCTTCATTTTCGCTATAGATACGGCTTATAATCCCCGACCTTTGATTATTTTTTTGCCAATCGTTTTGGAAGCAATATGAGCGCTATCTCCCTGATCCAACCGGATCGCGACCTTTTCTCCTGGCCGCAGTACTGGGCCGCCTGCTTTGGGCCGGCGCCGTTTTTGCCGATGTCACGTGACGAGATGGATCAACTTGGCTGGGATAGCTGCGACATTATTCTGGTAACCGGCGACGCTTACGTCGACCATCCGAGCTTCGGCATGGCGATTTGCGGTCGTATGCTGGAAGCGCAGGGCTTCCGCGTGGGGATCATCGCCCAGCCGGACTGGAACAGCAAAGACGACTTTATGCGTCTGGGAAAACCGAACCTGTTCTTCGGCGTCACCGCCGGCAACATGGACTCGATGATCAACCGCTACACCGCCGACCGTAAGCTGCGCCATGACGACGCCTACACCCCGGACAACGTCGCGGGCAAACGCCCGGACCGCGCCACGCTGGTCTATACCCAGCGTTGCAAAGAAGCGTGGAAAGATGTCCCGGTGATCCTCGGCGGCATTGAGGCCAGTCTGCGCCGTACCGCGCATTACGACTACTGGTCTGATACTGTGCGTCGTTCAGTGTTAGTCGATTCCAAAGCCGACATGCTGATGTTTGGCAACGGCGAGCGTCCGCTGGTGGAAGTGGCGCACCGTCTGGCAATGGGCGAAACCATCGATCAGATTCGTGACGTGCGTAACACTGCGATTATGGTTAAAGAAGCGCTGCCAGGCTGGAGCGGCGTCGACTCCACTCGTCTGGACACGCCGGGTAAAATCGATCCAATTCCCCATCCCTATGGTGAGGATCTGCCGTGCGCGGATAACAAGCCGGTCGCGCCGAAAAAGCAGGAAGCTAAAGCGATTACCGTGCAGCCGCCGCGTCCGAAGCCGTGGGAAAAAACCTATATCCTGCTGCCATCCTTTGAAAAGGTGAAAGGCGACAAGGTGCTGTACGCCCATGCGTCGCGTATTCTGCATCACGAAACTAACCCTGGCTGCGCGCGGGCGCTGATGCAAAAACACGGCGACCGCTATGTCTGGATCAACCCGCCCGCCATACCGCTCTCCACTGAAGAGATGGATAGCGTGTTTGCGCTGCCGTATCAGCGTGTGCCGCACCCGGCTTACGGCAATGCCCGTATTCCGGCCTATGAGATGATCCGCTTCTCGATCAATATCATGCGTGGCTGCTTTGGCGGCTGCTCTTTCTGCTCGATCACTGAACATGAAGGGCGCATCATTCAGAGCCGCTCGGAAGACTCTATTATCAACGAGATCGAAGCGATCCGCGACACGGTGCCGGGGTTTACCGGCGTGATCTCCGATCTGGGCGGTCCTACCGCGAACATGTATATGCTGCGCTGTAAGTCGCCGCGTGCGGAGCAGACCTGTCGTCGCCTGTCATGCGTCTATCCGGATATCTGTCCGCATATGGATACTGACCATACGCCGACGATCAATCTTTATCGCCGCGCCCGTGAACTGAAAGGCATTAAGAAAATCTTAATTGCCTCCGGCGTGCGCTACGACATCGCCGTAGAAGATCCTCGCTATATTAAAGAGCTGGCAAGCCATCATGTGGGCGGCTATCTGAAGATTGCGCCGGAGCATACTGAAGAAGGTCCGCTGTCGAAAATGATGAAGCCGGGTATGGGTAGCTACGATCGCTTTAAAGAGTTATTTGACCTTTACTCTAAACAGGCCGGAAAAGAGCAGTATCTGATCCCGTATTTTATCTCCGCGCATCCGGGCACGCGGGACGAGGATATGGTGAATCTGGCGCTGTGGCTCAAGCGCCACCGCTTCCGTCTGGATCAGGTGCAGAACTTCTACCCGTCGCCGTTGGCGAATTCGACCACTATGTATTACACCGGCAAAAACCCGCTGGGTAAAATTGGTTATAAGAGTGAAGATGTGGTGGTGCCGAAGGGAGACAGGCAACGTCGCCTGCATAAGGCGCTGCTGCGTTATCACGATCCGGCGAACTGGCCGCTGATTCGCCAGGCGCTGGAAGCGATGGGGAAAAAGCATTTGATTGGCGGTCGCCGTGAGTGTCTGGTGCCTGCGCCGACCATTGAAGAGATGCGCGAAGCGCGTCGCCAGAACCGCAACACGCGCCCGGCGTTGACCAAGCATACGCCGGTGGAACATCAGCGGCAGGGGCTTGCTGCGAATAAGAAGCGCGGGAAAGGCGCAGGGCGTTAATTACCTTTGAATCTGTTGCTTCTGGAAGCTAATGTTTTTGGAAGTAACAGACATCTAAATATATTGTGTCGGTCTTTAGTAATTGCTAAATTACGGGGAGCTTTATATTTTATTTAAATATTATTGATTGTATAAATTAATTATATATTACCTTAATGATTAAGGCATGATGCTTGTATACAGCCCCAGAGGAGGGGATATCATGGGTATGATTATTATTCCCTGTTTTATCGTAATTGCTATAATAGCTGTTGTTATATTCATAATGGCTATTAAAGCATGTAATATGGAAAAACGTGAAGACAGGCAAATGACTCTTGCAGGGATAATTTTAATGGGTGTTATTGCCGCTATTCCTGGATGGTTTTTGTACGAAATATTTAGCCACGCGCCGTAATATTTAACCTACCAGGGTCGATATATTAAAATAGATAAGAAGTATATAATCTAAGGTATAATGCCTGATGGCGCTGCGCTTATCAGGTCTATGAATAGCACAGTTTTGTAGGCCGGATAAGGTGCTTACACCGCCATCCGGCAGAAGTGCTCCGTATTTATGCCGCACGAATTCTGGCCGCCAGCGCGGCCAGTTTTTCATCATCAGCCCGTTCATGATCGTGCGACGACAGATATCCTTCATACTGTTCGAAAAATTTATTCTGCCGCGATTCAATCGGTTTCCAGTGGGTTAAATCGCCAGTACCGTGCATGGGGCTTAATTTACTGTGCACATGGTCTACGCCGAAACCTTCGAAGAACATTCCCGTACGACTGACATCCGGGAAAGCCTTATCCAGTTTCTTAGCCACTTTTTGGGTCGCCAGCATCAGGTCCGCTAACGCCTGCGGCGGTAGATCGAACGCGTAGCTGGGGTAATGTTTTTTCGGGATCACTACGGTAAACCCATCGGTATTCGGAAAAATCGACAAAAAAGCCAGGTGATGCTCATCTTCCCAAACTTTATGACAAGGTGCTTTATCTTCAACTATTTGACAGAAAATGCAGGTCATTCCATTTCTCCGTTAACCGAGGGCTTATCGATGCGTTAAGCGTTTAATACAACCCTAACACTTTCCACCATGCGAGGCCGACTGTCAAAAAGACCGCCTGATTAAAGAGGCTGATAATAAATCCCGTTCGCCACCAGACGCCCGTCGGTACATAGCCGGCGCCAAAAAGAATGGGGCCGCGTGCGTGGGTATACTGCGTAAGAGAGCAGTACAGGCTGCTGGTAAACGCCAGCATAAGCGCCATCGGCGCTGCCGGTATATTCAGATGCAGACCGACACCCAGAAATACCGCATACAGCGCGGCGATTTGCGCGTTGCCGCTGGCGAAAAAATAGTGGGTATAAAAATAGGCTGCGTTAAGCAGCAGCAGGATGATTATCCAACTGGTTCCATGCATCGTACTGCCGATGCTGTCGCCAATCAGGTTGCCAAACCAGCTGGTGAATCCTAGTTTCTTCAACTGGTTAGCCATCATCAGCAGCGCGGCAAACCAAATCAACGTATCCCAGGCGCCTTTTTCGCTTTTAACGTCTTCCCAGGTGAGTACGCCGCTCAGTAATAAAATCGAGAGACCGACAAAAGAGGCCGTCGTGGCATCCACGCCGAGCGAGCTGCCAAAAATCCATAGCACCAGCAACACGCCGACGGTCGCCAGCATGAGCCACTCGCCGCGCGTCATACTGCCCATTTGCGCCAGCTCTTTGCGCGCCAAATCCGGCGCATCCGGCGTATGTTTAATTTCCGGACGCGTCAGCCAGTAGACCAGCAGCGGGACGATAAGAAAAGAGACCAGGCAAGGCAGGAGCGCGGCGATAAACCAGCTTCCCCAGCTCAACGTAACGCCGGCGTTCGCCGCCAGTTTTACCGCCAGCAGGTTACCCGTATAACCGGTCATAAACAGTGCGGCGGTGACGTCGTTAACATTGCCAATACAGGTGATCAGAAAGGTGCCGATTTTGCTGCGAGACTCATCTTCCGGATGTGAATCAAAGCTGCGCGCCAGCGAGTCGGCGATCGGGTAAATCACGCCGCCGCAGCGCGCGGTGTTACTGGGCATCGCGGGGGAGAGGATCAGATCGGCAAACGCCAGGCCATAAGCCAGGCCCAGCGTTCGTTTACCTAACAGACGGATCATTTGTAGGGCGATACGCCGACCCAGCCCGGTTTTGATAAACCCACGAGCAATCATAAAGGCGACGACGATAAGCCAGATCAGTGAACTGTTCAGCTCGCTCAAGGCCGTGGTAATCGCGCCGCTGGCCGTTTTGTCGCCGGCAGCATAGGCGAGCGCAAAGACGGTGATGCCGATAATACCGACCGCGCCAATAGGCAGCACTTTCGCCACGATAGAGGCGATCGTCGCGACAAAAATAATCGCGGAATGCCAGGCCGGCGCGCTTAACCCGGAAGGAGGCGTTAGCTGCCACAGTCCGGCGGCGATAACCAGAATAAGAATAAATGGGAGCCATTTGACGCCCTGAGATTTTTTTTCCGCCACAATCACACATCCATAAATATTTTATATACGTTAAGTAAATTGATAATAATCATGAATAAATATTCATAAAATCAGAATAATTCTGCGCTTGTGTGTGGGGGAAATATACTGTTAAATGCGCGTAATTGTTTCTTAATATTTCGAAATGAAAAAAAGCCCGACGACATCGTCGGGCATGGCGTGCGATAAATCCGGCTTAACCGCCGAACTGATCCGGATCGGGGCCGAGGCGTTTTCCTTGATCCAGTTTTGCGATCTCGCCTAATTCATCTTTATCGAGACGGAAATCCCAGACAGCAAAGTTTTCCGCGATACGGGAAGGGGTGACGGATTTCGGAATGACGACCAGCCCGCAGTCCAGATGCCAGCGAATAACAATCTGGGCGGGCGTTTTGCCGTATTTATCCGCCAGTTCGCGAATCACTTTCTGATCGAATACGCCTTCGCCGCCCTGCGCCAGCGGGCTCCAGGACTCGGTCTGGATTTTATGCGTCGCATTCCACGCATGTAGCTGGCGCTGTTGCATCAAGGGGTGAAGCTCGATCTGGTTGATCACAGGGGTAACGCCGGTTTCATCGATCAGACGCTGGAGGTGATGGATCTGAAAGTTACAGACCCCGATACTCTTTACCAGCCCCTCTTTTTGCAGCGCGATCATGCCTTTCCAGGCGTCGACATAGTGATCGATAGCCGGTACGGGCCAGTGCATCAGATAGAGATCGAGATAATCAAGCTGCAGTTTTTTCAGGCTCTCCTGCAGGGCTTCGCGGGGACGTTTTTGATCGTCATTCCACAACTTGGTGGTGATAAACAGCTCTTCCCGCGCTACGCTCGCTGCTTTTAGCGCTTTGCCGACGCCTTCTTCATTCTGATATGCTGTGGCGGTATCAATCGATCGATAGCCCACCTCCAGCGCTTTATGAATCGCCGCGATCACCTCTTCATTGCTTGCTTTCCAGACTCCCAGCCCAAGTTGTGGCATTACGTTGCCATCCTGTAGCCTGATAATGGTTGGATTAGCCATGATGTGTTCCTCTTTTAATTGGCTCGCCGGAGTCGGGTCCGGCGAGACTAAGTGACTTAAGTCTGGACGAAATGGCCAAAAACGAAAGTCAGAGGCGAAAAAACCTTAGCGCGCCGCTTCATAAATCCGACGGCTGACATCCAGCGTAATATCCTGATTTTCACCTAAATTTGTGCATCCATGCGCCTCAAGTTTAGCCAGTAGCGCCGGAATAGTGCTGCCATCCAGACCGTAATCGGACAGACGGGTAGGCACGCCCATCTGTTCAAAGAAACGGCGGGTGGCGGCAATGGCGGCATCAATACGCTCGTCGTCGGAACCGTCGGTGATATTCCATACACGTTCAGCATATTGCAGGAGTTTTGCACGTTTAACGTCTCGTTTTTCGTTCCATAGCGCAGGCAGAATGATAGCCAGCGTTTGGGCATGATCGAGACCGTGCATCGCGGTAAGCTCATGGCCCAGCATATGCGTCGCCCAGTCCTGCGGAACCCCAGCGCCAATCAGGCCATTTAACGCCTGAGTAGCGGCCCACATCACGTTAGCGCGGACGTCATAGTTTTCAGTCACTTGCAGCGCTTTGGGACCTTCTTCGATCAGTGTGAGTAAAATGCCTTCGGCGAAACGATCCTGAATTTTGCCGTTAACCGGGTAAGTGACGTACTGCTCAACGGTATGGACGAAAGCATCCACGACGCCGTTCGCAACCTGGCGCGGCGGCAATGTATAGGTGTAGACCGGATCCAGTACGGCAAACACCGGTTGCACGAACGAGGAGTGGAAGGCCTGTTTGTCGCCAGTGGTTTTACGGGAAATGACTGCGCCGGCGTTCGATTCTGAGCCGGTTGCCGGTAGGGTCAGCACAGACCCCATCGGGATTGCGCCACGAATCTCAGTACCGCCGGTTTCCAGAATGTGCCACGGATCGACGCCGTCCGTATACTGCGCCGCTGCGGCGATAAATTTGGTGCCGTCCAGTACGGAACCGCCGCCAACGGCCAGCAGGAAGGTAATATTTTCGTCGCGCACAAGCTGCACGGCCTTCATCAGCGTTTCATAGGACGGGTTCGGTTCAATACCGCCAAACTCCCGAACATCCAGTCCTTTTAACGCTTCCTGAACTTGCGCCAGTACGCCGGTCTTTTTCACGCTACCGCCGCCATAGGTAATCAGCACGCGGGCGTCCTGCGGGATTTGATCGCGAAGATCGACGATAGCGCCTTTACCAAACAGAATGCGGGTAGGGGTATGTAATTTGAAATTGTTCATTGCTCATTCCCTTATGTGGGTAAAAAGAGGGCAGGCGGCTGTCTGCCTGATGGTCATCATTGTGGTCTTGTGAGGGATGTCTCTCAATGCACATTTCTGCCAATGTTTTGCCTATTTCTCCAGAATGCTGGAGAAAATCGCTAAAAATGCGCACAATCCAGCGGAGTGGATTTGATGAAAAAATGGCGCGTTATGAATCGTGAAGCAATTTGCTTACAGTTGGCTGATAAAATTAATCATTTAAAAAATAATGATAAAATAATCAGCGAGCGGCTGGCGGGCATTCGTCTGTTGTATGGTGTTGAACCGGGGCCGCGCACGCCGGTCATGTATCAGCCTGGCATCATATTTCTCTTTTCCGGCCATAAAATTGGCTATATTAACAAGCGCAAGTTTCGTTATGACGCTAATGAATATCTCTTACTGACCGTGCCGCTCCCTTTTGAATGCGAGACCTGGGCGACGCCGGAGGTACCGCTGGCCGGTATTCGGCTCGATATTGATGTGCTGCAACTGCAAGAGTTGCTCATGGACATTGGCGAAGATGAGCGTTTCCAGTTGCCGATGGCGGCCAGTGGGATTAACTCCGCCACGCTGTCGGACGAGATTTTATGTGCAGTGGAAAGATTGCTGGATGTGATGGAGCGCCCGCTGGATGCGCGGATTCTGGGAAAACAGATTATTCGCGAAATTCTTTATCATGTGCTGATGGGGCCGCGCGGCGGGGCGCTGCTTGCACTGGTTAGTCGCCAGACGCACTTTAGCCTGATCAGTCGCGTACTTAAACAGATCGAAATGAAATACACCGAGAACCTGAATGTTGAGCAACTGGCGGCAGAAGCGAACATGAGCGTGTCGGCGTTTCACCATAATTTTAAGGCGGTCACCAGCACCTCGCCGTTGCAGTATTTAAAAAGCTACCGACTGCATAAAGCGCGAATGATGATGATTCACGACGGTATGAAGGCCAGCGCCGCGGCGATGCGGGTCGGCTATGAGAGCGCATCGCAGTTTAGCCGGGAGTTTAAACGTTATTTTGGCGTTACGCCGGGCGAAGATGCGGCAAGAATGCGGACAATGCAAGGGAGCTAAGTGGGGCATCCCGCCACGGGTCAACGAAGCGTAACCGGGCCATCCTGGCCGATTATGGATACGTCAGGCGTTACAGTATTTCTTTTTAATCACCACGACCAGCGTACCTAACAGTCCGGCGACCAGTAGCGCGACGGGAAGGATCATTAAAAATGTCATTACCTGGTCTTCATGGCGCTTAACAAACGGGATCATACTGAGCGCGTAGCCGAAGCTGGTCACGACAGTCACCCACAACAGGCCGCTTAACCAGTTAAAAAACTGAAACCGGCGGTTGGACAGGCCGGAAATACCCGCCATTGTTGGCAGCAGAGTGCGGACAAACGCCAGAAAGCGCCCGGCAAGCAACGCTAACAAACCGTGGCGGTCAAACATGCAGGTGGCGCGCTGATGATATTTTGCCGGAAGCTGCGCCAGCCAGCCTTTGACGGTACGCGTATTACCGAGCCAGCGTCCCTGGATATAACTTAGCCAGCAGCCGAGACTGGCCGCGGTGGTGAGAATGCCAATCGTCGGCAAAAAATGCATCACATCCTGGGCGATCAACGCGCCTGCCAGTAGCAGCAGACTATCGCCAGGTAAGAATGACGCTGGCAGCAGACCGTTTTCTAAAAATAGCGTGGCGAACATGACAAAGTAGACGACGCTAACAACGTGTGGATTCGCCAGCGCGGCAAAATCATGTTGCCAGAGCGCAGCGATAATATCTTGAATGACAGCCATGAACTTTCCTGTGGAACAGCATTTATGCTTTTATTCGCCTATTGTACTCCTGAATCGTCCGGGATGCCTTGATCCCGGACGCAACAAACGCAGACTTTTCCACGGAAATTGTCTGCATATGTGTCCATCCCCGGCAACTTTACACAATTCTGGCGAAGCCGGCGGCTAAATCAGCGATCAAATCATCAACACTCTCTAAACCAATATGCACCCGAACCAGCGTACCGGTAAAATCTACGCCGCCTGCGGGACGAATCGCGGCGATCTGTTCCGGCTGATTAGCAATAATCAGCGATTCGTAGCCTCCCCAGGAGTAGGCCATACTGAACAGCGAAAAGTTATCCAGATAGGCTGATAATTCTGCCTCGGTCAGCTTTTTATTGAGCACAAAGGAGAACAGGCCGCTGCTGCCTGTAAAGTCTCGTTTCCAGAACGCATGACCTTTGCTACCCGGCAGGGCCGGATGATTAACGCGTGCGACCTGAGGATGGTTCGCCAGCCACGCGGCGATTTTGAGGCTGCTTTCTTGATGCTGGCGCAGTCGGACGCCGAGCGTGCGCAGCCCGCGGCTGGTCATATAAGCCGTGTCGGCGTCGAGCATTTGCCCCATCAGATAGGCGTTTTCCCGCAATTGTTCCCAGCAGCGCGCATTTGCAACGGCAGTCCCGACCATCGCATCAGAATGACCAATCAGATACTTAGTGCCCGCCTGGATAGAGATATCAATATCGAATTCCAGAGCTTTGAACAGAACGCCAGCCGCCCAGGTATTATCAATCATGATGACGGCTTCTGGCGCGACGCGTCTGACCGCACTGACAATGGTCGGAATATCATGTACTTCCATGGTAATAGAACCGGGGGATTCCAGAAATACGACTTTCGTGTTCGGCTGAATATGTTGCGTGATATCAGCGCCGATGAGCGGGTCGAACCAGCTTGTCGTCACGCCCAGTTTGCCGAGAATTTTGCTGCAGAAATCCTGGCTGGGTTCATAGGCTGTGTTGGTCATCAGGATGTGGTCGCCCTGCTCAACGAATGCCAGAATGGTGTTGGCGACCGCCGCCGCGCCGCACGGGAAGAGCGCGCATCCGGCGCCGCCTTCCAGTTCACACATGGCTTCCTGGAGCGAAAAGTGGGTCAGCGTTCCCCGGCGTCCGTAAAATAATTCGCCGTTGGCGCGATTGCGGGTAGCGTGTTTTTTGGCCTCGACGGTGTCAAACACCAGTGAAGAAGCGCGTTGAATCACACTATTCACTGAGCCAAGCGTGTATTTTTTGCTGCGTCCTGCGTTTACCAGTTTGGTATCCAACTGTTTATCCGTCATGTTGCGTTTCCTGATTTTAACCGTCTGGATGTCTAAACTAGCATGAATATAACCATCTGCACCCTGGCGACGTGTGATACAGATGAAAATTTTGCCAAAATAAAAACAGGTGGCTTTTTTAATGCGTAAGCGCAAAGAAAAAGCAGTAAAGGTGCGGCAGTATGTAAATAGTAATGAGAACGACTATCAATTCGACGTTGTTTTGATATTATTATGCTCAGATTTTGTGATTTGCGTCCTGGAGATACAGAGTGGGTAATAATTTGATGCAGACGGATCTTTCCGTCTGGGGCATGTATCAGCACGCCGATATTGTCGTGAAGTGCGTGATGATTGGTTTGATTCTGGCGTCAGTCGTCACCTGGGCTATCTTCTTCAGTAAAAGCGTTGAATTTTTCACGCAAAAGCGCCGCTTAAAGCGCGAACAACTGCAATTAGCCGATGCGCGCTCCTTAGATCAGGCTTCCGACATTGCGGCAGGTTTCAGCGCAAAAAGCCTCAGCGCACAGCTCATCAATGAAGCGCAGAATGAACTGGAACTCTCTCAGGGCAGCGAAGATAACGAAGGGATTAAAGAACGTACCGGCTTCCGTCTGGAACGTCGCGTCGCGGCAGTTGGCCGCTACATGGGACGAGGCAACGGTTATCTGGCGACGATCGGCGCCATTTCCCCCTTCGTCGGGTTGTTTGGCACCGTATGGGGCATTATGAATAGCTTCATCGGTATTGCGCAAACGCAGACCACCAACCTGGCGGTGGTTGCTCCTGGTATTGCGGAAGCGCTGCTGGCGACGGCGATTGGGCTGGTGGCTGCGATCCCGGCGGTTGTCATTTACAACATCTTCGCACGTCAGATAGGCAGTTACAAAGCGACGCTGGGCGACGTGGCGGCGCAGGTATTGCTGCTGCAAAGCCGCGATCTCGATCTGAATGCGAGCGCCAGTGCGCAGCCGGTACGCGCCGCGCAGAAATTACGGGTAGGGTAATGCGTCATGGCAATGCGTCTTAACGAGAACCTGGATGACAACGGCGAAATGCATGAAATCAACGTGACGCCGTTTATCGATGTCATGTTGGTTCTGCTGATTATCTTTATGGTGGCTGCGCCGCTGGCGACGGTAGACGTCAAGGTGAATCTGCCCGCTTCTACCAGTACGCCACAGCCGCGTCCGGAAAAACCGGTTTATCTGTCGGTGAAAGCGGATAACACCATGTTTATCGGTAACGATCCGGTGACGGATGATACGATGATTGCCGAGCTAACGGCCCTGACGGAAGGGAAAAAGGATACTACGATTTTCTTCCGCGCGGATAAAACCGTAGAGTATGAAACCCTGATGAAAGTGATGGATATGCTGCATCAGGCGGGCTATCTCAAGATTGGTTTGGTCGGCGAAGAGACCGCGAAAGCGAAATAAATATTCTGCTGATGCTGTAGGCCGGGTAAGGCGAAGTCGCCACCCGGCTTTTTTATTGCCTAAGATGGCGCCTTGCTTAACAGAAGTGCGCCATCGTAATCGACTTCATCGTTAGCCTAAATGTTCCCCGCCGCACACGCCGTGCACTTCTGCGGTAACGTAACTGGATTCCTGGCTTGCCAGATAGACATACACCGGCGCCAGCTCTGCCGGTTGGCCGGCCCGCTTCATTGGCGTCTGCTGACCAAACTGCGGAATTTTATCCTGGGTTTGACCGCCGGAAATTTGCAGCGCTGTCCAGATAGGGCCAGGCGCGACAATATTCACGCGAATTCCTTTTTCCGCCACCTGTTTCGCCAGGCCACGGCTGTAATTGAGGATTGCCGCCTTGGTTGCCGCATAATCCAGCAGGTGCGGACTGGGCTGATACGCCTGGATAGACGACGTCGTGATAATACTGGCGCCTTTTGGCAGCAGCGGAATCGCTTCCTGGGTTATCCAGAAGAGGGCAAAAACGTTAACGGCGAAGGTTTGCTGAAATTGCTCGCTGGTCAGATCTTTTATCTCCGGGATTGCCGTCTGTTTACCGGCCACCAGCGCCAGAATGTCCAGCCCGCCTAGCGCTTCACGCGCCTTATGGACCAGCGAACGGGCGAAAGATTCGTCGCTAAGATCGCCTGGCAATAACACCGCTTTACGGCCGCACTCCTCAATCAGCGCTTTAACCTGCTGGGCGTCCTCTTCTTCCGCTGGCAGATAGTTGATCGCGACATCGGCGCCTTCACGCGCGTAAGCGATAGCGGCAGCGCGCCCAATCCCGGAGTCGCCCCCTGTCACCAGCGCCTTACGATCTTTAAGGCGACCACTGCCGACATAACTTTTTTCACCACAGTCAGGAACAGGCGTCATTTTCGCCTGGACGCCGGGCGCCGGCTGTTTTTGCTTAGGATACTCGCCGGTGTAATACTGCGTGGTAGGGTCGTATAGATGAGACATTGAGCTTCTCCCTTCAGGTTGAACACCCTTTAAGCGTAGACACTTTTACTACCGTAAGAGGGAGAATCAGAACGATCCTTATGCTTCGCCCGTATTCACAACAGAGTTAACTAGCCATGAAGGTTATTTTTCTTGCCGTGCGACGGTGGTGACGTTGCGCGTCCGGTAGTCGCCATCGGAAAGCTTACGCATCAGACGTAAGGTTGCCGTCTCGCGAGCCAGCAGATGCTGCCAGTCACTTTCAAGACGAGACATAATTTTGTCTCGTAATTCAGGATGCTGCTCGATAATGGCATTGATGGTCGCGCCATAAATCTCCTCTTTGACCTGTAACGCATACATCTCCCGTCGGTTTTGCCACTTCAGGCGTACTAACGCCGCCGGTATGGATACCACCTCCTGAGTTACCTTTTCCAGGGTGGCATTTTTACTGGCGATTAGCGCTGCAAGATTTTGCTTTAAGATAAATTCATCACTTTTATGGTTGTCTAAAGCCAAATAAACGTTATTGTCTTCAACTTCTTTCATCTTTATCTTCCAGTGAATAAAATAGCGGCATATTGGTTTCGCGAGTGATTAAATTAAGCCAAATGGCATTGCCTTTTTCATTTATCATTGCGGTTTTATCCGCCAGTATTTTACTTAGCGTTTGGGCATCAATATCGCCTTCTGCCTGTAGTGCGTTTATCAGGCGGGCAAACGTTTCAATTTTAGCCACGCAATACAGACGTTCTTTAATATGACGGTCGCGTTCTTCAAATAATACGTTTCTGTGTTGCCCGGCAGCGTTAGCGCTAATTAAAATATCGGGCTCGAAATCGCTGAGTTTTGTCTTTCCCTGAGGCAAATTTTTACTGTTTTCTGTGGCTTCAGGGGGCGGCGATGACAGGCGAAAATGAGAGGAAACCAGATGCTCAGGAAGCATGACTAAATATCCTTTACGATCAGTGGTATACTATTTTTAATAGTGTAGGTTTCGTTGACAATAACATGGTGTAATTTTAAAATCAAAAAAAATGGAGCCTGCTATGAACAGTATTTTTTATTCTGTTATTATATTGCTATTACTGACCGGCGCGATACTCTTCCTGATGTGGGAGGTTAATAAAAAACGTCCTGGTGGAAAAGTCGTAAATTTAAATCAAACTGAACCCATGACAAAGGAAGAGGGCGAAGATCATTTCTCAGTATTAATGAATTCGATAACGCCGGTATGGTACTGGCGCGTTAACCATGAATATATCGATTTCCTTCATGCAACGATAAAACGAATGACAATGACTGAGTTGAATGAAACGCCTGGATTATTTGACGCACAGCGTCGTTGCAGCGACCTTAACTCTGCCGTTTATAAGTATTACGACAATATTAAGAAGCGTTGTCTGAACGGAGAAAAGGTGCCGTATTCGGATTTGGACGTCCTTAATTTACGCCAGTGTTTTCGTGAGTTCAGTCTTGAAGCCTACCCGGCGTTGGTCGCGCTGGTATGGCCGGAATATCAGCGCCCACAGGTTAAACCGGATGAGATTTAGAGCCTATCCCATTAGGGCTATTTTACTTGCCATTTTGGACCTGGGCAGTGCTCGCCAAAACGCGTTAGCGTTTTGAACGCCGCTAGCGGCGGCCCGAAGGGCGAGCGTAGCGAGTCAAACCTCACGTACTACGTGTACGCTCCGGTTTTTGCGCGCTGTCCGTGTCCAAACTGGCTGCGCCAATAACGCCTGGTGGGATAGGCTCTTAACTGCATGTTGATCTGATGTTGCATGGTTGAGATATACTGTTGCTGGTTTTAGTTACCTGACAGGTCCCTATGGAACGCTTTCTTGAAAATGTAATGTATGCGTCTCGCTGGCTGCTCGCGCCGGTGTATTTTGGCCTCTCTTTGGCGCTGATCGCTTTAGCGCTAAAATTTTTCCAGGAAATTCTACACGTTCTACCGAACGTTTTTGCCCTGGCGGAAGCCGATCTGATTCTGGTGCTGTTATCGCTGGTTGATATGACGCTGGTCGGCGGATTGCTGGTAATGGTCATGTTCTCCGGGTATGAGAATTTTGTCTCTCAGCTGGATATCTCTGCGGGCAAGGAGAAGCTGAACTGGCTGGGGAAAATGGATGCGACTTCGCTAAAAAATAAGGTGGCGGCATCGATAGTCGCTATCTCTTCCATTCACCTGTTACGCGTGTTTATGGACGCGAAAAACGTCCCGGATAACAAATTAATGTGGTATGTCATCATCCATCTGACCTTTGTCCTGTCGGCGTTCGTGATGGGCTATCTGGACAGATTGACGCGGCATAACCATTGAGCCGCCGTCAACGGCGGGGCAGTCGGGCAAAGGACGCTGAGCCCGGCTGTAAAACAGCGCTTCTTTAACGGCGGATAACCGCCTCCCTGCAGCCTTACGCAATATTTTTACTACATCTATTCATTTACCCAGTAATAAGACTAAAAGATTTTCTCTGCGTTCACAGATATATAACATCTGCGGGTACGTGAACGGCGATAACTGTAAAAAAATGGAGAATGCATTATATATTCTCCGCGCCTTGCCGATAACGAGAGTGCGTCATCGTCTGATGACTAATCTCTTATATTCAGCAAGGAAATTCATATGCGTTTGCTGCAAAACTTTACTATTCGTATGGTCATGCTGACGATACTGGGACTTTTTTGTCTACTCTGGTCGGGGGTGGGGTTATACAGCGTCCATGCTTTATCCGAAGTTTCGGAAGGAAATGATATTGACCGGCATCTTGTGCGGCAAATGACGGTGCTAAGCCAGGGTAACGATCAATATTTCCGCTTTGTTACCCGCCTTAGCCGCGCGATGGATGTAAAAATCGGCGGCGGCACGCCCGATTTTGCGCCCGCCCGACAGTCGCTCGAGAATATGCGTCAGAAGCTGGAGGAGATGAAAGCGCTATCGCCAGGGCCGATGAACCCTGATATCTCAAGGGAGGTCTTGTCCAACTGGCAGGCCTTGCTGGAGAAAGGCGTCGTTCCTCAAATGCAACTGGCGCAGCAAGGATCGCTGACCGCCTGGAGCGAACATGCCAGTACGGTCACGCCCGCACTCAGTCGCGCGTTCGGCGCCAGCGCGGAACGGTTTAGTCATGAAGCTGGCGCCATGCTGGATAACACACGTGTGATGGTCGATGGTAAAACCTATACCATCCGCATCCTGCTTATCACGGCGGTGATTCTGGGCATTGCTATCCTGATTTTTACCGATCGCTATCTGGTTGCAATGATGGTGAAACCGCTGGAGCGCATCCGTCAGCAATTTCAGCGCATCGCGCAAGGCGATCTTAGCCAGCCGATTGAAGCGTTGGGGCGTAACTGCGTAGGCCGGTTGGTGCCGCTACTGCGCGCGATGCAGGACAGTTTACGCGAAGCCGTGAGTACGATCCGCGCCGGAAGCGACAATATCTGGCGCGGCGCGACGGAAATTTCTACCGGTAATAACGATCTCTCTTCCCGAACGGAAGAACAGGCCGCTGCGCTGGAAGAGACGGCCGCCAGCATGGAACAGCTTACCGCAACGGTGAAAATGAACGCCGAACACGCTCGCCAGGCGAGTCAGCTTGCGGATGCCGCCTCGCTAACGGCAGGAAAAGGCGGTGAACTGGTTTCCGATGTGGTAGAAACAATGAACGGTATTTCCGCCAGTTCGCAGCAGATCGCCGAAATTACTACCGTGATTAATAGTATTGCTTTCCAGACCAATATTCTGGCCTTGAACGCAGCGGTAGAAGCGGCCAGAGCGGGCGAGCAGGGACGCGGCTTCGCAGTGGTCGCCGGTGAGGTACGTAACCTGGCCAGCCGCAGCGCGGGGGCGGCGAAAGAAATTGAAGCTTTAATTGGCGAATCGGTACGTCGCGTAGCGCAGGGCGCGCAGTTGGTCCAGGAGACCGGCGCGACGATGGACGCCATCCTGCGCGGCGTCACGGAAGTGACGACGATTATGAAACAGATCGCGTCCGCCTCCGAAGAACAGAGTAAAGGTATTTCTCAGGTTGGCGTGGCGATCACGCAAATGGATAGCGTTACGCAACAAAACGCCGCGCTGGTTGAGCAGGTTTCCGCGGCGGCGGCGGCGCTGGAACGGCAGACGGAGGATTTGCAACGCTCCGTACAGCAGTTCCGGCTTTCCGCTAGTGAGCCGCAACAATGCGTAACGGCGAAAGCGGCGCCTGGCGTTCAGAGAATGGCGTCGGCTCCCGCACAGTCTACTGATGAATGGGTTTCCTTCTGATGTGAAGCAAAAAAGCGCGTAATGCGCTGGCCTTCATTTAACTAGTCGCTATATAATTTATTATATAGCGACTAAGGAGGTCAGATGAATAATCATTTTGGGAAAGGGTTAATGGCCGGGTTGCACGCGCCTTATGCATATAGCGCGCATCATGCGGTGAATTTCTGTTCTGAGTATAAACGTGGCTTTGTATTGGGTTTTACACACCGTATGTTCGAAAAGACCGGCGATCGTCAACTTAGCGCGTGGGAGGCTGGAATTCTGACGCGTCGCTATGGTCTGGATAAAGAAATGGTGATGGATTTCTTTAAAGAGAATCATTCCGGGATGGCGGTTCGCTTCTTTATGGCCGGTTATCGACTCGAAGGTTGATCCAACAGGGGTATTATCTTGCTTTAATTAATTACACTATCGCCTCTTCCCTTCGTTTTACTGTTCCGTCGAAGTATTATGGCGCACATAACCATAAAAAAAGTGTGGTAAATGGCGTACCGATCGCAATAACTTCTTCGCGAACAGTGCAAAATAAAAGCCAGGTCTTCGTAACGGAATAACTATAAAATGACTGGAGATAATACTCTCATCACTTCTCACGGCATTAACCGTCGTGATTTCATGAAGCTTTGTGCAGCACTGGCCGCTACTATGGGGCTCAGTAGCAAAGCCGCCGCAGAAATGGCAGAATCGGTATCCAATCCACAGCGTCCGCCCGTTATCTGGATTGGCGCTCAGGAGTGTACCGGTTGTACCGAATCACTGCTTCGTGCTACACACCCAACCGTTGAAAACCTCGTTCTGGAGACTATCTCTCTGGAATACCACGAGGTGCTTTCCGCCGCATTCGGTCACCAGGTCGAAGAAAACAAACATAACGCTCTGGAGAAGTATAAAGGGCAATATGTTCTGGTGGTGGATGGTTCTATCCCACTAAAAGATAACGGTATCTACTGCATGGTTGCCGGCGAGCCGATCGTGGATCACATCCGCAAAGCCGCCGACGGCGCAGCCGCGATTATCGCTATCGGTTCCTGCTCGGCATGGGGCGGCGTTGCTGCGGCTGGCGTAAACCCAACCGGCGCTGTCAGTCTGCAGGAAGTCTTACCGGGCAAAACGGTTATCAATATTCCAGGTTGTCCGCCAAACCCGCATAACTTCCTGGCGACCGTCGCGCATATCATCACTTACGGCACGCCGCCGAAGCTAGATGCGAAAAATCGTCCAACCTTTGCCTATGGCCGTCTGATTCATGAGCATTGCGAACGTCGTCCACACTTCGACGCAGGCCGTTTTGCCAAAGAATTTGGCGACGAAGGCCACCGTCAGGGCTGGTGTCTCTACCATCTTGGCTGTAAAGGGCCGGAAACCTGGGGCAACTGTTCTACGTTACAGTTCTGTGACGTTGGCGGCGTCTGGCCAGTGGCGATCGGTCATCCTTGCTATGGCTGTAACGAAGAAGGTATCGGCTTCCATAAGGGCATTCACCAGCTTGCTCATGTCGAAAACCAAACTCCGCGTTCAGAGAAACCTGACGTCAATATGAAAGAAGGCGGCAATATCTCTGCGGGCGCTGTCGGTCTGCTTGGCGGCGTAGTCGGTCTGGTTGCCGGCGTCAGCGTGATGGCGGTACGTGAACTGGGGCGTCAGCAAAAGAAAGATAACGCTGACTCACGGGGAGAATAACCGTGAACAGACGTGACTTTATTAAAGCAGCCTCCGGTGGAGCATTGCTGTTGGGCGCCGCGCCGTCTGTCAGCCATGCGGCTGCAGAAAACCGTCCGCCGATTCCAGGTTCGCTGGGCATGCTGTATGACTCCACTCTGTGCGTGGGCTGTCAGGCCTGCGTCACAAAGTGTCAGGATATCAACTTCCCGGCGCGTAACCCGGAAGGGGAGCAGACCTGGTCGAACAACGACAAACTGTCGCCGTATACCAATAACATTATCCAGGTATGGCGTAGCGGCACGGGCGTGAACAAAGATCAGGAAGAGAACGGCTATGCCTACATCAAAAAACAGTGTATGCACTGCGTCGATCCTAACTGCGTTTCCGTTTGTCCGGTGTCGGCGCTGAAAAAAGATCCGAAAACCGGCATCGTCCACTATGACAAAGATGTCTGCACCGGCTGCCGTTACTGTATGGTCGCCTGTCCGTACAACGTACCTAAGTACGACTACAACAACCCGTTTGGCGCGCTTCACAAGTGTGAGCTGTGTAACCAGAAAGGCGTTGAGCGTCTGGATAAAGGCGGTTTGCCAGGGTGTGTGGAAGTTTGTCCGGCAGGGGCCGTCATTTTCGGTACTCGTGAAGAGCTGATGGCGGAAGCGAAAAAACGTCTGGCCCTCAAACCAGGCAGTGAATATCACTATCCGCGCCAGACGTTGAAAACGGACGACACCTATCTGCATACGGTGCCTAAATACTACCCACACCTCTACGGTGAAAAAGAGGGCGGTGGTACTCAGGTGCTGGTGCTGACAGGCGTTCCTTATGAAGATCTGGATCTGCCGAAGCTGGATGACCTTTCAACCGGAGCGCGCTCCGAGCATGTTCAACACACGCTTTATAAAGGCATGATACTACCCCTGGCTGCGCTGGCGGGCTTAACCGTGCTGGTTCGTCGTAATAGCAAAAACGACCATCACGATGGAGGAGACGATCATGAGTCATGATCCAAAACCGCTGGGCGGAAAAATCATCAGTAAACCGGTCATTATTTTTGGACCGTTAATCGTCCTGTGTATGCTCCTTATCGTGAAGCGTCTGGTCTTCGGGTTGGGCTCCGTTTCCGACCTGAACGGCGGTTTCCCGTGGGGCGTCTGGATTGCCTTTGACCTGTTGATCGGCACCGGCTTTGCCTGCGGCGGTTGGGCGTTGGCATGGGCGGTGTATGTCTTTAACCGTGGGCAATACCATCCGTTGGTGCGCCCGGCGTTGCTGGCAAGCTTGTTTGGTTACTCGCTGGGCGGCCTGTCGATCACTATCGACGTCGGTCGTTACTGGAACCTGCCGTACTTCTACATTCCAGGTCACTTCAACGTGAACTCGGTACTGTTTGAGACGGCGGTCTGTATGACCATCTACATCGGCGTGATGGCGCTGGAGTTTGCGCCTGCCCTGTTTGAACGTCTGGGCTGGAAAGTGTCGCTCAAGCGTCTGAATAAGGTGATGTTCTTTATTATCGCGCTGGGCGCGCTGCTGCCGACGATGCACCAGTCCTCAATGGGGTCATTGATGATCTCGGCGGGCTATAAAGTGCATCCGCTATGGCAAAGCTATGAAATGCTGCCGCTGTTCTCGGTTCTGACCGCGTTTATCATGGGCTTCTCCATTGTCATATTTGAGGGGTCGCTGGTTCAGGCTGGCCTGAAAGGAAACGGTCCGGATGAGAAAAATTTGTTTGTTAAGCTGACGAATACCATCAGCGTGCTGCTGGCGATTTTCGTCGTCCTGCGCTTTGGCGAACTGATTTATCGCGACAAGCTGTCCTATGCGTTTGCCGGCGATTTTTACTCCGCTATGTTCTGGATTGAAGTCGTCCTGATGGTCTTCCCGTTAGTGGTGCTGCGTGTGGCGAAACTGCGTAATGACTCTCGTATGCTGTACCTGTCGGCGCTGAGCGCGCTGTTGGGCTGCGCGACGTGGCGTCTGACCTATTCGCTGGTGGCATTCAACCCGGGTGGCGGCTACCACTACTTCCCAACCTGGGAAGAATTGTTGATTTCTATTGGTTTTGTGGCTATTGAGATTTGTGCATACATCGTACTCATTCGTCTACTGCCGATACTTCCTCCTTTAAAACAAAACGATCATAATCGTCATGAGGCGAGCAAAGCATGAGCCAGAGAATTACTATTGATCCGGTAACCCGTATTGAGGGTCATTTACGCATTGACTGCGAAATTGAGAACGGCGTCGTATCCAAAGCATGGGCGTCCGGCACCATGTGGCGCGGTATGGAAGAGATCGTGAAGAACCGCGATCCGCGCGATGCGTGGATGATTGTGCAGCGTATTTGCGGCGTTTGTACGACAACTCACGCGATCTCCTCCGTTCGTGCGGCAGAAAGCGCGCTGAATATTGATGTTCCCGTCAACGCGCAGTATATCCGTAATATTATTCTGGCGGCGCATACTACCCATGACCATATTGTCCATTTCTACCAGCTCTCTGCGCTGGACTGGGTGGACATTACCTCTGCGCTGAAAGCCGATCCGGAAAAAGCCTCCGCGATGCTGGATGGCGTGTCGAGTTGGCACCTGAACAGCGCGCAAGAGTTCACGAAAGTTCAGAACAAGATCAAGGATCTTGTCGCCAGCGGTCAGTTAGGTATTTTCGCCAATGGCTACTGGGGGCACCCGGCAATGCAGTTACCGCCGGAGGTCAACCTGATTGCGGTCGCCCACTATCTGCAGGCGCTGGAATGTCAGCGTGACGCTAACCGCGTGGTGGCGTTGCTGGGCGGTAAATCGCCGCATATCCAGAACCTGGCGGTCGGTGGGGTGGCGAACCCGATCAATCTCGACAGTATCGGTACGTTGAACCTTGAACGCCTGATGTACATCAAATCGTTTATCGATAAGCTGAGCGATTTTGTCGAGCAGGTGTATAAAGTGGATACCGCAGTCATCGCGGCCTACTATCCGGAATGGCTGGAGCGCGGCAAAGGCGCGGTGAACTACCTGAGCGCGCCGGAATTCCCGACCGACGGTAAAAACGGCAGTTTCCTGTTCCCGGGCGGTTACATTACCAATGCCGATCTGTCGACATACCGTCCGATCACCTCTCACTCCGACGAGTTCCTGATTAAAGGTATTCAGGAGAGCGCGAAGCACGCCTGGTACAAAGATGAAGCGCCGCAGGCGCCGTGGGAAGGCACTACGATCCCGGCTTACGACGGTTGGTCGGATGACGGTAAATACTCGTGGGTCAAGTCGCCGACATTCTACGGCAAAACCGTTGAAGTCGGGCCGCTGGCGAACATGCTGTGTAAACTGGCTGCAGGCCGTGAATCCACGCAGACCAAACTCAATGAAATCATTGCGCTTTATCAGAAGCTGACCGGCAAAACGCTGGAAATGGCGCAACTTCACTCTACGCTGGGTCGTATCATCGGGCGTACCGTTCACTGTTGTGAACTGCAAAACGTATTGCAGGATCAATACAACGCGCTGATTGTAAATATCGGCAAAGGCGATTACACCACGTTTGTGAAGCCGAACATTCCGGCGACGGGCGAGTTCAAAGGCGTGGGCTTCCTGGAGGCGCCGCGCGGTATGCTGTCTCACTGGATGGTGATTAAAGACGGCATTATCAGTAACTATCAGGCGGTGGTGCCATCGACCTGGAACTCAGGTCCGCGTAACTTCAACGATGACGTGGGGCCGTACGAACAGTCGCTGGTCGGTACGCCGATCGCCGATCCGGCGAAGCCGCTGGAAGTGGTACGTACCATCCACTCCTTCGACCCTTGCATGGCGTGCGCGGTGCACGTGGTGGACGCCGATGGCAATGAAGTGGTCTCGGTGAAGGTTTTGTAATGCGGATATTAGTCTTAGGGGTCGGCAATATTTTGCTGACCGATGAAGCCATCGGGGTGCGTATTGTTGAAGCGTTAGAGCAACGATACACCCTGCCGGATTTCGTTGAGATTCTGGATGGCGGTACGGCGGGAATGGAACTTCTTGGCGATATGGCGAATCGTGATCATTTGATCATTGCCGACGCCATCGTGTCGAAAAAGAACGCGCCGGGAACCATTATGGTACTGCGCGACGATGAAGTTCCGGCGCTGTTCACCAACAAAATCTCCCCCCATCAGCTTGGACTGGCCGACGTATTGTCGGCCCTCCGCTTTACCGGCGAGTTTCCGAAGAAACTGACCCTGGTCGGCGTTATTCCACAGTCGCTGGAACCGCACATCGGCTTAACACCAACCGTAGAGGCGATGATTGAACCTGCGCTTGAGCAGGTTCTTGCTGCGCTGCGTGAATCCGGCGTCGAAGCAATTCCTAAGGAGACGGCGCATGTCTGAAACGTTTTCCGGATTCGACACGGCGCCCGTCGCCCGGGTTCAGGCGGCGTTTGAAGAGATAGCCCATCGTTCGATGCACGATCTTTCGTTTCTGCATCCGACTATGCCAGTGCATGTCTCTGATTTTACGTTATTTGAAGGACAATGGACGGGCACGGTAATTACGCCGTGGATGTTAAGCGCATTAATCTTCCCTGGCCCGGACCAGATCTGGCCCGGGCGTACCGTCGGTGAAAAACTCGGTCTGCAACTGCCTTATGGCGCGATGACCTTTACCGTTGGCGAACTGGAAGGCGTTTCGCAATATCTTGCCTGCTCGTTGATGTCGCCGCTTTCCCGTAGCCTGTCGCCGGAAGAGGGCGTCCGGCTGGCGGATGACTGCGCGCGGATGCTGTTATCCCTGCCGGTAAGCAATCCTGATGCGCCGCAGACAAGCCGGCGTGCATTGCTGTTTGGCCGTCGGAGCTGTGAGAATGCATGAGCTGTCTCTTTGCCAAAGCGCCGTTGAAATTATTCAGCAGCAGGCAGAACAGCACGGCGTGGCGCGCGTCACCGGCGTATGGCTGGAGATAGGCGCGCTTTCGTGCGTTGAAGAGCGCGCGGTTCGTTTCAGCTTTGACATCGCCTGCCAGGGGACTTTAGCGCAAGGGTGCGAATTGCACATCGACTACAGACCGGCCCAGGCCTGGTGCTGGGATTGCAGTCAGGTGGTGGAAATTCTCAGGCATGACGCGCAATGTCCGCATTGTCATGGCGATCGTCTGCGGGTGGATACCGGCGATTCGTTGAAAGTAAAAAGTATTGAGGTCGAATAACCCGCATTTTATTTCAGGTGGTTAACTATGTGTATTGGCGTCCCCGGTCAGGTGCTGGCCGTCGGAGATGATATTCACCAGCTTGCGCAGGTGGAAGTGTGTGGCATCAAACGTGATGTCAATATTGCTCTGATTTGTGAAGGTAAGCCAGCCGATCTGATAGGGCAATGGGTATTGGTACACGTTGGTTTTGCGATGAGCATCATTGACGAAGACGAAGCGAAAGCCACGTTAGATGCGCTGCGCCGCATGGAGTACGACATCACCAGCGCGTGATCCCTTAATCACCTCTATTATATCGCTCTATAATCGTTGTATAATTATTTATATATCGATTATGGGGCGAAACCTATGAATAAATTTTTGCGCCAGCTCTCTCTGCTGGCGTTGCTTTTTTGCTGGCCGTTAATGTCACAGGCGGCGCGTACTTTTACCGATCAACTTGGCCGCCAGGTCACGGTTCCCGATACCGTCGACAGAGTGGTGGTGCTCCAGCATCAAACGCTCAATCTCCTTGTACAGATGAATGCCACTGACAAAATCGTTGGGATCATGGCGAACTGGAAACAGCAATTAGGCGACGGCTATGCGCGTCTGGCGCCGGAACTGGCGCAAAAAGCCTCGCTGGGCGATCTAACGCACGTTGATCCTGAAAAACTGGTGGCGCTGCGCCCGCAGGTGGTGTTTGTCACGAATTACGCTCCGCAGGAGATGATCGACAAGATCAGCCGTCTTGGCATTCCGGTGGTGGCGATTTCGCTGCGCCATGATGTTGCTGGCGAGCAGGCTAAAATGAACCCGACCCTGGCCGATGAAGAGCAGGCTTATAATCGCGGGCTGCGTGAAGGAATAACGCTGATTGGCGATATCGTCAATAAACCGCAGGAGGCGAAAGCGCTGATTGAGGCGATGGATAAAGGTCGCAAGATGGTCAGCGACCGTTTGCAGTCGGTTCCTGAAAATGAGCGGGTTCGCGCCTATATGGCGAATCCGGAGTTGACCACCTACGGTTCCGGTAAATATACCGGTCTGATGATGGCCCATGCGGGGGCGCTGAATGTAGCGGCATCCTCGGTGAAAGGCTTTAAGCAGGTGACAATGGAGCAGGTGATCGCCTGGGATCCACAGGTAATCTTTGTCCAGAATCGCTATCCAAAGGTCGTCAATGAGATCCTGCACAATCCCCAGTGGCAGGTCATTGACGCGGTGAAGCATCATCGGGTTTACCTGATGCCGGATTATGCCAAAGCCTGGGGATATCCGATGCCGGAGGCGGTGGGAATCGGCGAACTGTGGATGGCGAAAAAACTCTATCCGGAAAAATTCCACGATATTGACATGCAAAAGGCCGCTAACGACTGGTATCAACGTTTTTACCGTACTGACTATCAGGGCGTACAGTGATGCGAATACTGGCTGCGGGGAGCTTGCGCGTCGTCTGGCCGCAGCTAATGACGGCGTTTCAGGCGGATGCGGTATGTGATTTCGGTCCGGCGGGGCTGTTACGTGAACGCATCGAAGCGGGCGAAGCATGCGACTTTTTTGCTTCGGCGAACCTGGCGCATCCGCAGGCGCTGCTGGAAAGCGGGCGGGCACTGCGGGTCGCGCCTTTTACGACGAACCGTTTGTGTCTGAGCGTGCGGGCACAGGCGATGCGTGAAGGCGAGGACTGGCTGTCGCTATTAACCCGGCGGGATCTGCGGATCGGCACCTCAACAGCAGGTTGCGATCCTTCCGGCGATTATACGCAGCAGCTTTTTTCGCGGATGGGCAAGGAGGGCGAAGCGGTCCGAAAACGCGCGGTAGCGCTGGTTGGCGGCAGACAGACTTTGCCGTTACCGGCGGGCCGGCTGGCGGCGGAATGGCTCATCAATCATGATTACACCGATATCTTTATCGGCTATGCCAGCTATGCTCCCAGGCTACGGCAGGTTAATTCGCTGCGAGTGGTTGATATCCCGGAACCTTATAATCCCGTGGCTGAATATGGCTTTGCCTGCCTGAGCGAGCAGGGAAAAACGCTTGCCGACTTTTTACTATCAGTACGGGCGAGGTTGATTCTCATGCAACATGGGTTTAGTGAAGCGCCGAATATGACACACTCGCAGAACTGATAAGCGAAGCGTCAGCAGGGAATACCATGCCGGATGACGACATTACTACCTCATCCGGCATTATGGTTTAACTTTGACGTTTATCTTCGGTATGGTTTTCGAAGTCGCTGGCGTCATGGCGTTCGTGAAGCTGTTCGTTCAATGGGCCGTTGGTCCGGTTGACAATGCGCCCCCGCTTTACCGCCGGACGTTCGGCTACCTGTTTCGCCCAGCGTTGTACGTTTTGATAACTTCCGGCATCCAGAAACTCCGCTGCATCATAGACATTCCCCAGCACCACGTTGCCGAACCACGGCCAGATGGCCATATCGGCAATAGTGTACTCTTCTCCCGCGACATACGGGTGGTGAGCTAACTGCTTATCCAGCACGTCCAGCAGACGCTTGGCTTCCATGGTGAAGCGATTAATGGCGTACTCAATTTTTACCGGCGCATAATGATAGAAATGACCGAAACCGCCACCGAGGAACGGCGCCGCGCCCTGTAGCCAGAACAACCAGTTAAGGGTTTCTGTGCGCTTAGCCAGATCCTGCGGCAGGAAATGGCCAAACTTATCCGCCAGATAAACAAGAATTGCGCCCGACTCAAAAACCCGAATCGGCGGGTTGTGTGAATTATCGCGCAGCGCCGGGATTTTTGAGTTCGGATTGATGTCAACAAAGCCGCTGGAGAACTGATCGCCCTCGCCGATGCGAATCAACCAGGCGTCATATTCGGCGCCGGTCACGCCCAGCGCCAGGAGTTCTTCCAGCATAATGGTCACTTTCTGGCCGTTAGGCGTCCCCAGCGAATAAAGCTGTAACGGATGTTTGCCGACGGGCAGCGTTTTGTCGTGCGTCGGGCCGGAAACCGGGCGATTAATGTTAGCGAACGCGCCGCCGCCGGATTTATCCCACGTCCAGACTTTTGCGGGTTGATAAGTATTATCTGCCATATTGACCTGCCTTCACAGTGGTGGTGTTGAAGCAGTGTAGCAGCTTGCTAACCGGACATTTAACCGATTGGGACATTCCGGCGAGTGAAATTTTAACCTTCTGGCCTCAGTGTGCCTTATTGAGGTGTATGATTATGTCGACCTCTGTCCGGTTAGTGTCACAGAGCAGACAATCAGAGCGAAATCACGCCAGGCTGCTCAGGCGGTCTTGTTTTGAGGTAAGTGCATGAGCAAAGGAACCACCAGTCAGGATGCCCCCTTCGGGACATTATTGGGTTACGCCCCCGGCGGCGTAGCGATCTACTCTTCAGATTACAATTCCCTCGATCCGTGGGACGACGACGACGCAGCCTTTCGTAGCTACATCGACGATGAATACATGGGGCATAAATGGCAGTGCGTGGAATTTGCCCGTCGTTTTCTCTTTCTGAATTATGGCGTTGTTTTTACTGACGTCGGCATGGCCTGGGAAATCTTCTCGCTGCGTTTTCTGCGCGAGGTCGTGAATGACAATATTTTGCCTTTGCAGGCCTTCCCGAACGGTTCGCCGCGCGCGCCGGAGGCCGGGGCGCTGCTCATCTGGCAAAAGGGCGGCGAGTTTAACGAAACCGGGCACGTTGCGATTATCACCCAGCTCCTGGATAACAAAATTCGTATTGCTGAGCAAAACGTTATCCACACGCCATTGCCGCCAGGGCAGCAGTGGACTCGCGAACTGGAAATGGTCGTAGAAAACGGGTGTTACACCCTGCGCGACACCTTTGATGACACGACGATTTTAGGCTGGATGATCCAGACCGACGACACGCAATACAGTTTGTCACAGCCTGACATCGCGAATCAGTCGCTGGCGATTCGCGGCGCAAGACTGCCAGAGAAAGGTCAGTTTGACGGTCAGTGGCTGGATGAGCGCGATCCGTTACAAAAAGCCTATGTACAGGCGAACGGACACGTTATCAATCAGGACCCGTACCAGTATTTTACCATCACCGAGAGCGCTGAACAGGAGCTTATCAAAGCGACCAATGAGTTGCATTTGATGTACCTGCACGCCACGGACAAAGTTTTAAAAGACGATAATCTGCTGGCGCTATTCGATATCCCCAAAATTCTTTGGCCGCGTCTGCGCCTCTCCTGGCAGCGCCGTCGTCACCATATGATCACCGGTCGTATGGATTTCTGCATGGATGAACGCGGGCTGAAAGTCTATGAATACAATGCCGATTCCGCATCATGCCATACCGAAGCGGGATTAATTCTCGAAAAATGGGCTGAGCAGGGCTATACCGGTAAAGGGCATAACCCGGCGGAGGGCTTAATTAACGAGCTGGCAGGCGCCTGGAAACACAGTAAAGCGCGTCCTTTCGTCCATATCATGCAGGATGATGATATCGAGGAGGACTATCACGCGCAGTTTATGCAGCAGGCGCTGCATCAGGCTGGTTTCGCGAGCAAAATTCTCCGCGGGCTGGGCGAGTTGCGCTGGGATGACGCCGGGCAGTTGATCGATGGCGACGGACGGCTGGTGAATTGTGTCTGGAAAACCTGGGCGTGGGAAACGGCGATGGAGCAGATACGCGAAGTCAGCGAGACGGAGTATGCCGCGGTGCCTATTCGTACCGGGCACCCGGAAAATGAAGTCCGGCTGATTGATGTATTACTGCGCCCGGAAGTGTTGGTGTTTGAACCGCTGTGGACGGTGATCCCGGGTAACAAAGCGATCCTGCCCATCCTGTGGTCGCTCTTCCCGCATCATCGCTATTTGCTCGACACGGATTTTACCGTTAACGATGAGCTGGTGCAGACCGGCTATGCGGTAAAACCGATTGCCGGACGTTGCGGTAGTAATATTGATTTGGTGAGCCATCAGGAAGAGCTCCTGGATAAAACCAGCGGCAAGTTCGCCACGCAGAAAAATATCTATCAGCAGTTGTGGTGCCTGCCGAAGGTCGCCGGGAAGTATATTCAGGTCTGTACGTTTACCGTGGGCGGTAACTACGGCGGTACGTGCCTGCGCGGCGATGATTCATTAGTCATTAAAAAAGAGAGCGATATTGAACCGTTAATCGTCATCAAAGCGTAACGGGGTCATTCTCGTCGGGATATCGGCGTGGGTGCCGATATCCCGCCTGTTGTGTTTACCAACGAACGGCTGTCAGCCTGCCATTTACTGGTAACATATGAGAAATAATATCACAAATTATTCTTAACTTTTCTGACGCAGGCGGTGACGCTCGCCGCGTTGGCGCATCCGTTTCCTGATTTTCGATTAATCGATACTTTTTGCGGCTGGTTACGCCGCCCCTATCCTTTTGGATTTAGGTCATGCCTGTTTGGCTGGTAAACGGACAGCATAATATATTGATGAGTCCAAATGATATTATTGGTCATATAAAAAGTTTACGTTAGGTTATTTTTCTATTGCAAAAGTTTGCGTTTAAACCCTGTCTGCAATCTTCGGGCCGAGATATAGATACACCTAAGTAAATGCAGTTAATTATTATTCAGCTATTATTGTCAGCCTTGTAAATAATATTTCAGTATAAAGCGAAGCGACTTCCATCATGACTATTAATGGTATTGTTGAATAGTTTACTTTGTAATTATTTAAGTTTGGTGGACGTTTTGTCTTATTCTGGTGAACGTATGGTTATGGCAGATGACAGCCGATTTTTCATTATGTTAGCATGAGTTGATAATACTTTATCCAGGCATAGATCAGGATGTCCACATATAATAAGGAGAATGGTATATGTTTAAAAAAGTATTAGGCTTGCGCCACTGGAATAATAATGTTGTAAAAATACCGCCGCCAGCAGAATCTGGCGCTAATGCGTCTGACGTGGTGGTGGATACTCCTGAGCCTTATGAGCGGATACTGTGTCAAAAAATTCTGATGGGGATCTCGACGATCGATATCATTCGTAATGCCATCATTAAGTCCTGTGAGCAGCTCAACATTGAAAAAGAACGCATTAATGAACTTAACGAACAGAATGATAAAGCCAGAAGTTCATTAAAATCGCTCGTGGAATTTATCACCGAAATTGGCACGACTTCATCGGATATTGGCTGTCGTATGGGCGACTTAAATACCTCCTTAACGCAAATTAATGCGTGTATTAAAGAGATACAGAAGATCGCTAACCAGACCAATTTGATTGCGATTAACTCCGCGATCGAGGCCGCGCGCGTAGGGGATGCCGGGCGTGGTTTTAGCGTTATTTCGAAAGAGGTGAAAAACCTGTCCGAAGATGTTAAACACAGTTCGAAAAGCGTCAGTACGTTAACCTCTGTAATCAAAGATAATACGGCCAGAGTGAGTGAGGTGCTGGATAACCAACAGCCGGTTATTGATAATATTACGACTAACATAAATCAAATTGTGGAGTCTATTGGCATCGTCATCGATAAATCGCTGAGCATGAAATCGGTCATGCAGTACATCTCTACGGTGCAGTTTTTGAATATTGTCAAAGTTGACCATGTTATCTGGAAAATGGAAGTCTACAAATTACTCTTAAATAAAGACATAAACAGTAAAATAACGATGCACGATCAGTGTCGGCTGGGGAAATGGTACTACGGTTTTGAAGGGCAGCAGTTTAGCAACTACTACAGTTTCCGTAGTCTGGAAGCGCCGCATAAAGAGGTGCATACCGCTGGTCACTCTGCGCTGAACTATTTTGCCGCAGGCGATATGAATGCGATGTCGCAAGAACTCGACAGAATGGAGCGATCCAGTAATGAGGTGGTTAACCAGCTGGAAATGCTGGCTGTCGATTTATTAAAGGAAACCACAGTGTGAAGTCATGAGTTATTACCGTATAACCAACAGGAGCCATCATCAACAGGACTGATGTATCACACTTTCTGCACTGGAGTTATTCCGGACAGAGAAAAAAAGCATGACGCAAAAGATGGCTGTGTTTGTTTACCCGAATCACTTACCTTAGTAAGTGATTCGGGATTAATCAGCAACCTCTTTGCTTTTTATCGGTGGCCAGTCTTTGGCTGGAAAAATGCGTTACTGCTAAATTTCTCACTCTCTTACCGCCTTCCTGCCCCTTGAAATACCTGAAACCTGTGCTCACAGATTAATAGCGATTATTTAATCGTGAAATAACGCTGGGCATTATTGAAGCAGATATCCTGAACCATACGGCTTAGCATCGCTTCATCATCAGGAATCTCTCCGTCCTGCGCCCACTGTCCCAGCAGGTTACAGAGAATACGACGGAAATATTCATGTCGCGTATAAGAAAGGAAACTGCGGGAGTCGGTCAGCATCCCGACAAACTGACTTAGCAGTCCCATTTGCGACAGTTGCTCCAGTTGGCGCAGCATCCCGTCTTTCTGATCGTTAAACCACCAGCCGGAACCAAACTGCACTTTTCCGGCAATTCCCGGCCCCTGGAAGTTACCGATCATGGTCGCCAGGACTTCGTTATCACGTGGGTTCAGGCAATAGAGGATAGTCTTGGGCAGTTCATTGGTCACATCCATACTGTCGAGCAAACGGGAGAGCGCCCAGCTAATGTTATTATCACCAATGGAGTCAAAGCCGGTATCCGGCCCCAGCAGGCGGAACATCCGGGTATTATTGTTACGGATCGCGCCAATATGTAGCTGCATCACCCAGCCGCGCGCGGCGTACTGACGGCCCAGCCAGACCAGCACCGCCGTGGTAAACTGGGCGATCTCAAGTTCGCTCAGCGTTTCGCCAGCCAGACGTTTGCCCAGAATGGCGTCAAGCTGCGCGTCGTCGGGCACCGGCGCAAATCGCAGCGTTTCAATGCCATGATCGGACGCGCGGCAGCCGCAGGCGGCGAAATGGTCGAGACGGCGAGTGAGCGCCTGACGTAAATCGTCGAAACGGGTAATGCTGACATCTGCCGCCGCTTCCAGTTTCCTCAGGTAATCGACAAAGCCGTCCAGTTCGATTTTGAAAACTTTGTCGGGGCGCCAGCTTGGCGCGACTTCAATATCAATGCTGTCGTCGGCGGCTATCTGGCGGTGATATTCCAGAGAATCTATCGGGTCGTCGGTGGTTCCGACCATCCGCACATTCATCTGCTGCATAATACCGCGCGCGGAAAAGGCCGGCGTCGCCAGTTTCTCATTACACTGCGTCCAGATACTTTCCGCGGTATCCGGTCCGAACAGCGTACCTGTAATGCCAAATGGACGGCGTAGTTCAAGGTGCGTCCAGTGATACAGCGGATTGCCCAGCGTTTTTGGTACGGTATTGGCCCAGGCCATATATTTTTCATAATCGCTGGTCTCTTTGCCGGTGATCAGCGACTCATCCACGCCTGCGCTTCGTAGCGCTCGCCATTTATAGTGGTCGCCTTCCAGCCAGATCTGACCGAGGTTATCGAAACGGCGATCGTCGGCGATTTCCTGCGGACTTAAATGGCAGTGGAAGTCATAAATCGGCATGGGCGTGGCGTATTTATGGTACAGCGTGCGGGCAATGTCGTTTTTAAGTAGAAAATCTTCAGTCATAAACGTAGCCATGATTTATCTCCTTACTTAGCCAGCGCTTCTACCGTGGCTTTCGCGCCATTCTGCAATAGCTGTTGGTAAGCGTCGGTAACGGCTTGCACAAATTCGTGGTTCTTCGGCAGGTCGTTGCCAAAGATAGACTCGATGGCCAGTAGCCCGCGAACGCGTTCTTCCGGCGTCTGATATTGCTGATGAATCGCCTGATACTGCGCGAGCAGCGGATCGACGACATCAATGGTTTTACCTTGCTCATCGACACCGCCGACGTAACGCATCCATCCGGCGACGCCCAGCGTCAGGCGGCGATAGTCATCGCCCTGTTGCAAGTGCAGGCGCACCGGGTCCAACAAACGCTGCGGCAGTTTCTGACTGCCATCCATCGCGATCTGCCAGGTGCGGTGTTTCAACGAGGGGTTAGTGAAACGCGCAATCAACAAATTCGCATACCCTTCCAGATCGGTGCCTTCCGGCATTGACAACGTCGGCGCTTGTTCATCAAGCATCAGCGCCAGCGCCGCGCGCCGGTAAGCCGGGTTGGTCATGGTATCGGCGATAGTGTCATACCCGCCGAGATAACCCAGATAGGCGAGGAAAGAGTGACTGCCGTTAAGCATACGCAGCTTCATCATTTCAAACGGTACGACGTCTGCAACGAATTGCGCGCCGACGGTGTCCCAGTCCGGGCGACCATTCACAAAGTTATCTTCGATGACCCACTGGCGGAAGGGTTCGCAGGCGATAGCGCAAGGATCATAAACCCCTAACTGGTCGGCAACCAGTTGTAGCGTCTCTTCGGTCGCCGCCGGAACAATGCGGTCAACCATGGTGCAGGGGAAGGTCACATTGTCGGCAATCCATGCGGCGAGGGCGGCATCGCGAGCTTTTGCCAGGCCGAGGACGGCAGCCTTCGCGACGTGACCATTCTCGCGTACGTTATCACACGACAGCACGGTAAAAGCTTTCAGTCCTTGCTCCCGGCGCATGTTTAGCGCTTCGACAATATAGCCAATGGCGGATTTAGGCTGCTGTGGATGGGCAAGATCGTTTTGGATCAGCGGGTTATTGACATCAAGCTCGCCGCTGGCGGGGTCGGTGCAGTAGCCTTTTTCGGTCACGGTTAAGGAGACGATGGCGGTTTCCGGGCGCGCCATTGCCGCCAGAATCCCTGCATGGCCGTCGAATTCAGGGTGCAGCGCTTCTTTCATTGAACCGATAATTTTCAGTTCGGTGCTTTCTGCGCCGCGTTCTGCAACGGTGTACAGCAGATTTTGCGCTTTCAGGTTCGCGATCAGCCGCGCGTCGTTACCCGGCATCAGGTTCACTTCACAAATGCCCCAGTCGCTGTCGCTCTTTTCCAGTAGATGATGGGTAAAGAGCGCCTGGTGCGCGCGGTGAAACGCCCCGCAGCCCAGATGCACAATACGGGATACCAGACGTGATTTGTCCCAGTTTGGGCGGGCGACGGAAACCTGGGCGGTGGCGATATTCTGTTCCATTGCAAACTCCTGTCATTCGACGTCTTCGCCCGCGATCTCCGGGGCGAGGCATGTTGCTATTGCATTGAGTAGGGGAAATCGCATGACGCGTCGCGCCATGCGAAAGAAGGTTATTTGCTAAAGAAAGCGCGCTGGATAGCCAGTTCGACGCCGCGGACTTCCGCAAGCCCTTTCAGACGGCCAATGGCGGAATAACCCGGATTCGTTTTCTTCTTCAGATCGTCCAGCATCTGATGACCGTGGTCCGGGCGCATTGGGATCAGATCGTCGCTACCTTCGGCTTTACGACGGTGCTCTTCTTCCACAATCGCTTTAACGACTTCATACATATCCACATCGCCGTGCAAATGGGCGGCCTCGTGGAAGGTCTTCGGATTCTCTTCGCGCAGCGTAGAACGCAGATGCGTAAAGTAGATGCGCGGACCAAATTGCTTGATCATATCAACCAGATCGTTGTCGGCGCGCACGCCGTAAGATCCGGTACACATGGTGAAGCCGTTCGCCATGCTATTAACGGTTTCCACCATCCATTGCATGTCTTCAATGGTAGAGACAATGCGCGGCAGGCCGAGAATAGGGCGCGGCGGATCGTCAGGGTGAACGGCCATACGCACGCCAACCTCGTCGGCAACCGGAATAATGGCTTTCAGGAAATAGGCAAAATGTTCACGCAGTTTTGCTTTATCGATATCTTTATACGTCGCCAGGTGTTGACGGAACTGATCCAGCGTATAGCCTTCTTCCGCGCCAGGTAAACCGGCAATAATGTTGCGGGTCAGACGTGCTTTGTCTTCCTCGCTCATGGTGGCGAAACGCCGCTCTGCCTGAGCAATCTCTTCTGCCGTATAGTCGGCTTCTGCTCCCGGACGCTTCAGGATGTGCAGTTCGAACGCGGCGAATTCAATCTGGTCAAAACGCAACGCTTTTGAACCATCCGGCAATACGTATTCCAGATCCGTACGTGTCCAGTCCAGTACCGGCATAAAGTTATAGCAAACCGTATAGATACCGCATTGCGCCAGGTTACGCAGCGTTTGCTGGTAGTTTTTGATCCATAAATCGTACTGACCGGTGTGGGTTTTGATATCTTCGTGGATAGGTACGCTCTCTACCACAGACCACTCCAGACCCGCCTCTTCAACGATAGCTTTACGTTTCTGGATCTCGTCTACCGACCAAATTTCTCCATTCGGGATATGGTGTAACGCCGTTACCACGCCGGTTGCGCCAGCCTGGCGTACATCTGACAGCGTTACCGGGTCGTTAGGTCCGTACCAGCGCCAGGTTTGTTTCATATCTCGTTTCCTCTTCTTGCGATAACGTCTTCGTGGTTGACCCATTGCCAGCCAACATCGAAACGTGCTTTGTAAACCCGTTCTGCCCCCTAAATTCAACCAAAATTTTTCTCATGTCAACCTTATTGTCTAAATTGGCTAACCAAATCACAAATATCATCATTCACGGTCTGCCAATTTTATTTATTTGATCTGTGTCAATTTTTGCTGGGTGAAAAGCATTCACCATTCAACTTGAAATGAGCTGATGTATTTATTTCAAGAATATTAATGGCGGGAGTTGTCGCCAGATTTTGACCGGTCCGGATGAGAAAATATTGATTGGTCAACCAATTTTTGTGATTTCAGTTTTCCCGCTACAGGTCAGACGGCGCGGAGCTAATGTTTTTTAACGAGGCTTTATCATGAAGATGACAAAATTAAGATGGTGGATTATCGGCCTGGTCTGCGTGGGGACCATCGTAAACTACCTGTCCCGTAGCTCGCTTAGCGTTGCGGCGCCAGCGATGATGAAAGAACTCCATTTTGATGAGCAACAATATTCCTGGGTGGTGAGCGCCTTCCAGCTTTGTTACACCATTGCGCAGCCGATCACCGGCTATTTGATGGATGTCATCGGACTGAAAATCGGCTTCTTTATCTTTGCCTTGTTGTGGTCGCTGATCAACATGGCGCACGCGCTGGCCGGCGGCTGGATAAGTCTGGCATTTCTGCGTGGTCTGATGGGGCTGACCGAAGCGTCAGCGATTCCGGCCGGGATTAAAGCCAGCGCCGAATGGTTCCCGACGAAAGAACGCGGTATTGCGGGGGGCCTGTTTAATATCGGTACTTCGATTGGCGCGATGCTGGCGCCGCCGCTGGTGGTCTGGGCGATGCTGACCTTTGCTGATAGCGGCATCGGTACTGAAATGGCGTTTGTGATTACCGGTGGGATCGGCGTGCTGTTCGCCATCACCTGGTTCCTGATTTATAACTCGCCAAATAAACACCCGTGGATCACCCACAAAGAGCTGCGTTATATCGAAGACGGCCAGGAAAGCTATCTCCAGGACGATAATAAAAAACCGGCCGTTAAAGAGATCGTTAAAAAGCGTAACTTCTGGGCGTTGGCGATTACCCGTTTTCTGGCTGACCCGGCATGGGGAACGCTGAGTTTCTGGATGCCGCTGTATCTGATTAACGTGATGCATCTGCCGTTAAAAGAGATCGCCATGTTTGCCTGGCTGCCGTTCCTGGCGGCGGACTTTGGCTGCGTTGCAGGCGGTTTCCTGGCGAAGTTCTTCATGGAAAAGATGCACATGACCACGATCAATGCGCGTCGTTGTAGCTTTACCATCGGCGCTGTTTTGATGATTTCGATCGGTTTTGTCAGCATTACGACTAACCCGTATGTCGCCATTGCATTGATGAGTATTGGCGGTTTTGCGCACCAGACGCTGTCTACCGTTGTGATTACCATGAGCGCTGACCTGTTCAAGAAAAATGAGGTCGCGACGGTTGCCGGTCTGGCAGGATCTGCGGCGTGGATGGGACAGTTAAGCTTCAACCTGTTTATGGGGGCGTTGGTCGCTATTATCGGTTACGGCCCGTTCTTCATTGCACTCAGTCTGTTCGATATTATCGGCGCCATCATCCTGTGGGTACTGATTAAAGATCCAGAAAAGCACCACCCGCCAATGACGGAACAGCCGCTGGCGTCTCACCGCTAAAGCTGTCTCGGTTTCACTGGCCTGATAAGCGAAGCGCTACCGGGTTCTAACGGCCACCTTCGGGTGGCCGTCTTCATTACCTTTATTACCCTTATCGGTAAAAATACGCGTTGGTTTTATATGAGCGCGTTATCATTTAGTTTGCCTGATTATTTTCAGATGCTGAAAATAATATTGTGGTAAGGGTTATTGTTTTTCGCCTGGATTTTTATCGACTCTCTGTCTCGCTGCGATCATCGATAAAATCCCCTTTATGTAAATAAAGGTTCAATGCTTCTACTCTTTTCTCCATATATTTTGCGCAGCTTCACAAAAAATAACCTGATGTTGTAATGCCCACTCCCTAACATTCTCCATGCGCTATACGTTAATTTAAGTTTAAATTTCATGCCGGGGATATCACAATGTCACGTAATTTTACTGTTTCAGCCTGTCAGTATATTGTTACTGAAATAAACACTTTTGAAGATTTCATAACAAAGGTAAGGATACTTCTTAATAAAAGTCAGGGTGCTGATGTCGTTATCTTCCCGGAGCTATTTACCATTGAGTTATTTACATTATTGAAAAAATGGCAAGAAAGACCCATTTCACACCTAACTTTAATTGATCAGTTTACGGATGCCTATAAGCAGCTTTTTCAACAGGAAGCGAAAGAAAGAGGACAGTTCATTATTGCTGGCTCTCATCTGGAGCAGACTGGAGCAGATCGCTATGAGAATGTTGCGCATATATGGGGACCCGATGGCGAACATTATGCTCACAGTAAGACGCATATCTTCCCGGCTGAACGGGGTTGGTATACTCAGGAAGGCGATAAAATGGCTGTTTTTCAACTGCCATTTGCAAAGGTGGGTTTTAATATTTGTTATGAAGCAGAAATACCGGAGTGTGCTGCGACGCTGGCGGAACAGGGTGCTGAGTTAATTTTAACGCCTTCCGCTACGTTTACTGAACAGGGATTTTGGCGAGTCAGGCATTGTTGCCACGCACGTTGTATTGAAAATCAAATTTATCTTGTTCACTGTTGCCTGGGCGGAAACCCAGGTGGACCACTGCCAGGCTGCTGGGCCCGAAGTTCAATTTTAAGCCCCTGTGATGTCGTGTGGAAAAATCCACAAGGTATTATCGCAGAGGCGCACGTCAATCAAGAGGATGTCATTTCAGGAGAAATTAACCTCGATGTTCTATATGAAAATAGACTTGGGGGGGCAGCAACAACGTTCAAGGACAGACGCAGAAAAGCAGGCATATATAATATCTGGCCATCACACATTAAATAACAGAATGTGTCCCTTCTATGTATTAGCTGGAGGTCGTTATGGGATATTTAAAATTACCTGAGGGTAAAAGGATTGCGGTCAATCTTGGTGTTGATGTAGATGCTCAGTCTTTATGGCTGGGCGGATTTAATCGACCGTCGCCATCCTTTATGTCACGAGGAGAGTTTGGTGCACAAGTTGGCGTACCAAGGCTTCTGAAATTGTTTAAAGAAAATAATATCAAAACCACCTTTTTTATTCCCGGACACACTGTAGACACCTTCCCGGAAATCAGTAAAGCGATTTTTGATGCCGGGCATGAAATCGCTCACCATGGCTACTATCATGAAAATCCGACTCTGGTGAATCGTGATACAGAACGCCGACTTATGGATCTGGCGTTCGCCTGTTATAAAAGACATTTTGGCATACGCCCTGTGGGATACCGTTCTCCCTATTGGGATTATAGCGAGAATACGCTGGATCTTCTGGAGGAAGCCGGTTTTCTCTATGACAGTAGCCTGATGGCGAGAGATCTTGTGCCTTACCATCCTCAACGTTGGCAGGTGAATTGGGAAACGGGAAATATCGCAGGCCCGGCCAGCGCGATTCTGGAAATTCCTGTTAGCTGGTATCTGGATGATTTTCCCGCACTGGCGTATACCGGTAACCAGGAGGGGATGAGCGATACTGACGGTGTTCTGCGACGCTGGAAGGATATTTTTACTTATGCTTATAACCATCAGGAAAACGGTTTATATGCGATGGCCCTTCATCCGCAGATAATCGGTCATGGGCATCATATGATGATGTTGTCACGTTTGATTGAACATATTAAAGGGCATGATGGCGTATGGTTTGCAACCTGTGAAGAGATAGCCAGTGTCTGGGTGGATGACGAAGAGGATCGACAAAAAATGCTCCGTCCTGATGTTCGTGGCGTAGCGCCGGTTCCGGATGATTATGGCTGGCCAGGCAAATGATATCACCTCATGACAATGTTAATATCAGTCGGGTAACGGATTACCCGGGCAGAAGTTACCTGTTTGCCCGCTCGTTAATGCATATTGTCCATCAGAAAGGGAGACTATCCCGGGACGTATAAAATCTTTTTTATTTCGGTCAAAACGTTAATCAACGAGAATAGTGTGTTTTTTGATTTAAATCATTTTTTAGTGTTCACAGGAAAATAATCAAATAACATTTGTAATGTGAGTATTAAGAAAAATAAAATTTCCATAGTGATTAATTTTTATTTAACGCTTTGATTTTTAATGTTTTTGTATGTGTTAATTGATGTAAATCAATTTGGATTTTTTTATTAAATAAGTAAAAATTAAGTTGATATTTGCTTTTTGATGTGTTTTTTATATATAGCTGATTATTATTCTGAAATGTCAATTTTTGAATAACGACGCTGTGATACCGGCACCAGGGATACTTTGCGATAAAAGGGATTGAATATGGCAGAGAGCGTTCAGTATAACCTCAATTGTATTTGGCCACAGCGGGCCAAAACCTTCTATTGCATTGCAACCAGCGGAATAACGTTCATCAGACGTGGGTAAACGTTGGCAAAATCCCTGCAAACCTGGCGTTTTTCACGCTGTGTTTTTTGGTCGTTGCGCTTTTAATAAGAGTCACAAGCGTTGGCCGCTGGTATTCGTCTGGCTGCTGAACTGCCACTTGATCAACAAGGAGATAAATCATGGATGCGATTTTTTTAAAGCTCGACAATATCAAAGGCGAAAGCCAGGTTGAAGGCTTTGAAGATCAGATAGAGATCATGTCTTATAGCCACAATGTGGCAATGCAGGTAAATAATGATATTAGCCTCACCGAGCGGACTTCCGGGCGTGCGCATGTTGGTGAAATGTCGCTCACCAAATTTGTCGACCTCGCCACGCCTGTGCTCAATGAGTACTGCTGTAGCGGGAGGCTAATTAGAACCGCGGTGCTGACGTTGTGCCGCAATGACGACGGCAAAATGCGGTCGCTTATCGTTTATACCCTGACAAACGTGCTGATATCACAACTCAGTGTTAGCGGCGGCGCCGGCGGTAAGCCGGTGGAAACGATGTCGCTGAACTTCACGAAAATCAAATGGCAAATCACTGCCGAGAAATCAGACGGCGCTCAACAGGAGTCCAGAACGTCAGTATGGGATCTGGCGATGGACCAGATAGGGAAATGATGATGACGCCAACCATTCCGGTCGCGCTATTCGACAGGCTCTTGGTTGAGGGGATAAGCCCACATGAATTGGTACGACGCAAGTTAATGTGTTTATTCAACTCTTGCGCCGTGCCTGGTGGCGAGACATTACCGCCGCTGCTCACTCGGGGTATGCCGGAATGGCACGAGGTGAATGTGGGTGACAAACGGGTTCTCAACTGGTTTTGCCGTGAGCTTCGCGCTGCTATTTTACGTTATGAACCGAGCATCAACATGCTGAAAGTCAGTGTAAAAGATGCCTATCATCAGACGCTGGCGTTGTCTTTGGAAGCGATGTTACAGGATGAGTCTGAACCGTTAAGGCTGGAGATAGCCTACTCTAACGGTAGATGGCGCTAGTAATGCAGGAAGGAACGCCGGGCCGGGCGTTTAACATTATCCCAAAAGCAAAAAAACGCAGCGAGCGAACCTGATAATCAGGCAGACAGTCCTCCTTTCGGTATGGTTGATCTGCCTGCATCATTTTCAGGATGGTTAATAACGGACCATGACCGATTTAAGTTCGGTATAGTCATCAATAAACGCGCTGCCAAATTCACGACCAATGCCCGATCCTTTCATCCCTCCAAAGGGTACCGCGGGATCGAGGAAGGTATGCATATTGACCCACACCATGCCAGCATCAATATCTTCAGCGTAGCGTAATGCCTTAGACATATTTTCCGACCACACACTTGCTGCAAGGCCAAATGGCGAAGCGTTGATATGCGAAAGCGCCTCTTTTTCATTCTGATAACCGATAAAGCTACAGACAGGGCCAAAGGTCTCCTCGTGCATCAGCGTACTGTTTTTACTACGCACTTTTACCGCCGTCGGCTGTAAAAAGTACCCTTCGCCGGGTAAAGTTTCACCGCCGTAAACAATAGTATCCCCTTCTTCCTGTGCGCGTTGAATCAGATGCAGCACTTTTTCAAGCTGAACCTGATTCGCCAGCGGGCCCATCACCGTTTTTTCATCTAAAGGCGAGCCGGGCACGATCTCCGATAACCGTTGCCTGAGGAGCGTCATGACCGTATCCAGTTTTTCCTGGGGCAGATAAAAACGCTCTGCGGCAGCACAAATTTGCCCTTGATTCAGATAACCGGCTTCAAGAATACCGTTGACCATGGCTTGTGCTGTGAGATCATTGAGAAACAGCGCCGCATTTTTCCCTCCCAGTTCGAGGGTAACGCGTTTTCCTGACGATGTTGCCGAACGCCGGACTTTCTCACCTGTCGCGACTGACCCGGTGAAACTCACTTTGGCGCAATCTGGATGCGCGATCAGCTGTTGCGCTATCTCACCGCCAGCACCGTTTACCACGTTAATTACGCCATCAGGGAAACCAGCCTCTTTAGCCAGTTCAGCGACTCGCAGCAGTGTCAGCGGGGTATATTCACTTGGTTTAATGACGATGGTGCAGCCACATACCAGCGCTGCGGCCAGCTTCCAGATAGCAATCATAATTGAGAAATTCCACGGCACAATACCGACGACCACGCCAATGGGTTGGCGTTGGGTAAACGCTGTGTATCTCTCTTCTCCCATTGATGGCAGGGAGACATTCAGCGTTTCACCGGTTATTTTTCCTGCCCAACCGGCAAAGTAACGCAGGAAGGCCACTGACTGATCGAGTTCAAGACCGCGCGACAGCATAATCGTTTTACCTGAACAGACGCTTTCCAGTTGAGCTAACTCTTCACGATGAGCGGCAAGAGTATCAGCCAGTTTCAGCAGTAATGCGCCGCGTTGTAACGTTGGCATTTTACGCCAGACATCAAACGCCCGTCTGGCGCTCTGCATGGCCTCTTCTGCCTGCGCAGGGGTTGCCGACACAACGTCGGCGATAATTTTGCCGGTGGCTGGGTTAGTGACCGAAAAGTTCGTGCCGTTTCCGGCCTGACGTTCACCTGCAATAAATTGTCCGTGTCGTTGGTGTAAAAAAGTTGTTACTTCGGCAAGTAATGTCACATCGCTCATCAGAAGTGCCTGTAGGTCAGGAATGTACGTTTTTCCATCCCAACATACTTTTTCGGAACTGAATATCGTTCCAAAGAACGTCATTCTTCCGGACGATATTTTGTAAAACGTTACCGTGCTGTGATAGCGGTCTTAGTCAAGCGTGATGACAAGGTAACGCGATGAATACAAAAATCGATGCGTTGAATTACTACGGCGCGACGAAAAAATACCCGTTGCATTTTCCTGCTCTGCAAGAGGATATTGATGCCGATGTGGTGATCATTGGCGGTGGCTTTTCAGGCATCAATACCGCGCTGGAACTGGCGGAGCAGGGGATCACTAATGTTGTCGTTCTGGAAGCCCGTCATCTTGGGTATGGCGGCACCGGACGAAACGGCGGTCAGGTAATGGCCGGTATAGGTCACGACATCGAAGCCGTTAAAAAATATGTAGGCGCAGCGGGAATGGAGACGCTGTTTAAAATCTCGAACCTCGGCGCAGGTATTATTCGGGAGCGAATTCGTAAATACCATATTGATGCTGATTTTGTCCCCGGATATGGTTATCTGGCCTACAACCAGCGGCAGTTAAAAACGCTGCAACAATGGGAAAAAGAATTCAAAGCCGCTACGCCGGAAGATGATATTGAACTCTATACCGGTAAAGACGTGCAGCAGGTTATCGGTTCCGACGTTTACTGCGGTGTTCTCAAGCATATGGGGGGAGGGCATGTCCACTCGCTGAATTTATTGCTGGGCTCCGCTCAGGCTGCGAATTCGCTGGGGGTGAAGATATTCGAATATTCACCTGTGGTTGAGGTCAGTTACGGTAAAACTGTGCGGGTACGTACTGCGATGGGCAGCGTAAAAGCAGCCAAATTGCTGTGGGCCTGTGATAGTTTTCTCAATAATCTGGAACCAGAAATTTATAAGAAAACGCTGGTTACTTATTCTTATCAGGTCTCTACAGAACCTCTCTCCAGCGAGCTTGTTGAGCGGATCAGTCCCTTGCGCGGGGCTTTTAGCGATATCCGCCCGGTGATAAATTACTACCGTCTCACAAAAGAAAACCGTCTGCTGTTTGGCAGCGCCACAAGGTTTCTTGAATATACCCCGCACGATTTTGCTGCCTGGAACCGCACTCTGTTGACGGAGGTCTTCCCTTATTTGAAAGACGTTAAAATCGATTTTGCCTGGGGCGGACCGATGGCCTGTAGCGCGAATCTGTTTCCGCAGATTGGCACGCTTCGTGAACACAATAATGTTTTTTATGTTCAGGGTTATTCCGGATTTGGCGTCACGCCTTCCCATATTGTATGCAAAATCCTGGCCGAAGGAATAAATGGCGGTTCCGAGCGGTATCGTCTGATGAGTAGCATTCCCCACGCGACAATTTATGGTCGCGACAGTTTACGTCTATTGCTGGTCAGTGCGGGAAAACTGATACATCAAACAGCCGGTTTCTGGAAAGGCCGGAATTAACCAGGAGAACATTAATGCACGCTTTTAAACTCAATCAACCTGTTCCTGAATTACAGCCAGTCGGGAGTGTCAGCCTGTTAGGGGCGTTGCCAACAGAAGGCGATCCCCAGGTCGCCGTTGCGATGATTTACGGTAAACCTGAGGATGTATTTACCTGTGGACTGTTTTCATCGACCCGCGGCGGTTTCACGATGATTTATCCCTTTACCGAGCACGCAACCGTGCTGGAAGGGGAAGTGGAACTCACTGTCGCTGGTCAGGAACCGATACGTTTTTCACCGGGCGATAGTTGGTTTGTTGAACAGGGAACCGAAGTGGCATGGAAAGTTTTAACGCCCCGTTTTGTAAAACATTATCTGGCAAACGTTGAAAGCCACAAACAGGGTTGAATCCTTTAATTGTTCGTCAGTAGCGTTGGCATCACTGGGGAGAATAACGCGCTCCCCACTTGCTATTAGCGCATGCGGGGACGGCGTCACAACGTTATTTACCGTTATCCCTCTTCAGGACGATACCTGTTAGATGCGCTGCCTGCCATAAATAAGCGTTATTCCGGAGCGGTAATTTATTGTTGTAATAATAGTGAAGAGGTTGACCATGTTTAAAAACAGACTTGCCAGCCATCTTGAACGTGGCGTTATTGGTTTCCCCACGACGCTTGCCAGCTCCGTCGGGCTGATTATGGCAAGCCCGGTGATCCTGACCGTGACCAGTGGTTTTGGCTCAGGGGGAGATACCTTTGCCCTTGCGGTATTACTGGCATTTATTATGATGCAAGCGCAGATTACCACCTTTGCCGAAGCGGCAACGCTTATTCCCACGACTGGCTCCGTCTACGACTATCTTTCCTGCGGGATGGGGCGTTTTTTCGCTATCACCGGTGCGCTTTGCGCTTACCTGATCGTACACATTTTTGCCGGCACGGCAGAAACGATTCTCGCTGGCGTCATGGCGCTGGTGAACTTTGAGTCTGTTAGCGAACACGTGGCCATGCAGCACAATACCTGGATGGTTGGCGTCGGCATGGTAGTGGTTTTCGGGTTACTGAATGCCATTGGTGTTGAAGTATTTGGCAAGGTGGAAGTGTTTCTTACATTCGGTATGTGGACTACCCTGACCATCTTCGGTTTATGCGGGATCCTGTTATCCCCGGTCACTCATCATTCCGGGTGGTTTGGCGCACCGCTTGATGTCAGTAATCTTTCTGGTCTGTTTGGTTATATTGGCATGGCGATGTTTATGTTCGTCGGTTGTGAACTGGTAACGCCAATGGCGCCGGAAATTAAAAAAGCGCATCGTACGATTCCCAGAGCGATGGCGCTTGGCCTTTTAGCGGTGGCAGGTTGTATGTTCCTCTATGGCGCTGCGATTAACCGGCAGGTAAATAATGTGGTTGTCGATGCGGCAAACCATATCTTTTTACTGGATACGCCGATGGCTATTCCCGCCTTTGCCAATCGTGTCATGGGACATGTCGGGCAATACTGGCTGGGCGTGGGGTTGTTGTTAGCGGGATGTGCGACGATTAATACGCTGATGGCGGCAGTACCGCGTATTATATACGGCATGGCGCTGGACGGCGCTTTGCCGCGGTTTCTGACCTGGTTGCACCCCCGCTTTAAAACACCGGTCATCGCCATCGCATTTGGTGTTGCGATTCCCTGTTTACATGCCTGGTATCTGAACGGTGATATCGACCACATTGTTCCGCTGATCCTCGCTGCGGTCTGCGCCTGGGGAGTAGCTTATCTGCTGGTAACGTTATCGGTCGTTATCTTACGTATTCGGCGCCCCGATTTGCCACGCGCTTACCGGGCCCCCTGGTTTCCCTTACCTCAGATTATTTCGAGCGTGGGTATTATTATCGCCATTATTAATATCGCGCCTCCTGGAATGAACAGTCGGGATGTACTTATACCATTCGGTATTATGCTTGGATTGACTGCCGCCTATGCCTTATTCTGGACATTATGTGTGCAACGGGTTAATCCTTTCCTCCCGCTTCCGGTAGAAGAGGTCGTGGAACGGGCGATGGGCAATTATGAAAAGCGAAACAATGAAGAGATGACGCCAGATGTCCTCCGTCCCCTGGTTTAAGAACGCATTAATGAATATGGTGTTACGTGATTTGAGCGGCTGGCGTTGTGAAAAATTGACCGAACATAGCGCCGTGCTGCATCTGAATGCATTTACCCAGGTTATCTGCCATGTTCAGCAAAAACGGTTATTCATGGCCAGTATTCACAGTTGTGAATTCAGGGTGAAAGGCACAATCAATTATCCTTTGCAGGGCAAAATTCGCGCTCATCAGCCCGGATGGCTGAAACGTTATCCCGTCATTTTTACTGGCAGTAAAAGTACCGCCGGGCTGATTAACTATCTTAATTGTTTCCCCAATTTACAACAGGCACTGAGTGAACTGGATTATCGTCGGTTTACGCTGGTTTTACATCATAAGGAATGGTATTGCAGCATTGAGCTATGGGCTGCTAGCGAAGTGGTTTGTAAAATGCCGCCGCTGCGCCGTTATCTGCGGCTTGAGCGACACCAGCGTGTTCTTCTGCTTAGTGTGATAAATATGATCAATCAGGCCATGAATCAATGGCTGCAACAGGATACCGACGCCAGATAATATGACATTTTATTGAGGCATCAGATCAGAGAGTGGTATTAATTCAGGCATATATGACACAGGGGGAAAAGACCCGCAATTGACGCGGGTTAAAAAGCACGCTTTCACATATGCTGTGAATGTTGTACCGAGGACATTCTGGTTCGGGAAACCAGTTCCGTGCGATTTATCACTTCTGTTTTAGCAAAAATATTACGTAAATGCGTTTTCACTGTTGAGAGAGAAATATTCAACTGACGGGCAATCAATTTGTTGCTGGCCCCTTCGCAGACCATTCCCACAATTTCACGCTCTTTGGCGGTCAATATTGACGTCAGATTGTTGTCTTCCTGAAGAGAATCATGAATCGCCAGTCCCAGCAATGGTTGTACTGCCTGGGCTCGCAAACGCTCTTCGCTGGAAAAAGGTATATCGCGCATTAATGAAATGCCCGCGATAATACGATGGCCCCGACGAATAAAGATCTCAATCATGTCGCACACATGATTAGGTAGCATAAATTCATGATAATAATGGCGATGTCGGGCACAGATACCGGGCGTCATCGTCGCTACTGTAATAACCTGTTGGCCGAACCGGGAAGGCGATAGCGGGTCTAATGGTTGAAAATGCTCCAGATATTGTTGGTGTGTGCTATTAGAAATGTTATGTAAAACATAGGCTTCTGGCTTTAAATAAGCATTAACACGATAAAAAACCGCCGACGACAGAGGAATGAGTTGCGCAATGCTCTGTAAGCAATGGAGAGTGATCCCGTCATTATGGCCAGTAGTTGATAAGGCTGACATGTTATCTCCTTCCATCCGGATGAGCGCGCCGGGACGCAGTAAAATAGTGGTATGTTGAAACATACAATTTACATTCGGTTAACACAATCATTCACATGTTAATAATGTGACGCGTGTTGCGGTATTTTTTATAACCATTTGAAATAAAACAGTTTTAATTTAAATCCTGTCTGGTTTTCTAAAAAATAATTAAAAATTATTAATATAATTTTTTTCTGTCGCGGTTGACTCATCTCCTGAAAATGCCTTGGGTTCTCGTCCTTCAGGACGATATTCTTTTGAGATGACTGTTCTATGATTTTCTGTAATAGTGCAGGTTAACAGAGACTTAATTTCTGGTTCAGACAGGATTTGCTAAATAACGTTTCAATAGCGTCATGCGCTATGCAGAAAACCGGCGTTTTTACCCACAAAAAGCGGTGGCTGCCAGTATATTTTAATGAACAGTAGTGAACATGGAGAGCGGAGTAACCTGTTGATTTTATAAATAAAAACGGACGCCATAGGGCGTCCGCATCTGAATGGTTGGTGCCCGGACTCGGAGAAGTCCTTTGGGCTAATGGACTGTTAAAGCTATTTTTGACCGTTTATCAAGACCACCACAAAACTAACCCTTACAGAATTATCTACATGATTTTCCCGGTGTGGGTTTGATTCCTGCCACTGTCTGATAATTGTTGAACCAGTTCTTCTGTATAGGGTATCAGCAGGGCAGGCTTTCGAAATTTGACATCCAGTAAGAATCGGTGTGAGACACTCACGGTTTTTTCCTGCCGTCTATTCGTCATTGAAGAATGATAGTATTTTTATGAGAATAAGAGACAAAAATATAGAGGCGCCTATATAAATCCCTCGTTCTGTCCAGGTATCCAGACGAAATAACCAATAGACACATAAAAAAACAAGTAGCCCACCAATAATTGACGCGAGAGCGCTAATGATTTTTTTGAGCATATATTTAAAAGTACCTTCATTATATTTCATGGTTTTTCTTTTTGTGTCGCCATTACCATTATTATGACAGTTAATTTTATGCTGAAGAATAACCCTGCCATTATCTGTTTTCTGGCATATCTTATTAGGCGTAAACGTCAACAGGCGTAGCGCATGATAGTAATTTTCTTGTTTTGAAGGCCAGTTTCTATCAACGATTAAATAATCCACTGTACGTATACTATAACGATGCTGACCTGATAAAAATGATACATATTATCAAGTGGAACAGAAAAATGATAATTGCTCTCACCTGGAATTTCAAGCTACTCGTCTGTGTCAAAGACAGAACTAAAGCGGCATGAACCACTTAAATAACGCAGAGTAACCTCGTCATTAATGATACGCTCATCTCAGTATCCAACATCCAGACTCCTGGAAATTTACTGCATTCCTGTAACTCAAATTATTTAGAGTATATTAATATCGGATATTCTTTTTTAATTAACGCCAATCTCCATACTTTCCAGTGACTTTAATATGTATGGCGTAAAATCAATCAACTGATTATCTATTTTTCTGATTAAACTGCCTGCGCCGCATAAAGCATGTGAGCCATCAATCATACAAAAATAAAATTTCTTTTTTATGTTATCATCTTCGTATATTGTTTTATCCATCTCCGAAATATTCTCATCAATGATTAAGAAACCCTGTGCATTCACTGAACTTATATTATATAAAACTGATGGTTTAAATTTATTATTTGTTTTTGTTGCATCATCATCTATCACCCATATATTTTTATCAAAAACGATGTGCTGTATATGTGAGCCATACTCACCAACATCATACACCTCTCTGCTATATGAACAACTCCATAATGTAATTGGATAAAACTCAGGATCATAAACATGGTTTTTATCATTGAGTTCTTTAATATTTTCATTTAAGAAAAAGTAATCATTAAATTTTACGTTCTTACACTCAGGGGTTTCCACGCGATAGTCAATCCTTGCATCAATGCGAAGCATTCTTACAGAATATTTCGACTCACTTAATTTGTCTGGTAATGATATAGATGGAATAATATTTGCTTTCAAAGGTAAGATAAGAAACAAACTAATGATAGTGATTTTTTTCATGGCTTTTATCCTGGTTGAGCCTGGTGGAGTTATTTGATTCGATAAGCTTATCATCATCTTTTTTCGGTTGATAAAAATAACCAGAACCAGAAAATAAAAACATCCGATAATAATTACCACCAGATTCAGCAGACATATATATATCTTTTTTGATACATTTTGATTCTGATTTTATATCAGGAAAACAATAAAATTCATCCTCGGCATCATAGGGCGATAATTTTTGATAACCGTCACCAAAATCCCATATATATACCGAAAAATCATTTTCAGGGAGATTATATTTTTCCAGAATTTTTCTTTCATTTTCTCTCCACCAATTCAGCTTTCCCCTGTCCGTAATGGGGAAATGCCTGGCAAGAATGTTAATGTCTTTACCTGAATAATAATGGACATCCACGATTTCTACTGGTCTGCCTGACCATAAGTATATAACAACAGAACAAAATAATATGGCGATTGTCACAATATAAATGAATTTTTTCGTTATTACCCATGACACAATCACATTCCTTATGCAAAATATCGGACTATGCTATGTTAACAATACAAACAAATACCTTGCCGACAATACATACCAAATCAGGAGTAATATCCTCTGACACCTGAGATTTTTACGGTGGTATTTATTTCTGTAATATACACTTCATCCTTTAAGCTGCCTCTTTGTTGGCTGCGCTCAGAAACCCCGGTCACATCGTTATCTATGCTCCCGGGGATTTCTTCCCTTGCCGCCGCGATGCATCTTGAATGATTTTGTGTATAAATGGCTTAAACTCATACCCCTCTTTCTCATAATGTTGAAGTACAAACCAAATTTTAAAGACATCCCAATGGCTATAAAGCCAATGTGTTATATCATTACTGTCAAGACTAAAATGATCCTGCATCCTGTAATGCCCGTTTGCTGCGTAGGCATTTTTGATACATTCAATGATATTATGGTAACGTGTGAGGCATACATATCATGAACAGATAATCTCAGCCCGTAGCTATAGGCCCTCCACGATTTTATTTCCCACTGTCGGCAATTGTTCCGCATCTTTTGTTGTTGCCTTTTGCTTCCCTGAAGATGTAGAACCGTTACCCGTGTCGACTGTAGGTACATTTGACGGTACAGGGTGATTTGATTTATTCAACAACCCTTATTATGGTGAAAAATAACTATCTATAGGCATCAAAGCGTTACAGATCTTTCCATCAAATAATTCAAAATCATGGACGTTTACTAAAAATTTATCTTTATATGAGTAATTAGCACCAACTACTGGAATAGTAAAAATCTCGATCTCTTCATTTTTTTTATTTATTATTAACATGCCATCAAAACCATGAAGTATTTGATCGTCACTAAAATTACTCAATGATACTCTAATATTTATTATGGATTTATTATTCCCAGCCAAAAAGGAATTAATTAAAGAATCGGTTATTCCATGAGGATAAGTATCAACATATACTATTCGTATAGAGTTCCCCGCTCTTTCATTCCAACAGGATTTATTGACCGCATATATCCTTTCATCAGCTCTATATTCTTTAAAATATTCCTTCCCTTCTGGGTTACCCCATACGAATAAATAATATCCTCGCTCACCAGCACTGACAGAAAATGTCACAATCCAGATAAAGAGGAATATATATTTAGCCATATCATCTATCTCTTATATTAGATTTTTTTGAACGGATGTAAATTCGCCACCGCAAAGATGTCCGGTTCCTGGCCGTCAGCCTCCAGCGTGGAACGAAGACCTTCCCGGGACATGTCTGCCCTCCCTGAATGTTCAGCCTGTATTTACCGTGCCGCCGCCGATAACCACCCCGTCACAGTCCATCCCATCACCCGTTCTGGCAGCGGGAAGGTCGTCGATAAATGCCGTGGAGGAGCCACCCGCAATTTTACGCGGATGGGGCGGATGCTCCGGTTTGGAGTGTGGCGTCAGCGGGTCGCCCATCCGGGCGACGGGTAATCTGTCGATAAATATCATGAGGGAGCTCGTAATAATCACGGTTTCGTAATAACTGTCGTGCTGGGTGCCTTTATCGTTGAGTCGGGCTGCTGTGGGTATATTTTAGATCCTTATTGTCATCAATGATAATTACATTCGCTTCATTATGGTTATTCGCTAATATTCTGTCTTACCTTTCCATAAATCGGTTATACGAGGTATCCTTAGGCTTTGTTAAATAAATAATCCCATGTTAATATCTCATCGATATCTTTCCTTTGGATGCATAACCGCTATTCTCTCTCGAAACCAAGACTTTGCGTGGCCTGGAAGTATTTCCCCAAGGAAGAATTAATAAAAAATCTCCCGTAACCGATTATTTTTCAACATGTATTGTGAATGTCTTGTGGCTTTCTTTTCCAGAAGACCATCCCGATCCCATCGTGTAACCATCAAGCTCGATAACGATATCTTCCTCAACATTAATATTACCTTTAATTTCGATAGTATTACATCTATGCTCGTCGCCTCCAATACATTTTATATAAATACCATCCCAATTTTCTTTTATATCTCGAGGGTTCTCCAACGCAGGTGAAAATTCTTCTGTCCTAAATACCCCAGCATAACTTGGATGAATAATATAATACAATCTACTGACAAGTCCACCCGTTAGCTCAACTTGTTTGCTGTAAGTTGTGCCAAATTTAGCGGGTGAGAGTTCGTCAGGTTGATACTTTATCGTGTTTCCGGAACATGAAACAATCATGGGAAACACAATGCAAATCAGAGTTAAAAAACATAATTTCATAAATATTCATGGTATTTTTGGAAATACCATTCCTCCATATATATTACCTAAAAGACAATCTTGATTATCGTGCAAAAAAATGTGAATTATTTAGTGCAAAAATAGATTACTTAGTGAGTAGGCCGTAGGATCTTTCCCTACAGCCTCTTACAAACCGTACGTAAAGCTCTCATTTCATACGATTCGCGTCAGACAAATATATCCTCTGGCACTACGGTTCAGTGTAAAAACTCTCAGAATTATGCCTTTGATAGTTGCTCCCTTAACTGACATATTTTTGCCTTTTAACGGTCACTGCATTATCATCCCGGTTCCGGTTGACAAACTCCTCACCACTGATCGCTACTTATTTTCCTTAAAACAGGGGAGTCTCTGAGACTTCCGCCAGCGTTTTAGCTCTTCAATAACTCCTTCAGGACTATCTTCTCGTTCCTCTGATGGATAAAATATCAAATCCCCGCCATCAGGGTGTTGAGTAATTTTATTAAAATGTCGTAGAAGGTTATCAATAAACTTCGATAATTCATCTCCAGTCAACTCTTCAGGAGGCTCAAAGAAATTATTTAAAAACTCGATAAACTCATCTTCTGTATAATCTTCAAGGTTATTTTTTAGTTCCATTTTCACCTCAAACCTTACTTATGCAATCGTATATGATTTTTAGGAGTGTTTATCCTAAGGTTATCAACATCAAACACCATTCCTCCATACTGGATCTTTCCAACGTGATAAATTTCATAAGCCCACCTACCTCCGACTTGTTGCCTTATCAAGGTGTACGGCGCTCGACCTCTTTTTATCAAAGTTTGATTCGATTTACTAAACTGCGCCAGTAACTCTGGGCATTCCCCTACACCTGATTTTCATTTACTTTTCTTAAAACAAGGCAATCCTTGAGATTCTCTCCATTCTTTAATTATGTTCAGAATACCCTCAGGTGTTCCATCACTTTCCGTTTCAGGATAATAGATAAGATCTGTTCCATCTGGGTATTCAGTGATCTTATCAAAATACTCAAGCAATGGATCTAATGTTTCATCTGTATCCGACTCGTTTTCAGAAAATATCACTCTCAAGAAATCAATGAACTCACTTTCCGTATAATCACTAATATTTTCTTTTAATTTCATAAATCGCCTGTGTATGTCAATATGGTGTTCACACGGAGATTGTCTACATTGTAAACATCGCCTCTATTTGCAACTTCATCTATATGATGAAGCTCGAACCTCCGTTTTCCGACTCTGTCAACTTTTCTAACCTTTGATGCCTTACCTGATTTCATTCGAGTCATATTAACCTCCCCGCCACAGTCCACCGCATCACCCATTCTGGCAACGGGCAGGCCGTCAATAAATACCGTGGGGGAACTCGCTATACTCACGGTCTCGTAATAATCGTCGTACTGGGTGCCTTTATCGTTGAGTCGGGCGGCTGTGGGCATTTTTCTCCATAGCTTCATTACTAAATAATAAGTTGTGAGATTATCCTAGAAAATAAGAATAATTATTTATTAGAAGTTAATAAGTGATAGGATTATTGTACTTACTGCAACTCCAATAGAAATAATTAATTCTTTTGATAAAAATCTAAACTCTGAATCTTTTTTATGCGAATCCAGGATATTAATTAATTTATTTTCTCTTCGATTTGATGGCGTTATTCCATCTGGGAATGTATGTATTAGTTTTCTCAACGCACTGCTGATTTTTTTAAAATTTGTTATTAGATAAAGCTTTTCTTTCTTTTTTTATGAATTTGGATATAACATGAGTATTCTGTTTGTGTACTAAATTTTTTTAGTGACCATGACACGGATTCATTATCAATGATAATCTTCCCATCAGAAAATTCAATTTTTTGAATAAAGAAAACTTTTTTATTTCCCCGCCCAAAATGTATGCAGGTTCCAAACCAAACATTTCATTATCAGCTAATGCGCCTAATTTTTTAACTGTGCGATCAAAAAGATAATTATTGTTATCATCCACTAAATCAAATCCTTCCTGACTTGAAGATGCAAGAAAAGATGTAATTTCGCTGTCAAGAATATTTTTTGTTTTATTGATAAACCTATTTTCATTAAAAATGATCTTATTAAGTAAAGGTAAGATGGTAATATTTCCTCCTGTGAACCATGGCCTGATTTAATGCTATCATTGGATGCATCATCTGGTGTTTTTAGTCTTTCACTCTTATTCCAGCTTGCACCTGTTGAACTGTTGATACCTCTGGAGGGTGAAGCTGACGACAGTGGTTGCCGTCGGCGTTAATCCGTCCACATCCAGCGTAAAACGCAGGCCATTTTGTGACATAACCTTGTTCTGGATTTATTGACGAAAAAGGAACCACGGTCCGCTCGTGGCAGTGGCAATGGGGAGGACAGCCGCTTCAGGCACGCTACCGCCAAAGTTTCCGGCATCCACCATCTCCCATATATGAAACGTAACAGACGTAACTCATTGCTGGCACGGGCTTTTTGTCTCCGTTCCCGGACAAAAACAGCATCCCACCATTAAGGCGGAATGCTGTGGATTTACTCTTATGCTTCCAGTGGCGCACGCCAGTCATCAGCACCTGAAGTGCCTGTTGAAACGTGTTCCCACTCAATTTTGTGGTAAGCCAGAGAAACTCTAACCAGATGTGTGAACTCACGTTTGGTGTTGTCCTGGCAGTGCGGCATACCGGAAAGTGTCGATATAGCCCAGCAATTCAGGCAGGCGTTTCAGGGGAAGGGCGGGGTGATGCTGGGTTACAACAGGAGTTACAACGCCATCAAGATCGAATGCCGGATTATATTTAATCGTTCCCTGTTGTACGGCGTGGCGCATAATTTTGGTCAGATACTGGCGTATACGTCCGGCAACAACATGCACACCTTTATCATCAATGTCTCTGACCAGTCGTGCGAGATGTAGGGTTTAAGTCGCCGAAATACCCATTGCGCCGATATCAGGGAAAACGTAGTGTTGGAGGCAGACAGGAATTTTATTGGCGTGACTTTCTGACCAGAGTTTCAGGCAGCCGGTATGCCACAATCTAGCGATGTACTGGAACGTTCTAATTCATTGACAACCTTTTTTCGTCCCGGAGCTGCTGAGAAGGGGTAAAGCCGGATTTTAGTACGCACCGGGTGGCATCGCGTTTTTCGCGGGCAAGGGCGAGTGAAGTTTCGGGATAAGAACCGAATGATACCTTGGACTCTTTTCTCTCAAAACGATATTTGAAATACCAGATACGAAAATCGTTGGGTTTTACCAGAAGATACAGGCCGAGTGTATCAGCGAGTTTGTAGGGTTTATCAGAAGGCTTTGCACTACGTGTTTGTTTGTCGGTTAATGCCATTTGAGGGCACTCCTTTATCTAACCGGACTGAGCACCGAGTTGACCACCAAAAGCCCCTGATTTGGGCGGATAAATAGAAATTCGCTGGGAAGAGTTTTTCCACTAAATCATTGAATTAAAAACACATGGGGATTTTTAAGGAAGTATAAAAAGGGAAGGTGGTGCCGGACTCGGAATCATATCCGCGATTAACGTACTGTTTGTTATTGGTTTTGTTGGTATTTCTCGTAAACAGTGCCCCCATGAAGGCCCCCATAAAAAATCGCTTTGGTTTTGTGATGGTTATCACGAAAAACCGTTATTTAGCGAGTGGGGCTTCGTTATGTGTGGAGTCAGGTCCACACATAACGTGTTAAACACAGCCCCACTTCCCTTAATTCTCCACCATCAACCGGGCAAGCTTGGCAAAAATCGAACTCTTGCTGCTTTCGCCGCTCCTGAGCATATCCAGGGTAAAGCTATTGAGGTGAACGCCAGTTAACGGGTGACTAAATACATCTACGGCTTTGCCTTGGGCGTCCCATATCAGCAGATTTTCCACTAGGTTAGGTCGTGCAATAGTAGGATTTGTAGGCTGAGCATCACTCACCAGAACAAACACCCCGTTTTCATGCGGTTGCAAGTAAATATGGTGATGCCTCATTTTTTGCTCTTTGGTCAGCGAGTCGTATTTCGAACGGCCTGGTGATATCAGATAGGGCAGTACGTTTTGATTCGATTTTGCTGAGCGGGTGATGGTGTACCCGTTAAATTTATCCCCTTTATGCTCCGCCAGCGCTTTTTCTTGCTCCTGATAAGCGTATGAATCGACGATATTAAATTGCGCCGGGCCAATCAGGCGCGGCACGCGGGAGCTGTTGTAGGTGGTAAGCAGTACATCTGCGGCGTGGTCGTAGAGATAGAAGCTTTTGTCGAATAATTTCTTTAATCGTCCCAGAGAGGGATGATCAACAGAGAGATATTCTAATTCACCTTCAGCGATCCCGGTATCAACCACCCTAAGTTGGCCGTGCTCAATTTTTAGTTCAACATGCCCAAGGAGAGAGAGATTGTTTTTCGTTTTGCGTACCGCATAGGCGGTATAGTGCCCGTCCGCCAAATCTGGTAGTGGGATGTGATGCTGATTGAGTAAGCTTTCTTTGAACCATAGTTCGGTTTTCGTTCGGCGTATCTTACTGTTTAGTAAGGTAACTGCTGACTTGAGACGGCTGTGAGGCTTCGTAAGATCGATTTCGTATTGAGCAGGGTCGCTCGCCGAGCGTTCATTAATAAGATCAATCGCATCCAGCAATTTGCAATCAATATTCATACCCTGCAAGACCACAGGTAGCGGTTGCTGATTTAGCCACCCTTGCAAACGATCCAGTTTAAGCTGGGTATAAGTATCCCAATTGAGTTCAGGTTGTTTTCGGGCGTCGGCAAAAGCCGCATAGAAATCATTGTACTCAACAGATTCACTATATTGCTGGCGGATGCTGTTGCTCCGTTCTTCATCTACCGTATTGAGCACCAGAATAGAAGTATTGGCGGGCAGCTCAGAAAAGCCGGTTTGCTGAGAATGTTTAAGCGATGCCAGCGGCCAGAGTTGATATTCGGGGAACTGGATGGCTAATGTGTCAAAGAAATAAGCTTCTTGCGTGGCGCTGAATTCGACGCCGTTATTAACCACCAATAGCGTATTAGCCAGTTGTTGATCGAGGTCGGTAGCGAACTGATTGACCTCGTGGGTGGCCTGAAATGGGATAGGTTGATGGGGGATCCCTAGTTCACTGAGCCGCTCGCAGGCTGCGTTCATGACCACGTTATAGGTATAGGCCTGGCATTCACCATAGCCGCTGCGCTCACGAAAAAAGTCCAGTTTGCTATCCCGGGCATCAAGTTTGCGCCGGGCTTTGAGCCGACGATTATCGATGTTAAACCACACGCAGGTGTCGTCCAGAGAGAGGTGCAATTCATCCTCCGGTTCGACCAGAAATTTTCGTTTGTGCAGGGTAAAGGCGAGTTCGTTATATTCTGATGCATAAATGTCGAGTTCGAATGCCTCCATCACGCCAGTGCTGCTTTTCTGCGTGACGGGCTGACTCAGGCGAGCGTTGAGATAGAACGTAGAGTTGAAGTAGGTTGGCGGTACCGAAAAGCGCTCGCTGGCTTGTTCCAGCATTACCATTTTCAAATGCAGACTGAACAACCCCTGAATCAGGCGAGACAAATCATAATTTTCAGCGGTGAGTCGCTGGCAAAGCGTTTCAATGCGTTCTGCCAAAGTCCGATGCGTTGGGCTGTTTGGTGCAGCAGGTGCCAGGAAGAAAAAGACGTGCTCGTAAGTAGGTAAAAGATGTAGCTCATATTTTACGTCCTGCCTGGCATCCAGTCCAAGTTTCTGCCGCACATAGGATTTTACCTCCTGATGAATACGCGCATAGTAATCAGCGGATTTTTCTTTTCGCTCTTTAGTAAAGCGCTGAACCATAAAATCTATTGTATATATATTAGATACCGGAACCAGTAGACGTTGGATAGTCGTCAGCTGATCTTCTTCAAGCTTGATCAAATTGGTGCGGGCAATTGGGGCGTCTGACAGCTCATTCAGATTAGGGATCATGATACTTTTCCTTTAGTCGGCAACTTTTCTACACCCAGTAGGGTTAGTAACATTGGGTTAATGTCCAATGTCATGCTCAGTTTCGAGTTTTCCTGAGCTCGTCCGCTCTCTCGATTTTTGGGCTGATAGTACTGGTAGTCGGTTTGCAACAGGTTAAGGTAGTGGATCGTGTGATCCACGTTATCTTGCCACATCAGATTATTGGGATTCTGGCTGTAGGCGATGTTCAGATAGACAAATCGAATGCGTTCGTAACGGCCTGCCAGCACCGCCTGAAGCTGTTTCTGCCCCTCTGTATCTGCCTTTTGGCTGGCGATATTGCGGATCTGGCGAATCTTGTTGTCGCTTTTCTCAAGCGTTTCTTCTGCCCGCGTTAAATCGTCCAACTGCGTCGCCCAGCGTTTAACGTCGATGCAGAGCAGGTCGTCACCTACTTCAATAAAGCGGTCAAAAAACTCATATACCAGCGGTTCAAGGCGTTCAAACACCTGTTGGTCGGAGAGTGGGGTAACACCATAACTTTTTAGCACTTTATCGAAGAGATATTCACCGACATTGCCTTTGAGCAACGGAACTAGTCTGGGGTTGGGTGCCCATTTTTTGAATGCCGTTTCCTGGATGTTGTCACATTCACGAATCAACTCGCCGACCAGGTTGCCGGGAGTAAAATCGATATCGTTTCTATACTGCGGAAAGAGCGTGAGTTCTGGCCGGTACTCTCTTGCGCCGCCAGCGAAATCCGACAGGGCGGAATAATCTCTGTGGACAAGTCCATCCGGGCCGCGTTTGTGGCAAAGTAAAATAGTTTGGTTGCCCTGATGGCGGTCGATAAACAGGGTGTGGTGGATAGATTGCATTTGCCGATTGGCGGCATACAAGGAATTAGCCTGAAGTTTTTCCAGCCAACGCAGGGGATCGGTAAAGGAGTCAGAATCGCGGAATAAATTACACAATTCGAGATATTCAAGGTTACCGGCGCGTACCCGATTTATCCAGTCGGTTTTCAGAACTCGCTTATGAACAGCATCGATGCGGAGACCATTTTCTACGATAGCCTGTTCAAACGCATGCCGCTGTTCTGCATCACTAAATGACTGGCTCTGACTCAGCTTTTCGCACTCCTCCATGAGGCGGTGGTTAAGCAAGGACATGCTTTCTGATACTACCTCGTTACCGCTATCTTCACTGAGAGCGGCGAACTGGAATGCAACATTACGGAATACATCGCGGGGTAAAAAGATTTCTGTTTTCAATAGAGTGTCGCGACGCTCGACTCGGCCTACGGCCTGCACGACGACTTTGAATAAGCTCATATCATGTTCGGCCATTAACAGGCGATAGTTTTCGCCATGGGCGAAATTAACGTTGAAATCGGCCAGCTTGTGGACGGTAATATCGTCATCGGCGTAGTGTTTAAGCACGGTAACGTAGTTAGGTAATGTATTGAGGTTGCCGCTGTTGTCCTTTACTTCGCTGTAAAACGAGGAGTTGATGAGCACTAAGCGCTCAAAATCGACATCCAGACGTGATGCATTGATATTATTAATATCGCCGTCATGGTATTTAACAAAGTAGTTGAGGCCAGTGCCCGCACTTTTGTAGCTGCTCATAAATACCAGTACGGTATTGCTGTTCTGGAGATAGGTTTCTTGCCTGATATCTTCGACATTAGCCAGTGGTGAATCGAAAAAGACCAAATGGACGGTGTGACGCCCTTTGAATGGGGTAAAGGTCAGGATCTGGTCATGTTTCTTATCGTTATCCGTTTTTTTATCGCACCGGGAGTGCATACCGTACTGCTGACGCCAGGCTGGCTGATGCGTGCGCCAGGCGCTGATAAAGGCCCGCTTAAATGTCCCTGAAAGTGACAAAATCAGGCTGTTTTTACCTTCGTAGGCGGCAAGCAGTAACGCTTCCAGTTCCCGCTGGCACTGACGCCGTTTATAGGTATTTTTCAGGTCGTATTCCAGCGGTTTCTTCAGCGCGTCGAAAAAGTTGTCATACGTCCTGCGATAGATTTCACAATTTTGGTAGATATCGGTCAATTTTAACTGCTTATCATCGAACACCCTGAAGTCGACGTTGCGGATACTGGCCCTCAACCCGCGTAATGCCTTAAGCGTATCGATATCTGCCTTTTCGCGTTCAACGACCCGGTAGCCAAGGTCGCGGCTATAGCGCGCCAGGAAGCGACGATTGAAGTTACCGTTTTTGGTGTGGCTAAAACCGCTGGTGGCGCTAAGCCCTATTACTTTATTGTGCGTGCCGGTTAATAAACGCAGCAGCATGGCTTCGGGCAACTCTTGTACCAGATCCATTTCGAACGCCAGAATAATTGTGCGCTCGGCTCCCCTGTTCACGTAATTGAGTTCAGCTATAGGCGTCATCGTGAATACGGTTTTGGGTTGCAGATAAGTGTAGAAATGATCAATCAACAAGTTTTCATCGGTGGTGCGATCGAAGATATGTCGCACTACGCCGGCTACGTTATTGGCTGCGTCAACAAACTGGCCCAAAGGCGTATTCTGGCTGCTGGAGTTATCCTGGCCGCCATTCTTTACCCAGCGCTTAAAGTGCCGGTTGGTGATTTCAGAACAGGCGGCGAGGATGACGGAGACCAACTGGAACAGATCGTGCAGGGTGGGATTGGTATCGCTGGCATCATTTTCGACTTCGTAATATAGCTCGGTGCGCGTTATGTCGCCTTCGCTATTGCGCCTACGAATGCGTTTCAGCCCTTCTTCATTGACGTACATTTTGGGGTTAAAGCTGAATACGTTGCGGGTGATGGAAATGATGCGTTCGGCGGCGTCGCCGTTGACTTCAAATGCCCCTAACTGGTCACGAAACATCTCCAGGATCGATCCCAGCGTTGTACCGGGGGATAGTTCGCACTTTTCCGCCAGTAAATTGCGCAGAGTAGTGATGAATTTGACCATCTCTTGCTCAAAGGTCGTTTGCGCTTCTTTGGGCTTGTTTCGGCGTTCTAAGCTGAGTACCGCGTTGTGAATACGTCCTGCGACGGAAATAACGTGCGCCAGGTTATTTTCCTGTGTGATTAGCTTTACATGGCATGTTTCGTCAAGGCGGGTGTAGGCTTCATGTAGTTCATCAATGATCACCGTAAAACGAATATTTTTCTGGCGAAAAGGACAATCTGGATTGCGTCTGAAGTGTTCGTCGCGAAGATAGGTAACCTGCCCGATATGACCGGCTGCCGCAACGGTGCTAATCTGTGGATCTTTGGGAGTCAGCTTACCGCCAATCAGCAAGTCGAAACCTACGGACTCAAAACGCACACCTTCGCCTCGCTGACGAGGCACCAGTCGGTAAGTTGATGTGTCGAACTTATTCGTGGTCATTAATAGCACTGACGGGCGGTACTGGCAAACTTCGAAAGGCAATACCTGTTTGATAAGCTCGAAATAGACTTCGTGTACGCTTATCTTAGGTTCAAGCTTTCCTGGTTTTCGCACTGTCTCCGCATTTTTCATTCGCTCCTGGCGCGCCTGGAGTCCGCGACGAATGTACTCTTTAATTGAAGCTTTTTCACTATCTGGTCCAAATAGTAATTTACAGGCTGACTCAATCGTATTGCGGATACTGTGACGACAGTTTTTTAGCTGCTCTTCGAGAATTTCTCTTTCGTAGTTGGTATCCTGAGAACCGTATGTTGTCAGCTTTTTTAACTGCTCTTCACAGCGATCAATTTGTGAAACATGATAATTGAGCGAACGCATAGCGACGCCGATATATTTGCTACCTTTCGCTCCTTCGTACCATTGAATATAGCGGTCGCGGTTTTTCAGGCCAGAGGCCCAGTCCATAAAGTCGAGGTCGGCAATATCCTTACGAGAGAGAACGCAAACGAATTCGCCGCCAGCGGCCAGAATTTTCTCTTTCTGGCTGCTGTCCAGGTCGATTTGTGATTTTTGCGGCGACATGAACAGCAGGTTGGTAAAGCCACCTTCGGGAAACAGATCATCTGACTTTGGGGTTTTGGCGAAACGCTCCAGATATTCGACATACCCTTGAATTACGCCATAGCTTTTGCCGAATCCCGTGCCGTCGGAACTGAAAATGACCTCAGCGCCATCACGTTCATGCACGTGGTAAAGTTGAGAGACTCGGGCGCGACAAGAGTTAATATCTTCAATCAGCTTTGCGTCGGGAATTTTATTGGAGATGAAGTTTTGCAGATTATTATTGATAGTTTTCTCTCCAACACGCTCACACTTACGGTAACTATTGATAGCTATTTGATCGCTTTCGATCAGAATCTTTTCCACCTGCATGGGGGCAAGATGCAAGGCTGTCGCGATTTCATTTATAGTATTGGACAGTGGTTCATGTGGATTGCTAATCGTGAAGTGGTTTAGTGCTGCCGCAACGGTATCTGGATGCAATGCTTTTCTGAGGGTGGGAAAGGTGAGGCTGTAATCGTATAGCGCTAAATCATTGCTTATCAGGCAGCGAAACGGTTGTTTAGTGGGATCGCCACCAGGACGGCTGGCAAATCCCAGGATTTTTGCCTGTTCGAGGCGATAAAGCAATGCTGCGGCATCGCGGTCAGGTGAGTCAAATGCATCGTGGAGCTGCTGGCTAAATGGCATTGTGGCATTCAGCCGGTTATGGCTGACCAGCGCGGAAAAGTGCTGACGCACCAAGATTAGCAGCTTACAATCTTCCTCTATAGTCCAGCTTTTTCTCATTCTTCTTCCCCTTAATATAAATGCCCCTGTAACCACTCCTCCACGCGCTCAACATCAAAAGCGCGTAACCCATACTCCTGCGTCAGCAACGCCTCCGGTAAATACTCATCATATTTTTCGAGGCTCTTTTCAACGATGCTTTCGGCAAGACGGGATTCGGAAGGTAGCCCTTCCTGAAGTGCGCTGAATAACGCCTGTTTAACCTCCGAGATCGTAGTTTTTTCTACTTCAACCACACCAGCAAATGAGCCCGCCTTGAAACCGCGCTGGATAAGTAATGCCGACAGCGTATTTACGGTTTGATCGCCAAGCCAGGGAAGAATGTAGACATGCTGCCCCTGCTGAATAAAATATTCCGAAGCCAGATTATTGTTGCGAAAACAGTGCAGCCCTTCATCAAACAGGTTTCTGGCCGTGGTATCGGCAAAATCGGCTTTGCGATCGCCAACGGTGATGCGGTAGTCTCCCTCCCGATAAATGGTAAGCATTTCCTGGCGGACGACATCATGAATTGACATCCCTTGTCCGCAAAATAACGGTGGCTGCCCACCCTTTGTCGCCTCGACATAGATGACTTTTTTATCACTATTGATATCGGTTACCTTCCAGCGTCGACCGCCGAAAATAATGTGTTGGTCAGGCATTAGTGGGGAATCGACGGGGATAGAGCCCAATATTTTGCTCCCCGCCACAATACGAAACTCTTCCGGCGTGCTGAACACGGCGTAGAAGGTGTATTGATTTACCTGACGTTCGCCCTCGACGCCCAGAACCAGTTCGCCGCTTGATAGCTGGGTCAGAAACTGGTGCTCTCCCATATGCTTCAATAACGTTTTGAAGTCATCGATTCGGACTTTCTGAAATGGCCCTTGTTGACATAGCTGTGACCAGATCTGATCCGCACGCACGCCTCCCCACTGTGCCACGATCGCCAGAATCTGATGGAACAGGGTGGAATAGTGCATCTGCCGGGTATCGGCGGGCTCAAACCATTTGCTGTCGATAAGTAAGCGGATCATGGCCAGCGACTGAACAAGCTGAAGCCTGAGCTGGTCGACAATGCCTGATGTTGGCGTCAGTTCATGTTCGGCAATCAGCATTCTCAATACGGCAGGCGAGTCGCGCCGACCGGAGCGTCCCATTCGCTGGCGCAGGCTGGCTACGGAATGGGGGGCGGTAACTTGCACAACGGAGCTGACTTTACCGATGTCGATGCCAAGCTCTAACGTCATCGTACAGATGGCGGTGGTGGGTAAGTTGCCTTGTTGAAGCCTCTGTTCCAGCGTTTCACGCAGATCTCTGGACAGCGAGCCGTGATGCGGGAAGAACTCGTTGGGTACGATGTTTGCTTCACTGAGATCGCTAAGCGTAGCGGCAATGCTTTCGGTCCGTTTGCGACTATTAGCGAACACCAGATGGGAATCACCGCGACAGAGGCGAAAGATATCATGGCAGATTTGCGTCTCTGCTGACGGTGGTGGCTGCTGGCCTGTGGTGGTCAATGGTTCCAGATAACCTTTCACCTGCACTTTTAACGTGGCGTGAGTCTGACTATCAGTAATAATGTCGCAGGGTAGACGTTGATTTGGCCGCAGAGATAAAGGTACTCGCTCCAGTTCCCCCAGTGTTGCGCTGAGTGCGACTCGGGGGACTGGATTGTCGATTCTTCCGAGCAGGTGATCGATTCGATTTAACAGAGAGAGAAGCTGCATACCCCGCTCAGAACCGATGAAAGCATGGAATTCATCAATGGCGATATAGGCCAGTGGCGCGAAAGCCAGCTTTAACCATCCCGCATTGCGGATCAGCATCGCTTCCAGCGACTCCGGGGTGATAAGCAAAATACCGGCAGGATTCTTCTTTGCTTTCAGCTTCTTGCTCTGCGCAACATCGCCATGCCAGGGTGTGACCGGCATCGCCAGCGCATCGCCGAGGCTTTCCAGCCGCCGATACTGATCGTTAATCAGGGCCTTAAGTGGGCTAATGTATAGAATGCCAAAACCGCCCTGAATATCCGCAATGGCAGAACAGGCGGGCAGGAAAAAAGCTTCCGTTTTACCCGCGGCAGTCGCGGCGCTGATCAGAACATCCCGATCGCCCGCTAATATCGGTGGAACGGCTTTTTTTTGCAGTTCCCGGAGATCGGCCCATCCCTGCCGGTATATCCACTTCTGTATCCGTGGATCCAGCCGCTGGTATTCGTTCATCATAATCTGAAGTCGGCCAGACCATCCTCATCGGCATCTTCTGCCGACGTTATTTCATCCATATCGCTGGGCTTTTCTTCCGCGATCGCGACACCCGCGATTAACTGTGACCACTGAATGGACGGGTTTTGTTCCAGCACGGCCAGCATATCCAGGAAGGCTTTAATCGTGTTTCGTGGCGTACGGAAATAGGCATCGCCAATAGTGTTGCTACAGTGGCGTAGGAATGCCGTCAGCGCATCATCAGGAACCAGATAGTTATCCGCATCGCCGCCGGAATAAACGTGACGTAGGTTTTTCAACAGAATGTAGAGCTCTTCCGGCGTCAGGCTGGCTAAATACAGGGAAGGGGACGAATAATCAATCACCCCAGCCCGCTGGGCGAAGCTGTTTTCCGCCAGTCGTGACTGGAGCGCTTCGTAGCTGTATAGCCCCTTGCGTGGATCGAACAGGAACTCTGGCGTACCGCCGAGTAAAAAGCCGATATATTCAGCCGTCCCTTGCAGACAGTCATTCAGAATACGCAGTATTTGTTCATAGTTGGCAACCCGGGCCTGAGTATTACTGAGCTTATACAGATTGACCATCTCATCCAGATTCACCAACAAACCCGCGTATCCGGCCTGACGGACAAACAGGCTCATCAGCTTTAACGAGTCGTAGAAAGAGGCATCAGAAATAATGGTACGCACACCCAGATCGTTACGGGCGTCGGTTTTCGTGGTGTATTCACCTCTCAGCCAGCGAATGGCATTTGATTTTAATGTCTCATTGTCCTGCTCGTGGCCCTGCCAGTAACATTCAATGACTTTGGCGAAATCGTAACCGCCAACCATATCAGACAGGGCGGCGAGCTTTTGGTGAATAATTGTCGGAACAGGTGTGTTTATACTTTCCGCTTCTTTTCTAGCTTCCGTGATAAAGCGCTCAACCACGCTTAATAATGCGTTTCCGTCCGGCTTATTTCGCGTAGATAGATTTTTCATTAGCTCGGAATAGAGGTTACGCGCCTGTCCACCCGTCGCGTGGATGCGCCTGTCCGGGGATAAATCGGCACTGATTGTCACCAGTTTTTTCTCTAGTGCAATTGAGCGCACAACGCTTAAAAAGAATGTCTTACCTGAGCCGTATTCCCCGATAATCAGCCGGAATCCTGCACCGCCATCCGCGATACGTTCAATATCCTGATACAGCGCTTTTATCTCGTTGACCCGGCCAACCTGAATATGCTGAATACCAATTTTAGGCGTCACTCCTGACTTCAATGACTGAATAATAGCGTCTCTTTCTTTGAGACGAATACGAATGCCAGACATAAATTATCCTTTGAGTTCTTGTGCAATTTCCAGGTCAACGTAAATATCATCGTCATCATCAAGCACCGGGGCGTCAACCTGTTCGAAAGACCAATCATTAATTGCTTCAATCGCGCCGCTTAGCATCAAATTAAATTGCTGGCATAGCTCAGCGACTTCGTTTCGCGCCCAGCGCTCTTTTTCCAGCAAACGTTGGTAAAGCTGGTGATGTGCTTCATCAAGACCTGCGCCAGCGTCTGGCGGGATCTCCGCCGGGGATTCATCTGCGGGTTCATCTTCGGTGAAGATGGTGTTCAGTAACTGGCGTACGTCCGTGGTATCAGACTCATGACGGGCAAGGATCCGTTCATCAAGAGAAAACGCGCCGCTCGTCGCTGATGGGGTTTGTAACGTAGCCGTCGGCGTTGTTTCTGCGGTTGACAGACGGTGGATATCGCTGGTGACGGTACTGCTGTCCAGACCAAGGCTGGCGTAGATTTTTTCCAGTTGCTTAATTTCAGCCGGATCGATTTTTCCATCCGCGCAGGCGACGCTGATAATCACGTTGCCAATAGTGGACTTATCTTTATCGCTGAGCTGCTCAATTTTACCTTTCAAGCCGGCCTGATTTGCAGGCGTATTGAGCCGCCAGGTGAGGTAGGCGTGCAGCGAACGTTTTTCTGTTGGTGACAACGCGTCGTTATGATTAATCGTTCTCTCCAGCGCAGCCTGTTCAGCAACGTCCACGCGCTTGTCCATTTGTGCAATCATGGCGCCCAGCCGAAGCGCCACTGAGACTGATGTAAATTCCGCCGACGGTACGTAGAATTCCGCATGTCCTTCGGGAAATAAAACAAGATGTCCTTCTGGTTCTGGCCGGACAAGGTGATAGCGCATATCCGGCGCAATGCCGTAGCCTGCTCGCCGGGCGAAATTTTGCATCAGTTCGGCTTCTTTCTTATTAATCTTATCCGGTACAGGCATACCCAGTCTGGCCCAGAAATCAGCTACTGTCGCCAGTCCTGAATAGTCACGGATTTTATCATCTGCCCAATGTTTAAATTCAGCAAACAGGCGTTCTGCGTCTTCGGTCAGTATTTCATCGGGAAGCAGCATGATGGCGGCGACATCGCTTGCTGAGGCATCTTTTTTACCGAGATAGCGACTGTAGGTATCCAGCGCGTTGATACAGGATTCTGCAACAGAAATTAATTTCTGAACTGGGGCTTTTAAAACGCTGGGATCGGGAAGATCCATCTGTTTTTTTACCTGAAGTTCCCGAAGCGTACCACTGGCGGGGGTATAGCTTAGATGCAACCGTGTTTTATTGGGTTTGACGACAATACCGTCACCGTATTTTTGGGTATAACGCTGTTTGAATAACGCGGAAAATTCAGCATGACATCGACGGGCAGGCGTGCGCAGGGTGTAATCAGGAAAATAGTGTATCCATGCCAGTGCCAGATCGGCATAAACAGGCTGTCCTTTATCGACCACCGTCGCCAGATTTAATCTGAACAGTAATGAACTTCTTGACGAGAAATATTCGTTTTCGGTATGTATAGAAAGTAACTTCGGTCTGAGAATGATCATCATTTCCAGCAACTGTGTTGCATAATGACGGAAGGAACCGCTTGCCTGAAATACGGTTCTCAGGCGCGATATCTCTTCGAATAATGCTTTGAATTCATCGTCAGAAATGGCTTCTTGTGTGCCATCCGCCAGTACGCGGCGTTCAAGACCGTAAAAATAGATAAATACATAACCAACGGGGCAGGTCGCATCGCTGCGATCGCTTGCCAGCCAGTCAAGATAGGCACCACGGCAGCGAGGGGAGAGTGTGGCAAAGGTGGGCCAATATCCCAGAGATTCATCATAATAGTGGCGTGAACCAGGCTCAATGGATAAAGAGTCATTAACCAGAGAAGCATCGGAACCATCGTTGTAAAGATAGCCATATTCACCTGATGAATATGTTTTTAACTGCCCACCAAAATAAAAATTACCGTTCTTAATGACGATGTTTTGAATAGTGATGCTTTCTCCCGGTTTGACCCATCGCGCTGGCGTGGTATTGCGCCGGGGGGCTGTTTCTCGCGGCTGTTCACGATGGGTGCTGTATTCAACCGTTTGCCCATTCACAAAAGTAAAGGTTGCCAGTTCGTCATCATCGGATGCCTGAGAATGCATATTTGTCACGCTGTTGGCTGGCTTATTGGGATATTTGTGTTGAGATGAATGATTTATTTTGGTGATGATTTTGCTGTTTACTTTGGGGGGCGGCGACTTTTTCTTTTTGGAAAACAGAAGCCAGATAACCGCCAGCATAATAACAAATATCCAGAAGCCCATTCCGTGCCCTTAATCGCTGATAACGCTTCCCGGCATTGTTCAACTATCGGCAAAGGCGGTAAGCATAAAACTGGAAGAGAGATCGTAAAATGATACCGCGAATGGGCTGGAGTACAAGCATGAAACTATATTATTCAAAAGGCTTATGTCATATGGCTGAGGGATCAATTAGCAGGAATAATTTATATCGATGAACCACACATAAAACGATTGATATTATCCTGAGCATGGCGAAGGCGGTCAGCAATCTCAGTAAATCTGTCAGGCTCACGAAAGAACATTCCCCCTTCCACTGCCGTTTGATGATCCCCGGCGATCGCAGCGAACCGTTCAGCATCGTCAGGCAACAGTTGCAGGTTTCCGACAATCACCTGAGTAAAATCCACGCCCGGCACAGACCAGCGACGTTGCTTCATCTCGACCACGTTGCCCATGGCTTCCAGCGTTTCATAGGGGCTGGCAAAATGATTACGCAGCAGACAATCCACATCATACCAGTGGCGTGCCAGTCGGGCCGGATTTGGCGCTTTGGTTTGCGTGCAGAATTGGTGCAGCGCCGTCAGCTTTTCCCAAAGAATATAACCGGTGTCATAAGCGCTTACGGTCGCGCTGGGTAACTTGAGTGTATCCATGCCTGCAATCCCGGACAGATAGCTTACAACAGGCATCAGATCGGTTGGCTTGCCACGATTTCGTCCGCCAAATTCCAACAGAATATGATCGCGCTGATAGGCCATACTGTCTTCTTTCACCCGTGGAAAATAGATATCGACTTTTTCGCCACCGCTGTCGGGTTCCATTTTTGCTTCAAGGCCCGAAATATCATAAATTTGAAAGCGTTGGTTTAACCGTTCTGCCAGCGCGTTTGTCCATTCTGTTAAGCGCTCTTGCTGCTGCTCTCTGAACCGGCGATTCTGGCTGTTATTTAGCGTGCTTTGCTCCCATGCCTGCTGTTCTTCCTCTTCAGAGTGACCTGCCAGATCGGCCCAGTGAACAGAAAGATCGATATCTTCAGAAAAACGCTCAATCACGTTCCAGCATTTGCTTAACGCCGTTCCACCTTTAAACGCGACAGATAAATCTCCCAACAGCTCCTCATTAAAAAGCAACCGAAGGATCTCCGTTACCCAGAGATCCTTTTCCAGAAAGCTGGCTCCCAGCCCGGAGGGATGCTGCTGCGCCGCGTAAGAGAGGATTTCCTGAAGCTCGCGACGTTGTGATGCGCTCCGGTAGTAATCAAAAATGTCCATCAGAGCGCCTTTTGCAACGTCATCAGGTGCGAGCGCCACGCGTGAAGCGCAGGCTCATTCATTAACTTTCCGGCAATCTGTCGCGCTTTAGCGGACGGGATGCTCAGCCGATGAAAAGCATTCTTCAGCGTTTCCGGTGGGGTATGTTGCTGATCCAGACTCAGCAAACCGCGCATCAGCTCTCCTTCAGGTCGGTTCAGCCAACGTAACCGGCTTGCTGATTTATGCTGGATCCGGACCAACTCATTGCCGACACGGAACTCTCGCGTAGGGCCGTTTGACCAGTAGATGCGTTTAACCGGCGCCTGCGTTTGCAGCCCTAGCCGGTAAGCGGCTTCCAGCCCCTGAAGGGTGATTTTGTAACCGCGTTCCTTTGCCCATGCGGCGGCAACGGCATTGGCGCTGGCGACAACGTTTACGGATGGAAGGTTTTTTAACGGTTTTGGCCGGGAGTAGAAACCGCGTTCAACCCGGACCAGCAGGCCTTCTTTGACCAGACGACTCATTGCCTGTTGTACCGACGCGCGACTTCCCAGCGAGTAAAATCCGCTGATGGAAAAGGGAACGCCCCGCTTCATGCGGTGAACCCGCTGGCGGGCCAGAGCGGCAACAGACATTGATTCTCCTGTACTGACATTTTAATTGATATGTGATTTCATTGTATCCCTTGTGTATCAAGGAGTCTAACATAAAAAATGTCAGTAACGTTCATTATAGAACAATGTATAAAATGGCAGTTATCAGTGAGGTTGCTTGCTGTAGGGAATGACGGCGATAAAATATCCACATACAGAAGGCGGTGACAATGATATAGCATGACCATTCTCTCCATCCACGGCGTTCGCAGTTATCAGGGTGAAAAGCCAGCAGAGTTCGACTTGAGTAAGTATGTCACTCTTATCTATGGACAAAACGGTTCTGAGAAATCAACCGTTTCTGGCTACTTTTATAAGCATGGTCGACCAGATTACAGCCGGTGCAGCCTGCAACCTCCATTGGATATGAACTACCTGGTGTTTAACCAGCAGTATGTAGACGATATTTTCAGTCAACCTTCTCAGCCGGGCATTTTCACTTTACATAGTGAAAATGCAGAAATAAAAACGGAAATAGATGATCTGGAAGCGGAGAGTAAAGTTTTTTCGCCCGGCGTGATGCTTTGGACGTGCAAAAACGCGGCGTTGAGGGTATGGAAGAAAACATTAAAAATGGTTCTGCGAGATATATTTATGGGATTTGATGGCTGGAATCATGATCTTACCCAGTAATAGTGGACCCGCAACTAAGTGGGTAAACTCTCAACCAGAGGTGACTCACATGACAAAACCAGCATCAACCACCAAAAAGGCACGCAAGCAGCACACGCCTGAATTGCCTCGTCGTCCAGCCAGAAAGTGATGGAGTCGCGGTGGATAAGGGCTTTATTGTAGTTGCGCCAGTTGGTGATTCTGAACTTCTGCTTTGCCATGGGACGAGCTGTGTTGCCGGATGATGTGTGAACTGATCCTTCAACTCATCAAAAGTTCGATTTATTCAACAAAGCCGAAGATAACCCGTATTTATCGATCATTACGTAGTAATGGAAACGGTGTGGAGGGGCGCACCTCTTTTTCATATCTAAGGGACGCCGTAGTGGCGTCCCTTAATTATTTACATAATCCCTTTTCTGACCAGAGGAGTATTAACCCACTCATGAGCTTCTTTACTTATCTCAACATCCGGAGCGCATTGTGCCAGTAGTCCGAAAAATGAATTACAGGGCTATTTCTAAGATACACTTCCTTCGGTTTTCTGTAAAACCAATACCGAGGTAGCCTGAGAAAAATATGTATATGCATTTTCTCATCAATAATTAACGCATATTAAAACGATCATAATGGAAGGCTTTCTCTGATATCCCGTACTTTTGTAGTCCGGATAATAGACTTTTCGCAAAGCCTGCGGGTCCGCAAAACCAGACGTGAACGTTTTGGCTATTATCGCTTTCCATCATAATATGTTTGGCTTCCAGTTTCATCCTGGCATCGATACGGTGTAAAGTCACACCTGCCGCTGTACATAACAAATCGAGATTTACAGGGTACTGCAAATCATCATGCTGACCAACGCAATACCATAAATCAATAGGGCAGAGTGGGTGGCCTGAGTTTTTTAAATATTCCAGCTGAGATATAAAAGGAGTGATACCGATCCCTCCCGCAACCCAGACCTGACGCTCAGATTGAATATTAAAGTCTAAATAACCCCAGGGGCCCTCAACAATCACGTCCTGTCCAATTTTTAATTCTTTCTTTAGTGAATGTGTATGATCCCCTAATGCTTTAATGGCAAAACGCAAGTGTTTTTTATCCTGGTAATAAGAGGCTATAGTGAATGGGTGTGCCTCTGCATCATGTTGAAATGTTAAAAATGAAAACTGCCCTGGTGTATGCAATAGGGGGGTGTCAGTATGTAGAGTTATTTCTATAATATCATTTGGGTAATAGTCGATGTTGGTGATGATCGCAACGCGTTTGTTTTTATAAGCAATCATATTAAATAGCGAAAGGCCGGCAGCATAAATACCAGGGATACTCACTATTACCAGCAGAATGCCCGCAGGTGAATTCCACCAATATGTTTTAAATAGAACGGTAAAAATATGGAAAGCAGTAGCCAGGTAAAAAACAGGAAACAGACGATGTATAAAATGGAAAATGTTATAAGGGATTTTTTTTACAAGAGAAACCAGCACCAACCCTATCATCAGGTATGTAGACCATTCAGCAGCTAACAATCCTGCATAGATCAGTTGAGATTGCCATGAGCTTATCTGAACACTTCCCAGTGATCCTGGATGAGCAAGCCAGCCATTTTGCACCAGCCAGTGAGGTATTTTTTCGTCCAGCCAGTGCGCCAGCGTAAAGACTGTTGCGATAATACCAGCTTGTTTGTGTAAACCCCACGATTTATCCAGACCTTTCAGAATTCGATTCAACCAGGGTGAACGCAAAATCAGACACATAGCTAATGTCATAAAACACCATGCGACGCACCCACTAAAAAAGAGAAAGTTTTGCCGAAACAGCCAAAAGATTTTAGATGTTTCGGCGTGGAATATTTCACCTGATAAGACAAAAATAAGACTTGCTGTGAGTAATGTTAAGCTACTCACAAAATACGTTATTTTCATAATAGCCTGTTTTTTTAGCAGGCACGGGCAATTACCCGTGTCCTGGATAATAATTACGATTGATTGTAATTGTGATTATTTATAAAGAATAGCGGTGGCGTGTGATTGATTATCGATATGAAATGAAGTGATTCGATAATAATGAGCACCTGACGCTTCAGTTTTATTCTGAAGGAGTTGTATGATGCTTTCAGGATTTGTATTTATGGATGATACACTAACATGAGCAACTTCTTTCATGTCTGTTTCTGGATGACTAATTTCTGTTGCAGCAATGGATGTCTGCCCAAATAAAGAGAGTAAGAAAAAAGAGATGACAATTTTTTTACTGATATTCATAAGAATTCCTTTCATATTAATAAACTTATCGATTAAAAGCATGAGCCAGCATACAGGGAATTTGCGCCAGCGAGTTTTTTTCTGCCAGAGATCTGCCTGGTTCGGTTTTATCCACTCCTTCGGTGGGCAATATATGGACGTTAGTGATCCCCATCAAATTTAACGTTGACCGCAGATAGCTTTCCTGATGATCCAATTCCCGATGCCTGGTATCTGAATAAATTCCACCACGCGTGGAGACAATAAATGCTGGCCTGTCGGCCAGTAACCCCGTTGCACCCGTAGAGGTAAAACGAAATGTCAGACCAGCCTGGCAAACCTGATCTATCCAGGTTTTCAGACCCGAGGAGACAGAGTGGTTAATCATTGGTGCACCTATTACTAATATATCGCAGAGGCTCAACTCCGCGATCGCGTTTCTGATACCCTCCACTTCACTTTGCGTTTGTGCGTCTGTAGACATTAACTTTCCCCCAAGCACCAGAAATGTCTCTTCGCGTAAGTGGGGTGGCGGTGTCCGTCCGAGATCGCGGTATGTCACGCTGGCATTCGGAAAGCGCTGGCAGATAGCTTTTGTCAGCGCCAGGCTCAGCTTTCGTGAGCTGGAGTTGCAGAGCATAGGGCTGCTGTCAATGTGGAGGATCTTCATGGTGTTCGTCTCATTTAAAACGTGTGGCTAGTTTAACCGTTCTTAAAATGATGTTTAAATAGACGAAATTGAACTTCATTGTTGCGATAAAAGAACAATCATGATTGACTGGAATGATTACTGGTATTTTGCCCTGATTGCAGAAGAAGGAAGCTACAGCCGGGCGGCAATACGTGCGCAAGTGTCCAAATCGGTGCTAAGCCGACGGATGTCGGCATTAGAGGAACAGCTTGGTGTACATCTGATTCAGCGGACAACCCGACGCCTTGCGCTGACCAAAGTCGGCGAGCAATTTGCGCAGGAGTGTCAGACGCTGGTAAATCAAAGTGAGCGAGCCCGCGCTGTTGTTCAGGCGGTACAGGAGTATCCACAGGGGACATTACGGATCAGTGCGCCGGTATTCATGGCAGAAACGTGGCTGGGAGCACTCATCAACGAATTTATTGCCCGTTGGCCGCTGGCAAATGTGCAGCTCCTTGCTGTCAATCGCCCGGTGGATATGATTGCAGAAGGTATTGATATTGCGCTATCAGTAAGTTCAGGGGCATTGCCTGATTCTTCGTTGCACTATAAAAAAATCAATACGCTATACGATATTTTAGTTGCCAGCCCCCAGTGGGTCGAGCAACATCCTGATTTAAAGACCATTGGAGATCTTCACAGAGCTCCGGCAATGGTGAGACTGGCCGACGGTCGTATGCAATCGTGGCATTTAATCAATGGGAGTCAGGAAATCACTCTGTCACTTTCCCCCCGTTTGTATTCCAATAATCTGCGGGTTCTGTTACAGGCAGTCGCTGGCGGCAATGGTGTGGCTTTATTACCGTTTCCGGCCTGCAAGGAAGAATTGCAAAACGGGGGACTGGTACAACTTTTCCCCGAGTGGTCTGGCCAGCCAAGACAGATTTATGCACTATTCCCAGCGAACAAAGGAATGCCCGCAGTTGCACGTTATTTTATGGACGAGTTAACCATGCGGCAGGAGAAACTAAATTCAGGACATTAAAAAGGTTAATTCATAGCGGCAGGAAACTGTCGCCGTGTTGTTGTAACAAATGACCAGACATGACTGTGGCAGATAATCCCGGCTTAGACATTCTGCAATCAGTTCATAAGTCTTAAATATACGCTATGTTGCCGGGCATAAATATAGGGCGCAACGTCCCCCTCGCGGCTCACGTCCAGATAATCTGACCACCACTGCATCATCTCCATACGCGCCTCCATGTACATACGCCGCCCGCACGCCGTTGCGCTCCTTGACGCTCACTGGCATCAGAGAAGGGCAGATACCCGATACCAGCAGCTTACGCGCGGCATTGCGCTTTTCGCGGGCTTTTGCCAGCGTAACCTGCGGATAGGGGCCGAAAGTCAGACGATTTTCTTTACCGCCGAAGCGATAGCGGAAATACCATAGCTTAGAGCCGTCAGGTACAGAATTTGTGAATCGGTGATTTTTGTAGGGTTTTTCGAGGGGCGCGGCGCAGATCTTGCTATCAGTTAACATGAGGGTCTCTCCGTTCATCGAACTGAATGAACCCTTAATCTGACCCACAATTTTCCGGATACGTAGGGATAAATCAAAACGCACCTGAAAAGATTTCCACGCTAAATCATTGAATTAAAAACACATGGGGATTTTTAAGGAAGTATAAAAAGGAAAGGTGGTGCCCGGACTCGGAATCGAACCAAGGACACGGGGATTTTCAATCCCCTGCTCTACCGACTGAGCTATCCGGGCAACGAGGCGCATTAAACCGTAATCGCCTCGCTTCGTCAACGAAATTTCTTCAAATCAACGTAGACTGCACAATCTATCACCACTTTGTTGTTATTGCACGCAGAGTCAGGCAAAAAACATCGCCCATGCGGCGGAGATCGGCATCGCCAGCAACAGCGCCGGGAGCATATTCACTACCGGAAACATTTTGATTCCACATACACGCAATCCGGTAGCCACCAGCAGCAGTCCACCCACAGCGCTAAAGTCGCCCATCATTGCCGGCGTGGTCAGTGGAAGAATGAGGGTGGAGCAGGCGGCAAGCGTTAACTGGATAATCAACATCGGCGCGCAAATCGCCGAAACGGCGATGCCAAGCGAACAGGCGAAAATAATGGCAGTGAAAAAATCCAGAAAAGATTTAGCGATCAAAATGTTTGGATCGCCGGTCATCCCTTCATGCATCGCGCCGAAAATACCGGTGCCGCTGGCGCAAAAAAGTACAATGATAGCGACGTAACTTTGAATAAATGAGTCGTGTGTCGGCTTCTTACCCGATGCCATAAATAATTGTTGGATTTTCGCGACTGCGCCATTAATGCCTTTTTCCAGCAAACAAAACTCGCCGATAAGCGCGCCGACCAGCGTCGCCAGCACCATCACCGGAAGATTAGCGCACTTCATCACCAGCAGAATGCCAATTCCCAGAGAGCACAGACCAAAAATAGACGTCATTGAGACGCGAATCCGTTCTGGCAGACGCTGACTTAACAGCGCGCCAATAACGCCGCCGAATAAAATTGCGCCAGCGTTAATAAAAGGTCCAATTACCACAATGACTCCTGTTATTTGTCTTTCAAATTGCCTTATTATCACGCGATTAAGCTGTTAATAGCTTGATTATCTGTGACGTATAGAACGCTGATTTTACCTTGCGCCGTCTGGTGAAAGGTGCCATGATTGCGCGAAATTTCTCCTGCCAGCATGGGGCTCGCCGGGATGAACATAGCGCCTTTATATTGTCTTCACTGTCGCCTGACTGCGCGAGGTTTGCCCCTTTCTTTCCTTTTTTTTGTCATCCCCGCTATGCGGTGAGGGCAGCGCACGCTCACTGCAGGACAACAGTAAAATCAGAAACAGTCTGTTTTTACTGATGTCTGGCGGTCGGAGCTGGTATCCAGTTTGACCCGGCATCTCGTTGGGCAAGGCATCGGCCTTGTCCGGGGTTACTCTACTCCCGAAACGGGTATTTGCGCTTATGAAATCAATGAATATTGCCGCCAGCGGTGAACTCATCCCCCGTCTCTCCACCCACCGAAACGTAGTGGCGCTGGACAGTACCGACTTTACCGATGTGGCCGCAGTCGTCATTACCACTGCCGACAGCCGTAGCGGTATTCTGGCGTTGCTTAAACGCACCGGTTTTCACCTGCCGGTGTTTATGCTTGCGGATGAACCCGTCAGCGCGCCTGTCGGCGTTACGGCGGTAATAGTCGGGAACGCGCAGGAATGGCTGGAGCTGGAAAACGCTGCCTGTCGCTACGAAGCGGAACTTCTGCCGCCCTTTTATGGCACCCTGACCCAGTATGTCGACATGGGGAATAGTACCTTTGCTTGCCCGGGGCACCAGCATGGCGAGTTTTTTAGAAAACATCCCGCAGGCCGCCATTTTTATGACTTTTTTGGTGAAAACCTGTTTCGTGCAGATATGTGTAACGCCGATGTGAAACTTGGCGATCTGCTAATACATGAAGGTTCTGCCAAACACGCGCAGAAATTTGCGGCAAAAGTATTTAATGCGGATAAAACCTACTTTGTGCTGAATGGAACTTCGGCGGCGAATAAAGTGGTCACCAACGCCCTGCTGACGCGCGGCGATCTGGTGCTGTTTGATCGTAATAATCACAAATCCAACCACCACGGCGCCCTGATTCAGGCCGGGGCGACGCCGGTCTATCTTGAAGCGGCGCGCAACCCGTTTGGTTTTATCGGTGGTATTGATGCGCACTGTTTTGATGAAACGTACCTGCGCGACCAGATTCGTGACGTGATGCCGGAAAGCGCCGATGCGTCGCGTCCGTTCCGCCTGGCGATCATTCAGCTTGGTACCTATGACGGCACTATTTACAACGCCCGTCAGGTGGTGGATAAAATCGGGCATCTCTGCGATTACATTCTGTTTGACTCCGCGTGGGTAGGCTATGAGCAGTTTATCAATATGATGGCGGATACCTCGCCGTTGCGGCTGGAGCTTAATGAAAACGACCCAGGGATCTTTGTGACCCAATCGGTACATAAGCAACAGGCGGGGTTCTCACAAACCTCGCAGATCCACAAAAAAGATAACCATATTCGCGGCCAGGCGCGTTTTTGCCCGCACAAACGCCTGAACAACGCCTTCATGTTGCATGCTTCAACCAGTCCGTTCTACCCGCTGTTTGCGGCGCTGGATGTCAATGCCAAAATCCACGAAGGGGAGAGCGGTCGCCGCCTGTGGGCGGAGTGCGTTGCGCTGGGCATTGACGCGCGTAAAGCCATTCTCGCCCGTTGCAAACTGCTTCAGCCCTTTATCCCACTGGTGGTTGACGGCAAGCCGTGGCAGGCATATCCGACGGAGACCATTGCCAGCAATCGTCGTTTCTTCAGTTTTGAACCCGGGGCGAAATGGCATGGCTTTGAGGGCTATGCGGATGACCAGTATTTTGTCGACCCCTGTAAACTGTTACTGACCACGCCAGGTATTGATGCCGATAGCGGGCAGTACACCGAATTCGGCATCCCGGCGACCATTCTCGCCCACTATCTACGTGAGAACGGTATTGTGCCTGAGAAGTGCGATCTCAACTCGATTCTGTTCTTGCTGACACCTGCCGAGAGCGAAGAGAAACTGGCGCGGCTGGTCGCGATGCTGGCGCAATTTGAACGGCACATTGAAGACGATACGCCGCTTGCGGATGTATTGCCGACGGTTTTTCAGAAATACCCGGTGCGCTACCGCGATTACACCCTGCGTGAGCTATGTCAGGAGATGCACAACCTGTACGTTAGCTTTGACGTTAAGGATCTGCAAAAAGCGATGTTCCGCAAAGAAAGCCTGCCGCATGTGGCGATGAACCCACAGGATGCCAACAGCGCCTTTATTCGCGGCGATGTAGAGCTGGTGCGTATCAGCGAGGCGGGCGGGCGTATTGCTGCCGAGGGGGCATTGCCATACCCGCCGGGCGTACTGTGCGTGGTGCCGGGGGAGATTTGGGGCGGCGCGGCGCAGCGTTATTTTTTGGCGCTGGAAGAGGGCATCAATCTATTGCCTGGTTTTTCGCCGGAATTGCAGGGGGTATATAGCGAGACCGATGCCGATGGAATTCAACGTTTGTACGGATATGTTTTAAAGTAACGTTGCCTGCAGGCCGGATAAGGCATTTACACCTCATCCGGCCTGCGAAACAGGGCAAGGATTAATGTGCAACGGGTTGCGAACTTGCCGGAACGCGAACGTGTTTGTATTTGAACAAGGCTACGAACGCAAAGGCCAGCACCAGCGAGTAGCCTGCGAAGATGAGCCACACGGTCTGCCAGTCGGTAATGCCGTTTTGAGTGTAATACTCCACCACTTTACCGCTCACAATGCCGCCCAGGATACAGCCGAAGCCGTTGGTCATCATCAGGAACATCCCCTGCGCGCTGGCGCGGATTTCCGGGCGTACTTCTTTTTCGACAAACACCGAGCCAGAAATGTTGAAGAAGTCGAAGGCGCAGCCGTACACAATCATCGACAATACCAGCAGAACGGTACCGAACGGCGTCGGGTCGCCATAAGCGAACAGGCCGAAACGCAGCATCCACGCCACAATACTGATAAGCATAACGTTCTTAATACCATAACGGCTCAGGAAGAACGGAATGGTCAGGATGAATAACGTTTCAGAAATCTGCGAAATCGACATCATCACCGAGGCGTGCTGCACGATAAAGCTACTGGCGAATAGCGGATCTTTATCAAAGCTATGCAGGAAGGTGTTGCCAAACATGTTAGTGATCTGCAGTTCCGCGCCCAGCATCATGGAGAAGATGAAGAAAATCGCCATCCGCTTATTTTTAAACAGCGCAAAAGCGTCAAGGCCCAGCATTGATGTCCAGCTCTGGTTTTTCTGTTGGTTCGCCACCGGAATGTGCGGCAGGGTAAAGGTAAACAGTACCAGCAGAACGGAAAGCGTCGCGCCGATATAAAGCTGCATATGGCTCAGCTCGAAACCGGAGAAACTCACGCCCCACATCGCCAGAATAAAGCCAATGGTGCCCCAGATACGGATAGGCGGGAAGTCAGTCACAATATCCATGCCGGCAGACTGCAGGCGGTAATACGATATGGTATTGATCAAGCCCAACGTCGGCATATAGGCCAACGAGTTAAGCAGGATCACAAAGAACATCGCCCCAGGCGTAGTGACTTCCGCGGCCATGAATAGCGTGATGGCGCCGACGACATGACACAGGGCATAGACCCATTTCGCGCTCAGCCATTTGTCAGCCACAATGCCTAACAAGGTCGGCATAAAGACGGCGGCAATCCCCAGTGAACTATAAACTGCGCCAATAGATGCGCCGTCAAATTTTAAGGTGACGAACATATACGAGCCCAGGGTAGTGAGCCAGCTTCCCCACAGACAGAACTGCAGAAAAGAGAGTATTTTAAGCTGCAGCTTAAGATTCATGTTAATTTCCTCACACCTGAGAGCGGATGAATGTTTTAAAAGGCACATTTGCCGTTGTGATTTGGTGTGATTCTATCAATGAGAGGCGGGCTTTTTTTGTTACCTGTGACAAATATTTGCAAACAATTTCTGATTGCAAAGCAAAAGGGTGACGGAGTTAACACTTTTACCTTTCCCGCCTCTGTCATTTGCCAGCCAGAGGCGGGATGCGATGGTTTATCGGCGGCGATACGATCGCTGGGCGGAATTCACCTTATACAGATAGCGGCGCGACTCCGCAGATGGATGTCGGGTGGTTAATATCTGGTACACATCCCCCGGCGACATGCGGTTAATCATATTCGCGGCTTGAATCTTATCGTTCGAGAATACGCGTAATACGCTGCCTGCGCCGCCATTGTAGGCAGTAATGACCGCATAGCGCCGCGACGTCGGATTCTCAATACCGCTCAGATAGACATTATTCAACATTGCCAGATACGCTGTGCCGGTATCGATGTTGCTGGCGGGGTCGAACAGGAAGTTACGGCTTGGCGTGCCGGACTTACCCTGAGAACGGAAAACATCTTTCCCGGCGCTGTGTTGCACCACCTGCATCAGGCCCAGCGCATCCGCGTGGCTGACCGCATACGGGTTAAACGAGGACTCCGTTTGCATAATCGCCAGAATCAGCGACTCGTCAACGCCGTATTTACGGGAGGCCTGGCGTACCATGCCAATGTATTTATGCGCGCGTTTATCAAGGTGGTTCGGCACCAGATTAATGGTGACGCTGTAAATAATACGCAGGCCGTTACTGCGGCTTTTGAGCCGCGTTTTCAGCAAGTAATCCGCGAATGTCGTGGCGCGGCCTTCCCAGCGAATAGGCTGGCCGGTATTGTCGAGGACCTGACCATACAGGAAGGGTTCTTTAGAAATTTTTATGTCATCGACATCGGAGTAAAGATCGACGGAGGTTGGGTCGTCACCCATGAGCAACGTTTTAATAATGGCCCGGCGCAGATGTGCGGTAGGTTCCGTCCCGGCGATGGTTTCAACGGTAATGGTCCCATCATCAAAGTTGATGTGGCTACGGGTCTGGAACTGATCGGTATATTTGACGTAGTCTTTCGGCCCGGCAATCAGGACTTCCTTATATCCCCACAGATTTTCAATATTGTTGGCAAATTGCCCCATCAAAATATCAAAGCCGTTGGTATCCTTGACCCAGGCTTCATTATACGTCTCGCCTTTTTTGGTCGAACTGGAGCAGGAGATGAGCAACGGCGCAATAACAGCAAGCGCGAGTAATTTTTTCATCATTCCGGGAGTGCATGTTGTGTTGTCGTTATGCCATGTTGCCGGGCAGCGGCGCTAAGGGCTTATCCGGCATAACTCACAGGCCGAATAAGCGCAGCGTCATTCAGCAACGGGCCTATTTTTTATCTTCCGGCGTATAACCTTCGATATGAACGTCTTTGCCTTCGAACAGGAAGCTCACCATCTCCTGTTCCAGCAGCTTACGGTGCTCGGCGTTCATCATGTTGAGCTTTTTCTCGTTAATCAACATGGTCTGCTTATGCTGCCACTGCGCCCACGCGTCCTTAGAGATCTCGTTATAGATACGTTTTCCCAGTTCGCCAGGGTAGAGCTGAAAATCTTGCCCTTCAGCGTCGCGTTGCAGGTAAGTACAAAAAATCGTTCTGCTCATAAGTCATCCTCTTCATCGACCGGGGCGTTAAACTGGCGCTCCGGTACGTAACTGCTGTAACAAGCGCTCCACGGGGGCCGCCAGTCCGACTGACGGCGGTTGCGCTAAGTTATACCAGAGCGCGCTGCCTTCATCCATGCAGGCGTCCAGTGACGACACGGGAAGCCACATAGGCACAATATCCAGATGGAAATGGCTAAATGTGTGGCGAAACGCATTAAGCTGGGTCAAATTATCAGCGTTAACATGCCGTTGCGCCAGCCATTCACGTAATTCATCTTCGCTGGCGAACTGCGGGAAGCAGTAGAGTCCGCCCCATAAACCGCTGGGAGGGCGCTGCGCCAGGAAAATCTCCTGATTATGCTGTAACAATAAAAAGTAACCCGTCCGCTCCGGCAACGTCTGTTTCGGTTTCTTGCCCGGATAGCGTGACCAGCTTTCATGCGCAGCGGCGATACAACCGTTTTGCAGCGGACACAGGGTGCACTTTGGTTTTGAACGCGTACAAACCATCGCGCCCAGATCCATCATCGCCTGATTAAAACGCTCCACGCCGCGTGCGGGCGTCACTTGCTCGCTCAACGTCCACAGCGTATTCTCCACCTCTTTTTTTCCAGGCCAGCCGCTAACAGCATAACAGCGAGCCAGCACACGTTTAACGTTTCCATCAAGAATCGGATAATGTTTACCTAACGCGAGGGAGAGAATCGCGCCGGCGGTTGAACGCCCGACGCCGGGTAGCGCGGCGATTTCGGCAAAAGTTTGCGGGAATTCTCCACCGTGAAGCGTCGCCACCTGTTGCGCCGCTTTATGCAAATTACGCGCGCGGGCGTAATAGCCGAGCCCGGTCCATAAATGGAGCACTTCATCCAGCGGCGCATTCGCTAAATCCGTTACCGTGGGAAAGCGCGCCATAAATCGCTCAAAGTAAGGAATCACCGTTGTCACCTGCGTTTGTTGCAACATGACTTCCGAGAGCCATACTTTGTAAGGCGTCTTGTTAATTTGCCAGGGCAGCGTTTTCCGCCCGTATTTGTCGTACCAGTCCAGAACCTGGGCTGAAAATTGAGACGCTTGCATGGAAACTCATTCATTATTGCCGGGGGCAAGATTGCAGCACAGAGGCCGCAGGGTGTAAACCGGAACTTTCCGCAGTGCGCTTCATGCTTGCATCCGGCAACTAACTTTGGATAATGCCCGTTTTCAGAACTCAAACACAGCAGACTACACTTTTATGAAAAACGACGTCATTTCACCGGAATTTGATGAAAACGGTCGCCCGCTGCGCCGTATTCGTAGTTTTGTTCGTCGCCAGGGGCGACTGACAAAGGGGCAAGAGCACGCGCTGGAAAACTACTGGCCGGTGATGGGCGTCGAGTTCAGCGAAGCGCCGGTAGATTTCGCCACGTTGTTTGGTCGCGAAGCGCCGGTGACGCTGGAGATTGGTTTTGGCATGGGGGCGTCTCTTGTGGCGATGGCGAAAGCGCGCCCGGAGCAGAATTTCCTCGGCATTGAAGTGCATTCACCCGGTGTCGGCGCGTGTCTGGCGTCCGCTCATGAAGAGGGCGTTGAAAACCTGCGCGTCATGTGCCACGACGCGGTAGAAGTGTTGCATACAATGATTCCTGACAATTCTTTATCGATGGTTCAGCTCTTTTTCCCTGACCCGTGGCATAAAGCGCGTCATAATAAACGCCGTATCGTTCAGGTGCCGTTTGCTGAACTGGTATTGAGCAAGCTGAAATTGGGCGGCGTTTTCCATATGGCGACCGACTGGGAAGCGTATGCGGAACACATGCTTGAAGTCATGTCTTCTATCGACGGGTACAAAAATCTGTCAGAGAGCAATGATTATGTACCGCGCCCGGAATCGCGCCCGGTAACGAAATTTGAACAACGTGGCCATCGTCTTGGTCATGGCGTATGGGACTTAATGTTCGAGAGGGTGAAATAATGGCAAAGAACCGTAGTCGTCGTCTGCGTAAAAAAATGCACATTGACGAATTCCAGGAATTAGGATTTTCGGTGGCATGGCGTTTTCCGGAAGGTACATCTGAAGAGCAGATCGATAAGACTGTCGATGACTTTATTAATGACGTTATTGAGCCTAATAAACTGGCGTTTGACGGCAGCGGCTACCTGGCCTGGGAAGGGCTGATTTGTATGCAGGAAATCGGTAAATGTACCGAAGAACATCAGGCGATTGTGCGTAAGTGGCTGGAAGCGCGCAACCTTGAAGAAGTCCGAACCAGCGAACTTTTCGACGTTTGGTGGGACTAATGAGTACAGGGTCGGCAAATGCCGGCCCGCTTTGTCTTGAGGGAAAGTTATGATGCGCAAAACGCTGCTGGCGGCAGTGCTAACGTTGACGGCGATGGCCGCTCATGCAGATTACAAATGCAGTGTCACGCCGCGTGACGATGTGATCCTGAGTCCACAAACGGTGCAGGTGAAAGGTGAAAACGGCAACCTGGTGATCACGCCGGACGGCAATGTGATGTACAACGGTAAGCAGTACACCCTTAGCGCCGCGCAGCGCGAGCAGGCGAAAGATTACCAGGCGGAACTACGAAGCGCGCTGCCGTGGATTGATGAGGGTGCCCGATCGCGCGTCGAAAAAGGCCGCGTGGCGCTGGATAAAATCATCGCTAAAGAGGTGGGCGAAAGCAGCAACATGCGTAGCCGTCTGACGAAGCTTGATGCGCAATTAAAAGCGCAAATGAACCGCATTATTGAACATCGTACGGACGGCCTGACGTTCCACTATAAGGCTATCGACCAGGTGCGTGCCGACGGTCAGCAGTTGGTGAATCAGGCGATGGGCGGTATTTTGCAGGACAGCATTAACGAAATGGGCGCCAAAGCGGTGCTTAAAGGCGGCGGCAATCCTTTACAGGGCGTGATGGGCAGCCTCGGTGGTTTGCAAACCGCTATCCAGAACGAATGGAAAAACCAGGAGAAAGATTTCCAGCAGTTTGGCAAAGATGTCTGTAGCCGCGTAGTAACCTTAGAAGATAGCCGCAAAGCGCTGGTTGGCAGCCTGAAGTAATCTTTCCTTTTTAAACAATGGCGTAGATCGTATCTGCGCCTTTTTATTCTGTTTTTTCCTGCATTTTGTTATCCATCTCTAAAAAATACTCTCTGTTGGATATATATCGCTGGTTAATCGTATGGCGTCACATTATTCGTCTGCAATATAGAGATAATGCGACCAGTTGACATAACTGGAGATATAACATGGAGTTTTTCAGGAAAACGGCATTAGCTGCTCTGGTAATGGGTTTCAGCGGCGCAGCGTTCGCTTTACCGAATATCACCATCTTAGCGACCGGCGGAACGATCGCTGGCGGCGGTGATTCAGCAACAAAATCAAATTATACGGCAGGTAAAGTCGGCGTCGAAAATCTGGTGGATGCCGTTCCTCAATTGAAGGACATTGCGGTAGTGAAAGGCGAGCAGGTCGTTAACATTGGCTCGCAGGATATGAACGATGAAGTCTGGCTCACGCTGGCGAAAAAAATCAATACCGAGTGCGACAGCACCGACGGTTTCGTGATCACCCACGGTACTGATACGATGGAAGAGACCGCTTATTTCCTCGATCTGACCGTGAAATGCAATAAACCGGTGGTACTGGTCGGCGCGATGCGTCCTTCCACGTCAATGAGCGCAGATGGCCCGTTCAACCTCTATAATGCGGTAGTAACAGCGGCTGATAAACAGTCTGCCAACCGCGGCGTGCTGGTGGTAATGAATGATACCGTCATGGACGGACGCGACGTCACTAAGACCAATACGACTGACGTGGCGACGTTTAAAGCGGTTAACTATGGCCCGCTGGGTTATATCCACAACGGTAAAATTGACTACCAGCGTACGCCAGGGCGTAAACATACCACCTCCACCCCGTTCGACGTGTCGAAGCTGACCGCGTTGCCGAAAGTCGGTATCGTTTATAACTATGCGAATGCGTCCGATCTGCCGGCAAAAGCGCTGGTAGACGCGGGTTATGACGGGATCGTGAGCGCAGGCGTGGGTAACGGCAACCTGTATAAAACGGTCTTTGATACCCTGGCGACCGCCGCGCACAACGGTACGGTAGTGGTGCGTTCTTCACGTGTGCCGACTGGCGCAACCACGCAGGATGCGGAAGTTGACGATGCAAAATACGGCTTTGTCGCCTCTGGCACGCTGAACCCGCAAAAAGCGCGTGTCTTACTGCAACTGGCGTTAACCCAGACTAAAGATCCAAAACAGATCCAGACGATGTTCAATCAGTATTAAAGATAATGCCCCGGTCGGAAGGCCGGGGCCATCTTTGGAAGACCTCTCGCACAACCAACACTATTATCTTGCTAATTATCATCCTGGTTATGATAATCGTGGGCGTCATGTCTCTGGACGGGAGGTCCACAAGTGGTTCGACAATGGATTGCTGGCGCAGCGCTGTTTGCCCTGATTTCAGGCTATAGTTGGGCAGAGGTTGCTCAACCCTCCGATAACATCTTAAAAGAACAGTTTAGTAAGCAGTACCACGGCATACTTAAACTGGATTCCATTACCTTAAAAAATCTTGATTCGACGGGCAATCAGGCCACCTGGTCTGCCGAAGGGGATATTTCTTCCCGTGAAGATATGTATACCGGCGTTGGTATGGCGGCGGATTATTATTTTGTTGAAAAAACCTGGACCAAAGATCGTCCCGTTAAATTTTCTGCCATGTTAACCAGCAAAGGGACGCCAGCCTCTGGCTGGACGGTGAGCTATTACTCATTACAAATGGCAGCCAGCGATCAGGGCCGGGCTATTGACGACATTAAAACGAATGATAAATACCTGATCGTCAACAGTGATGACTTTAACTATCGGTTTGGCAACATTGAAGCCTCCTGGCGTGCGCAGAAAGCGTCGATCCCCGGTCTTGAAGAACAACTCTCTGCCCTGGATAAGAAAATAGCGGTAGCTAAAAAAGAAGCGGACGCGTATTGGGGAAAAGGCGCTGATGGGAAACCGTTGACCCGCGCCGAGGCGTTTAAAAAGACGTTAAAAGAGCGCGATGATTATGTAAAAGCCAACGATAGCAGCGTATATGCCGAGAAATACGAAAAAGAGGTCTATCAACCGGCATTAGACGCGTGCCGTAAGCAGAGTGAGCCGTGCAATGAAGCGGCTATTCAGCAGAAAAGAGATTTAGACATACACGAGCAACGGCGGCAGGTATTTTTGAAATCAGAAGAGCTGCGTCGAAAAGCGCAGAATGACTGGATAACGTTAGAGAAAGGACAATATCCGCTGAATATAGCGGTACAGAAACTTCAGATGCAACAGAGTGATATCCGTGTGAAAATTATGGATATTAATGACGGTTACGAGCGCTGGAAAAAAGATACGGACGATTTGCGTCGTAAAGGGGTTATTAAATAATGCGCTTGCCGGCGGCGCATTAACCGCCACAGGTCGGTAAGCGTCGCGCCATCAGGTATTTTACCCGCTGGCGCGACAGACTTATCCTTGTTATTCCGCGAGAAACAACTCAAGAAGAGAGTTTAAAAACAGTTTACCGTGCCGGGTAATCTGCCAGTATTGCTCGCATTCGGTCAGGTAGCCCTGGGCAATAGCCTCGTCGATTGGCTGACGAATAACCGCTTCCGTAAGCCCGGTGTAGTCGACAAATTCGGCGCGAGGCGCGCGCTCCAGCAACCGAAAACGATTCATAAAGAACTCAAAGGGTTTATCGTCATCACTCACGTCACGCTGGCTTTCCAGGTAACGTCCCTGCATATAACCGCGTGGGTGACGGGTTTTGGTGGTGCGCAGGATCCTGCCGCCCGGGAAGGTGACTTTACCGTGGGCGCCGCAGCCAATCCCCAGATAGTCGCCAAAGCGCCAGTAGTTCAGATTATGCTGGCACTGATAACCGGGTTTGGCATAGGCCGACGTTTCGTATTGCTGATAGCCCGCGGCGGTTAATAACTGGTGGCCCTGCTCAAAGATATCCCACAGAGCGTCATCGTCCGGTAAAACCGGCGGACGCGAACCGAACAGAGTGTTGGGTTCAATCGTCAATTGATACCATGAGAGATGCGGCGGATTAAGCGCAATTGCCTGTCGCAAATCATTCAGCGCCTCTTCCAGCGTCTGGTCCGGCAATCCATGCATCAAGTCGAGGTTAAAGCTGCGTAGCCCAAGCCCATTTGCCAGTCTTGCTGCCCGCATCGCCTCTTGTGGACCGTGAATACGGCCAAGACGTTTCAGCTTAGGCTCACTAAAGCTCTGTACGCCAATGGAGATCCGGTTTACGCCGGCGCGCTGATAGTCGATGAAGCGGTCGGCTTCGACCGTGCCGGGGTTCGCTTCCATAGTAATTTCCGCATCCGCCGCCAGATTCAGGCGCGCACGCACGCCGTCCAGCAGCGTTTGCATCGCCGGCCCGGAAAGCAGGCTTGGCGTACCGCCGCCAATAAAAATGGTCTTTACTTCGCGCCCTTGCGCCCAGGCGACGTCGGCATCCAGATCGTTTAACAGATGCTGGACGTAGTCGTCATGCGGCACCTCGCCCTTCAACGCATGGGAATTGAAGTCGCAATATGGACATTTTTGTACACACCAGGGAATATGAATATAAAGACTGAGCGGCGGTAGTTTAGCCATTGCGTAACGCATCCAGCAGCAGCTTGAGCGCTTGTCCACGGTGGGAAATCGCGCTTTTTTCTTCACGGGTCAGTTCTGCGGCGGTTTTGCCTTCAGACGGTACGAAGAAAATAGGATCATAGCCAAATCCGCCATTTCCGGCCGCCTGGCGAGTAATGACGCCAGGCCAGCTACCGTGACAGACTATCGGTGTGGGATCTTCGGCATGACGCAAATAAACCAGTACACAATGGAATCGCGCCTGGCGTTTGTCGTCCGGAACATCCCGTAGAGTATGCAGCAGTTTTTCCAGATTTTGCTGATCTGTCGCGTTTTCGCCAGAATAGCGCGCGGAATAGATACCCGGCGCGCCGCCTAAAACGTCAACGGCCAGACCGGAGTCATCGGCAATGGCGGGCAGACCGGTCATTTTAGCGGCATGGCGCGCTTTGAGAATCGCGTTTTCAATAAACGTCAGGCCGGTTTCTTCCGCGGAGTCAACGCCCAGTTCCGTTTGCGCTACCACATCAAGCCCAAAATCGCTTAACAGCGACGCGAGCTCGCGCACTTTACCGGCGTTGCCGGTTGCGAGAACAACTTTTTGCATGGAATACCTACTCAGTTAACGCCGCAATTTCCGGCGGGATCTGTTGCGGGTGAATAATTTTTACCTGTTTGTGACGGCCCAGCTCGCCTTTTTCGATGACGATCTGACTTTTCGCCACGCGAAACTGTTTACCGAGAAACTTGGTCAGATGGCTGTTTGCCTGACCATCAACCGGCGGGGCGGTAATGGCGACTTTCACCTCGTCGCCATGTAAGCCCACAATACTGTCGCGGCTGGCTTTCGGCTGAATATAAAGCCGTAACACCAGACCGTCTTCGCAGCGAGTCACAGCACTCATAACGCCATCCACAGCCCCGGCAGCAACATGTTGCCTGTCGCTTGTAAGACTTCAGCGATCCCCATATTAACGACATACAGCAGCAGCACCAGAACCATCGGCGAGAAGTCGATGCCGCCCATCGCAGGCAGTATACGGCGAATCGGGCTGAGCAGCGGCTCGGCAAGCTGAATCAATACATATTCAATCGGGCTACGACCTTGGCTCACCCAGCTCATGATAGCCATGACCAGCAGCACCCAGAAGATCAGCAGGCCGATTGTTTTAAGCAAGATAAGCACCGCGGCAATCCAGATAATCGCCTGAAACGTAATTACCTTAAACAGCACTATCGCCTTAATAACGCTAAGAATAAACGCCACCAGCAGGGAAGCGCTGTCAATCGGCCCCATTGGCGGGATAATACGACGCAGCGGTCCGATGATGGGCTGCGTAATTTTCACCACGAACTGGGAAAAAGGGTTGTAAAAGTCACAGCGGGCCCACTGCATCCACACGCGCAATAATAGCACCATGGTATACAGCTCAATTACCGTTGAGAGCAGGAAGGTCAACGTATTCATGGCGTTCCTCAGTTTTCCTTAATTTTTTGTGTAATCACGAGCACCAAAGATAGCGGTGCCGATGCGCACCATTGTGCTACCTGCCGCAATCGCGGCTTCCATATCGTCGCTCATACCCAGAGATAGGGTATCAACGTCAGGGTAGCGCGCTTTCAGCCCGGCAAATGCTACAGCCATTTGACGTGCGACTTCAAACTGCCTTACATAATCTGACTCTGGCGCCGGGATCGCCATCAGTCCGCGAAGCCGCAGACGCGGCAGTGTAGCCACCGCAGCGGCCAGCTCATCCAGTTCCGCCAGCGGAATGCCTGATTTGCTGTTTTCATCGCTGATATTAATTTGGATCAGAACATTTAGCGCCGGCAGATTATCCGGGCGCTGTTCGCTCAGCCGCGAGGCGATACGCAGGCGATCGATGGTATGACACCAGTCAAAATGCTCGGCCACCAGCCGACTTTTGTTGGACTGTAAAGGGCCAATAAAGTGCCAGTGCAGGCCTTCCACTTTCGCTTCCTGAAAGTGGCGGATTTTTTCCACCCCCTCTTGTACATAATTTTCACCAAATGCCCGTTGTCCGGCGGCAATGGCTTCTGCGATGTCGCTCGCAGGTTTGGTTTTACTCACTGCAAGCAACGTAACTTCTTCTGAAGAGCGGCCGCAACGCGTCGCCGCGGCGGAGATTTTGTCCCGGATGTATGCCAGGTTATGCGCGATATCGTTCATTTTCCGAGGATGTTTATATGAATATGGAAGAAATTGTGACGCTTAGTGTAAAGCATAACGTCTCGGATCTACACCTGTGTAACGCCTGGCCTGCGCGATGGCGCAAACAAGGACGCATGGAGAACGCGCCTTTTACCGCGCCTGATGTCGACAGGCTTCTGCTTGATTGGCTTAATGATGCGCAACAATATCAGTGGCGAACGCACGGCCAGCTTGATTTCGCCGTCTCGCTGTCTGGCACGCGGCGCCTGCGCGCCAGTGCGTTCACACATCAACAGGGAACGTCGCTGGCGCTACGGCTATTGCCCGAGCGTTGTCCTGATCTGGCGGAAATCCAGACGCCGCCGATAGTACCCGCACTGCTTGCCAGCGAGAACGGACTGATTCTGGTCACTGGCGCTACTGGCTGCGGGAAATCCACCACGCTGGCGGCGATGGTGGGACATCTTAATCAACATGCCGATAAACACATCCTGACGCTGGAAGATCCTATTGAGTACCGTTACACCAGCAAGCGTTGCCTGATACAGCAGCGGGAAATCGGCCAGCATTGCGCCACTTTTGCCGCCGGGCTGCGCGCGGCGTTACGTGAAGATCCCGATGTCATTTTGCTGGGGGAGCTGCGTGACAGCGAGACCATTCGCCTGGCGCTGACGGCGGCGGAAACGGGGCATCTGGTACTGGCAACCCTGCATACTCGCGGTGCGGCGCAGGCGGTGGAAAGATTAGTGGATAGTTTTCCGGCGCAGGAAAAAGAACCGGTACGCAGCCAACTGGCGGGTAGTCTGCGCGCCGTACTATCACAAAAACTGGAGGTCGACAGACAGGATGGGCGCGTGGCGTTGTTTGAATTACTGATTAATACGCCAGCCACAGGGAATTTGATCCGTGAAGGCAAACTCCATCAGTTGGCCCACGTGATACAAACCGGGCAGCAGCAGGGGATGATGACATTCGCCCAGAGCGCGCAATGGCGTCAGGCGCAGGGACGACTGTAGCGAAGATGGCGGCGTAGAGGGGGGAGGAAAGTGTTGACTGGCGCGGTGGATTGAACGGCATGCAGGCTTGTATCCTGGCGAACCGGCGTTAAAATCGCAGCTTTGTTAAAACCACAGCGAAGCCATTTAACGATGTCATCACAACCGAATCAAAGCCTGATAGATGGCATTCGCTGTCTGCAATATCTGGTTTCCAGCGACCGTGCTATCGGATGTCGCGAGCTTGCCCGGCTGATGGATATTAATACCACGCGCGTTAATCGCCTGTTAATGACGATGGCCTCTATTGGACTCACGATGCAGGATGAGCACCGACGCTATTTACCCGGGCCAGGCATTCATGCTTTGGCGGCGCAGGCGATTCGCGGTTCAGCGCTGTTCTCCCATGCGTTGCCTATCCTTGAGCGCCATGCGCCCAAAGACATCGTGGTGGCATTAGGCGTGCTATGGGAAGACCAGATTATCTATATTTATCACTCTACGCCGGGTTCGCAGGGAAGTCAGGCGCTGGCGGGGTTTCGCATGTGCCCGGCCTGGCAGTCGGTAACAGGAGTGGCGTTACTGGCGGCAGAAAGCGATGAGGCGCTAATGCAGCGTTTTACTCCGGAGCAGTGGCGTAATCTGGCGCCGCATGTGGCGCAGCAGCGCCAGCGGGGATACGTGCTGTGGCATCACGCTGATGGTGAAGTTTCTATGGCGCAACCGCTAGACAAGCACGCCGCAGCGCTGGCCTTTGCGGGAATGTGGCGGATTGATGAGGCGGAGGCGGCTGCGCGTTTACAGGCGTTGAAGGCATTAAACCAGCTTATTGCCCAGTAAGCCTGGCAACCGTGATCGCGTTATCCGCCTGCTGACAAAAACGGCTTTAATACCCCTGTTCAAAATAGCTTTCGAGGATAATCACGGCGGAGGCCGAGTCCACTTTGCCTTTGTTCAGCGCGCGATACCCACCTCGTTCAAACAGACCGGAGCGTGCTTCAACGGTGCTGAGTCGTTCATCGTGCAGCGTGACAGTTACCCCGAAACGCCCATGAATACGGTTGGCGAATTTACGGGCGCGCGCCGTCAGCGGCTGTTCAGTGCCATCCATATTAAGCGGTAGCCCGACAATAATTTCGTCTGGCTGCCACTCTTTCAGCAAACGTTCAATGAGCGTCCAGTCGGGCGTGCCGTCCTGTGCTTTGATTGCCGGAAGCGGACGGGCGGTGCCGGTAATGCGTTGTCCTATTGCAACGCCGATGCTTTTTGTGCCGAAGTCAAAGGCCAGTAAGGTGCCGCTCATCAGGCGTGCCCCGCAACGCCAGGCATGGTCAGAATATCAATGCCAATAAGTTTTGCCGCTTCGCGCCAGCGCTCGGCAATGGGCGTTTTGAACAAAATATTGAGATCGGCGGGCGCGGTAAGCCAGGCGTTATCAAGCAACTCTTGTTCAAGCTGGCCTTTATCCCAGGAGGCGTAGCCCAGCGCGACCAGCACATCGGAAGGCTGTTGTTGGGTTCCTAACGTTTCCAGCACATCGCGGGAGGTGGTAATCACGGTATTGTCTGAGATACGAATGCTGGAGGCGAAACGTGACGGCGGAGTATGGAGAATAAATCCGCGATCTTCCGCCAGCGGGCCGCCGAGCATCACGGCTTTATCAAGACGAATTGCCGAATCGCGCGGTTCCGGCGTAATTTTTAGTTTTTCCAGAATCCCTTCAATTTGCAGATTTTCCAAAGGTTTATTAACAATAATCCCCATAGCGCCGTCCTGGTTGTGCTCGCAAATATACACCACGGAACGGCGGAAAATCGGGTCCTGGAGCGCAGGCATGGCAATAAGAAAGTGATGCTGTAAATTCATTGTCAGAGGTTCTGTTTCCTGGTTCAAAAAAACGACAGCGTTCAGTATGTGGGGAAAGCGGACGGTTGTCACTCATATAAGCCGTCTTTTGCCAAAGGACGGCTGCCTTATCGGGCAATTGATTGCCGGATGGCGATGCTGATGCGCCGCCTTATCCGACCGGGGCGGCGTGATTGCTCAGGCCCGGTAAGCGCACGCCACCGGGCAATAAACGTTTACTTCGCCAGACGCGCTTCGATGGCGTCCATCAACATCCCGGTGATAGAGATCGGATATTCCGCTTCAATTTCACGCACGCAGGTTGGGCTGGTCACGTTAATTTCCGTTAAGCGGTCGCCGATAATATCCAGACCGACGAAAATAAGCCCTTTGGCTTTAAGCGTTGGCCCAACGCGGCGGGCGATTTCCCAGTCGCTTTCGCTCAACGGACGGGGTTCGCCGCGACCACCAGCCGCCAGGTTGCCGCGGGTTTCGCCGCCCTGCGGAATACGCGCCAGGCAGTAAGGCACCGGCTCGCCGTCGACGACCAGTACGCGCTTATCGCCATCTTTGATCGCGGGCAAATACTTCTGCGCCATGCAGTAGCGGTTGCCCAGCTCGGTCAGCGTTTCGGCAATAACGCCTATGTTAGGATCGCCTTCCTTAACGCGGAAAATGGACGCGCCGCCCATACCGTCCAGCGGTTTCATAATGATATCGCCGTGCTTTTCCCAAAACGCTTTGAGCTGCGCTTTATTGCGCGTTACCAGCGTTTCCGGCGTCAGGTCGGAAAACCAGGCAGTATACAGTTTTTCATTACAGTCGCGCAGGCTTTGCGGTTTGTTGACGATCAGCGTCCCTTCCTCTTCAGCGCGTTCCAGAATATAGGTCGCATAAATAAACTCGGTATCAAACGGCGGATCTTTACGCATCAGGATAACGTCGAGGTCGGCAAGTTTAATCTCCTGCTCGCTGCCGAACTCGTACCATTTATCGTAATTTTGCTCCACACTCAACGTTCGCGTGCGGGCGCGGGCTTCGCCGTTAATCAGATAAAGGTCGGCCATCTCCATATAATGAAGTTCATAACCACGACGTTGGGCTTCCAGCAGCATAGCGAAACTGGTGTCTTTCTTGATGTTGATGTGTGCGATGGGATCCATCACGATGCCGAGCTTGATCATTATTTTCTCCGTTAACGCTTCATCCTAAGTCGCCAAAACGCACCTGTAGCGCGGTAATGGCGGTGAGCGCGGTTGTCTCAGTACGCAGAACGCGAGGTCCTAACAGAATATCAGTAAACTGATAGCGCGCGGTCATCGCGATTTCGTCCGCCGACAGCCCGCCTTCCGGGCCGATCAGCAGTCGGACGCGTTCAACCGGCAGCGGCAGAGTGTTGATGCTGGCATGGGCGCGCGGATGAAGATTGAGCTTCAGCCCGGAATCTTGCTCGGCGCACCAGGCTTCCAGCGCCATCGGCGGGCGAATTTCCGGCACCCGGTTACGCCCGCATTGTTCGCAGGCGGCGATGGCGATCTTTTGCCACTGCTGGCGCTTTTTGTTCAGACGTTCATTATCCAGTTTAACGCCGCAGCGCTCAGAGAACAGTGGCGTAATGAGGCTTACACCCAGTTCGATCGATTTCTGGATAGTAAATTCCATTTTTTCACCGCGCGACATCACCTGGCCCAGATGGATATGCAGCGGCGATTCACGATCGTCGATTTCGCCTTTCATCACTTGCACTTCAACGCTTTTCTTACTGGCGCTAATGATTTCAGCATCGAATACCTGATTACTGCCGTCAAACAGCTGTAACGCTTGTCCCGGTCCCATGCGCAGTACACGACCAATATGGTTGGCCGCATCTTCGCATAACGAAATCTGCGTACCGGACGTCAACAATTCAGGGTGATAAATGCGGGGAATACGCATAATAAAAAAATCCGCGTCATGGCCCCGGCGTTTGGCTATCCAGGGCATGGGTTAACAAGAATCCCGCTAGTGTAGGTTAGCTCTTTCGCGCCTGGCAAGCGCGTTGCACATAGGGATTATGATTACCCTGGACCTTCGCGATACGCGCATCGCGCTCGCACTCCCAGGCGGTAACGGGGTACTGCTTATCCCAGACGTTAAAAAGCTGCGTTTGTTGGCGGGAAAGTTTCAGTTGGTATTGGTCGCGCATATAAAAATAAGTGCGGGCGATTGCGCCACGGGCGCGGGCGGGCGGCTCGGCGAGCTTCGCTTTGAAATCCACTTTCATGGCGCACTGCCCGTACTGACCTTCGCCGCCGTTCCACTGGCTATACATAAAGTTGCCGCGATCGCCATTCACTTCGCCAATCGCGGGTTGCAGGTTATGCATATCGCTTTCCATTTTGCGGTAGACCGGGTCTTTAGCGCAGTTTTTTCGCCCGCCGTCCTGCCAGCACTGGCGCTGATGACCGAATTGCCAGGCGGGGACAACGTGCTCCCACTCAATGCGTCTGGCGCGATTCTCGTTTTTACGCACCTTATAGCCGCAGGACTCCAGGTCTACGACGCCTTTTTTACCCTGCCAGCGGATTTGGCACCCGCAGTAAAAGCTGCCGGGCGCGTCGGCATTGACTTTGACGCTCGCCGCTTTGGCCTGAGAAAAATTGTTAATGCCGTCGGCCAATGCCTGGCCTGAAAACGCTGCGGCCAGCAACGCAGCGGCAAAAGAAAAATTACGGTACATTGCACACTCCATAGCAAAACGAGCCCGCAACGTAACGAAAGTTGTGTCTGTATGCAATCAGTCCGCTCAGGAAAGTTCCCGGACGTTTCGGGAAACTACCCGGCGACCAGTGGTTCGCCACAGTGAACGCAACGATAAACCGCTTCGCCGCGTACTACCCGATTATGGCGGCGGACGGTGAGTTGATGTTGCTGGCATTGGCAATGGTAGGGAAAGGTATTGCGCCGTACGGATTGCAGCGCAAATTGATGAGTACGTCTGGCCGGAACGCCCAGCACGCTTTCCATCATCCACTTCCACTCCTTGCCATGCGGAGCCTTGCGTCCGAAGTGCTTCCACACCAACAGATGCGCCAGTTCATGCGGCACGACCTCTGCTATAAAGGTGTCGATGTTTTCCAGCAGTAACACCGGGTTGAGGCGGATTTCGTAGCTCTCCAGCCAGGCGGTGCCCGCCGAGGTGCCGCGTTGCGTATACACCAGTTTCGGCTCCGGATAATGTCTATCGAGCTTGAGGTTCGCCTGGGCGAGATTTTCCCGCAGACGGCGCATCACGGCCTGCTGGATAGCGATAGGGAGACGAGGGGTTTTCATAGCGGCAGAGAATAGTGCGACGGAAGAGGGACTGCAAGAAAAACGCTTCCTCCTGTGGCAGGAGGAAGCGTGGAGGGATTAGTCGTGGGCGCCGATTTCGCGCAGTTTACGACCTTTCATCAGGTTACGTTCAATGTGCTCCAGCGAAACGTGTTTGGTTTCCGGCACCAGCCACAGGGTCAGCAGGATAAACAGCACGTTCAGGCCAGCGTAGACCCAGAAGGTGTTGGCGTTACCCAGATTGTTCAGCATGGTCAGGAACGTTGCGCCGACGATCATATTGGCGATCCAGTTGGTCGCGGTGGAGCAGGTGATGCCGAAATCGCGGCCTTTCAGCGGCTGGATTTCGGAGCACAGTACCCAAATCAGCGGACCAGCGCTCATCGCAAATCCAATGATGAACATCAGCAGCATAGCGATAGCGAAGTATTGCGCAGACGGCGAATGGATGCCGATGTGCATCATCGTACCCAGAATCCCCATACCAATCGCCATGACCAGGAAGCCCAGCGTCAGGGTCGGCTTGCGGCCCCAGCGGTCAACCAGGCCGATAGCGATGAAGGTTGCCAGCACGTTAGTCAGACCAACAATAACGGTGCCCCACATCTGCTCCGTGGTATTCGTGTACCCCGCCAGTTCGAAGATTTTCGGCGCGTAATACATGATGACGTTCATCCCGGTAAATTGCTGCATGACCTGCAACAAAATGCCAAGAAACACGGCGCGGCGGAAGTTGCTGTTCTCTTTGAACAGCGCCCAACCGCTCTGTTTAACCTGCAAACTTTCGCGAATTTCATCGAGCTCACGTTTTGCTTCCGCACTGGTGTCACGCAGGCGCAACAGGACGCGTTCAGCATCATGGAAACGGCGTTTCGCCGCAAACCAGCGCGGGCTGTCCGGCAGGAAGAAGACGCCGATCAGCAGCAGAATGGCCGGGATGATGATCACGCCGAGCATCCAGCGCCATGCGCCGCTGTAGCTGAACGCGGTATCGGACAGATAAGCGCCCAGAATCCCGATGGTGATCATGAGCTGGTACATTGAGATCATACTGCCGCGAATTTTTTCCGGCGCGATCTCGGACAGGTACAACGGTGCAGTGTAAGAAGCGACGCCGACGGCCAGACCCAGCAGCACGCGAGAAATAATCAGGACTTCAACGTTAGGCGCCGCAGCGGAGAACAGCGAACCGGCGACGAACAGGATAGCGCCGATCATCAGGCTTTTTTTACGACCCAGCTTAAAGGAGAGCCAGCCGCTGCCGACAGCGCCGACGGCCGCGCCAAACATCATGGAGCTGACCACCCATTCCTGAGTGTGTGCGGTAATCTGAAACTCGTCGGTAATGAAGGGTAAAGCACCGGCGATAACGCCGATATCCAGGCCAAAAAGTAATCCTGCCAGGGCTGCAAGAAAGCAGACAAAAAATGTCATGGCCTTGTTGGAACGCCCTTGTTTTTTATTGTCAGGCATTATGCCCTCCGGTTGGGTTAGCAATTTTATCGATGTTAAGAGTAGGTGAGTACGCCGTAAAAAGATGTGAGGCTAATCACAATGGTGTAATCGTTTACACTACTATTTATCTCGGTGATTATTTAATTATCTGAAAAATAATAGTTTTAATAATCTTATAACCATATCAATCGCCTGGTATTCAGACAAAGTTGAAAAATTATGTAATATTTTCATCGCAGAATTAGCATACCGATAGTGATGTAGTCAGTTCTTAATGAAAATGAATGTAACCGCTTTCATGATGACTGAAACTGAATGATAAAAAGTGTAGTCGAAGAAACGAAAGGGGAGAGTGGATTGTGCTGCGCATCACAAAAAGGTCAGTATAAATTCACGCTGGAATATCTGATAACGTTGCGTGTATCAGCAATGATAAAGGCCAGCAGAGCGCTGGCCTTGATAAGTACGGTATGGTTTCCCTGACTGAAAAACAGCGTCAGGCGCGGGCGATTATTTCAGACCGGCAGCATCGCGCAGCAGTTGCGCTTTGTCGGTTTTTTCCCATGGGAAGTTTTCGCGACCGAAGTGGCCGTAAGCCGCAGTTTCTTTGTAGATCGGGTGCAGCAGATCCAGCATCTGAATCAAGCCGTACGGGCGCAGGTCGAAGAATTCGCGCACCAGCAGAATCAACTGTTCAGCAGGCACTTTTTCAGTACCGAACGTTTCCACCATGATGGACGTCGGCTCCGCTACGCCGATAGCGTAGGAGACCTGGATTTCACAGCGATCCGCCAGACCTGCCGCCACGATGTTTTTCGCGACATAACGCGCAGCGTAAGCTGCAGAACGGTCAACTTTAGACGGATCTTTACCGGAGAAGGCGCCGCCGCCGTGACGCGCCATACCGCCGTAGGTATCAACGATGATCTTACGACCGGTCAGACCGCAATCGCCCATCGGGCCGCCGATAACAAAACGCCCGGTTGGGTTGATAAAAAACTTAGTGGACGTATTTAACCATTCAGACGGCAGAATGGGTTTGATGATCTCTTCCATCACCGCTTCTTGCAGCGATTTTTGGTCGATATCTTCTGCGTGCTGCGTAGAGAGAACCACGGCGTCGATACCGACGATTTTGCCGTCGTCATACTGGAAAGTGACCTGGCTTTTTGCATCCGGACGCAACCATGGCAGGGTGCCATTTTTACGCACTTCAGCCTGACGCTGTACCAGACGGTGCGCGTAGGTGATTGGCGCAGGCATCAGTACGTCGGTTTCATTTGTCGCGTAGCCAAACATCAGGCCCTGGTCGCCCGCGCCTTGTTCCAGCGGGTCTGCGCGGTCAACGCCCTGGTTGATATCCGGAGACTGTTTGCCAATTGCGCTCAGTACCGCGCAAGAGTTGGCGTCAAAGCCCATGTCGGAATGCACATAGCCAATTTCGCGCACCGTATTACGGGTAATCTCTTCGATATCGACCCAGGCGCTGGTGGTGATCTCACCGCCAACTAAAACCATGCCGGTTTTAACGTAGGTTTCACAGGCGACGCGTGCTTTCGGATCCTGTTGCAGGATAGCGTCCAACACGGCATCAGAGATTTGGTCTGCGATTTTGTCAGGATGCCCTTCTGATACGGACTCAGACGTAAAAAGGTGTTTTGCCATATTTAATTTCACCTAAGGAGAATTTAGTTAGCTCAAACTGTTGTGCGGAATAGTCATGACAGAAGATTCTACCATGAGTCTGAAGGTCGCTGACACTGGCAGTCTGAGTGTTAATCAGTATGGATGGATTAACATCTGGACGGCTATTTTAGGTCACTTCTTCGCCCAATTTCCAGCTTTTTTTGAAGGCCGTCGCAATGTCGGTCAAAATCAGGCGATAAACGTTTCTGATAATGCTGACATTATGCGCATTTATGCTTTGCTTTTTTTCTGCGTTCTGGGTATAAAACGCGACGCGCGGCTCATACAAAAGCACACGACGTTTTCTTCGTGTCGCCACTTCCAGCCGGGTTAAAACGTTGCTTTGGCTTGTGGGTTCGTCTTACGAGGCGGCCGTGGAGGTGATACGAGATAATGAACCGTTGTATTCTGCTGAATCTGTCGCATCGTTCTGGTGCGCGCATGTCCCCCGCAATCTGCATCTCTGCTTTGCATACCTGCCGATGTTATACCCATCTCGGCGCTTCTCAGGATTCCAGAGCCGGCAATGGCGCTGAAGACTGAACAAGGGCGCTCTTGTTAACGCAAGAGTTTTCTCGTGGTTTCGCCGAACCGTTATCTGTGAGTTCGGTTACGTGTTTACAATGATATGAAAAAGAAACCGGTCGCGCAGGCGGAGCATCAGCGCTATCTGCTGGAAAATCCGCTTGTCTATGGGTTGTTATCGCGTCTTCGGATTGCGATAGTAGTCAACTGTTTTACACTTGCTAATAAAAATTGAGGTTCGCTATGTCTGACGACATGTCTATGGGTTCGCCTTCGTCAGCAGGCGAACAGGGTGTACTACGCTCCATGCAGGAGGTTGCAATGAGCTCCCAGGAAGCCAGCAAGATGCTGCGCACTTACAATATTGCCTGGTGGGGCAATAACTACTACGACGTCAACGAGCTGGGCCATATCAGCGTATGCCCCGATCCCGACGTACCGGAAGCGCGTGTCGATCTTGCCAAACTGGTGAAAGCGCGCGAAGCGCAAGGCCAGCGTCTGCCGGCGCTGTTCTGCTTCCCGCAGATCCTGCAACACCGTTTGCGTTCAATTAACGCGGCGTTTAAGCGTGCGCGTGAATCTTACGGTTATAACGGCGACTACTTCCTCGTTTATCCGATTAAGGTCAATCAGCATCGCCGCGTGATCGAGTCCCTTATCCATTCCGGTGAACCGTTGGGGCTGGAAGCGGGGTCAAAAGCGGAATTGATGGCGGTGCTGGCGCATGCCGGCATGACCCGTAGCGTGATCGTCTGTAATGGTTATAAAGACCGTGAATATATTCGGCTGGCGCTGATTGGCGAGAAGATGGGCCATAAGGTTTATCTGGTCATCGAAAAGATGTCTGAAATCGCGATTGTGCTGGAAGAGGCCGAGCGCCTGAATGTGGTTCCTCGCTTGGGCGTGCGTGCGCGTCTGGCCTCTCAGGGATCCGGTAAGTGGCAATCCTCCGGCGGCGAAAAATCAAAATTCGGCCTGGCGGCGACGCAGGTGCTGCAACTGGTGGAGACCCTGCGTGACGCCGGGCGTCTGGACAGTCTGCAACTGTTGCACTTCCACCTGGGATCGCAGATGGCGAACATTCGCGATATCGCGACCGGCGTGCGCGAGTCCGCGCGTTTCTATGTTGAGCTGCATAAGCTGGGCGTTAATATCCAGTGCTTCGACGTGGGCGGCGGTCTGGGCGTGGATTATGAAGGTACCCGCTCGCAGTCCGACTGTTCGGTGAACTATGGCCTGAACGAATATGCCAATAACATCATCTGGGCGATTGGCGATGCCTGCGAAGAGCATGGTTTACCGCATCCGACGGTGATTACCGAGTCTGGCCGCGCCGTCACTGCGCACCATACGGTACTGGTCTCTAACATTATCGGCGTGGAGCGTAACGAATACACGGATCCGACTGCCCCTGCTGAAGATGCGCCGCGCGCGCTGCAAAATCTGTGGGAAACCTGGCAGGAGATGCATAAGCCTGGCACTCGCCGCTCGCTGCGTGAATGGCTGCATGATAGCCAAATGGATCTGCACGATATTCATATCGGCTACTCTTCCGGCGCGTTTAGTTTGCAGGAGCGCGCCTGGGCGGAGCAACTTTATCTCAGCATGTGCCATGAAGTGCAGAAGCAACTGGACCCGCAAAACCGTGCGCATCGTCCGATTATCGACGAACTGCAAGAGCGGATGGCGGACAAAATGTACGTCAACTTCTCGCTGTTCCAGTCAATGCCGGACGCGTGGGGAATCGATCAGCTCTTCCCGGTACTGCCGCTGGAAGGGTTAGATCAGGTACCGGAACGTCGTGCCGTGCTGCTGGATATAACCTGTGATTCCGATGGCGCTATTGACCACTATATCGATGGCGACGGTATCGCCACGACGATGCCGATGCCGGAATACGATCCAGAGAATCCGCCGATGCTCGGCTTCTTTATGGTCGGCGCCTATCAGGAGATCCTCGGTAACATGCACAACCTGTTTGGCGATACTGAAGCGGTTGACGTGTTTGTCTTCCCGGATGGTAGCGTCGAGGTTGAGTTGTCGGACGAAGGCGATACCGTTGCGGATATGCTGCAATATGTGCAACTGGATCCAAAAACGTTGTTAACGCATTTCCGCGACCAGGTAAAACAGACGGATCTGGACGATGCGTTGCAGCAGCAGTTCCTTGAGGAATTTGAAGCGGGACTGTACGGTTATACTTATCTTGAAGATGAGTAATTAAGAGTATTCCGCTTGTGGGTCGATTTAATTATTTAAGTCGACCCTTTTATATTTTATAAATTCTTAATTATCAGCGGTGCCGCTTCTCTATGTGATTTTATGGGCCTACAATCCCCCTAATAATTAAAAAGGGGTATGAGTATGAGCAAATTTAAATTTAATGCCGTCATTGTTGGCTTGTTTTTGCTGTTAGGCGGCTGTTCCAGCGGAATGCAATCTAATAATGGCTCTTCATCCGACGTCGGCACCGCCTGGGGCGGCGACGTGCATTCATCGGTACAAAGCGTTTCGGTAGAACGTGCCGATCGAGAACCTGCCGAAATGGTGATAATAAATTACTCCACTCAATATCCGTCAGGTTACGATAAAGTTTATAGTATACGTATCAGCGATCTTGAATATGCTGTGCGCGACGCTAATTTTAATTCGATTCCAATTACTCGTCGCTACAACGCATCAATGGGACAATGGCAATATAGTATTCCTGCAAGATCAGGGATGAACTATCAGTTATATATTCGTAATTACAGTCATGATACCAATTACGAAATCGTCGCAACGGTTGATGGCCTGGACGTGTTGAACGGAAAAGCAGGCTCGCTGAATCATCATGGCTATATTGTTAACGCTGGCGATTCACTGGCGATTAAAGGGTTTCGCAAAGATAAACACACTGAGGCGGCATTCCAGTTCGCCGACGTAGCTGACGCTTATGCGGCCCACTCCGCGCAGGGCGACGTACGCAACATCGGCGTCATTGGCTTTGCCGCTTTTGCATTGCAGGGTAAAGCAACAAATACGCTACCGCCTTGTTCCTCGCAGGCTTTCCCGGCGGACAATAACGGGTATGCGCCGCCGCCCTGCCGCAAATAAACCCGGCATCAAACGTCAAATATGCGTTATGGGAATCAGCGCCTTTCCTGCCGAGTCTGGTGGGGAAGGACTGTGTGACGCGCATAGCCGTAGGTTGCGGGAAAGAAACGACCACTCTCTGGCAGGGAAATTGTTTACCATAAACATTAGGATTTGTTTACACTACCCTCAAGTGGAGCAATTGCTGTCTACATAGGTATGTGCATGGAACAAATTTTAACCAAGCGGCGCTATTTTGATATAGGGCTGCAAATAGAAGAACTACTCTATTCAGGGGTATTTAAAGCTGGCGAGCGACTTCCGGCGGAGAGAGAACTCAGCGAGCGTTTTCAAACCAGCCGCACGACGATTCGTGAGGCGATTATTATGCTTGAGCTGAAGGGAGTGGTAGAGGTTAAGCAAGGCGCAGGCACTTACTTTATTGATAGTCTGGAGAAAATCAATCAAAAAGCGCTCTTGCCTTACTCAGACATTGGCCCCTTTGAATTGCTACAGGCCCGGCAGGTCATCGAAAGCAACATCACCGGTTTTGCCGCTACGCAAATAAGATTTAATGAACTTAAGCAGCTTAAACGTATTATTGAGCAGCAGGAAAAGCAGATTGGCGGCGACAGCGACAAATTTGAAGAACTGGATCGCCAGTTCCACAATATCATCGCGGAATCCACGCAAAATCGTGTATTAATGAAACAATCTGCCGAGCTGTGGCGGGCTGTCAGGACCGAAAATCCGCGCTGGAAGCAGTTAAACTATAAGTATTTACATAAGAAAGAGTTAAGAATGAAATGGGTGGAAGATCACCGTAGTATCTTCCTTGCATTGCAAAAACGCGATGCTGAGCAGGCCAGACAGGCCTCGTGGACCCATCTTGAAAACAGTAAAAATGAGCTGGTAAAAATCTTCCAACAGGATGATTCGCTGGAAGATTTTGATGATTTTTTCTTCGCCACCTGACGGCTATTTTCAGGCGGATGACATTTTTGTCAGCGATTAACCGGGCCTGCCGCCAAAAACAAGCCCGAAGAGAGGGAATCAGGCTTCGTAAACGCTCAGCTTATCCCAGTCAAACTCTACGCCAATGCCGTAGGTGTCCGGTGCCACGGCGCGATAATTGTCGACCACCAGCGGATGTTTGGTATATTGCTCGATCGGGAAACTGTGAACCTCCAGTCAGCCAGTCTCGAATGCGGAAACCAGTCTGATGTGTAATTCCTGCATACCGAGCGAGCATACCAAACGACCGCTATTCGTCGACAGACGCGCCGCCTTCAACCAGCCATTTTCCACAGCGGCAGTTTTTCACGTTTGCCTTTCAAATCCCAAAGGGCGATATCCACCGCAGACATCGCAAACGACGCGATGCCTCCGCAACCCATATAGTGAATATGCTATTCCATAAAGTCATAGATATCGTCAATCGCAGCGCCTCTTTCCCTGACAGTACCGGGGCAAGATCGTGATCGATCATCGCTTTAATTGCATACCCTCCCTTTCCGCCGGTATAGGAATATCCGGTGCCAGTTGAACCGTCTTCCAGCGTAATCGTCGTGGTTACCAGTTCGAAATGGCTATTATGCCATGTTTCGCGTCAACTAAGACCTCGGCCAGAGGGGCTTTGAAAGCTTTGTTTCAACGTGCCTAATCTGCGTCTTCATTAATTTTTTCCTGTTTTTAATCAATGGATTAATTTGACAATTACGTCTAAAGGCGGCTCACTCCCCATCGCTTTAGCAGCGACCCGGATGATCAAAACCGTAACTGATGTTCTTAGGTTAACGTTGATGCTGATAATAAATTGAGTTCATTAATTCACTAGACAAATTATCAGATTTGGTTTGCTGTATTTCGGGTAATTATTGAACCAATCATGCGTGACATATACGCTCGCAGCGGGCGTGTTATTCAATAAGATATTGTTTTTCATGGTGTTTAATGATTGCGGGTTGTATGGGCGGTATGCCAATTCGTGGCCGATTTTTCTAATCAAAATCACGCTTTTGTGAATCGTAAAATTTATCCTGACAAGCGAGTTTTATAACTAATTGATAAATAAATTATTTTTATTCATTGTCTATTAGTCGGCATACCAAGGTAAAGAATCTGGTGCCGTGAGTGTGATCGTATTCACGGATTTTGGTATGGTGTTTAAGCAGAATTGGTAAACAAAACAGGAGTGGGAAAAATTCATGGACACCATAGCTCGCCAGTTAGACGCCGCAAGGCACCAATTCAAAACAACTTATCCACGTCAGGGGATGGAAGCCAACATCGTACATATTGGATTTGGCGCCTTTCACCGTGGTCACCAGGCTGTTTATAACGATCTCACGAATGAGATAACCGGCAACCGCTGGGGGATTTTTGAACTGAATCTGTTCGGCGATGCGGAGCTGGTGGATGCGCTAAATGCGCAACAGGGGCTGTTTTCAGTGGTGGAAACGTCAGCCAGCGCCATCAATAGTCGCCTGGTTCGTACCATCACCGGCGCGTTGCATACGCCGAAGTCAGGTATTCAGGCGGCGATCGAGAAGCTGACTGAGCCGCAGGTAAAAATTGTTTCGTTGACGATAACGGAAAAAGGTTACTGCACCGATCCACGGTCCAGAACGCTCGATCTCAGCCATCCGCTCATCAAACACGATCTTGCCGATCCTGAACATCCCCGGTCAGCACTCGGACTGATCGTCGAAGCGCTACGGATACGCCGCCAGCAAGGGCTTCCCCCGTTTAGTGTACTGTCGTGCGATAACATTCCGGAAAACGGTCATTTGACCAAAACGGCGATCGTTACGTTTGCCGATAATCTCGATCCGCAACTGGCGGCCTGGATAGCGAAGCATGTCACCTTTCCTGGCACCATGGTCGATCGCATCGTGCCGGCAATGACGCCAGAGCAATTTGACATGATTAAAGACCAGATCGGTTTTGCCGATCCCTGCGGCATCGTATGCGAGGATTTCCGTCAGTGGGTTATCGAAGATAATTTCGTTGCCGGTCGTCCTGACTGGGATAAAGCAGGGGCGATGTTCGTCTCGGACGTGCTTCCCTATGAAGAAATGAAACTTCGTATGCTGAATGGCAGCCATTCGTTTCTCGCCTATAACGGCAGCCTGGCTGGATATGAGTTTATCTATCAGTGCATGGAAGACGACGCTTTTAAAACCGCCGTACATCATTTAATGACGGAAGAGCAGGCAAAATCGCTGCGCCCGAATTTGGCGGTAGATGTACATCAATATGCGCAGTTGCTCATTGAGCGATTCAGCAACTCGAACATTAAACATAAGACCGGACAGATTGCGATGGACGGTTCTCAGAAGCTGCCTCAGCGGGCCGTCGATCCTTATCTGACGCTCCAGGCGCGCGGCGTTAAGGGCAGGGCGTTAGCGGCGCTGATTGCGGGCTGGCTCCATTACGTCATTAATACCCTCTCTCAGGGGCAGAGTGTGGCCGACCCGCTCAATGATACCTTCAATGCGGCTATTAAAAATAAAAACACGCGATGGGAACAAGCGCTGTCTTTGCTGCAGATAAATAGCATCTTTGGAACGCTGGCCGGCGACAACGCAGACTTTTTAAACGACATTCAGCAGGCCTTTAACCATATTGAGTTACATGGCGTCACGGCCACCATTCACCGTTTATCTTCAAAGGGTTAAGTATGAAAACGCTTATCTGTAATAATCCGGGAAATATTGAATACATTGAAAGAGATATTCCTCATTTAAAAGACGATGAAGTACTGTTAAAAATTAAAGCGGTTGGTATTTGCGGCACCGATATCCATGCGTTTGCTGGCCGCCAGCCCTTTTTTGCCTATCCGCGCGTGCTGGGTCATGAAATTTGCGGCGTGGCGGAAATGTTGGGTAAATCGTGCAGCACGGCGAAGGTCGGCCAACGCTATAGCGTTATTCCCTGTATTCCTTGCGGCGCTTGCGCAGCCTGCCGGGAAGGAAAAACCAACTGCTGTGAGAACGTCTCGCTGTATGGCGTTCACCAGGACGGCGGCTTTAGCGAATATCTGGCCGTTCGTGAACAAAATCTGGTTGAACTGTCGGATAACCTCACCGACAGCGCGGGCGCGCTGGTTGAGTGTTTCGCCATCAGCGCCCACGCAGTACGCCGCGCTGACGTGAAGCCGCAGCAAAACATTGTGGTGGTCGGCGCCGGGCCGATTGGGCTGGCCGCCGCCGCGATAGCAAAAGCCAAAGGCGCTCGCGTCGCGGTAGCTGATATTGACGCCGAACGCCGTCGTCTGGTCGCCGAAAAGGTAGGCGTTGCAACGCTCGATCCGTCGTCAGACGACTATATTGATGCGCTGAAAGCCTGTTTCTCCGGTGAATTAGCCGGCACTGTGCTTGATGCCACCGGCAATAAATCCTCCATGAGCCGCGCTGTCGATCTGATTCGTCACGGCGGAAAAATCGTCTTCATCGGGCTGTATATCGGCGAGCTCGTCATTGACGATCCGACCTTCCATAAAAAAGAGACCACGCTATTGAGCAGCCGTAACGCGACGCGGGAAGACTTCGAATGTGTCATTGAGCTAATGGCTCAGGGCGCTATTAGCGAAACAATGATGAAAAACCAGGAATTCGATTTCTATACGTTCGGCAACCAGTACCAGAAGAACGTGGTAGAAAACAAAAAATTGGTTAAAGGCGTTATCAAATTTTAATAGCGGGATAGTTATGTCAACAATATTAGTCAAAGAAAATGAATTGAAAGCGCTGGCGTTTAATAAACTCACCCAGGCGGGTCTTGACGCGCAAACGGCGCAGCAGGTAGCCGACGTTTTGGTTCATGCCGATATTACCGGCGTTCACTCCCACGGCGTTATTCGCGTAGAGCACTATTGTACCCGCCTGAACGCAGGCGGGCTCAATCCAAAAGCAACATTCAGCATCGAACAGATTTCGCCTTCTGTCGCTATTCTGGACTCTGATGATGGAATGGGACACTGCGCGCTGATAAAGGCGACAGACCACGCTATTAGTCTGGCAAGAGAGACGGGGCTGGGCTTCGTCAGCGTCAAAAATACGTCCCACTGCGGCGCGCTCTCGTGGTTTATTGAGCAGGCGACAAGCCAGGGAATGGTGGCTATCGCCATGACGCAAACGGATACCTGCGTTGCGCCGTATGGCGGCGCGGAGCGCTTTCTGGGGACTAACCCAATCGCCTTCGGCTTCCCCGTTAAAGACAGCCATCCGATGATCGTCGATATGGCGACCAGCGCCATTGCGTTTGGTAAAATTCTGCACGCCAAAGAAACCGGGAAACCAATAGGTCATGGTCTGGCGCTGGATAAAGAGGGACATATCACTACCGATCCGCATAAAATTGAAAATCTGCTGCCCTTTGGCGGACACAAAGGTTCTGGTATTGCCCTGGCGATTGATGCGCTCACGGGCGTCCTGATGGGGGCAAACTTTAGCAACCATATTGTTCGGATGTATGGCGACTATGACAAGATGCGCAAGTTAGCGAGTCTGGTTATCGTTATTGATCCGCAGATGTTGGGCAATCCGCTGTTTTCCTCAATAATGAGCACAATGGTCAATGAGCTAAGGGCTGTAAAACCGATGCCCGGTGTTGATAAAGTGCTGGCGCCAAACGATCCGCAAATCGCCTATAAAGAAAAATGTTTAAAAGAAGGTATTCCTGTGGCTGAGGGTATTTACCAGTACCTGATTGGCTGATAATTATAATCACGACCATTATTTAGGATAACTATAGTATGCTATATGGAAATATAGAGCAGCTTACTTTATTACCTTACGTTAACCACATTATTAAAAAACTTATCATCGAAGCGGTGAAGATAGCTGAAGACCAGCCTGCTGGTAGATATGAACTTTCTTTCCCGGAATCATTTCTTATGATAAGCGAAGGAGAAACGCACTCTTCGTTAAACCGCAAAGCTGAACTTCATAAAAAATATATCGATGTTCAGATTTTACTAAGCGGTTATGAGGAGATTGGCTATTCCAATAAAATTGATACCAGGATAAAGGAGCTTGAGCATCTTCCTGATGACATCATCTTTCCTGAATGTGTCGCTAATGAGCAGTTCGTTACATTAAATCCTGGCGATTTCGCGCTTTTTTATCCCAACCAGATCCACCGTCCGCTTTGTACGCGTGGTAAACCTGCGCCGGTTAAAAAAGCGATTGTGAAAATTCCGGCCACGGCATTTAGCGAGTCAAGCTTGCCCTGTCAGACGAAGGAATAAAGAAAGCGCCAAATGCAATTCAGGAAGAGACCTTCAAGTCATCCTGAATTATAGCCAGAATGAATAAGGTGGCACTTTTCTGACTTCAGAGCCTTTTCGCGTTGAGGCTAATCGCGGAAAGGCTTTTTACGTTCTGTAAAAAGATGATGCGGGGTCTCCACGGTAAATAAGTGAAAATGATACGAATCGATTTTGATATTGTTTTTTGTTCAACCTGAATAATATGGTCTTTTACACGGAAAGTGATTGGCGAGGTGTTATGAATCATATTTTTAAATTCGCATTTATTTTTATTATCAATATTATATTTTTAATAAATGCTTCAGCAACAACGATGGACAAAGATAAATTTGTGGAAGCGAATGGTATCAAAATTCGTTACGTTGAAGAGGGCGAGGGGCCTCCGCTGCTGTTGATTCACGGTGGTGGTCTGACGGCGAAAAGTTGGCAGGGATTAGCGAAAGAAGCATCTCGATATTTTCGCGTCATCATGCCGGACAGTCGTGGACATGGATTAACCAATAACCCGCAAGGAACGTTTAGCTATGATCTGATGGCGGAAGATATGGCGGCTTTTGTTAAAGCGCTGAAGCTGGAAAAACCGCTGGTGATGGGTTACAGCGATGGCGGCATGGTCGTTCTGAAGTTAACCAGCCGATACCCGGATCTAGCGCGCGCTGCTATCGTCGGCGGCGCAACGCATCGCTTTGCTACGGCCCATTACATGCAGGGGATGGAAATTTTTTATGGTAAAGGAATGCCTCAGGGGCAATTGACGGATCGCGATCTGGATAAAATGGCTTCGGATGCGCCCGGGATGGTTAAATTTTATCAGAACATGCATCATCCAGAGCAAAAAGACTACTGGCGCACGTTCCTCAAAGGTGTCTGGCCAATGTGGACAACGCCCACATCGCTGGCGGAAGAAGAGGTGAAAAAAATCCACATTCCTGTGCTATTACTGGACGGCGACCGGGATGAATTTTTCACCGTTGAAGAGGTAACGAAGCTGTACCGGCTGCTGCCTCAGGCGGAGATGACCCTCATTCCCGGTAGCGGTCACGCCATTTTCCAGACGCCAGGAAAAACACCGCTGTTTTACGCATTAGTGCTTGAGTTTTTACAGCGGCAAATCCCTAAGGCTTCTTAACTGACCGCGATGGACGTATGAGCCTACTGATTTGCGCTGGATATATATTTTTTTCGGGCGTTGTCTACTGTACCTGGCTAAACTGACTTCAATAATGCGGTCTGTCAGAGTAAACTTTGAGCCGTAAACAAATTCAAACCCTTCCTCGTCGGGCCTAACGACGCGGGAGGGTTTTTTTATATTGACTAAGAAGAGGTTTTTGCCATGAGCACCTTAGGTCATCAGTACGATAACTCACTGGTTTCTAATGCGTTTGGTTTTTTACGTCTGCCAATGAACTTCCAGCCGTATGACAGCGATGCCGACTGGGTGATCACTGGCGTACCGTTTGATATGGCAACGTCCGGTCGCGCTGGCGGCCGTCATGGCCCGGCGGCGATCCGTCAGGTGTCGACCAACCTCGCCTGGGAACATCACCGTTTCCCGTGGAATTTTGACATGCGCGAGCGCCTGAACGTCGTGGACTGCGGCGATTTGGTGTATGCGTTTGGCGATGCCCGTGAAATGAGCGAAAAATTACAGGCGCACGCTGAAAAACTGCTGTCTGCAGGCAAGCGTATGCTCTCTTTCGGCGGCGACCACTTCGTCACGCTGCCGCTGCTGCGCGCCCACGCGAAACATTTTGGCAAAATGGCGCTGGTACATTTTGACGCGCATACCGATACCTACGCTAACGGCTGCGAATTCGATCACGGCACGATGTTCTACACCGCGCCGAAAGAAGGCCTGATCGATCCGCATCATTCGGTACAGATCGGTATTCGCACTGAGTTTGACAAAGACAATGGCTTTACCGTGCTGGATGCCTGCCAGGTCAACGATCGCGGCGTGGATGATATTCTCGCTCAGGTGAAACAGATCGTCGGCGATATGCCGGTCTATCTGACCTTTGATATCGACTGTCTGGACCCGGCGTTTGCGCCTGGTACCGGTACGCCGGTGATCGGCGGCCTGACCTCCGATCGCGCCATTAAACTGGTACGCGGTCTGAAAGATCTGAACATTGTCGGTATGGATGTAGTGGAAGTCGCGCCGGCTTACGATCAGTCGGAGATCACCGCTCTGGCGGCCGCGACGCTGGCATTAGAAATGCTCTATATCCAGGCGGCGAAGAAGGGCGAGTAAGTTGTTTTGCCGGATGGCACTGCGCTTATCCGGCCTACGCTTACCGGGCCTGTGTAGGCCGGATAAGGCGTTCACGCCGTCATCCGGCACTGTTCGAGGGTTATTTGATCCCGTCTGCGCTCATACGATCGCGCACATGCTGTGCGCGTGCGGCGGACGCCGGGTGATCGTCGAACATCGAGCTTTGACGACCCGCTTCCAGTTTTGCCAGTTTCTCAAAGCTGGTGGCGAGTCCTGCCGGACTGATACCGCGTTTGCGCAACAGATCGTAAGAATAATCATCCGCTTCGGACTCCTGACGCTGCGAGAACTGCGAGTTCACCAGTTTTTCGCCAAGATCGCCAAGCTGTGATTGCGACAGGCTGCCGACAACGCCTCCTGCCGATGCCGCCGCGACGCGCACGGCGTTAGTGCCCAGCGCGACCTGCATCCCTTTCTTTACATGACCCAGCGCGACATGGCCCATTTCATGGCCGATCACGGCTTCAACTTCGTTGTCGGTCATCATATCCATCAGTCCGCTGTAGACGCGGATACAACCGTTCGCCATGGCAAACGCGTTGACGTCTTTCGTCTCGTAAACCTTATAGTTCACCGGCTGGCCGTTAATGTTATCCCCCAGCGCGGCGGCAATTTTTGCCAGTCGTTTAGTGTATTCGCTGCTCGCCGGCGCGATTTTCGCTTTGCTGTCGAGCTCTTGACAGGATTGATCGCTCAGCGCTTTTACCTGCGCATCGCTTAACGTATAGGCCTGAAAAGCTTCAGCACCCGAAGAAAGCAGTCCATTAGAGTCCATATTCTGGCAACCGGTCAGCACCGTCGCCATGCCCAAAGCAAGCAGTAAAGCGCGAATTTTCATTTTTCTCTTCCATACGAATTAATATTATTTTGAAATGCGCCCGTTGCAGATGAATTAGCGCCTGGGTTAAGTATAAAGAAAAGCGTGGCAGGCAAGTTAGCTAATTGCGCAACATGCGAGCACGATCCGGAGATTTCTGAAGCGGTAAAAGGATGTTCCATGTACATGACGCGCGGCTTGGGGTAAATTGTTGGCAAATTTTCCGGCGTAGCCCAAAACGCGCTGTCGTCAAGTCGTTACGGGCATGGCCTTTCAACATCCGATCTGGAGTCAAAATGTCCTCACGTAAAGAGCTTGCCAATGCTATTCGTGCGCTGAGCATGGACGCAGTACAGAAAGCCAAATCCGGTCACCCGGGTGCCCCGATGGGTATGGCTGACATTGCCGAAGTCCTGTGGCGTGATTTCCTGAACCACAACCCGACCAACCCGTCCTGGGCCGACCGCGACCGCTTCGTGCTGTCCAATGGCCACGGCTCAATGCTGATTTACAGCCTGCTGCACCTCACCGGTTATGACCTGCCGATGTCCGAACTGCAGAATTTCCGTCAGCTACATTCAAAAACCCCGGGTCACCCGGAAGTGGGCTACACCGCTGGCGTTGAAACCACTACTGGCCCGCTGGGGCAGGGTATTGCCAACGCCGTCGGGATGGCGATTGCCGAGAAAACTCTGGCGGCGCAGTTTAACCGTCCTGGCCACGATATCGTTGACCACTTCACCTACGTCTTTATGGGCGACGGCTGCATGATGGAAGGCATTTCTCACGAAGTGTGCTCTCTGGCTGGTACTCTGAAACTGGGCAAACTGATCGCGTTCTATGATGACAACGGTATCTCTATCGATGGTCATGTTGAAGGCTGGTTCACCGATGACACCGCGAAACGTTTTGAAGCCTATGGCTGGCACGTTATCCGTGGCATTGACGGTCACGATGCCGACGCCATTAAACGCGCCACGGAAGAAGCTCGCGCCGTGACTGACAAACCGTCCCTGCTGATGTGCAAAACCATCATCGGCTTCGGTTCGCCGAACAAACAGGGTACCCACGATTCCCACGGCGCGCCGCTGGGCGACGCGGAAATCGCGCTGACCCGCGAACAGTTGGGCTGGAAGTACGCGCCGTTCGAAATCCCGTCTGAAATCTACGCCCAGTGGGATGCGAAAGAAGCCGGCCAGGCGAAAGAGTCTGCATGGAATGAGAAATTCGCGGCTTATGAGAAAGCCTTCCCGCAGGAAGCTGCTGAATTCACTCGTCGTATGAAAGGCGACATGCCGGCTGACTTCGATGCGAAAGCGAATGAGTTCATCGCTAAACTGCAGGCGAATCCATCCAAAATCGCCAGCCGTAAAGCGTCCCAGAATGCCATCGAAGCCTTCGGTCCGCTGTTGCCGGAATTCCTCGGCGGCTCCGCTGACCTGGCACCGTCTAACCTGACCCTGTGGTCCGGTTCGAAAGCGATTAACGAAGATGCCGCAGGTAACTACATTCATTACGGTGTGCGCGAATTCGGTATGACCGCTATCGCCAACGGTATCGCCCTGCACGGCGGTTTCCTGCCGTACACCTCCACCTTCCTGATGTTCGTCGAATATGCCCGTAACGCAGTGCGTATGGCAGCGTTGATGAAACAGCGTCAGGTGATGGTGTACACCCACGACTCCATCGGTCTGGGCGAAGATGGCCCGACGCACCAGCCGGTCGAGCAGGTGGCAAGCCTGCGCGTAACGCCGAACATGTCCACATGGCGTCCGTGCGACCAGGTGGAATCCGCGGTGGCGTGGAAATATGGCGTAGAGCGTCAGGATGGCCCAACCGCGCTGATCCTCTCCCGTCAGAACCTGGCGCAGCAGGAACGTACTGAAGAGCAACTGGCAAATATCGCCCGCGGTGGTTACGTACTGAAAGATTGTGCGGGCCAGCCGCAGATTATCTTCATTGCGACCGGTTCAGAGGTTGAGCTGGCGGTTGCCGCTTACGAAAAACTGACTGCCGAAGGCGTGAAGGCGCGCGTGGTTTCCATGCCGTCCACCGACGCGTTCGACAAGCAGGATGCGGCCTACCGTGAAGCTGTCCTGCCGAAGGCGGTCTCTGCGCGTGTGGCGATTGAAGCGGGTATCGCTGACTACTGGTTCAAATACGTCGGCCTGAACGGCGCTATTGTCGGGATGACCACCTTCGGTGAGTCTGCTCCGGCAGAGCTGCTGTTTGAAGAGTTTGGCTTCACGGTGGACAACGTGATCGCCAAAGCGAAAGCGCTGCTGTAATCCTTAATACGGCATGAAACGGGTCGCTTCGGCGACCCATTTTTTTAGATACATTTATTTTATCGCTAACAAGGCTTCATTTGTGATTTTTATCACAATTTTGATATTTTATTATTTATTGAATTTGCAATTAACATCACAAAATTAAACTTGCTTTTTATTTTTATAATTATAACAGATTGTTTTATAGATAAATTATAATCATGCCATTTTAAGCGCTCGCTTTTTCGCCTGGATTGATTTCATTTTGCCGCCCGCGTATTTTATTTTTAACGACAAGTTGTACCCTAAAAATAAAATAAGGATAGTTTATGCGGTTAATAGATTATTTTCCTGAAGCATCTATTACAATAAGGCCATTGGCACAAAATTGGCAGGAAGCTGTTGATTTTTCCATGTCATCTCTTTTGGCTAATCGTTATATAAATGAAAATTATATTCAGGCTATCAAAGATTCAACAATCAGTAATGGTCCTTACTATATTCTGGCACCTGGTGTCGCGATGCCTCATGCTCGCCCCGAATGCGGCGCGTTAAAAACCGGGATGTCATTAACATTGCTCAGGCAGGATGTGCAGTTTACCGACGAGGATGACGGCATAAAATTATTAATCGGCCTGTCAGCAGCAGATTCAGATTCACATATTGGCGCTATCCAGGCGTTAAGCGAACTATTATGTGAAGAGGATGTTTTAGCGGCGTTATTAGCTGCGAAATCAGAAAAAGAGCTGGCGGATATTATAGCTCGCGCATAATTATTCTCTCCTTTACAGGATATTAATATGGAACACAAGTCTGCTCGTGCAAAGGTCCAGGCTTTTGGGGGATTTTTGACCGCGATGGTCATTCCCAATATCGGCGCTTTTATTGCCTGGGGTTTTATCACTGCATTATTTATTCCAACCGGGTGGATGCCAAACGAGCATTTCGCCAAAATTGTCGGCCCGATGATTACCTATTTACTGCCGGTAATGATTGGTTCTACCGGTGGACATCTGGTCGGTGGAAAGCGTGGCGCCGTGATGGGGGGAATTGGCACCATTGGCGTTATCATCGGCGCTGATATCCCCATGTTTCTTGGCTCAATGATTATGGGGCCTCTCGGCGGTCTGGTCATTAAATATATTGATCGGTTGCTGGAGAAGCGGATTCCCGCCGGTTTTGAGATGGTGATTAATAACTTCTCGCTGGGTATCGCCGGGATGATTTTGTGCCTGCTGGGTTTTGAAGTGATTGGTCCGGCGGTACTTATTGCCAATAACTTTGTGAAGGAGTGTATTGAATCATTGGTACATGCGGGCTATCTGCCGCTGCTGTCTTTAATCAATGAACCGGCAAAAATCCTCTTTTTGAACAATGCCATCGATCAGGGCGTTTATTATCCGTTGGGAATGCAACAGGCGTCGGAAACCGGAAAGTCCATTTTCTTTATGGTGGCCTCTAACCCGGGGCCTGGCTTAGGTTTGCTGCTTGCCTTTACGCTATTCGGCAAAGGAATGGCAAAGAAATCTGCGCCTGGCGCCATGATTATCCATTTCCTCGGGGGGATTCATGAGCTCTATTTCCCCTATGTGCTGATGAAGCCATTAACACTCATCGCCATGATTGCCGGCGGGATGAGCGGAACATGGGTGTTTAACCTGCTGGATGGCGGCCTGGTTGCAGGGCCAAGCCCGGGGTCAATTTTCGCTTACCTGGCGCTGACGCCGAAAGGTTCTTTCCTTGCTACGATTGCTGGCGTAACGGCGGGAACGGCAGTGACCTTTATTATCACCGCTTTCATTTTGAAAATGGAAAAAAGTAGCGAAGCCGACAGCGAAGATACTTTTAGTGATTCCGCTAAAGCGGTGAAAGCCATGAAGCAAGAAGGCAAATTTTCATATCGCGACGTGAAACGTATCGCCTTTGTCTGCGATGCGGGGATGGGCTCCAGCGCAATGGGCGCCACAACGTTCCGCCGACGTCTGGAAAAGGCGGGCCTGACTATCGACGTTAAACATTACGCTATCGAAAATGTACCGGATGATGCCGATATTATCGTTACCCACGCCAGCCTTGAAGGACGGGTTAAGCGAGTCAGCGATAAGCCCTTAATACTTATTAAAAACTATATTGGCGATCCGTGCCTTGATGATTTATTTAACCATTTGACATCGAATTAATATTTCAGGTTTCTGGAGTAAATATGAAAACGAAAGTAGCTGCTATATATGGCAAGCGGGATGTCCGTATCCGTGAGTTTGAATTACCCGACATTACGGAGAATGAACTGCTCGTAAGCGTAATTTCCGACAGCGTATGTCTCTCTACCTGGAAAGCCGCTTTATTAGGCAGTGAACATAAACGAGTGCCAGATGATCTGGAAAATCATCCAGTCATTACGGGGCATGAATGTGCTGGAATTATCGTCGAAGTAGGAAAAAATCTGACTGATAAATATAAAAAAGGACAGCGTTTTGTTTTACAACCGGCGATGGGCCTGCCGAGCGGTTATTCTGCTGGCTACAGTTACGAATATTTTGGCGGTAACGCCACGTACATGATAATCCCGGAAGTAGCGATTAATCTGGGCTGTGTTTTACCGTATCACGGCTCATATTTTGCCGCGGCATCGCTGGCGGAACCGATGTGCTGCATTATTGGCGCTTATAACGCCAATTACCATACAACACCTTATGTTTATGAACATCGGATGGGAGTCAAACCCGGCGGTAATATCGCGCTCCTGGCCTGTGCCGGACCGATGGGCATTGGTGCGATTGATTATGCCATTAACGGCGGGATCCAGCCGGCGCGAGTTGTGGTGGTCGATATCGATGAAGCCCGCCTGGCGCAGGCTAAAAAACTGCTGCCGGTCAAACAGGCCGCTGAGAAGGGCATTGAGCTTATCTATGTGAATACCGCGGGCATGGCTGATCCTGCTGCGCAACTTCGGACATTAACCGATGGCGCAGGATTTGATGATGTCTTTGTTTATGCCGCCGTTCCGTCCGTCGTTGAAATGGCTGACGATCTTCTCGCCGAAGACGGTTGCCTGAATTTCTTTGCCGGGCCGACAGATAGCCAGTTCAAGGTACCGTTTAATTTCTACAATGTGCATTACAACAGTACCCATGTCGTAGGGACATCCGGCGGCTCCACGGAGGATATGAAAGAGGCTATTACGTTAAGCGCAACAGGACAGCTTCAGCCTTCATTCATGGTGACGCATATTGGTGGGCTGGATGCAGTACCGGACACCGTACTCAACCTGCCGGATATTCCCGGCGGTAAGAAGCTTATCTATAACGGCGTCACCATGCCGCTGACGGCGATTACTGATTTCGCCGAAAAAGGAAAAACGGATCCGTTGTTCAGGGAGCTGGCGCGTCTGGTTGAAGAGACGCACGGCATCTGGAACGAAAAAGCGGAAAGATACCTGCTGGCGCAATTTGGCGTGGATATCGGGGAGGCGGCATGATGTCTCTGGCATGGCCGCTATTTCGCATTACGGAGCAGGCAGCACTGGCTGCCTGGCCGCAAACCGGATGCGGCGATAAGAACAGAATTGATGCGCTGGCTGTTACCGCGATGCGACAGGCATTGAATGATATCGCCATCCGTGGGCGGATCGTCATCGGCGAGGGGGAGATCGATCATGCGCCCATGTTATGGATTGGCGAGGAGGTGGGTAACGGCGAGGGGCCGGAGGTGGATATCGCCGTCGATCCTATAGAAGGCACCCGAATGGTCGCCATGGGACAAAGTAATGCGCTGGCCGTCATGGCGTTTGCGCCCCGGGGCAGCTTGTTACATGCGCCCGATATGTATATGAAAAAGCTGGTTGTAAATCGGCAGGCGAAAGGCGTGATTAATCTGGCGTTATCGTTAACCGATAATCTGCGAAATGTCGCCAGGGCGCTAAATAAGCCGCTGGAGGATCTGCGTATGGTCACGTTAGATAAACCGCGGCTGAAACCAGCCATTACACAGGCGACGCAACTTGGGGTTAAGGTATTCGCTCTCCCCGATGGTGATGTGGCGGCCAGCGTCCTGACCTGTTTGCAGGATAACCCTTATGATCTGATGTATACCATTGGCGGCGCGCCTGAAGGCGTAATTTCCGCCTGTGCGGTAAAAGCGCTGGGCGGTGATATGCAGGCGGAGCTGCTCGACTTTTGTGAAGCGAAAGGGGACAACGCTGACAACCGCCTGGTGGCGCAACAGGAGCGTCAACGCTGCGAAGAAATGGGCGTTGCGGTTAACCGTGTCTACTCCCTTGACGAGCTGGCTGCCGGTAACGACATTCTCTTTAGCGCGACGGGCGTTACGGGCGGCGATCTGGTTAACGGGATCCAACGGGTTGCGAACGGTGTGCGCACGCAAACTTTACTGATCGGTAGCGCAGATCGAACGTGTAATATTATAGACTCTCTGCATTCATGGTGACTTATCCCCGTCATTCTTCACGTTGCAAGTACGTTGGCGACGCGCGTTCACACCAGTCACTTACTCATGTAAGCTCCTGGTGGTTCTCTCTCTTGCCGCTTGTCTGCAACTCGAATTATTTAGGGTATATACTCTGGGCTTTTCAGGATAAAGGACGGTGGCAAGTCCACGCCCACCTGTAGCTTGAAAGACGATGAGTATATCGGGACACAAATGACGACGCTGACAGAAGACGATGTGCTTGAGCAACTGGATGCTCAAAATAATTTACTTTCGTTTATGACGACGGCACATAACATTTTGCTCCAGGGCATTAAGCGCTTTCTGCCGTCGCTATTTGTCGATAATGATGAAGAAATTGTGGAATATGCAGTGAAGCCGTTACTCGCCCAAAGCGGGCCGCTTGACGATATCAACGTTGCATTACGTCTGATTTATGCGCTGGGGAAAATGGATAAATGGCTCTACGCTGACATCACCCATTTTTCTCAGTTTTATCAGTACCTGCATGAACAGGACGCGATTCCCGGTTTTGCCGACGACATTACCTGGGACTTCATCAGTAACGTTAACTGTATTACCCGTAATGCGCCCTTATATGGCGCGCTGGAGTCGATGAAGTTTGCCGACTTCGCCGCGTGGTCTGAGGTGCGCTTTACCGGTATGGTCAAAACGGCGATGGCGCTGGCGGTAACGACAATTTTAAAGGAATTAACGCCGTGAAAATCGCATTAACGGTTAATGGGCTGCACGTTGAAGCACATTATCATGATGATGAAATAGAGAAGGTTCACAAGCCCTTACTGCAACAACTGGCTAAAATACATGCCGCTAAACCTGAGCGCCGTACCATCGTTTTTCTTAGCGCGCCGCCCGGCACAGGCAAATCCACGCTGACCACCTTCTGGGAATATCTCTCTCGTCAGGATGCTGGCCTGCCGGAAATTCAAACGCTTCCCATGGATGGCTTTCATTACTATAACCGCTGGCTGGAGGCGCATCATTTACGTGCCTGTAAAGGCGCGCCGGAAACCTTTGACGTTGATAAGCTGGCGGAAAATCTGCGTCTGGTGCGGGCTGGCGAAGCGACCTGGCCGCAGTACGACCGACAGCGGCACGACCCGGTGGAACACGCTGTTGTGGTCACGGCGCCGATCGTGATTGTGGAAGGAAACTGGCTCCTGCGTGATGACGACAGATGGCGCGCGTTAGCGGAGTTTTGCGATTTCTCATTATTTATTCGCGCCCCGGCGGAAACCTTACGCGCCCGGTTGATTGGACGTAAACTGGCGGGAGGATTATCACAGGCGGAGGCGGAAACCTTTTATGAACGCACCGACGGCCCAAATGTGCGCCGGGTGCTGGAAAGTAGCCTGCCAGCCGATCTCATGCTGGAAATGACCTCTACGGGCGAATATCGGATGGCGTGTCCTTAATGATGTTACGCGGCGTTATCGCGCCATTATGCAGCCGTACCACCCGTGAAAAATGACGCCGGGTAAACGCAGCGTCATGGCTAATCGCCACGACGCTGGTTCCCCGTGCCCGGCATGTCGCCAGCCAGTGTTCAAATACGGTTAGCCAGTGGGCGTCAAAATCCCGGCTGGGTTCATCCAGCAATAACACCGGCGGCGCCATCGCCTCCAGACTGGCGACCGCCACCATCCGGCGCTGCGCGGCGTGCAGATCAAGCGGGTGCGCCTCGGCGACGTCCGTTAGCTGGCATAACCGCAGCGCGGCCTGCGTGCGCCGTGAAATTTCCTCCGCCGATAAGCGTTGTAGTTTCAGCCCAAAAGCGACCTCTTGTGCGACATTGCTGTGGAAAATCTGGTTTTCCGCTTCCTGAAAGAGTACGCCGATAGCGGCGGCGCGTTGACGATTTTTAAGCTGCGCAATCGGCTCTCCATTAAGCGTTACCGAGCCGGAAGCGGGGGAAAGCAGGCCGGCCATAATCCGTAACAGCGTTGATTTTCCCGCGCCGTTATCGCCGGTCAACGCCAGCCATTCGCCGTCACGAAGTTCAAGCGAGATAGCGTGCAGACAGTCGGCTGCGGCATCCGGCCAGCGATAAGCGACCTGATTTAACGTCAACATAATGGGGTTAGCGCTCCGTCGCGCAATTGCCATACCCGCTGGCATCGCGTCAGAAAAGGAAAGTGATTACGTTCAAAAAGCACAATGAGAGAATGACGTTCCAGCGCCCACTGTTGTAACCGTTCCAGCAGTGTCCCGGTGGCCGCTGACGTCAGCCGACTGAAGGCTTCATCAAGAACTAATAATCTGGGCTGCATGGCAAGCGCGCTGGCAATCACTACCCGCTGCGTTTCGCCGCCGGAGAGCGTGCCGGGATGACGATGGCGTAACGACTGGCAGTTTGTCAGAGTCAGCGCCTCGTCAATGCGCCGTAGAATCTCCGCTTCATGGAGGCCGAGATTCTCCGGGCCAAACGCCACCTCTTCCTCTACGCTAAAGGTACAGCCGGAAAGCTGTAAATAAGGCGATTGCTGCACCAGCTGGATGGTGGGCGACTGTTCTACCAGCGGGAGCTGCCCGATAGGGACGCCAAGCAGTAAGCCTGTGCCGTCAATATCACCGGGGAGATAATCCGGATACCAGCCAGCCATCAGTTGCGCCAGCGTACTTTTTCCGCTGCCGTTATCGCCGACTATCGCCACTATTCCGGGTGTTGAATAGTGGAAATCAAAACATGCCGGCGGGCGTGTCGCATCGGACGGAAGATAACGAAACTGCTCTAACGTAACCATATCCATACTCCCGCTTCCGCCAGTATTAGCAGTACCATGCCATACCGCGCAACCCGTTGTAACATGCTATCTTTCGGCGCCCACAGCGTGGTTCGGGCTCGATGCAGCCGAAACCCCCGCATATCCAACGCCGCGCCGCGTATTGTCAGATCGTTAAGCGCATTTTGCGTAAGCGGCACGATCAGCGCAGGCATTGCCCGTAGCCGCTGATACCAGCCTTCATCCAGCGGTACGCCGCGCGCGCGCTGGGCTTCATGAACGATCGTCAGTTGTCGTTTGAGCTGTTCGACGACCAGCAGCGGGCCAGCGAACAGGTAAGCGATGCCGGGTGGCAGACGTGAAGCGAACAGGGCGCGAATAAACCGCTGAACCGGCACATACTGCATCCATAGCTGCGACGTCGACACGATCGCCAGCAGACGTAGCCATAGCGTAACGGCATATACCCAGCGCTGCGGATCGCGAGGCTGCCCGCTTATCCATTCCGTTAGCCAACCGCCATGTACCAGCCATAGCCCAAACCCTAAAGACAGCATCAGCCAGGCGACATACTTCGCCCGCCGCCGCGTTGATTTCAGCGCCAGCAGACAGAGGAAGGCCGCCGCGCTATAAACCGGGAGCACGGTCTGCGCAGGGAGTAGCAGCGTGGTGCAGGCCGCCAACGCCCATAAGGTTAACGAGGTAAACGGATGCATTTAGCGTACGGCTGACATCGCAGGAAAATGCCGTGTCGTACGTAACGGTAGCTGACGCAGCAGCACCCAAACGATGATCGCCGTCAGAATTTTATCGACCAGATTAGCGCCTATGACGGTAATCGCGACCGACTCCACCAGGTTTTGGCCCATTGAATGCATCCAGGCGACGAATAAATCAGCGCCGCTGCCGGTAACGCCGCCAAAAAGCGCGGTACGAAGCGGTACGGCGACCAGCGTCACCGCTAACGTAATGACGACGCCGCTGACGATCACTTTGGGCAGGGTACGAAACCAGCCTGCGCGTGCCAGCCACCCGGCGACCAGACCGATAACCATCGCTACCGGGGCAAACGCGGCAGCGATAGGATCGGTAAGCAGCCCCCACAGCAAGTTGGTCAGAAGCCCAGTCAACATGCCGATGAACGGTCCTAACAGTACCGCACTAATTAAGGTGCCGATCGAGTCGAGAAAAATAGGCAGCTTCAACATGCTAATAAGCTGTCCGCCAATCATATTGATGGCAATAGCGATGACAATCAGCACCAGAGACTGGCTGGAAAACGGGCGACGCGCCATAAAGTACCTCTTAAAGAGTCGTCAATTAACGGGAAGAAATATGCAGTTCGTCATAACCGGAAATGGCGCACGGTTGACGGCTGAACGTCAGCGCTGGCAGCTCGCCGATAACCAGTTCCAGCGTGGTACGCACGGTACACCCTGGCATCATATGGCCGCCGAGCATGGCCCCGTAGGGATCCGATACCGCGAGATGCAGATGCTCGCCGGTCAATTCAAGCGTGCCGTTTAGCGAGATAACTTCAAACGTGCCGGTGAGCGATGTGGTCGCCTCTTGCCCGGCATAACGCAGCGCAACATCGGTCAGACTGCCGGTACACCCTGCTATCCAGGCGGCACGTAATTGGTTCTGTTGCACAAAGGCGTGTAATTGGGAAAACACTTCCTGGCCGGGAAGCAGACGAAGCGCGTAAAAGCGCGCTGTAGAGGCATTGTGGTGAGATACAGTCATCGTTACAGGACTCCGAGACTCGGACGTGGCGCTGATAATATAGACGCTGGCGACAGCGCTTTCTGATATAAATCAGTATTTGTGACGCGACGATGAAAAGATCTGACGGATGTACTGGTGATTCTTAAATATGGAATAAATTGCAGCGTAAGCGGCCATGAAATGTGATGCAGGTCAGATAACTGTCTTCTTCGACTGGACAAACATTCCTTTTATTCCCCGTTTCGCTTATTCTAGCTGAAGCGTTTCAGTTAATTAAATGTTCGACAATTAACCAATCAGTCGCAGTTTGCGACAGGTGAGGTTTTACTCGACGATGAGCTGCATTACTCTGTCAGCCTCATCTGAATCGGGATAGCCTTGCAGGAGACCTATGACCGTACGCATAGCGATTAATGGCTTTGGTCGCATCGGGCGTAACGTGGTTCGTGCTTTGTATGAATCCGGACGTCGGGCGGAAATTACCGTGGTAGCCATCAACGAGCTGGCGGATGCCGCAGGCATGGCGCATTTGTTGAAATACGATACCAGCCACGGGCGTTTTGCATGGGAGGTTCGCCACGAGCGCGAGCAGCTTTTTGTCGGCGACGATGTCATTCGTATTCTGCATGAACGAACGCTGGCGGATCTGCCGTGGCGCGAACTGGGCGTGGATATCGTGTTGGATTGTACGGGCGTATATGGCAACCGGGAGCATGGCGAGGCGCATATTGCCGCTGGCGCGAAGAAAGTGCTCTTTTCTCATCCGGGCAGCAACGATCTTGACGCCACCGTCGTTTTTGGCGTGAACCAGAACCAACTGTGTGCGGAACATCGTATTGTCTCAAACGCATCCTGTACCACGAATTGCATAATTCCCGTCATTAAATTGTTGGATGATGCTTACGGCATCGAGTCTGGTACCGTCACGACGATCCACTCCGCGATGAACGATCAGCAGGTGATCGACGCGTATCACTCCGATCTGCGGCGCACGCGCGCGGCCAGCCAGTCGATTATCCCGGTAGATACAAAACTGGCGGCAGGCATTACGCGTATATTCCCGCAGTTTAACGATCGTTTTGAGGCGATTGCGGTGCGCGTTCCAACCATTAATGTGACGGCGATCGATTTAAGCGTGACGGTGAAAAAACCAGTAAAAGCCAGTGAAGTCAACCAGTTGCTGCAAAAAGCAGCACAAGGTGCATTTCATGGTATAGTTGACTATACGGAATCACCGTTGGTCTCGATAGATTTTAACCACGACCCGCACAGCGCCATTGTTGATGGCACGCAAACCCGGGTCAGTGGCGCCCACCTGATCAAGACGCTGGTCTGGTGCGATAATGAATGGGGCTTTGCTAACAGGATGCTCGACACCACGTTAGCGATGGCCGCAGTTGGTTTCAGGCTCGACGCGTCAGCGTCGACAAAACTTTAAGCATCATTGAGAGGATTCACCATGTCTGTAATTAAGATGACCGATCTGGATCTGGCCGGGAAACGCGTTTTTATCCGTGCGGATCTGAACGTACCTGTTAAAGAAGGGAAAGTGACCAGCGACGCGCGTATCCGCGCTTCTCTGCCGACCATTGAACTGGCTCTGAAACAGGGCGCGAAAGTGATGGTAACTTCCCACCTGGGTCGTCCTACCGAAGGCGAGTACAACGAAGAATTCTCTCTGCTGCCGGTTGTTAACTACCTGAAAGACAAACTGTCTAACCCGGTTCGCCTGGTTAAAGATTACCTGGACGGCGTTGACGTGGCCGAAGGTGAGCTGGTGGTTCTGGAAAACGTTCGCTTTAACAAAGGCGAAAAGAAAGACGACGAAGCGCTGTCTAAAAAATACGCCGCCCTGTGTGACGTATTCGTGATGGACGCCTTTGGTACTGCGCACCGCGCGCAGGCTTCTACCCACGGTATCGGCAAATTTGCTGACGTTGCGTGCGCAGGCCCGCTGCTGGCCGCTGAACTGGATGCGCTGGGCAAAGCGCTGAAAGAACCGGCTCGTCCGATGGTGGCTATCGTTGGTGGTTCTAAAGTATCTACCAAACTGACCGTTCTGGATTCCCTGTCAAAAATCGCTGACCAGCTGATTGTCGGCGGCGGTATCGCCAACACCTTCGTTGCCGCTCAGGGCCACAGCGTCGGTAAATCCCTGTACGAAGCTGACCTGGTTGACGAAGCAAAACGTCTGCTGACCACTTGCGATATCCCGGTTCCGACCGATGTTCGCGTTGCCACCGAGTTCTCCGAAACCGCACCGGCGACTCTGAAATCCGTTAACGACGTGAAAGAAGACGAGCAGATCCTGGATATCGGCGATGCTTCCGCTCAGCAGCTGGCTGAAATCCTCAAGAATGCCAAAACCATTCTGTGGAACGGCCCGGTTGGCGTGTTTGAGTTCCCGAACTTCCGTAAAGGGACTGAAATCGTGGCGAATGCCATCGCTGATAGCGAAGCGTTTTCCATCGCTGGCGGCGGCGACACCCTGGCGGCAATCGACCTGTTCGGCATTGCTGACAAAATTTCCTACATTTCTACTGGCGGCGGCGCATTCCTCGAATTCGTGGAAGGTAAAGTTCTGCCAGCCGTAGCGATGCTCGAAGAGCGCGCTAAGAAGTAATCGTTACGGGCAGGGATTCCTGCCCGTTGATTTATCGCCGATCTGACATTCAGGGCGGCCCGTGTTTTTTCCCAAAGCCCGACGATACAGGACAACGAAACATGTCTAAAATTTTTGATTTCGTAAAACCAGGCGTGATCACTGGTGATGACGTACAGAAAGTGTTCCAGGTAGCAAAAGAAAACAATTTTGCTCTGCCGGCAGTTAACTGCGTGGGCACTGATTCCATCAACGCTGTTCTGGAAACCGCTGCAAAAGTTAAAGCACCGGTCATCGTTCAGTTCTCCAACGGCGGCGCGTCCTTCATCGCGGGTAAAGGCGTGAAAACTGACGTACCTCAGGGCGCGGCAATCCTGGGCGCTATCTCTGGCGCGCATCACGTTCATCAGATGGCTGAACATTATGGCGTTCCGGTTATCCTGCACACTGACCACTGCGCGAAGAAACTGCTGCCGTGGATCGACGGTCTGCTGGACGCGGGTGAAAAACACTTCGCGGCTACCGGTAAACCGCTGTTCTCTTCTCACATGATTGACCTGTCTGAAGAGTCTCTGCACGAAAACATCGAAATCTGCTCCAAATACCTGGCGCGCATGTCCAAAATTGGCATGACTCTGGAAATCGAACTGGGTTGCACCGGTGGCGAAGAAGACGGCGTGGACAACAGCCACATGGACGCTTCTGCCCTGTACACCCAGCCGGAAGATGTTGATTACGCGTACACTGAGCTGAGCAAAATCAGCCCGCGTTTCACCATTGCCGCTTCCTTCGGTAACGTACACGGCGTTTACAAACCGGGTAACGTGGTTCTGACCCCGACCATTCTGCGTGATTCTCAGGAGTATGTTTCTAAGAAACACAACCTGCCGCACAACAGCCTGAACTTCGTTTTCCACGGCGGTTCCGGTTCTACTGCTCAGGAAATCAAAGACTCCGTAAGCTACGGCGTAGTGAAAATGAACATCGATACCGATACCCAATGGGCAACCTGGGAAGGTGTTCTGAACTACTACAAAGAAAACGAAGCGTATCTGCAAGGTCAGCTGGGCAACCCGAAAGGCGAAGATCAGCCGAACAAGAAATACTATGACCCGCGCGTATGGCTGCGTGCTGGCCAGACTTCGATGATCGCTCGTCTGGAAAAAGCATTTAAAGAACTGAACGCGATTGACGTTCTGTAATATAGTCTGCTGATTGAAATGGCTTCCCTTGGGAAGCCATTTTTTTATCGTTATTTCCGGAGAGCGGCGTTAGTTAGCGCTTTCATCCGGCCAATACACAATGTACCTGCCTTTTTTGGGATGATGCCGAAAAATGGCATATTCCTCTGTTTTTGTTTACCTTTAAAAAGTTCTTTTCGTGAGAATGATCTCATTTGCTTGTTTTGCTATGACCAAGGAATATTGAATGGAAGATTTGAATGTTGTCGACAGCATAAATGGTGCGGGCACCTGGCTGGTACGCAACCAGGCGTTATTGCTCAGCTATGCTGTGAATATTGTTGCGGCTATCGCTATTATCATCATCGGCTTGATTGTAGCGCGCGTGATCTCCAATACGGTAAATCGTCTGATGCGTGCGCGTCATATTGATGCGACAGTGGCCGACTTTCTTTCTGCACTGGTGCGCTATGGGGTTATCGCTTTTACGCTGATTGCGGCTCTGGGTCGTGTGGGGGTTCAAACCGCCTCGGTTATTGCCGTACTGGGCGCCGCTGGTTTAGCCGTTGGCCTGGCATTACAGGGATCGCTTTCTAACCTTGCGGCTGGGGTATTGCTGGTTATGTTCCGTCCGTTCCGCGCCGGTGAGTATGTCGATTTAGGCGGCGTTGCCGGTACGGTACTGAATGTGCAAATCTTTTCCACAACAATGCGCGCGGTAGACGGCAAAATTATTGTGATTCCGAATGGCAAAATTATCGCGGGAAATATCATCAACTATTCTCGTGAGCCGGTTCGCCGTAACGAATTCATTATTGGGGTGGCCTACGATTCGGATATCGATCAGGTGAAACAGCTGCTAACGACGATTATCGAGTCCGACGATCGTATTTTAAAAGATCGCGAAATGACGGTGCGTTTGAATGAGCTGGGCGCCTCATCAATTAATTTTGTGGTGCGTGTCTGGAGTAAAAGCAGCGACCTGCAAAATGTCTACTGGGACGTGCTGGAACGTATTAAACGTGAATTCGACGCCGCTGGTATTAGCTTCCCGTACCCGCAGATGGACGTCAATTTTAAACGCGTGAAAGATAACGCCGCGGAGTAATTTTTCTCCCGCGCTGCCTGCCGGCGCTGCGCTTATCCGCCTCCAGTATTCTCTGGTTATTGAGCGGATAAGCGTAGCCGCCATCCGTTATTCAGTCTCTTCATTAGCTTTTCTTATTAGTGATTAAAATTATCAATTTCCGCTAATAATATTCCCGCGCTATAGTCTGCCTTTAAGAAAAACAGCTCAGGGTAGTTAACGTGATATCTTATTATTTTCAAGGGTTTGCCCTTGGCGCCGCCATGATCCTTCCGCTTGGCCCGCAAAATGCGTTTGTGATGAATCAGGGAATTCGCCGCCAGTACCACCTCATGATAGCGCTGCTTTGCGCGTTAAGTGATTTAGTCCTGATTAGCGCCGGTATTTTTGGCGGCAGCGCGTTGCTGATGCAGTCGCCGTGGCTGCTGGCGCTGGTCACATGGGGCGGGGTCGCGTTCTTGTTATGGTACGGTTTTGGCGCGCTGAAAACGGCAATGAGCAGTAATCTGGAGCTGGCCAGCGCCGAGGTTATGAAGCAGGGGCGCTGGAAAATTATTGCTACGATGCTGGCGGTAACGTGGCTGAATCCGCACGTTTATCTGGATACGTTTGTCGTGTTGGGCAGTCTCGGCGGACAACTGGCTATGGAGCCAAAGCGCTGGTTCGCCCTCGGCACGATTAGCGCGTCGTTCTTATGGTTTTTTGGGTTAGCGCTACTGGCGGCCTGGCTTGCGCCTCGACTGCGTACGGCGAAAGCTCAACGCATTATCAACATTCTGGTTGGGGTGGTGATGTGGCTTATCGCCTTCCAACTGGCGCGGGAAGGCGTCGCGCATATGCACGCGCTTTTCAACTAAGCGTTATCTGATGGACAACAGGCCGATATCCGCTAAGCTTGCCTGCATGCGCCCTGTATATCAGGGCAATGACTGCAATATGGAGGAGAGACTGTGAAGTTCAAAGTGATGGCCCTGGCGGCATTAGTGGGTTTAAGTGCAATGTCGGCGCAGGCAAGCGAATTGCCGGAAGGCCCGCACATCGTGACTTCCGGTACGGCAAGCGTCGATGCTGTGCCTGATATCGCCACCTTAGCGATTGAAGTGAACGTCGCGGCGAAGGATGCGGCGACGGCGAAGAAGCAGGCCGATGAGCGCGTGGCGCAATATCTTTCCTTCCTTGAGCAAAATCAGATTGCGAAAAAAGACATTAGCGCGGCGAATCTGCGCACGCAGCCGGATTATGATTACCAAAACGGTAAAAGCATTCTGAAAGGGTATCGTGCGGTGCGAACCGTTGAGGTGACGCTGCGTCAGTTAGATAAACTTAATTCTCTGCTGGACGGCGCGCTGAAGGCGGGTCTGAACGAGATTCGTTCGGTGTCGCTGGGCGTAGCGCAACCGGACGCCTATAAAGACAAGGCCCGCAAAGCCGCCATTGATGACGCGATTCATCAGGCGCAAGCGCTGGCAGCCGGTTTTAACAGCAAATTGGGGCCGGTTTACAGCGTTCGTTACCATGTCTCTAATTATCAGCCGAGTCCGGTGGTGCGAATGATGAAAGCCGCAGATGCTGCGCCGGTATCCGCGCAGGAAACTTACGAGCAGCCGACCATTCAGTTCGACGATCAGGTCGATGTGGTATTCCAGCTTGAACCTGGAACCGGGCATACGTCGACAACGGCCGCCAGCACGCAGTAATCTCGCCCGGCCTGGGCGCTTCCAGGCCGCATTTTCTCCCGGTGTTCGCGTTTTTTGCTCCGTATTACGCATTGAAATGAAGATTTGCTAATACGGTGAGCGTTTTGAATCGCCTTGTCGCCAGCAAAAAATAGCCAATGGCGCGTCGTTTTTTGCCGCCTGAACGCAATGATTTTGTGATGAACTTCAAAGAAGTGACGAGGGAATAATGGGTCATGCAGGCCGGATAAGACGTTCACGCCGCCATCCGGCATTCATAGAGAGGCTAATCCTGACGCAGCACCTTGTGCCCGTACTCCAGCAGCGCGTCGGTCACTTTGCGCATCATCCGGCTTTCCGGGGCAAAGCGGTGCCAGTAAAGCATCCGGCGTTGTAGCAAGCCAGGCGTTAAGTTGATCAACTCGCCGCTTTCCAGCTCTTTCTCAATCTGCAGGTGAGGGATCATGCAGCAGGTCGTGCCCTGACGCGCAAGCTGTACAAACGCTTCGGATGAATTAACGATATGGCACGGCACGCTGCCGGGCGGTAGATCGAAATTCTGTTGCAAAAAGGCCTGATGCATATCATCCAGATGGTCGAACGCGACGGCGGGCGCTTTCAGCAGCGACGACCGGGTAACGCCATTGGGGAAATAGCGCTCGGCAAACGGCTTTGACGCGACAAACAGATAGTCGAGCGCGCCCAGTTTGTCTACCAGGCAACTGGGCAGCGCCTGATGCTGAATACTCACCGCGCCCACCACCTCGCCGCGCCGCAGACGTTCTTGCGTGCGCGTTTCATCTTCCACCTGTAAATTGAGACGGATAGGGGAGTCCGCCAGCACCGGCGCCAGCGCCGGAAGCAGCCAGGTCGCCAGACTGTCGGCGTTAACCGCCAGCGACAGCAGCAGCGGCGTAGAGCCGGTTTGTTCATCGCCCAGCCACTCTTCTTCCAGCAGTTCAACCTGACGCAGCAGAGCCAGTAATTTTTGCCCTTGCTCCGTGGGGCGAGGAGGAACGGTACGCACCAACAAAGGTTGTCCGAACATATTCTCAAGCTGTTTTATGCGCTGTGAGACGGCGGATTGCGTGATGCACAGCTTCTGGGCGGCGCGCTCGAATCCTCGTTCACGTATAACGGCATCCAGCGCCTGTAGTGTTCTGTAGTCCGGACGTTTCATTGTTGTGTCATGCTCCTGTTATTTTTTTCCGCACTATGACATAAATTTGCCGTCGGTACAGATGAAATCCGTAGCCTGTGTACGGACACGGAGATTTTTCCCGACAATGTTCTATAATGCGGCTGTATTTTCACACCACAGGCGAAACGATCTATGACGCAGGATGAACTGAAAAAAGCGGTAGGATGGGCGGCACTTCAGTATGTACAGCCCGGCACCATTGTGGGCGTTGGTACAGGCTCAACGGCCGCACACTTTATTGATGCGCTGGGCACAATGAAAGGCCAGATTGAAGGCGCGGTCTCCAGCTCGGACGCCTCGACTGAAAAACTCAAAGGCCTCGGTATTCATGTGTTTGACCTCAACGAAGTGGATAGCCTGGGTATCTATGTCGATGGCGCGGACGAAATCAACGGTCATATGCAGATGATCAAAGGCGGCGGCGCGGCATTAACCCGTGAGAAAATTATTGCTTCCGTGGCGGAGAAATTTATCTGTATTGCGGATGCCTCTAAACAGGTGGATATTCTTGGCAAATTCCCGTTGCCGGTCGAAGTGATTCCGATGGCGCGCAGCGCGGTTGCTCGTCAACTGGTGAAGCTGGGCGGGCGTCCGGAGTACCGTCAGAACGTGGTCACGGATAACGGCAACGTGATTCTGGATGTTTATGGGATGGAAATCCTTGATCCCATCGCGCTGGAAAACGCCATTAACGCGATTCCGGGCGTCGTGACCGTAGGGTTGTTCGCCAACCGTGGCGCCGATGTCGCACTGATCGGCACGCCGGACGGGGTGAAAACCATCGTAAAATGATCCCGCCAGGCGTATTTCCTGCCGCGTAAAAAATTCGGTCAGGGCAAATTTGGTGACATGTATCACGTTTAATCGTTTGCCCTGCCGATCCCTCCAAAGAAAAAGTTATTCCCGGTATTTTCATCTGCTATTTCCCGCTGTATGCGATTCCTTCACGACGCTGGCGCAAACGTTCATATTGCCGTGATAATTTTTTTTGATATGTTGAAGGACGGATGCAAATCCATACACAACATCAGATGGCAAAAAAAGACAGGATCGGGGAAATGGCAAAGGTATCGCTGGAGAAAGATAAAATTAAATTTCTGCTGGTTGAAGGGGTGCATCAAAAGGCGCTGGAAAGCCTTCGTGCGGCAGGTTACACCAACATTGAATATCACAAGGGCGCGCTGGACGCTGAACAGTTGAAAGCGTCCATCCGCGATGCCCACTTCATCGGTCTGCGATCCCGTACTCATCTGACAGAAGAAGTGATTAACGCCGCAGAGAAGCTGGTGGCGATTGGCTGTTTTTGCATCGGCACCAACCAGGTGGATTTAAATGCGGCGGCAAAACGCGGTATTCCGGTTTTTAACGCGCCATTCTCGAATACCCGTTCCGTGGCGGAGCTGGTGATTGGCGAGCTATTGCTGCTGCTGCGCGGCGTGCCGGAAGCGAACGCCAAAGCGCACCGCGGCGTATGGAATAAACTGGCGGCGGGATCGTTCGAAGCGCGCGGTAAAAAGCTTGGCATTATCGGTTACGGCCATATCGGAACGCAGTTGGGCATTCTGGCGGAATCGCTGGGGATGCATGTCTATTTCTATGATATTGAAAATAAACTGCCGCTTGGTAACGCAACTCAGGTGCAGCACCTGTCTGAATTGCTGAATATGAGCGATGTGGTCAGTCTGCACGTACCTGAAAACGCCTCCACCAAAAACATGATGGGCGCAAAAGAGATAGCCCTGATGAAGCCGGGTTCGCTGCTGATTAACGCCGCGCGCGGTACGGTGGTGGATATCCCGGCTTTGTGCGATGCGCTGGCGACGAAACATCTGGCGGGGGCGGCTATCGACGTCTTCCCGACGGAACCGGCCACTAATAGCGATCCGTTTACCTCTCCGCTGTGCGAATTCGATAACGTGATCCTGACGCCGCATATCGGCGGCTCGACGCAGGAGGCGCAAGAAAACATCGGTCTGGAAGTCGCAGGAAAACTGATTAAGTACTCGGATAACGGCTCGACGCTGTCCGCCGTGAACTTCCCGGAAGTGTCGCTGCCGCTGCACGGCGGTCGTCGCCTGATGCATATCCACGAAAACCGCCCGGGCGTATTGACCGCGCTTAACCAGATCTTTGCCGAGCAGGGCGTTAACATTGCCGCGCAGTATCTGCAAACCTCCGCCCGAATGGGGTATGTGGTGATTGATATAGAAGCCGATGGCGATGTGGCGGAGAAAGCGCTGCTGGCGATGAAGGCGATTCCGGGCACCATTCGCGCCCGTCTGCTGTACTAATTTCTTCTAAATGGGCAGGAGATGACCTGCCCATCCTTTCTCTGGTTTCCCTGCCTCAACATCTCTTCGTGTAACGCATACATTCTGTTTTCGAGCCTTGCCGCAATTGGTAATTAAAGGCAGCGTTGCGTGTTGTACAGCAATAAAAGGAATTTACGATAAAGGCTCAGCATAGCGCTGAAACGGGAAAGCCCCTGGCGAAGCAGGGGCTCTAAAAAGGAAAGGGACGATGATGAGATACGTCATCATGCTGCTGATCCTGTTAATCATCGCTACGCCAGCATATTAACAGAGAGTACGCAGGAGGGAGGTTCGCCTCCCTCACCCTTCACCGAGAAATTTAGGTCAAAAAAGCGACGCTGTCAATCGGCAAAACACGGCTACCACTCCCAAATTTTGGATGGCGTTACCACCGCAGGCAGCGGGATATCCCACTCTTCAACCGGCAGCTTTTCTACTAACTGGCAATCATGCGCGTAGCCCACGGGCTGGATCTTATGCTGCTGCCAGTTTTGCAACGTACGGTCATAAAATCCGCCGCCCATCCCCAGGCGCTGCCCGTCTTCGTCAAACGCCACTAACGGCGTTACCAGCACATCCAGCTTTGCCAGCGGTAATACGTCGCGGACATCAAGCCGTGGCTCCTGGATCTTTAAGCGGTTGGTCACCAGCGCACTCTGCGGATGATAGTGCAGGAACAGGAGGTTGCCAGGGCTGAAGGGATGAAGAACCGGAAGGTAGACGCGCTTGCCCGCTCGCCATAGCTGTTCAATCAGCGGCTGGGTGTCGAGTTCGCCATCAAAGGAGAGAAACACGGCGACAGTGTGCGCCATCACGACGGGAGGAAAGCTGAGCATTCGGGCGGCGGCCTGTTGACCAAAACGGCGTTGCTGCTCTGGCGTCAGCGCACGGCGACGTTGCCGAATTATTCGGCGGATTTCTTGTCGTGATAAAGAGAGTTCGGGAAGTTGTGTCATGGCTGTCGCCAGTCAGAAGGGGAATCTCCGAGATGCCGCCGCAGGCTGTAACCCTTGAACCCTTGGTTCAAGGTGAATGTGTCGTCACAGTTTTAAGGCTTCTCGGACGAACCGAGCATGCTCACCAACCGCGGAGCGCCACATTCTTGTGGTATGAAATATCGGCTCAGGGGACTGGCCCGCTTGCAAACATCTCAGAGAAATTCTGTTTTCACAATCACTTTACCATAGTAAAGCGAAAAGTGTTATTCAAAGTTTTGGCCCGTTTTTTCGGTTATGCGACCTTGATCAAGCAACGCCTGTTCGATGGTCTGTTGTAGCATCCGAATACGTTGTTCCATGCTCGCCGCGTAATCGCGGGTCTTCGCTTTTTCCTGAGTTAACTCATAGCTGATATTCAATGCGGCAATGAAAACCAACTGCTCAGTATTTGTGACTCTAGTGCGAACTTTCAGATCTTGCAACCGCTGATTCAGATCGTCCGCAGCCTGATTCAACGCATCCCTTTGGTCAGGCGGGCAATTCACTCGCAGTGAACGGCCAAATATTTGGATATCGACGGGTTGTGCAGACATGCCACCTTCCTGCTGATTGACTGCGCTGCCTTCGTCTCCAGACCCAGGGTCCGCGAAGGGGCGACACTATAGCTACCCTGGTGTGAAGATACAAGCCCTTTTCTGGTTCACCAGGGTCCAAAGTGGTAGCATATCATGAATATCCTCCCTTTGATGACGAATGCTTATGTCTATACAGAACGAAATGCCTGGTTACAACGAAATGAACCGGTTTTTGAATCAACAAGGGGCCGGTCTGACCCCGGCTGAAATGCATGGTTTAATCAGCGGGATGATTTGCGGCGGCAACAACGACAGCTCATGGCAGCCGCTGTTGCACGACCTGACGAACGAAGGTCTGGCCTTCGGGCATGAGCTTGCTCAGGCGCTGCGCAAAATGCACGCGGCGACCAGCGACGCGCTGGAAGACGACGGCTTTCTTTTTCAGCTTTATCTGCCTGAAGGCGACGATGTCAGCGTATTCGATCGCGCTGATGCATTAGCCGGGTGGGTTAACCACTTTTTGCTTGGCCTCGGCGTAACGCAGCCTAAACTTGATAAAGTCACCGGCGAAACGGGTGAAGCGATTGACGACCTGCGTAATATTGCGCAGCTTGGTTATGATGAGAGCGAAGATCAGGAAGAGCTGGAGATGTCGCTCGAAGAGATCATCGAATATGTCCGTGTTGCGGCGTTGTTATGTCATGACACTTTCACGCGCCAACAGCCGACCGCGCCGGAAGTGCGTAAACCGACGCTACACTAAGAAAAAACGAAATGGAGGCCATGTCATGACTCAGCAGGAATACCAACGCCGTCGCCAGGCATTACTGGCGCAAATGCAGCCCGGCAGCGCCGCGCTGATCTTTGCCGCGCCGGAGGCGACGCGCAGCGCAGACAGTGAATATCCGTATCGCCAGAGTAGCGACTTCTGGTATTTCACCGGTTTTAACGAACCGGAAGCCGTGCTGGTACTGATTAAGAGTGATGACACCCACAACCACAGCGTTTTGTTCAACCGCGTTCGCGACCTGACGGCGGAAATCTGGTTTGGTCGCCGTTTAGGACAGGATGCCGCGCCGGAAAAACTGGGCGTTGACCGGGCGCTGGCGTTTAGCGAAATCAACCAGCAACTCTTTCAGTTGCTTAATGGTCTGGATGTGGTGTACCACGCGCAGGGCGAATATGCGTATGCCGACGAAATTGTTCTGGCTGCGCTGGAGAAGCTGCGTAAAGGCTCCCGCCAGAATCTGACCGCGCCGGCCACCATGACTGACTGGCGACCGATCGTCCATGAGATGCGCCTGTTCAAATCGCCGGAAGAGATTGCTGTCCTGCGCCGTGCCGGGGAAATTAGCGCGCTGGCGCATATCCGCGCGATGGAAAAATGCCGTCCGGGGATGTTTGAGTATCAGCTGGAGGGGGAAATTCACCACGAATTTAATCGCCACGGCGCGCGCTATCCCTCCTATAACACCATTGTCGGCAGCGGCGAAAATGGCTGTATCCTGCATTACACTGAAAACGAAAGTGAAATGCGCGACGGCGATTTAGTGCTTATCGACGCAGGTTGTGAATATAAAGGTTACGCGGGCGACATCACGCGTACTTTCCCGGTGAACGGGAAATTTACGCCAGCCCAGCGTGAAATTTATGACATCGTTCTGGAATCGCTGGAGACCAGCCTGCGACTGTTCCGTCCTGGTACCTCTATTCAGGAGGTGACCGGCGAAGTCGTGCGCATCATGATAACCGGGCTGGTGAAGCTGGGGATTTTGCAAGGAGAGGTTGATCAACTGATTGCCGAAAATGCGCATCGTCCTTTCTTTATGCATGGCTTGAGCCACTGGCTGGGGCTGGATGTTCATGATGTCGGCGTTTATGGGCCGGATCGCTCCCGCATCCTGGAGCCGGGCATGGTGCTGACCGTAGAGCCAGGCCTCTATATCGCGCCGGATGCCGACGTGCCGGAAGCGTATCGCGGCATTGGCGTTCGAATTGAAGATGACATTGTCATTACCGAAACCGGTAATGAAAACCTGACCGCTGGCGTTGTGAAGAAGGCGGATGACATTGAGGCATTAATGGCGGCGGCGCGGCAGCAATGAGCGTCATTATCGTTGGCGGCGGCATGGCAGGCGCGACGCTGGCGCTGGCTATCTCTCAGTTCAGTCATGGGACGTTGCCGGTACACCTGATTGAAGCGAAAGCGCCTGAAGCCGACGGTCATCCCGGCTTTGACGCCAGAGCGATTGCGCTGGCGGCGGGCACTTGCCAGCAACTGGCGCGAATTGGCGTCTGGCAGGCGATTTCCGATTGCGCAACGGCAATCAACACCGTACACGTCAGCGATCGCGGTCATGCCGGATTTGTGACTCTCGACGCGCAGGATTACAGCCTGGCAGCGTTGGGTCACGTTGCGGAGCTGCATGATATCGGGCTGCGTCTGTTTGCGCTCTTGCGTAAAGCGCCAGGCGTTACGCTGCACTGCCCGGAGCGCGTAGCCAGCGTGTCGCGTACCCAACAGCAAGTTAACGTCACTCTGGAAAACGGCAATGTGATAGCTGGCAGCGTGCTGGTGGCGGCTAACGGTACCCACTCCGCGCTGGCGTCAGCCTGCGGCGTTGACTGGCATCAGGAGCCTTATGAACAGTTAGCGGTGATAGCGAATGTCGCGACCGCGATCCCGCATCAGGGACGCGCCTTTGAACGTTTTACCCCCAATGGCCCGCTGGCGATGTTGCCGATGTCGCATGGCCGATGTTCGCTGGTTTGGTGTCACCCGCTCGACCAGCGCGATGAGGTGCTGAGCTGGTCCGACGCGCAGTTCTGTCATGCGTTGCAGGCCGCGTTCGGCTGGCGGCTGGGGCGAATTACTCAGGCGGGTAAGCGCAGCGCGTATCCGCTTGCCCTGACTACGGCGGCAAAAGTTTTTACTCACCGGACTGTCGTGGTCGGCAATGCGGCGCAAACGTTGCATCCTATCGCCGGACAAGGGTTTAATCTCGGTCTGCGCGATGTCATGAGCCTGGCGGAAACGCTGGTCGCGGCACAGGACGCGGGCGAGGATATTGGCGCCTGGCACGTGTTATCGCGCTATCAGCAGCGTCGTCAGGTTGACCGGGATACGACGATTGGCGTAACGAACGGTCTGGTCCATCTGTTTGCAAATCGTTGGGCGCCGCTGGTTATTGGGCGCAATATCGGTTTAATGGCGATGGAGTTATTACCACCTGCGCGCGATGCGCTGGCACAGCGGACCTTAGGTTGGGTTGCGCGTTAAGCAGATCTGTAGGCCGGATAAGGCATTTACGCCGCCATCCGGCATCGTGTTCGTAAAAATGCCGGATGGCAGCTTCGCCTTATCCGGCCTACGGTTTTGATTGTTCCGGTTTCCAGGAGTAAATAGTGCAAAGTGTTGATGTAGCAATAGTTGGCGGAGGCATGGTGGGACTGGCTGTCGCCTGCGGCTTGCAGGGGAGCGGTTTGCGCGTTGCGGTACTGGATCACGTTGTCCCCCAGCCGTTGGCGAACGATGCGTCGCCTCAGCTTCGGGTGTCGGCGATTAATGCCGCCAGCGAAAAACTGCTTACCCGTCTTGGCGTATGGTCAAACATTGTGGCGCGACGGGCAAGTTGCTACCACGGTATGGAAGTCTGGGATAAAGACAGCTTTGGCCGTATTACGTTTGATGACGCAAGCATGGGATATAGCCATCTGGGGCATATTGTTGAAAACAGCGTCATTCACTACGCACTGTGGCAAAAAGCGCAGCAAGCGGCGGATATCACCTTAATGGCGCCAGCGGAGTTACAGCAGGTCGCCTGGGGAGAGAACGACGCCTTCCTGACTTTAAAAGACGGCGCGATGTTAACCGCGCGTCTGGTGATTGCCGCGGATGGCGCCAACTCCTGGCTGCGTAACAAAGCGGATATTCCCTTAACTTTCTGGGACTACCGTCACCATGCGCTGGTAGCGACTATCCGCACCGAAGAGCCGCACGGCGCGGTTGCTCGCCAGGTGTTTCATGGTGAAGGTATTCTGGCGTTTTTGCCGTTAAGCGATCCGCATCTGTGTTCCATTGTCTGGTCGCTTTCTCCGCAGGATGCGGAGCGTATGCAACAGAGCGGCGACGAGGCGTTTAACCAGGCGTTGACTATCGCCTTCGATAATCGGCTGGGCTTATGCCGCCTGGAAAGCGAACGGCAGGTTTTTCCGCTGACGGGCCGCTATGCTCGCCAGTTTGCCGCGCATCGTCTGGCGTTGGTCGGCGATGCCGCGCACACCATCCACCCGCTGGCAGGGCAAGGCGTCAACCTCGGCTTTATGGACGCGGCCGAACTGGTGGACGATCTGCGCCGGCTTCAGCGCCAGGGCAAAGACATTGGTCAACATCTTTATCTTCGTCGTTATGAGCGTAGCCGTAAACATAGCGCGGCGATGATGCTTGCCGGGATGCAAGGTTTTCGTGACCTGTTTGCCGGCGAAAACCCGGCAAAAAAATTGCTGCGCGACATCGGGCTGAAACTGGCGGATACGCTCCCCGGCGTCAAACCCCAACTGCTTCGCCAGGCAATGGGGCTAAACGACCTTCCGCAATGGCTTCGTTAAGTGTCTGACTGCACGCCAGCAAGAGTTTGAAACCCGTCACACTTTGCTTTCCCGGCTATCGCGCCGGGGGGCTTTCCTCGTTTGAAATAATCTAATTTCACCGCTTATTTCGCATTATATTTTCTAATGCCACTATTTTTTGCGAACGAGATTTTCGACATTTTTTCCACATTTAATATTAATTTATGTTGTGGTAAATCGTATCAGCTTCCTTTTTATGACGGTTATTTAGCGTAATAGTGGTTTTTTGTGCTGATGGGATTTTAGCGTTTTTTAGTCATAAGCTAATGTGATGGTAAATTCAGCCTTATGGTTTAGCGCCTGGTTCGGTGGTAAGTTCAGGAACAAGAGAACGTTTGCGTCGGCGCAGGAAAAAGGGCGTCGATGCCAGGTTTCGTGGCGAAGATTTCCCATGAAAATGGTTGTTAGCCCCCGCTAATTCAACGAGGAAAAGATGGCCCAACAGACGCCTTTGTACGAACAACACACGCTATGCGGCGCCCGCATGGTCGATTTTCATGGCTGGATGATGCCCCTGCATTACGGCTCTCAGCTTGATGAACACCACGCTGTGCGCACCGATGCCGGGATGTTTGATGTATCGCATATGACCATTGTCGATCTTCATGGCAGCCGCACCCGGGAGTTCTTGCGTTATCTGCTGGCAAACGACGTCGCGAAGCTAACGAAGACGGGTAAAGCCCTCTACTCCGGTATGCTTAACGCATCGGGCGGCGTGATTGATGACCTTATCGTCTACTACTTCACTGAAGATTTCTTCCGTCTCGTTGTTAACTCCGCCACCCGCGAAAAAGACCTCTCCTGGATTACCCAACACGCTGAACCTTATGCCATCGACATCACCGTTCGTGACGACCTGTCGCTGATTGCGGTACAGGGGCCGAATGCGCAGGAAAAAGCGGCGACTCTGTTTACTGACCAACAGCGCCATGCAGTAGAAGGTATGAAGCCGTTCTTCGGCGTTCAGGCGGGCGATTTGTTTATCGCCACCACCGGTTATACCGGCGAAGCGGGCTATGAAATCGCCATGCCGAATGAAAAAGCGGCGGATTTCTGGCGTGCGCTGGTGGAAGCGGGCGTGAAGCCGTGCGGTCTTGGCGCGCGCGACACGCTGCGTCTGGAAGCAGGCATGAACCTGTACGGTCAGGAGATGGATGAAGGTATCTCTCCGCTGGCGGCTAATATGGGATGGACTATCGCCTGGGAACCTGCTGACCGCGACTTTATTGGCCGTGAGGCGCTGGAGATGCAGCGTGAAAAAGGCCATGAGCAGCTTGTCGGTCTGGTGATGACCGAGAAAGGCGTATTGCGTAATGAACTGCCGGTGCGTTTTACCGATGCGCAGGGCAATCAGCAAGAAGGCATTATCACCAGCGGGACGTTTTCCCCAACGTTGGGCTACAGCATTGCGCTGGCGCGTGTTCCGGCGGGCATCGGCGAGACGGCGATTGTACAAATTCGTAACCGTGAAATGCCGGTAAAAGTGACTAAACCTGTTTTTGTGCGTAACGGCAAAGCCGTCGCGTGATTCATCCTTTTTTGGAGATTAATTGATGAGCAACGTACCCGCAGAACTGAAATACAGCAAAGAACACGAATGGCTGCGTAAAGAAGCGGATGGCACTTACACCGTTGGCATTACTGAACACGCTCAGGAGCTGTTGGGCGATATGGTTTTTGTTGATCTGCCGGAAGTCGGCGCGACCGTAAGCGCGGGCGACGACTGCGCCGTGGCGGAGTCCGTAAAAGCAGCGTCCGACATTTATGCGCCGGTAAGCGGTGAGATCGTGGCGGTAAACGATGCGCTGAGCGACTCCCCGGAGCTGGTGAACAGCGAACCGTATGCCGGTGGCTGGATCTTTAAAATCAAAGCCAGCGATGAAAGCGAACTTGAATCGCTGCTGGATGCCACTGCGTATGAAGCATTGTTAGAAGACGAATAATGTTGTGCCGGATGGCGCTAATGCTTATCCGGCCTACTCACTGCAACGCGAATGATTTTGCGTATTCATTTTCGCACGCGTAGGCCCGGTAAGCGTCAGCGCCACCGGGCAATTGAGTTAGAGACAATCACGATTCACTGCACGTTTCAGGAACCATCGCCCATGACACAGACGTTAAGCCAGCTTGAAAACCGCGGCGCTTTCATTGAACGCCACATCGGACCGGACGCCGCACAGCAACAAGAGATGCTGAATGCGGTTGGCGCCGAGTCGTTAAACGCGCTGACAGGTCAGATTGTGCCGAAAGACATTCAGCTCGCGACTCCGCCGCAGGTTGGCGAGGCGGCAACCGAATATGCCGCACTGGCGGAATTAAAAGCCATCGCCGGGCGTAACAAGCGCTTCACGTCCTATATTGGCATGGGCTACACCGCCGTGCAGCTACCGCCGGTTATCCTGCGCAACATGCTGGAAAATCCGGGTTGGTATACCGCCTACACTCCTTATCAGCCGGAAGTCTCTCAGGGGCGTCTGGAAGCGCTGCTCAACTTCCAACAGGTGACGCTGGACCTGACAGGGCTGGACATGGCTTCCGCCTCGCTGCTGGATGAAGCGACCGCCGCCGCTGAAGCGATGGCGATGGCAAAGCGCGTCAGCAAATTGAAAAATGCCAACCGGTTCTTTGTCGCCTCTGATGTCCATCCGCAAACTCTGGACGTCGTGCGTACGCGTGCCGAAACCTTTGGCTTTGACGTCATTGTGGATGACGCGGCGAAAGCACTGGATCACCAGGATGTGTTTGGCGTGCTGTTACAACAGGTAGGCACCACGGGCGAAATTCACGACTACAGCGCACTGATTACTGAGCTGAAATCCCGTAAAGTTGTGGTCAGCGTCGCCGCCGATTTTATGGCGCTGGTGCTGCTGACGGCTCCGGGCAAACAGGGCGCGGACATTGTTTTCGGCTCTGCGCAACGCTTCGGCGTACCGATGGGGTACGGTGGCCCGCATGCGGCATTCTTTGCCGCCAAAGACGAATTTAAACGCTCCATGCCAGGCCGTATTATCGGCGTCTCAAAAGATGCGGCGGGCAATACCGCACTGCGCATGGCGATGCAGACTCGCGAGCAGCATATCCGCCGTGAGAAAGCGAACTCCAACATTTGTACCTCGCAGGTACTGCTGGCTAACATCGCCAGTCTGTATGCCGTTTATCATGGACCGGTTGGACTGAAACGCATTGCGAATCGTATCCACCGCCTGACCGATATTCTGGCGGCAGGTCTGCAACAGAAAGGCTTAAAGCTGCGTCATGCGCACTACTTCGACACCCTGTGTGTGGAAGTGGCTGATAAAGCTGCGGTACTGGCGCGTGCGGAAGCGGCAGAGATCAATCTGCGCAGCGATATTCATAACGCGGTGGGTATTACCCTCGATGAAACCACCACCCGTGAGAATGTGGCGCAGTTGTTCAATGTTTTGCTGGGCGACAGCCACGGTCTGAACATTGAAACACTGGATAAAGACGTGGCGCTTGATAGCCGTTCCATTCAGCAAGGTATGCTGCGTGACGATGCGATTCTGACGCATCCGGTATTTAACCGTTACCACAGCGAAACCGAGATGATGCGCTATATGCACTCGCTGGAGCGTAAAGATCTGGCGCTGAATCAGGCGATGATCCCGCTGGGTTCCTGCACCATGAAGCTGAACGCCGCCGCCGAGATGATCCCTATCACCTGGCCGGAATTCGCTGAACTGCACCCGTTCTGCCCGCCGGAACAGGCCGAAGGATATCATCAGATGATTAGCCAGCTTTCTGACTGGCTGGTGAAACTCACCGGGTACGACGCCGTCTGTATGCAGCCTAACTCCGGCGCACAGGGGGAATACGCGGGGCTGCTGGCGATTCGTCACTATCACGAAAGCCGCAACGAAGGGCATCGCGATATCTGCCTGATTCCGGCCTCTGCTCACGGCACTAACCCTGCTTCTGCACATATGGCAGGAATGCAGGTGGTGGTAGTCGCCTGTGATAAGAACGGCAACATCGACCTGGACGATCTGCGGGCAAAAGCAGAACAACATGCTGCGAACCTTTCTTGCATCATGGTGACCTATCCGTCCACCCACGGCGTGTATGAAGAAACGATCCGTGAGGTGTGTGAAGTTGTGCACCAGTTCGGCGGTCAGGTTTACCTTGACGGCGCGAACATGAACGCTCAGGTCGGCATTACCTCACCGGGCTTTATTGGCGCGGACGTTTCGCATCTTAACCTGCATAAAACTTTCTGCATTCCGCACGGCGGCGGTGGCCCAGGCATGGGACCGATCGGCGTGAAAGCGCATCTGGCACCGTTCGTACCGGGCCATAGCGTGGTGCAAATCGAAGGCATGTTAACCCGTCAGGGCGCGGTTTCTGCGGCGCCGTTCGGTAGCGCCTCCATTTTGCCGATTAGTTGGATGTACATCCGCATGATGGGCGCAGAAGGCCTGAAGCAGGCAAGTCAGGTCGCGATTCTTAACGCTAACTACATTGCCAGCCGTCTGAAAGACGCGTACCCGGTACTGTATACTGGTCGCGATGGTCGTGTGGCGCACGAATGTATTCTTGATATTCGCCCATTGAAAGAAGAAACCGGCATCAGCGAGCTGGATATTGCCAAGCGTCTGATCGACTACGGTTTCCATGCGCCAACCATGTCGTTCCCGGTGGCGGGCACGCTGATGGTTGAACCGACGGAATCTGAAGGTAAGGCTGAGCTGGATCGCTTTATCGATGCGATGCTGGCTATTCGCGCAGAGATTGACCAGGTGAAAGCCGGTGTCTGGCCGCTGGAAGATAACCCGCTGGTGAACGCGCCGCACATTCAGAGCGAACTGGTCGCCGAGTGGGCGCATCCGTACAGCCGTGAAGTTGCCGTATTCCCGGCAGGCGTGGCAGACAAATACTGGCCGACGGTGAAACGTCTGGATGATGTTTATGGCGACCGCAACCTGTTCTGCTCCTGCGTACCGATTAGCGACTACCAGTAATTTACTGATTCGACTGTTTTCTAAAGGCGCTTCGGCGCCTTTTCAGCTTGTTAATAAAGTGCGCTTTGTTTATGTCGGATGCAGTGTGAGTGCCTTATTCAGGCTACAAAGTGTTACTAATTCAATATATTACAGTAAATCGTTGGCTCCTGTCAGGCAACCTGGCGTTTGTATCAGTGTATTAGCCAGAATTAAATTACCGGTTTTTTAGAGTCTAATGATTCATTGTGCATCATTTTTACCTTGCTGTTATTTAATCAAAACAACACAGTATATTTACATGTGGTTACAAATAGTTTCTCTCCGGAATCGTTATTTACCTCTCAATATAGTTACAAAAATTTCCGTATATTAAATTCATCAAGTTATTAATTTAAATTATAAATTAAAAATAAGCATAAATAACGTAAATATTTATTAACTTAGCGCTTTGTTTTTTATACCTGGAGGGAATAATGAAACGATTTATATTTCTGCCATTAATGACATGTTTCCTATTAATGAATGCAATGGCAGCTAACGGAGAAAATAATCCCAGTAATCTATTAGGTGCACCAGTTAATACCGCTATTTCTGGTGGTTCAGTATTGCCGGAAGGAAAGTTATTAACCGCCGTGAATAGCTCATTTCGCGATAAAGATCATCAAATCGAGGGGCACGGAAGTCCGGATGTTTACTCCCAGATATGGTTATTGAAGATTCGTTACGGTTTGACCGACAGACTGGAATTATCAACTGTGGGTTCCTATATCAATAACAAACGAGACAATCTGTCTCCTGAGCACATAGAGGGAATGGGCGACCAATCGGTGGGGGTCAATTATGCTTTAATGAGCCAGCGAAGAGGTGATCCGTTTTGGGTTACGGTAGGTGGGGCAGTATTACTACCCACCGGGCAAGATGGAGATAATCATTTGCCTGGGAATAGCGCCTGGGGAGGAAGAGTAACACTCACTTTAACAAAATTATTTACTCCTAACATTAAAGGGGATATGGGTTTTGTATATCAGGGACCATTTGAGCGCGGTAACCAGGACGTGAAACGAGGTAACGAATTCCAGTGGAATACCCAGGTGCGGTATATGTTTAGCGATTTACCGCTGGATCTTGGTCTGGAAAGTGCCTACAGCAATAATGCCTCTGGAACGAAAAAACTGTCTAATGGCAGCGTAATTAATAACCATTCTGGAACTACCGAATGGGTTGTTGGTCCGTCATTTAATATTGCCGTCGATTCACTGAAATTATGGTTTGGTGCCGGAGCCTTCTTCCCGGTAATGCAGGAAGCGAAGTCGCCAACCAAAATGGAAGATGTACGCTGGGAATTTAAAATAGGTAAGACCTGGTAAGACTCGTTCAAAGTGTTACCCGCCGACTGGCGGGTAACGTGCAGGGGTTAAAGCTTCTCGCCGTTGCTGGCAATCACCTCTTTGTACCAGTTGAAGCTTTTCTTACGCGAACGCGACATATCGCCCGTACCGTCATCGTGCTTGTTCACGTAGATGAAGCCGTAGCGCTTGCTGTACTGACCGGTGGTGAACGACACGCAGTCGATGCAGCCCCACGGCGTGTAGCCCATCAGGTCGACACCATCGTAAGTCACCGCTTTTTTCATCTCTTCAATATGGGCGCGCAGGTAGTCAATGCGATAGTCGTCGTTGATGCTGCCATCTTCTTCTACTTTGTCGTAAGCACCAAAACCGTTTTCGACAATAAACAGCGGCTTTTGATAGCGTTCGTACAGTTCACACAATGAATAACGCAGGCCCACCGGGTCAATCTGCCAGCCCCAGTCAGATGCTTTAACATAGGGGTTCGGTACGCTGCCTTCAAAACCGGAAATCGCATCGCCGCTACCGCCTTCGGCTTTGACCGCGTTGGTCATGTAATAACTGAAACCAAGATAATCGCAGGTGCCTTCGCGCAGCACTTCAAGATCGCCATCGTCCATTTTGATGTTAAATCCGCGGCGCTCCCACTCGTTCAACACATAGGACGGGTAATAGCCGCGCAGCTGCACATCGGTAAAGACGTAGCGTTCACGCATCGACTCCTGAGCAAACATCACATCTTCTGGTTTACAGGAGAAAGGATACAGCGCGACCATCGCCAGCATACAACCCACTTTCATCTGTGGATTAATACGACGTGCCGCTTTTACCGCCAGCGCGCTGGCGACAAACTGATGATGTAAGACCTGATACATGGTTTCTTCTGGATTCTCATGCTCGGTATACACCACGCCGGAACAGCAGTAGCCAAACAGCGGCGCGCGCCAGTTTCGCTGGTTGTTAATTTCGTTGAAGGTCATCCAGTATTTGACCTTATGTTTGTAGCGTTCAAACACGACTTCAGCAAAACGGACAAAGAAATCAACGACCTTACGATTGGTCCAGCCGCCGTAGTGCTGTACCAGATGTAATGGCATTTCAAAGTGGGAAAGGGTAATGACCGGTTCGATGTTGTATTTGAGTAACTCATCAAACATGTCGTCGTAGAATTTCAGACCGGCCTCGTTTGGCTGGGATTCGTCGCCATTCGGGAAGATACGCGTCCAGGCAATAGAGGTACGGAAGCATTTGAACCCCATTTCGGCGAAAAGACGGATGTCTTCTTTGTAATGTCCGTAAAAATCCACCGCCTCGTGGTTCGGATAGTATTTGCCAGCAACGACATTCTGGGTGATTTCGCGTGGCACGCCGTGTGCGCCGCCGGTTAGCACGTCGCAGATGCTGGGGCCTTTACCGTCTTTATTCCAGCCGCCTTCAACCTGGTGTGCGGCAACCGCGCCGCCCCATAAAAAATCTTTTGGCAGGGTGAGTTTTCTCATTGTTGCATAATCTCAATTTATTTAGTCTGTTATCATTCATTCTGCACCAAATGGCATGTAAAGCGTACGCAAAATTCCAGGATGCTCGCGTGTCGGGACAAGAACACATTCAGATCGTAACATCCACTTCAAGGGGCCATATTCAGGGGATAACCACATGCAGCCAAACGACATTACTTTCTTTCAACGTTTCCAGAATGACATTCTGGCAGGTCGTAAAACCATCACTATTCGTGATGCCTCCGAGTCCCACTTTAAAGCAGGCGATGTGCTACGCGTGGGACGGTTCGAAGATGATGGCTATTTTTGCACAATCGAAGTGACAGGAACGTCAACTGTGACGCTGGATACGCTGAACGAAAAACATGCGCAACAGGAAAATATGTCGCTTGATGAGCTGAAACGGGTCATTGCTGAAATCTATCCCAACCAGACGCAATTTTATGTGATTGATTTTAAATGCCTTTGATAAACATGAACGCGTGTTAGTTGAGTTTTTGTGATTAACTTATTGAATAATAAACAAAATTTAATTTTGCGGATTTATTTTAGCTAACATGTGTTCACTGGAACCATTCTCAGTTACGCTAGAGACGCAGTTCATCGTTATGAACGTTTCTCCGGAGTAAGTTATGGTGCAAAAACCATTAATGACGCAGGGATATTCGCTGGCTGAGGAAATCGCCAACAGTATTAGCCACGGCATTGGATTGGTATTTGGTATTGTCGGCCTGGTGCTGTTGTTGGTTCAGGCGGTAGAGGCGAATGCGGGTATGACAGCTATCGCCAGCTACAGTTTATATGGCGGGAGCATGATCCTGCTTTTTCTTGCCTCAACGCTTTATCATGCCATTCCTCATCAGCGGGCAAAAATCTGGTTAAAGAAATTTGATCACTGCGCTATCTATCTGCTCATTGCCGGAACCTATACGCCATTTCTGCTGGTAGGTCTGGATTCGCCGCTGGCGCGCGGACTAATGATTGTGATCTGGAGCCTGGCGCTATTCGGTATCCTCTTCAAGTTGACGATTGCGCACCGATTTAAAGTGCTTTCACTGGTTACGTATCTGGCAATGGGCTGGCTGTCGCTGATAGTGGTTTATCAGTTGGCGATTAAGCTGGCGATAGGCGGCGTGACGCTGCTGGCGGTAGGCGGCGTCGTTTACTCGCTGGGCGTAATTTTCTATGTTTGCAAACGCATACCTTATAACCACGCCATCTGGCATGGCTTTGTGCTGGGCGGCAGCGTGTGCCACTTCCTGGCCATCTATTTGTATGTGGGACAGGCGTAATTCCCGGATGCCCGTGCCGGATGGCGGCGCTGTCGTACCTTATCCGGCCTACGAGAGCAGCACGTGCGAGCCTGATGGCGTTGCGCTATCAGGCTATCCGGCTTTTAACGTGATATCACTCTTCCAGCGAGTAAGGCAGCGGGACGATATGCAGGGTGTTGGCATCGTCGCGAACACGGAAGACGCTTTCGGCTTCTAAATCGTTATTCATGACGGCCTGAACCAGTAACTGACCATCGTCCAACTGTGTCGCCGCCAGAATAGCGCCGGTACGACGCCAGTTCTCGCCCATCTGTAGCTCCAGATCTTCTCCTGCTTCCGGTACCCGGCTGGCTTTGCCCGCCAGCAACCAAAGCGCGCGTTTATTGGCGCCGCGGAATTTTGCCCGTGCGACCATCTCCTGTCCGGTGTAGCAGCCTTTCTTGAAGCTGATGCCGCCCAGCGCCTGTAGGTTAGTCGCCTGGGGGATAAACTGACCGCTGTTCGCCGCGTCAATCACCGGAATGCCTGCTTCAATATCCAATGCCAGCCACTGTTGACTGTTATTCAGTTCGGCTTCGCCATGCAACTTCTCCGTTAACATGTTGGCCGTCGCGACATCGGTGACAAGCAGGAATCGTTCCGCAGGATGTTCAAACCATAGCAGCGTAGAGGCGCCGTCTCTGACCACCTGATTTTCGCTATTGGGCAGTACGCTAAAGACATTAGCCAGCGCCGCGCGGGCCTGAAAACCTGCCACGCCAAGCAATACGCGTTCGTCATCCGGCGCGATGACCACTTTGGAAAATACGGCGTACTTTTTCAGCTCCGTTAATTGCGCTTCACGCACGCTACGGCGTTCAATCCAGGCGAAACCGTCGCGCTCACGGAACAGGCGCAGAGTGCTCCACATCTTACCTTTAGCATCGCAGTGGGCGGCGAGAAGGTGTTGCTGTTCAGTCATCTGGCTTACGTCAGCGGTGACCTGGCCCTGAATATACTTTTCACTGTCTACGCCGGTAATGGTCGACAGCGCCCAGTCGTCAAGCGCGATCAGCGTCAGCGGCAGGCGGGCTGACGATGAAGGATGACGCGGTGGAAAGGAGATAAAAGCCATAAATAATGTCCTGGTTAGCTGCAACAATAATGGTTAATGGTAAAAGAGCCATCGGTCATTGCAAGTGCTTTAAATAGCCCATTGAGAGCGGATTGATCGTTTTGCGAGGCGGTATCCAAAATGGATGAACATATTGATTCCCAGCCTTTTATTTCGCGATCGCGTTCCAGATTACTGAGATTCCCGTAAAACAACGCCAAAAACACGTTACAATAGCCCGGTACTTCATTTTCGCGAGGCAGGAAGAACATGGATATTCACAATAAAGCACGTATTCACTGGGCATGTCGTCGCGGTATGCGCGAACTTGATATTTCCATCATGCCGTTTTTTGAACATGAGTACGATAGTTTAAGTGATGAAGAAAAGCGTATTTTTGTCCGTTTGTTGCAGAGTGATGACCCGGATTTATTTAACTGGTTAATGAATCACGGTAAACCGGCTGACGCTGAACTGGAACAGATGGTCCGACTCATTCAGACACGGAATCGGGAACGTGGTCCTGTGGCAATCTGATTTACGCGTCTCATGGCGCGCTCAGTGGATCTCATTGCTCATTCATGGGCTGGTTGCCGCGGTGATTTTATTGATGCCCTGGCCGCTGAGTTATACCCCGTTATGGATGATACTACTGTCACTGGTCGTGTTTGACTGTGTACGTAGCCAGCGCAGGATTAATACCTGCCAGGGAGAGATCAAGCTACTCATGGACGGGCGCTTACGCTGGCAGGGGCAGGACTGGACGCTCTTGCGTCCGCCCTGGTTACTGAAGAGCGGGATGGTGTTGCGTTTACGCGCAGAGTCTGGACGTCATCAGCATTTATGGCTGGCGGCGGATAGCATGGAAGAAGCGGAATGGCGTGAGTTGCGTCGGATACTGTTACAGCAGCCGATATCAGGCCAACACTGACGGAACGGCGTAAACGCGGTTCCGTCGAGAGGGAAATACAGCGAGTAAGGCTTCAGGCGTAGTGTTCGGCCATTTCGCCGAGAATTTGTTCACACCAGGTCTGTATACGCTCATCGCTGAGATCGTACTGGTTCGTTTCATCCAGCGCCAGGCCGACAAACAGTTGCCCATCCGCAATGACCGGTTTATTGCTGGTAAATTCGTAGCCTTCTGTGGGCCAGTAGCCGACAAATTTAACGCCTTTGAGGGCAAGTTTGTCATGCAACATACCCAGCGCATCCAGGAACCACTCACCGTAGCCGAGCTGGTCGCCCATACCGTAAAGCGCAACGATTTTGCCTTCCAGATTGAGATCGTCCAGTTGCTCCCAGACGGCTTCCCAGTCCTCCTGAATTTCGCCAAAATCCCAGGTGGGGATGCCTAAAATGAGCACGTCGTACTGCTCCATTAAGGCGGGGGCGTCATCCTTAAGGTTATGTAATGTCACCAGCTCCGGGCCGAGAATATCGCGAATTTTCTCTGCGGCCATCTCGGTGTAGCACGTGCTGGAACCGTAAAAAAGACCCATGTTCATTACGTTACATCTCGATTCTGCTATAGCGTTGCGGGTAGTGTAACAGAATCGCTGCATTCACGGCACAATGAGGCATAATGCACCCAAAGTCAGCGTGAAGTGGGGAGCGCGAATGGAACAGGATTTAGCGCGTATTGAGCAGTTTCTGGATGCCCTGTGGCTGGAACGAAATCTGGCGGAAAATACATTAAGCGCGTATCGTCGCGATTTATCGATGGTCGTTGCGTGGTTGCATCATCGCGGAAAAACGCTTGCGACGGCGCAGGCTGATGATTTACAAACGCTGCTGGCTGAACGGGTGGAGGGCGGATACAAAGCGACCAGCTCCGCACGCCTGTTAAGTGCTATGCGGCGCTTTTTCCAGCATCTGTACCGTGAAAAGTATCGTGAGGATGATCCGAGCGCGCAGTTGGCCTCGCCTAAGCTTCCGCAGCGTTTACCGAAAGACCTTAGCGAGGCGCAGGTTGAACGGCTCTTGCAGGCGCCGCTTATTGATCAACCTTTGGAGTTGCGCGATAAAGCTATGTTGGAAGTGCTGTATGCCACCGGTTTGCGCGTGTCGGAACTGGTGGGGCTGACAATGAGCGATATCAGTCTGCGGCAGGGCGTGGTGCGGGTTATCGGTAAAGGCAATAAAGAGCGGTTGGTGCCGTTAGGCGAAGAGGCGGTATATTGGCTGGAAACGTATCTGGAGCATGGGCGTCCCTGGTTACTCAATGGCGTATCGATTGACGTATTGTTCCCCAGCCAGCGTGCGCAGCAGATGACGCGGCAGACCTTCTGGCACCGTATTAAACATTATGCGGTACTAGCTGGAATCGATAGCGAAAAACTATCGCCGCATGTTTTACGTCACGCTTTCGCCACGCATTTGCTGAATCACGGCGCCGACTTGCGCGTTGTACAAATGCTACTTGGGCATAGCGATCTTTCGACGACACAAATTTATACGCATGTCGCAACGGAGCGTTTGCGTCAACTTCATCAACAGCACCATCCGCGGGCATGAGTGCTGACAGGAAAGGATAGTTTATGAAAAAGCGTTTTATGATGTTCACTTTACTGGCGGCGGCGTTTTCAGGTGTAGCCCATGCTGATGATGCGGCTATCCGTCAGTCGCTGGCTAAGTTGGGCGTTCAGAGTACGGAAATTCAGGCCTCGCCAGTGGCAGGGATGAAAACCGTCCTCACTCACAGCGGCGTACTGTACGTCACTGATGACGGCAAACATATTATTCAAGGGCCGATGTATGACGTGAGCGGCGCGCATCCGGTAAACGTGACGAACAAACTGCTGATGAGCCAGCTAAATGCGCTGGAAAAAGAGATGATCGTCTATAAAGCGCCGGATGAGAAACATGTCATTACTGTTTTTACCGATATCACCTGCGGCTATTGTCATAAGCTACATGAAGAGATGAAAGATTATAACGCGCTGGGGATCACGGTACGTTATCTGGCTTTTCCGCGCCAGGGGCTGGAAAGCCAGGCGGAGCAGGATATGAAATCTATCTGGTGCGCCAAAGACAAAAACAAAGCGTTTGATGACGCCATGGCAGGTAAGGGCGTGAAACCGGCAAGCTGTGACGTGAACATTGCTGATCATTATGCGTTGGGCGTGCAGTTGGGCGTTAGCGGTACGCCAGCCATTGTATTGAGTAACGGCTATGTGGTGCCTGGCTATCAGGGACCGAAAGAGATGAAAGCGTTTCTTGATGAGCATCAAAAACAGACCAGTGGTAAATAATACGCGTGAAACAACAGAGACAACTTCGTCGGCGCGAGGCTGATGAGACGGCGGAACTCCCCGCCGCTCTTCCTCCATTACTACGACGTTTATATGCCAGCCGGGGCGTTCGTAGCGCCCGCGAACTAGAGCGCAGCGTGAAAGGAATGCTGCCCTGGCAACAGCTTAGCGGCATAGATAACGCGGTGGAGATCCTCTACAACGCCTTTCGCGAAGGTACCCGCATTATTGTTGTTGGCGATTTTGACGCCGACGGCGCGACCAGTACTGCGCTAAGCGTATTGGGAATGCGTGCGTTGGGATGTGACAACATCAGTTATCTGGTGCCTAATCGCTTTGAGGACGGCTACGGTTTAAGCCCGGAAGTGGTCGATCAGGCGAAGGCGCGCGGCGCGCAGCTTATCGTCACCGTAGACAACGGCATTTCATCCCACGCTGGCGTAGCGCATGCAAAGACGTTGGGGATTCCGGTGATCGTGACCGATCACCACCTGCCTGGCGATACATTGCCGGAGGCCGAAGCGATTATTAATCCTAATCTGCGCGACTGCGAATTCCCGTCTAAGTCGCTGGCAGGCGTCGGCGTGGCGTTTTACCTGATGCTGGCGTTGCGAACATTTTTGCGCGACAAAGGATGGTTCGACGAGCGCAACATTGCGCCGCCGAATTTGGCGGAGCTGCTGGATTTAGTGGCGTTGGGAACGGTAGCAGACGTTGTGCCGCTGGACGCCAACAACCGTATTCTGACCTGGCAAGGGCTAAGTCGTATTCGTGCCGGGAAATGCCGTCCGGGAATTAAAGCGTTGCTGGAGATATCGAATCGCGATCCGCAGCAGCTTGCCGCCAGTGATTTAGGCTTCGCGTTGGGGCCTCGCCTGAATGCCGCCGGCAGGCTGGATGATATGTCCGTTGGCGTGGCGTTACTGTTGTGCGACAACCTCGGCGAAGCGCGTGTTCTGGCCAGCGAGCTGGATGCGCTTAACCAGACGCGCAAAGAAATAGAGCAGGGGATGCAGGCGGAAGCGCTTATCCTGTGCGAAAAGCTTGAGCGCAGTAGTGAAACGCTTCCGGGCGGTCTGGCGATGTATCATCCTGAATGGCATCAGGGCGTGGTCGGAATTCTGGCGTCGCGCATTAAAGAGCGTTTTCACCGCCCGGTGATCGCCTTTGCGCCTGCGGGCGACGGCACGCTAAAAGGCTCAGGCCGTTCGATTCAGGGGCTGCATATGCGCGATGCGCTGGAAAGGCTGGATACCCTTTACCCTGATCTGATGATCAAGTTCGGCGGTCATGCGATGGCGGCGGGATTGTCGCTGGAAGAGCATAAATTCGAGCAGTTTCAGCAACGTTTTGGCGAGCTGGTGACGGAATGGCTCGATCCTGCCCTGTTGCAAGGCGAGGTGATCTCCGATGGTCCATTAAGCGCGGCGGAGATGTCTATGGAAGTGGCGCAACTGTTGCGGGATGCCGGACCGTGGGGGCAAATGTTCCCGGAACCGTTATTCGATGGTCGTTTCCGTCTGCTACAGCAGCGTCTGGTGGGCGAGCGTCACCTCAAGGTGATGGTGGAGCCTGTCGGCGGCGGCCCGCTGTTGGATGGCATCGCATTTAATATTGATACGACCTGTTGGCCGGATAACGGCGTGCGGGAGGTAGAACTGGCTTATAAACTGGACATTAACGAGTTTCGCGGCAACCGTAGTTTACAGATTATTATCGATGATATTTGGCCGCTATGATCGGGGCGATTTAACAACACTTTCGCTGTAATTAAGGGGCGAAATCCGCTAATATTTCGCCCTTATAACCGCATTTTGACAAGTCAAATAAAAGAAATCAGACCATGTTTGAAATTAATCCGGTGAATAACCGCATTCAGGACCTCACGGAACGCACCAACGTTCTTAGGGGGTATCTTTGACTACGATGCTAAGAAAGAGCGTCTGGAAGAAGTAAACGCCGAGCTGGAACAGCCGGATGTCTGGAACGAACCTGAGCGCGCGCAGGCGCTGGGAAAAGAGCGTTCATCGCTCGAAGCGATCGTCGATACGCTTGATCAAATGACTCAGGGGCTGGACGACGTTTCCGGGCTGCTGGAACTGGCGGTAGAAGCTGACGACGAAGAGACGTTTAACGAAGCCGTCGCGGAACTGAATACGCTGGAAGAGAAACTGGCGCAGTTGGAATTCCGTCGGATGTTCTCCGGCGAGTACGATAGCGCCGATTGCTATCTCGATATTCAGGCCGGTTCTGGTGGTACTGAAGCGCAGGACTGGGCCAGCATGTTGCTGCGTATGTATCTGCGTTGGGCGGAAGCGCGCGGCTTCAAGACGGAAGTCATTGAAGAGTCGGAAGGGGAAGTCGCCGGCATTAAGTCCGCGACTATCAAAATCTCCGGCGAATATGCCTATGGCTGGCTGCGGACTGAAACCGGCGTACATCGTCTGGTGCGTAAAAGTCCGTTCGACTCCGGCGGTCGCCGTCATACCTCGTTTAGCTCCGCGTTTGTGTATCCGGAAGTGGACGACGATATCGATATCGACATTAACCCGGCGGATCTGCGTATCGACGTCTATCGCGCGTCTGGCGCAGGCGGTCAGCACGTTAACCGTACGGAATCCGCAGTGCGTATCACCCATATTCCCACCGGGATCGTGACGCAGTGCCAGAACGACCGTTCGCAGCACAAAAACAAAGACCAGGCCATGAAGCAGATGAAAGCGAAGCTTTATGAACTGGAGATGCAGAAAAAGAACGCTGAAAAACAGGCGATGGAAGACACTAAGTCTGATATCGGCTGGGGAAGCCAGATTCGTTCCTATGTCCTGGACGATTCCCGCATTAAAGACCTGCGTACTGGGGTGGAAACCCGCAATACACAGGCGGTACTGGACGGTAGTCTGGATCAATTTATCGAAGCAAGTTTGAAAGCAGGGCTATGAGGAATCAACATGTCTGAACAAAACGCACAGGGCGCTGACGAGGTAGTCGATCTCAACAATGAAATGAAGGCACGTCGCGAGAAGCTGGCTGCACTGCGTGAGCAGGGTATCCCGTTCCCGAACGATTTCCGTCGTGACCGTACCTCAGACCAACTGCACGCAGAGTTTGACGCGAAAGAAGCTGAAGAACTGGAAGCGCTGAATATTGAAGTGTCCGTCGCGGGCCGTATGATGACTCGCCGTATTATGGGTAAAGCCTCTTTTGTTACCCTGCAAGACGTAGGCGGCCGCATTCAGCTGTATGTGGCGCGCGATGATCTGCCGGAAGGCGTTTACAACGAGCAGTTCAAGAAGTGGGATCTTGGCGATATCCTCGGCGCGAAAGGTAAGCTGTTCAAAACCAAAACCGGCGAGCTGTCTATCCACTGCACCGAACTGCGCCTGCTGACGAAAGCGCTGCGTCCGTTGCCGGATAAATTCCACGGCCTGCAGGACCAGGAAGCGCGCTATCGCCAGCGTTATCTGGATCTCATCTCTAACGATGAATCCCGTAACACCTTCAAAACCCGTTCGAAGATCCTGGCCGGTATTCGCCAGTTTATGGTTGCTCGCGGCTTTATGGAAGTCGAAACCCCGATGATGCAGGTGATCCCAGGCGGCGCGTCTGCCCGTCCGTTTATCACCCATCACAACGCGCTGGATCTGGACATGTACCTGCGTATCGCGCCGGAACTGTACCTCAAGCGTCTGGTGGTTGGCGGCTTCGAACGCGTATTCGAAATTAACCGTAACTTCCGTAACGAAGGCATCTCCGTGCGCCATAATCCTGAGTTCACCATGATGGAACTCTATATGGCGTATGCGGACTACAAAGACCTGATCGAGCTGACTGAGTCTCTGTTCCGTACGCTGGCGCAGGATGTTCTGGGAACCACCCAGGTTCCGTACGGTGATGAAGTGTTTGACTTCGGTAAGCCGTTCGAAAAACTGACCATGCGTGAAGCGATCAAGAAATATCGCCCGGAAACGGATATGGCTGATCTGGACAACTTCGATTCCGCGAAGGCGATTGCTGAAAGCATCGGCATTCACGTCGAGAAAAGCTGGGGTCTGGGCCGTATCGTCACCGAGATCTTTGACGAAGTCGCTGAAGCGCATCTGATTCAGCCGACCTTCATCACCGAATATCCGGCTGAAGTGTCTCCGCTGGCGCGTCGTAATGATGTGAACCCGGAAATCACTGACCGCTTCGAGTTCTTTATCGGCGGTCGTGAAATCGGTAATGGCTTTAGCGAGTTGAACGATGCGGAAGACCAGGCGCAGCGTTTCCTGGATCAGGTTAATGCAAAAGCGGCGGGCGACGACGAAGCCATGTTCTACGACGAAGACTACGTGACGGCGCTGGAACACGGTTTACCGCCGACAGCGGGTCTGGGAATTGGTATCGACCGTATGGTGATGCTGTTTACTAACAGCCACACGATTCGCGACGTTATTCTGTTCCCGGCGATGCGTCCGGTGAAATAAGATGTAAATTGCCGGATGGGGCATTAGCCGCCATCCGGCATCTCTTCGTTCAGACGTAGCGCCATCAGGCAATTTTTAACGCTGGCAGTAATTGAGCAGTCGTTCACGCGCTTGTTCGTCTGACGCTTGCATGACCATCCACGGGCTAAATGCCCACGGCGTAGCGAGAAGGCTTTTCCATACGCTTTTAAATTCGCTCCACTGATAGTCCATCACCTCTTCGCTGTTAACCTGTAACATACTGGTTGTCCGCGCGGCAAATACCGGACAGACTTCATTTTCCACAATACCGTTTGGATCTGTCGCCCGATAGCTGAAGTGCGGATAGACGGGGGTGAGATCGGTAATTTCCACGCCGAGTTCGAACCGACAACGGCGGATGATCGCCTCTTCGGTGGTTTCGCCTTGTTGCGGATGACCGCAAACCGAATTCGTCCACACGCCTGGCCAGGCTTTCTTGCTCAGCGACCGTCGTGTTACCAGCAACTGACCATCTTCGTTAAATAGCCAGCAGGAGAAAGCCAGATGCAAAGGCGTATTAAGCGTATGAGCCGCATACTTTTCCAGTGTGCCGGAAGGCTTATCCTGCTCATCCAATAAAACGACATGTTCCTCAGTCATGAAAGCTCCTGAAAATTAAAATGACCCGGCAGCATGGCCAGGCCATATACTCAGACGATCAGCGTAGCGCATAACAGAAAGAAAGGCATTACCAAAACAGGCCCTGACAGAACGCAGACGAGCACCATTGTGCCGTGAGTCGATATTATGCTGGCATATCGGATATTCGCGGCATCATCATCCGCGCGGACCCTTTCCGGCGTCAATGGATTGGGCATACGGCATTTGGCTGCTATCATAAGGCGTCTGTCAATAGAGTGAGGAATGGTTTTGAGCGCAGGACGCCTGAACAAAAATAGCCTGGGTATTGCGGTGCTGTTATGCACAGGGCTGCTGCTGGCGGGGTGTTCCAGTAATTCCGGCTCAGGAACGTATTCCGGCTCCGTCTATACCGTTAAGCGCGGCGATACGTTGTATCGTATATCGCGCGCCACGGGAACCAGCGTGAAAGAACTGGCCCGACTGAATGGCATTTCTCCGCCTTATACTATTGAGGTGGGGCAGCGAATTAAAGTGCGCGGCAGCGCAAAGAGTAGCAGTTCAACACGCAAAACCAGCAATAAAACAGCAACAAAAACTGCTGCGGTCAGACCGTCATCTTCGGTGCCAAAATCCTCCTGGCCGCCGGTGGGGCAGCGTTGTTGGGTATGGCCTGCTAACGGTAAAGTGATTTTACCTTATTCCACCGCGGAGGGCGGAAATAAGGGGATCGATATTGCGGGCGCGCGCGGAACGCCTGTTTATGCGGCGGGAGCGGGTAAAGTTGTCTATGTCGGGAACCAGCTGCGCGGTTACGGCAATCTCATCATGATTAAGCACAATGAAGATTACATTACGGCTTACGCTCATAATGACACCATGCTGGTTAATAATGGACAAAGCGTTAAAGCGGGGCAAAAAATCGCTACGATGGGCAGCACGGATGCCGCATCCGTAAGACTACACTTCCAGATTCGCTACCGGGCGACGGCCATCGATCCGCTGCGTTATCTGCCGCCGCAGGGGAGTAAACCGAAGTGCTGACGGCGAATTAATCGCCAGTCAGCCAGTAAGTCTCTTGCCAACCAGAGCGTAAGGTTTATAATGCCTTACGCATCTCAAAGCGGGCGTAGTTCAATGGTAGAACGAGAGCTTCCCAAGCTCTATACGAGGGTTCGATTCCCTTCGCCCGCTCCAGACAAATATCTTCTAGTATTTACTAAATCCACGAATTTACAGCAATTTTTCCTGTCGGCCCCACAGTACACAGGGTTTCAATATCTATGTCGGACGGCTATTATCAGCTGGCGACTCCGGTAATGACTTTATCATTCAGCCCGCAGCACAACGATGCCCGGTCTGGAATGCATGTATTCCATAAACGGTGTGTCCACCACTTTTCTGTTTGCGGCCAATGAGGAGGCGTTCCTGAACCACACCTGTTCATCATGGCGAACTACGATACCCACATGTGAAACGTCCAGCCCGTCGAGCGGGGAGTAGACACCGATATAATCCCCGTTTTTTAGGTGGTTCATGACCTGCTGGTTGATGGCTCTTCCGGGAATGTAATTTATTTTACGAGGATGGATGCCCAGACCAGGAATGTACTCGCCGCCATCAGGTTTATGGTTAAGCTGCTTGTCAACAACGACATAATCAGGGCTGATATCCGGCGTTACATCCCGTGCATTACGCGGTGTTGCGGCGAACCAGTCAGAGAAGAAGTGCCGGCGGCTGAGATAAGCAACTTTGCCCGCGGCGTAGCGAGTCCTGGCAAGATTATGCAGAAACGATTTCTGATTATCGCTGCGGGCCAGGGCTTCAACGTAATCAGCCAGGGTAAAGCAGTCCACTCCGTTGAAATTCGCTACAAGGACTTCGGGGGTGCCGGGCCCACCGATGAGCGTATCCGCCTGATAAGGTGTTCCGAGAAAATCAGACGATACGCGGCTGATAACTTCTCCATGGTTTTCGCCTTTATAAGGAATGACATCCGACTGGATAATCCGGCTTACTTTTTCTGCCGTAACGCTGTCCATGCTGGTCTGATATTTTTCTGTGCCAGGGACGGCACAGGCCGTCAGATGCGCCGACATAAGCAAAATTGTCCATGCATTTACCTTCATTATCATCTCCGGAAAGGTTCAAATCCCTTTTTTACCTTTACCGGAAATGGTTGTGATGGATACAGAAAAACGCCAGAGGTTGATTACAGGTTGAGTAATATGAACGCTGATGATGATAAATGTGAAGATCATCATACGACTTTATTCGCCGTTGTTTTTTGCCTGATCGTCAAAGCCAACATGCCCCTTCAGGCTGGCGATACATACCGGTCAAATCCGTGCCGAACTGGCCCGCAAGGGAACACCTGTCGGGCCTTATGACCAGATGATTGCTGGCCATGCCCGTAGCCGCGGACTGGTCGTCGTCACAAACAATCTCCGCGAGTTTGAACGCATTCCGGGTATCCGAATCGAAGACTGGTGCTAATTTGTGCATCAGATGTTATCCCCGGATTCTTACTCTTTTCCGGATTGTAGTGGCACAGTCAATTTGGTTACCTGCTTAATGGTGGTTTGCATCACATTTTTAGCTGGTGGTATTTTTTTATGTTGACTGGAGATATCTGCCAACAGCATAACTTTTACGGCCAGATAATAAATAAAAGAGTACCAAAATGTCGTATTCTGACATGTTTACGAAGGGAGTACCGCTCCCTTCTTTTTTTGTTTCCTGGATACTCACTGAACAATGCCGTTACTGCCCGATAACTGCCGCCCCCCCCCTCACCATAGCCGTTTCCTGCAACTAAGTCACAGACGTTGATTTACCAGGCCGATATGCCTTCTTTCCCGTTATATACCCTTCATACTTCAAGTGGCTTATGTGTTGGCTACGGATTACTCAGTCCATCCATGGGCCTCGCCCTGACGGGCCGTCGCACGCGACGTTCAAATCTGCTCCCGGCAGATTTGTCGCTCACCCCAGTCACATCGTTATCTATGCTCCTGGGGACTCACTCCCTTGCCGCCTTTAAGCAACTCGAATTATTTTGGGTATATATCAGTGAACTTCTATTTTTGTCAGTTTTTATTTTTCAGTTTATTTATTATTAAATACTGTTTCTGGCCTGGATATATTTCTGTGAATAGCCTCCCGACAGCCGGAGATAAAGGTATTTGCTGGCGTAACAGCGCTCATAATTTAAAAGATTTATTTATAGTTTGTTATCACGGAAAGATTTTAACTTAATACATGCCAGTAAGGCATCAGGTAAAAATAACCGGAGAGAAGAAGATGAACAAAATGCTATTAGCCGGAAGTGCCGGTATTGTTCTGCTGTCTGCTGCAGCCAGTCCGGTATGGGCAGACGATAATGCCAGTACATTTTCACTTGGATACGCCCAGTCCCATACTAATCACGCCGGGACGTTGCGTGGGGTTCGGCTGGCAAACAACTATGAAATGTCACCGGACTGGGGGCTGACAACCTCATTTGCCTGGCTAAATGGAAGCCAGCGCTATTCCGATGAAAGCAGTAATGGTCGTGTAACAACCCGTTATTACTCCCTGCTTGCAGGCCCCTCATGGAAAATAAATAACCAGTTAAGTCTGTATAGTCAAGTGGGCCCCGTATTATTGCATCAGCGTGATCACGGGATAAATGAGTCTGATAGTAAGGTCGGATATGGTTATTCTGCTGGCGTGGCTTATACCCCGGTCAGTAATGTCGCTATAACTCTGGGTTATGAGGGAGCGGATTTTGATGCTACCCATAACAGCGGAAGCCTTAATAGCAATGGTTTTAATCTTGGCGTGGGTTACCGGTTCTGAATAGGATAATACGATAAAAAATGTTACTTTGTGGAGATGATGGATTATGAAAAGCCATATTATGCCAGGCGTTGCGCTGATGGTTATCCTGTTTTCAGGAAATCTTATGGCCGCAACAAACATGACTGATAACGTTACTCTGAATAATGACAAGATATCCGGACAGGCCTGGCAGGCCATGCGTGATATCGGAATGTCGCGATTCGAGTTGTTTAATGGTCGCACCCAAAAGGCGGAACAACTGGCTGCGCAAGCAGAAAAACTCCTGAACGATGACAGCACTGACTGGAAGCTGTATGTCAAATCAGATAAAAAAGCCCCAGTTGAAGGAGACCACTATATTCGGATAAATTCATCGATTACGGTAGCAGAAGATTATCTCCCTGCGGGCCAGAAAAATGATGCTATTAATAAAGCAAACCAGAAAATGAAAGAAGGAGATAAAAAAGGGACTATAGAGGCCCTGAAACTAGCAGGCGTCAGTGTTATTGAAAATCAGGAACTCATTCCTCTTCAGCAAACCCGTAAGGATGTGACCACAGCGCTTTCCTTGATGAACGAAGGAAAATACTATCAGGCAGGTCTGTTACTGAAATCAGCTCAGGATGGCATAGTTGTAGACTCTCAGTCAGTTCAGGAATCACCCACGCCCCCCGTGCAGCACGACGCCGCGCATTAATATCCCCCAGCCTGCTGTATATATTACAGCAGGCAGCATTATGTCTGACAGCTATTACCAGTTTGCTCTTTGCTGTCGGCATTGTTTTTAAAATTCATCCGTGAAGTTCAGTAATGTCAGGGTACCTGCATTTATATCTATTGTGATGTCCATCACAAATACAGAAGAATATCATTTCATTTATTATTTTTTATCCCTTCCGCTTATGATGGTTCATAATGATTTATTAAGTTAATGTTTTGAAATTAAATGCCTTTCACTTGCGTTATGTCTGGTTTTTTATGCTGCCAGCAATTTCATTGTTATATATGATTGGTATTATGTTTTGTAAATATCCAGTGTGATGGAAAAGCAAAACATACATTCCCGATAACATATTACAAAATATTTCATGTCCGCTGCGAATATCTGTCTGTTAGGTATTCATCTGCTTATAATTACATTAAAAAGTATTTCTTTGATGATTATTCTTAAATTACGATCATAATCATCGATCGTATCGATCTATTTTTATTGTTTTAATTTGAATAAGAATTTTCTTACAACTGATTAGGCATTAGCTGAAATCAATATTTTTCGATGGAAAGTTCAGGTGCTTCGTTTAACACCCGGCGTTTATTATTCATACGAATCTTTTCTGAACGCTTTCATTAATACCCTCATATTTGTTTTCAGCCTTTGCAAAATAATTCTCATTCACCCAAAGGACATATTATCTATGCGTAATAAAATAATACTTGCCATGGCGGCTGCCGGTATGATGTATGGCGCTTCTGTATTTGCCGCCGATACTACACCCACAGCAGGCCCGTTCGGCTCAGGTAAAATTCTTTTCACTGGTACCATCACCAACTCACCCTGTGATATCGCACCGGGCGACGATGCGATCACCGTTCCGTTTGGACAGATTTCTTACCGTAAACTGAATACCGCCAATGCAACCACGGACTCAAAACCGTTCACCATTCATCTGCAGAACTGCGCCTTCGATCCGAATGAAACTACAATAGCCGGCTCCGCAGGGAAAATGTCTAAAGTAACCGTCTCTTTCAGTGGCACAGCTGATACCTCAGGTAAAGCTTACGTCAGCACCGGCAGTGCCCAGCATGTTGGCGTGCAGCTTCTGAAAAGTGACAACACCTCACTGATTACACCCAATACCCCGATGCCGGATGGCGACGCCCAGCAACTGCAGGCCGGGAATAACGAACTCAACTTCTTTGCCCGCCTGATAGCCCTGACAGATGCCGCAACTCCTGGCGATGTTAACGCATCCGTCACCTACACCCTGAAATACCTGTGATTTCACGCGGTAAATAACGACAGGGAGAAGCCGTCCACGGAGGGGATCGGACGGCTTTTATATCTGACTGTGCCTGCGGGCTGTCTGTTACACGGACGACAACACGAAAGCGCCATGCCATGAAAATTACCCGGCTTGCCATTCTGATTACCCTGACATTTTCCGTCCTGAAGTCGCAGGCCACGGAGTTCAATGCCAGCCTGCTGGACAGCGGGAACCTGTCTAACGTGGACCTCACGGCCTTCAGCCGCGAGGGGTATGTGGCGCCCGGTAACTATATTCTCGATATCTGGCTCAATGACCAGCCGGTACGGGAACAGTATCCGGTCAGAGTTGTACCGGTGGCCGGACGCGACGCGGCCGTCATCTGTGTGACAACAGACATGGTGGCCATGCTGGGTCTTAAGGATAAGATTATTCATGGCCTGAAACCCGTTACCGGTATCCCGAACGGGCAATGCCTTGAGCTGCGCTCCGCTGACAGTCAGGTACGGTACAGCGCTGAAAATCAGCGTCTGACCTTCATTATCCCCCAGGCCTGGATGCGTTATCAGGACCCGGACTGGGTGCCCCCTTCACGCTGGAGCGACGGCGTCACCGCCGGCCTGCTCGATTACAGCCTGATGGCCAACCGCTATATGCCGCAGCAGGGGGAGACCTCTACCAGCTACAGCCTCTACGGCACCGCCGGGTTTAATCTCGGCGCCTGGCGGTTGCGGAGCGATTATCAGTACAGCCGTTTTGACAGTGGGCGGGGCGCATCACAGTCCGATTTTTATCTGCCGCAGACGTATCTGTTCCGTGCCCTGCCAGCACTGCGCTCAAAACTGACGCTCGGACAGACGTACCTCAGCTCCGCTATTTTTGACTCCTTCCGCTTTGCCGGGCTCACTTTGGCCAGCGATGAGCGCATGCTACCGCCCTCTCTTCAGGGGTATGCCCCGAAAATCAGCGGCATTGCGAACAGTAATGCACAGGTTACCGTCAGCCAGAATGGCCGCATTCTTTACCAGACCCGGGTGTCGCCGGGGCCTTTTGAGCTTCCCGACCTGAGCCAGAATATCAGCGGCAACCTGGATGTCAGCGTCCGGGAAAGCGACGGTAGCGTCCGGACCTGGCAGGTCAACACGGCCAGCGTCCCCTTTATGGCACGCCAGGGACAGGTTCGCTATAAGGTGGCCGCCGGACGTCCGCTGTACGGCGGGACGCATAACAACAGCATGGTCAGCCCTGACTTTCTGCTCGGGGAGGCCACCTGGGGAGCATTTAACAACACGTCGCTGTATGGCGGCCTCATTGCCTCCACCGGCGACTACCAGTCCGCGGCGCTCGGGATCGGCCAGAATATGGGGCTGCTGGGCGCTCTGTCTGCGGACGTCACCCGCTCAGATGCGCGGTTGCCGCATGGGAAGAAGCAGTCCGGTTACAGCTACCGTATCAACTATGCCAAAACGTTTGATAAAACCGGCAGTACCCTGGCGTTCGTCGGATACCGCTTCTCGGACCGCCATTTTCTGTCCATGCCGGAGTACCTGCAGCGTCGGGCCACCGACGGCGGCGATGCATGGCATGAAAAACAAAGCTACACCGTGACTTACAGCCAGTCCGTTCCGGTACTCAATATGAGCGCGGCCCTCTCGGTAAGCCGGCTCAATTACTGGAATGCGCAGTCCAACAATAACTACATGCTCAGCTTCAACAAAGTGTTCAGTCTCGGCGACCTTCAGGGGCTCTCGGCCTCGGTGTCGTTTGCCCGTAACCAGTACACCGGCGGGGGGAGCCAGAACCAGGTCTACGCCACCATCAGTATCCCGTGGGGCGACAGCCGCCAGGTGAGCTACAGCGTGCAGAAGGATAACCGGGGCGGCCTGCAGCAGACCGTGAATTACAGCGATTTCCATAACCCGGATACCACATGGAACATCAGCGCCGGTCATAACCGCTATGACACCGGCAGTAACAGCAGCTTTAGCGGCAGCGTGCAGAGCCGTCTGCCGTGGGGTCAGGCGGCAGCGGACGCCACCCTGCAGCCCGGACAGTACCGCAGCCTGGGCCTGAGCTGGTACGGCTCGGTGACCGCCACCGCCCACGGCGCCGCCTTCAGCCAGTCGATGGCCGGGAATGAGCCTCGCATGATGATAGATACCGGAGACGTGGCCGGTGTGCCGGTGAACGGCAACAGCGGGGTGACCAACCGCTTCGGGGTGGGCGTGGTAAGCGCCGGCAGCAGCTATCGGCGCAGCGATATTTCGGTTGATGTGGCCGCCCTGCCGGAGGACGTGGACGTCAACAGCTCCGTCATTAGCCAGGTGCTGACGGAGGGCGCGGTGGGCTACCGGAAGATTGACGCCAGCCAGGGGGAGCCGGTGCTCGGTCATATCCGGCTGGCTGATGGCGCAAGTCCGCCGTTTGGCGCCCTGGTGGTGTCCGGGAAAACCGGCAGAACCGCGGGGATGGTCGGAGATGACGGTCTGGCTTACCTGACCGGACTCAGCGGGGAAGACCGCCGGACCCTGAACGTGTCCTGGGATGGCCGGGTGCAGTGCAGACTCACCCTGCCGGAAACGGTGACACTCAGCCGGGGGCCGCTGTTACTGCCCTGCAGATAAAAATATCCCTGTCACAGAGCAGGACTAACGGAGAAAACAGGTGAAAAACAGCAGAAGAAGCCGTGTGATTTTACTCGCACTGGCGGCAGCATGGAGCCAGTGCAGCCCGGCGGCCGTCAATGTCGACCGGACCCGTATTATCATGGATGCGCCGCAGAAAACGGTGGCCATCACGCTGAATAACGATGACAAAACCACGCCGTTCCTGGCGCAGTCCTGGGTGACGGATGCTGACGGGGTGAGAACCGATGCGCTGATGGCGCTGCCGCCGCTGCAGCGTATTGATGCCGGACAGAAATCCCAGGTCCGCATCACCCAGGTTCGCGGGCTGACAGATAAGCTCCCTCAGGACAGGGAAACACTGTTCTGGTTTAACGTGCGGGGCGTTCCCCCGAAGTCGGAAGACGACAACGTCCTGCAGCTGGCCATGCAGAGCCAGCTGAAACTGTTTTACCGTCCGAAAGCCATTATCAGAAGCAGCAGTGACCAGCCGGAAAGAAAGCTGACTGCTGAGCGAAATGCGGGACATCTGACCCTCAGAAACCCGACGCCGTACTACATCACTGTGGCGTGGCTGGGAGCAGACCGTAGCCACAGGCTCAGCGGTTTCCGCGAGGGCGTGATGGTGCCGCCCCTGGGGAGCCTGCCTTTAAAGGCTGTTCTGCCAGCAGAAACCCGGACGCTGTGGGTGGGGTATATTGATGATTATGGTGGACTGCAGATGAACCGCTACGCCTGCGATGCCCTGAACTGCGCGTTTAAGGACGCAGGGGCGACATCATGACAGGACGATTATTCAATATGAAATCACTGATACTGTCAGGTGTGTTTCTTTTCTTTGCTGTCTGTGATTCTGCGAGGGCAAACTATGACTGGTCAAAATGTGATGCCAATGGAAATGTAAATATTCAGAATATCAGTCTGAAGGGAGGACAATATTTACAAGGGCAGGAACTGCAGAAGATTACTGTTCCCATAAGTTATACCTGTACTACAACATGGAGCAGTTTTAATTCACTTGTTTACTCTACAGCAGTTTCGCTTTCCGATATGAGACAGGTAGCCACTGCGCTAAAAGATCGCGGTCTTGGAATGGATATCGTTGTTCAGGAAGGGAGCTTGACTCCCGTGACATTTACGTGGAGGGATATACAGGCAGGGTTTTCAGGCTGGTCCAGTTCAAAAGCATTCGGGCAACGTATGGAAGCGCAAAAAACATATAACCGGAGCGGAACGATTACAGTACATATTTTTGTCGAACAGGTTTTCAATAATAATTTTTTGGACATAAACATTCCGGGAAGTAAAATTAATATATATCCCTATAGCCCGTCACAACCCGGACTGTCTGTTGAACCACCGACTGTTCCATTCAGACCTTTAACTGTTTCTGCGTTTAATCTCAGGTTTATTCCTGACAACTCAGGCAAGGTTATTATCTCTCCTTCTAATACCATCAATATGGGGCGTTTTTATACGGAATATAAGGAAACCCTGGTGCCCAGGGAAGTACCTTTCACCGTTACAGCACAACAGAATGTCGGAACGCAGATCCCGTTCGTCGCCCCACTGGCTATAGAGTTCAGGACCAACGGTCTGACACTGGCAGATGCTGACAGCACCGTGATTCTTAAGAATAATAAACAAGAAAACAATGGCTTCAGACTGTCGGTAATGGATGTGGATAATAACACACCAGTTAAATTTAATGTGAAAACAGATATGGGATCTATCCATCTTGATAACGGTGCCGGTGGCAGAATTATAAAACAGTATAAAGCAAAGGTCGAAGCTATACCCGGTGCGGTAATTAAAACAGGTGCTTTTTCAGCCGCAATGACAGTGATTGTTACTTACAATTAGCAGGATTAAATACCATTTCCTGATAGTTAATTAAAAAATAGCTATAAATTTATCTTTATGATTATTTTTTTCTTCTCGGTCTTTTTCACTAAAAAAACGGAGAGTTTGCATGTCTTCTGATAAATCAAAAGGGAAGATAGTTTTTTCAGGTAACGATATTCATTATCCCGGACAGACCAACCATGATGCCTGTTTTATTCCGGTAAGTGTCCGCCAGTATGCCGGCGAGCCCCTGTATATCATCGTGGCACACTGGTGCCTGTTGCAGCAGAACTGGGTTCAGCGTAACCAGATAGCAGAGGCGTTTCACATCACGGCCAGACGGGCCAGCTACCTGATTGCCTATCTGCGAAGCAAAACATCGCGGGTGGTCAGCATCTGCCGTCACCAGACCCTGCCCAATAAAGCACGACGCTATGAGATTTATGTTATCCGGGTTCTTGACAGTCCCACCCCGTCCACGCGCCGTGAAAAAGCCGGACCGCCGCTGGTATCAAAACGCCGGGTCGGTAATGGTGACAGGTCGATGGCAAATGAACTGTGGAACCGGCTGTGCAGTAGCAGAAATGCGGGAAAGATCCTGAAAAAGAAGGAGGATGAGGATGACGGAACATAACCGGATGCCGGCCCGGCAGATTATCGTTTACGGTGACTGCTGGCCGGTGACGATCGCCGTGGCACACCTGGTCCGAAGATTTCTGCCGGGCTGCAACTGTGAAACCGCATACAGGCTGCCTGTTCTGTTGCAGCAATTACGTCGGAAACCGGAGGCCATACTGATACTGTGTCTGCGTCCCCGTGAACATCTCTTTTTGTTCTATTCCCTGAGGCAGATACTGCCGGACTACCCGGTTATGATTATCAGCGATGAGCTGTTTTTCAGCGACCGGGTGGTACTGAAGGTATACGGCGGCATCCCGGCGCTGCTGGAGCAGGAACTGGCGGAGATACTTATTCGGTGGCGGCGGGATGAACAGTGGGCCGGGGGCGCACGCCTGCGCAGGACAGGAGGGCTGGACGCCTTTTTGTTATCTCCGGCTCCGGTGACGGGCTTTCTGGAAGTGCCGCCGATATTTAACAATCCGAAGCGGTTGATGAACTATATGGACCAGTTGATGCACCGGGAGATACTGGCATGTGGAGTGAGCCTGGCCCAGTTACGCTTGCTTCAGGAAGTTTACCGTGGACGGGGAAGGTTGTCAGCGTTGTGTGGAAGGCTGAATACGCAGGAGAAGCAAATCTGGCAGGACAAATACCGGTTACTGGTGAAGCTGGGAATGCGGAACCGATTACGGGAACTGCTGTTTGGTACCCGGTTTTGTAAATCACTGCAGCGAACTCCGTTTATCGCTCCGCAATAACCCGCCTCCGGCGACCCTATCCAGAAACCCTGAAACGCCGGCTAAACCCGGTGGCGGTGGGGCATGTTTTGCCTGTGGTGTCGTGAAGTAAAACACAGATCATTATTCAGGCGGGACGCTGAATGTATGGCCTTTCATACCGTTTGATAAGTAAAAACGCTTCTGGAATGAAACCCGACGTGAATGATACGGCCTGAGCAGAAGCGTTACATATTTACTGCATGATCCCGGTATAGCCATGAATTCCCATATACACGCCGACCAGACCAATCAGAATGCTCGAAAAATAGGGCGCCCGCCGGGCAAGCGTCGAAAAACCACTCCAGCGCTTTGCTGCCTGTTGAACGCTTATCGCCGCGCCAACGCCTACCGTCACCAGCGTTAATGCCAGGCCAAGACTAAAGCTCAGTACCATCGTGGCGCCCAGCGTAAACGCTTTAAGCTGGATACAAATCAGTAAAACGGTGATCGCAGCCGGACAGGGGATAAGCCCTCCGGTCAGGCCGAACAGCAGGATCTGTCCATTAGTCACTGTTTGACCATCAAAACGGCGTTGAATATCGGCAGCATGGGCGCGTTCATGGGCATCCTGATACGCTTTTGACGTTGCGCCTTCCGGATGTATGTGACCATGATGGTCGTGGTCGTGGTCGTGGTCGTGGTCGTGGTCGTGATGATGGTTTCCCGCCAGCCACTGCTGCTCGCCTCGCCATGTCCGCCAGAACATCCAGCACGCGGTGCTCAGAATAATAATCGCAGAAATTAACTGCAGCCATGGTTCCACTGATTGTGCGGTGAATGCCCGGCTAAGATACATCCCACCCAGAGCGATTAACCAGACGATCGCGGTATGAGAAAGCGTTGCTGCCAGACCGAGCATGACGGCCTGTTTAACCGTACCTTTAATGGCAATAATAAAAGCCGCCATCATAGTTTTGGAGTGCCCTGGTTCAAGCCCGTGCAAAATACCTAATAAAATGGCGCTGGGAATGAAGAACCAGCCGTTTCCTTGCTGAAGAAGTGTCGAAAATTCACCCATGAGAATGATTCTTAGTTGTTTTATGTGGGCGTTATTCTACTCCCCCCCAGTATGGAATACTACCCCCCAGTAACATCGTAATGCTATAATTTGTATTCGTTAATGTTAGTGAGGTGTTGCAATGTCACATACCATCCGGGACAAACAAAAGCTTAAAGCCAGAACCAGCAAGATTCAGGGACAGGTGATAGCGCTAAAAAAAATGCTGGATGAACCGCATGAATGCGCGGCCGTGTTACAACAGATCGCGGCGATTCGCGGCGCGGTAAATGGCTTAATGCGTGAGGTGATTAAAGGGCATCTGACCGAGCATATCGTTCATCAGAGTGATGAAGCCAGACGTGAAGAAGATCTGGACGTAATATTAAAGGTGCTGGATTCTTATATAAAATAGCCGGGAGTTATATCCCGGCTATCTTTTACTTTAGCCGAAAAACATCACCGATACGCAAAGTAAACCGACGACCAACGTAATGAAATTGCCTACTGAACGGTAGGGTTTCAATGCCGGTATCAGGTACGTTGACAACGTGGGCATAATAAACAGAATCATCGCAATGAGCGGGCCGCTAATAGCATAAATCATAGAGATGGCATTCGGGTTAATACAGCAAATAATAAACGTAATCCCGGAGACCAGCATGATAGACAGCGCGCGATTGAACGCCCGGCTTTTTTTCACGCCAACCTGCTGTAGGGTGGTTCTTACCATTTCGGTTGCGCCCTCGATGACGCCGAAATAGGTGCCGAGGAAAGATTTCGACATGGCCACGACGGCAACGATAATACCGGAAATAGAGAGCCAGGCCGGCGCATTGGGCATCATCGAGAGCGCGGAAAGGATGGTAACGCCTTCGTTGCGCGCGTCTTCAATGTATGACGGCGGAATGGAGAGCAGGCAGCTAAAGACAAAGAATAGCACGCTCAGGCAGATAATCAGGTAGGCGACCTTCATGATCTTTCTGCATTTATCCATGGCCTGCTCACCAAAATTTTCCCGTCTGTCGATGGCAAACGTCGAAATAATGGGCGTATGGCTAAAAGCAAAAACCATCACCGGAATAGAAATCCATACCTGGTGCAACGTGTGACTATCCAAAGACATCTGCCCGGTCAGTAACGAGGGTTGCCAGCTTCCGGTTAAGTAGAGCGAAAGGAACAAGAAGTAAGCGATAAGTGGAAAGACTAAAAAGCCCATTACGCGAAGAGTGGCATGTCTTCCCATTAAGAAAATCATATTCAGGATAAGTACTACGCCGAAGCTAACTGCCATCCGGATGCGAATATCTATCTGAATATGCTTCGCTAATTGCTCTGTCAGGGAATTGGTAATCGCCACAGCATAAATTAATACCACGACAAAAAACGCAATGAAATAAAGCGTGGTAATAATACTGCCGATTTTCTTGCCGTAATAATGAGTAACGGCGCCAGTAATTCCCTCACCGGCAGAAGTCTTTGAGGAAAGAATAAACTGACACAGCGCCTTATGCGGCCAGTATGTCAGAGGCCAGGCGACCAGCGCGGTAATAAATAGCACGATTGCGCCTGCCGATCCCAACTGGATGGGAAGGAAAAGAGTGCCTGCGCCTACAGCCGTTCCGTATAATGCAAAACTCCAGAGAGTCTCATCTTTTGACCAAATTTTAGACATTATTTGAATTTATCAACTATAAAACACACAAAAAGAAGCGCAATTTACCATAAATAGCGTCAGTTGGGGGCGTTTTAAGCAGATGGATGTCGTGGAGGAGGGGGGCCGGGAGCGTTGCGATCCCGGCAAAAAAGAGCAATATCATGCACTAACGCGCTGTTGGCGGCGGGTCACTATTCGCTGGCGTAAAACATCGTATGCCCAGTTGTACAGCATCGTGTACGGCAAAAAGAACAGGAAGAAACCAATTTCCAGGGTGAAGGCTTGTAGCAGGCTGACATTCAGTACCCAGGCGACAATACTCACGCCAATGACAATAAACCCACTTTCAAATCCTAACGCATGGAGTGCGCGCACTTTGGCGGTTCGTCTCACCTGATGCGCAGGCCACAGTCGATCAAACAGAGCGTTATAAATGATATTCCAGATCATGGCCGTCGTTGCCAGCAATATCGTCAGGCCGCCCATCTCCAGCACCGAGCGCTGCATTAGCCAGGCGGTCGTTGGCGCCAGTATCGCAGTCGCAATACCTTCAAAACAGACAGCATGGAAAATACGCTCCGGCAGCGAGCGACGTTGTATGGCGTCATGTTGCATAAACGAAAAAACCTTACTCTTAATCAAAATAAAGAAATTTCCGCTATTTTATCGTTTAATGTGATACCTAAAAGATAACATCCATCGATAAAGTAGATAGGTTATGCGTTACTCACCTGAAGCGTTAATGGCATTTGTTGAGACCGTCTCTTGCGGTTCATTTTCTGCGGCGGCGCGCCGCCTGCGTAAAAGCCAGTCCACCATTAGTACCGCCATTGCGCATCTGGAGGCGGATCTGGGATTTTCATTATTTGATCGATCTTCGCGCCAGCCCGTTCTGACCGAAGAAGGAAAACGGGTGCTTAGCTATGTTCAGGCTATTTTATCGGCGAGCGACCGTCTGGATGAGGTGGCGCTGACGTTATCCGGCGAGACGGAGGCAAGACTCACGTTCGTCCTCTCTGATACCCTGCACCCTGACAGCCTGGAAGAGTTAATGGCGCAGTTTGATCGTCAATTTCCGCATACCGAGTTTGAATGCTTGATCGGAGAAAATGATGATGTCATCGACCTGCTGCAAAAAGGGCGTGCCCAGATAGGCCTGATTGAAGCGCGTGATGACTATCCCACAGACATTGGCGCGACGCGTCTGCCTGTTCAAAGCTGGATGGGGGTTTATGTGGCGACCACGCATCCGTTGGCGTCGCAGACGAACCTGCAATGGGAACAACTGCATACCTGGCGCGAGCTGCGTCTGAATACCTACCTTGAATCTAACGCCAACATTACGCGCGGCCCGGCCTGGTCAGCGCCAAACTATTTATTACTGTTGAGCATGGCGGTTCAGGGATTTGGCTGGTGCGTATTGCCCTGCGCGCTGGTGGAAGAGTTTGCGGCGGAAAAACCGCTGGCGCAGCTGGATGTTCCTGGCTGGCCGAGGGCGATTGCTATTGATTTGCTGTGGAACAAGAAGACGCCGCCCGGAACGGCGGGGAACTGGCTTCGCTACCATTTGCAGCAGAAATAAGCTGCGTCACCGTCAAATCAGTGTCATTTCCTTTGTGATAAAACTCACTTTTTTTAAACAATCAAGATAACTAATTTTAACAATGCTCTACTATGGCGGTGTCATTTTGCGCTGAGGTGGTAATGAAAGAGGTTGTGATAGTGGGGGCTTTACGGACACCCATCGGCTGTTTTCAGGGAACGCTGGCCCGTCATTCCGCCGTCGAGCTGGGGAGTATGGTCGTAAAAGCGTTAATTGAGCGCACCGGCGTGGACGCTAATGCTATCGATGAGGTCATCCTCGGTCAGGTACTGACGGCTGGCGCCGGGCAGAATCCGGCGCGCCAGTCAGCCATCAAAGGAGGGCTGCCGACTACCGTTTCCGCCATTACCATTAATGACGTTTGTGGTTCCGGTTTAAAAGCGTTGCACCTGGCGACGCAGGCTATTCAGTGCGGCGAAGCGGACATTGTTATTGCGGGCGGGCAGGAGAATATGAGCCGTGCGCCGCATGTCCTCAATGACAGCCGTACCGGCGCGTTGCCTGATGCCGACAATCTGGTGGATAGTCTGGTACATGATGGCTTATGGGATGCCTTCAACGATTATCACATTGGCGTGACGGCAGAAAACCTGGCGCGGGAATATGGCATCAGCCGCGAGTTACAGGATGCTTATGCGCTCAGTTCGCAGCAAAAAGCCAGGGCCGCGATTGATACCGGGCGTTTTAAAGATGAGATTGTCCCCATCGTCACGCAACGTAATGGGCAGACCGCAATTGTCGATACGGATGAACAACCGCGGGCTGACGCCAGTGCGGAGGGGTTAGCCCTGCTGCATCCGGCGTTTGATAGTTTAGGTTCGGTGACGGCGGGTAATGCCTCCTCAATCAACGATGGCGCCGCCGCGGTGATGATGATGAGCGAGACGAAAGCCCGGGCGCTGGGGCTGCCGGTGCTGGCGCGCATCCGCGCGTTTGCCAGCGTCGGCGTCGATCCTGCGCTAATGGGGATTGCGCCGGTATATGCTACCCGGCGCTGTCTGGAGCGTGCCGGCTGGCAATTGACGGAGGTCGACCTTATCGAAGCCAACGAAGCGTTTGCCGCCCAGGCGTTGTCGGTAGGAAAAATGCTGGAATGGGATGAGCGACGGGTAAACGTTAATGGCGGCGCGATTGCGCTGGGGCATCCTATTGGCGCTTCCGGCTGTCGAATTCTGGTTTCACTGGTGCACGAAATGGTTAAACGCGACGCGCGTAAAGGCCTGGCGACGCTGTGTATCGGTGGTGGCCAGGGCGTTGCTTTAACCATTGAACGCGATTGATCCTGCGCCAGCCATCCTTTTTCTGCTTCAGTATTCCGTCATAAAAAGCCCTCTATCACGAGGGCAAAGCCAGTGACAGAACCCCCTTTTTCGTTATAGCACAGAACGTTTTGCCGCGTCGGGCATTGCAGACGCATACCGCTTTTAATTCAATTCGCACATCAGACCTCGTTCTAAAACAAGCTCCAATTTTTATCTGAGTAACCGCATACAGCACCTGGCGCACATGTCTGAAAATCAGACAAGTGCGTAAGTTTTGGCGCCGATCGTGATCGCTACAGCAGTTTTAAAAATAACCAACCATATAAATGAAACGTTGTTTTATTTATTGTTGAAAACCTTTATCCAGGCGACTATGATGCCGTTAAATAAATCAAAACAGTGTTTTGAATTTTATGCCGTTGCGATCGATTTATCATTGGAGGGAAAAGTGGACGTAAGGCAAAGTATCCATAGCGAGCACGCTAAAACGCTGGACACCCAGGCGCTGCGACGCGAGTTTTTAATAGAAAATATTTTTGTCGCTGATGAATATACGATGGTCTACAGCCATATCGACCGTATTATTGTCGGCGGCATTATGCCCGTCAGCCATCCCGTTGAAATCGGCGGAGAGGTGGGTAAACAGCTTGGCGTTTCCCGGTTACTGGACCGCCGCGAGCTGGGCGTCATTAATATTGGCGGCGCGGGCGCCATTATCGTTGACGGGCAGCGCCATGACATTGGTCATCGTGATGCTCTGTATATTGGTAAAGGGGCGAAAGAGCTGGTCTTCGTCAGCAATGAGGCGAGCAGACCGGCGAAGTTTTATTACAACTGCGCGCCAGCGCATACCGCTTATCCGACGAAAAAAGTGTCGCCTGCCGACGTTGCGCCCGTCACCTTAGGCGATAACCTCACCAGTAACCGTCGCACTATCAATAAATACTTCGTACCGGATGTACTGGAAACCTGTCAGCTCAGTATGGGACTCACCGAACTGGCGCCCGGCAATCTATGGAACACCATGCCATGCCATACCCATGAGCGCCGTATGGAAGTGTACCTCTATTTCAATATGGAAGAAGACAGTTGCGTTTTCCATATGATGGGGCAGCCTCAGGAAACCCGTCATATTGTGATGCGTAATGAACAGGCGGTTATTTCCCCAAGCTGGTCAATACATTCCGGCGTTGGCACCAAAGCCTATACGTTTATTTGGGGCATGGTGGGAGAAAATCAGGTCTTCGATGACATGGATCACGTTGCGGTACAAGATCTGCGCTAGTCGCGACCGGTGATAACGCCTGTGCGTGACAGGCATGACAAAAATAAGGATTAACAATGATTTTGAATGCATTTTCTCTTGAAGGTAAAGTCGCGGTTGTGACGGGGTGCGATACCGGATTGGGGCAGGGGATGGCGTTAGGGCTGGCGGAAGCGGGCTGTGACATTGTCGGTATTAACATTGTTGAACCGACGGAAACTATTGCGCGCGTCACCGCTCTGGGACGTCGTTTTTTAAGCCTGACAGCCGATCTGCGTCAAATCGAGGGCATTCCGGCGCTACTGGAACGGGCGGTGACGGAATACGGTCATATTGATATTCTGGTGAATAACGCGGGTTTGATCCGTCGTGAAGATGCGATTGATTTCACGGAAAAAGACTGGGATGACGTTATGAACCTGAACATCAAGAGCGTGTTCTTTATGTCTCAGGCGGCGGCAAAACATTTTATTGCCCAGGGCAACGGCGGCAAAATTATTAATATCGCGTCTATGCTTTCCTTCCAGGGCGGCATTCGCGTTCCGTCTTATACCGCGTCGAAAAGCGGCGTAATGGGAATAACGCGTCTGATGGCGAACGAGTGGGCGAAACACAATATCAATGTAAACGCCATCGCGCCGGGCTATATGTCCACGAATAATACCCAGCAATTGCGCGCTGATGCACAACGTAGCGCCGAAATTCTCGACCGTATTCCGGCTGGACGTTGGGGGCTACCGGGCGATTTAATGGGGCCGGTAGTCTTCTTGGCATCCAGCGCCGCTGATTATATTAATGGCTATACCATAGCGGTAGATGGCGGTTGGCTGGCGCGTTAATCCGCTACTGACAAATGCGTTTCTGGAAAAATCGACTCTTTGGCCGAAAAAACTGATAAAGCCCTGTCCTCGTACAGGGTTTTTTTATGATCTCATTAGCATAGTCCATATTGTGGGTTTAACTTAATCCATATACTGTTAAATAATAGCTATGATCAATGGTTTAACTTATTGAAATATTGGTGGTTTAAAAAAATACCCGGCAACGGCGTTAAATTTAAAAAGTGTAATATCCATCACATATCGCTATAGCGTAGCCATTTAATCCATATTTATGCCGTTTCCAGCCTGACACTTGAGGAAGAGTATCCCGTACTTTCAGGCTATGTCTTACTCTGTTGTGGCAGGAAAATATGGTCTCTATTAATCATGACTCTGCTTTAACGCCGCGTTCGCTTCGCGACACACGACGTATGAATATGTTTGTTTCGGTTTCTGCAGCGGTAGCGGGACTGTTATTTGGTCTGGATATCGGCGTTATCGCCGGGGCGCTGCCTTTTATTACCGACCATTTCGTGCTGACCAGCCGGCTGCAGGAATGGGTCGTCAGCAGTATGATGCTTGGCGCGGCAATTGGCGCATTATTTAACGGCTGGCTTTCATTCCGGCTGGGGCGTAAGTATAGCCTGATGGCTGGCGCGATTTTGTTCGTGCTCGGCTCGCTGGGGTCGGCGTTTGCTTCCAGCGTGGAGGTATTGATTGGCGCCCGCGTGATACTGGGCGTAGCAGTAGGGATTGCGTCCTATACCGCGCCGCTTTATCTCTCTGAAATGGCAAGTGAAAATGTTCGCGGCAAAATGATCAGTATGTATCAACTGATGGTGACGTTAGGCATTGTGCTGGCTTTTTTATCCGATACGGCATTCAGCTACAGCGGCAACTGGCGCGCGATGTTGGGCGTGCTGGCGCTGCCTGCGGTGTTGCTCATTATTCTCGTGGTATTCCTGCCGAATAGTCCGCGTTGGCTCGCGCAAAAAGGTCGCCATATTGAAGCGGAAGAGGTGCTGCGTATGCTGCGCGATACCTCGGAAAAAGCCCGTGATGAACTGAATGAAATTCGGGAAAGCCTCAAACTCAAGCAGGGCGGGTGGGCATTATTTAAAGCTAACCGCAATGTTCGCCGCGCCGTGTTCCTCGGTATGTTGCTACAGGCAATGCAGCAGTTCACCGGCATGAACATCATTATGTACTATGCGCCGCGCATTTTTAAAATGGCCGGCTTTACCACCACGGAACAGCAAATGATCGCCACGCTGGTGGTCGGGCTGACCTTTATGTTCGCGACGTTTATCGCCGTCTTTACGGTCGATAAGGCCGGGCGTAAACCGGCGTTAAAAATCGGTTTCAGCGTAATGGCGTTAGGGACATTGGTGTTGGGCTACTGCCTGATGCAGTTTGATAACGGTACGGCATCAAGCGGCCTCTCCTGGCTTTCCGTTGGGATGACGATGATGTGTATCGCCGGTTACGCGATGAGCGCCGCTCCGGTGGTGTGGATACTGTGTTCGGAAATCCAGCCGCTGAAATGCCGTGATTTTGGCATTACCTGTTCAACCACGACAAACTGGGTATCGAACATGATCATCGGCGCGACATTCCTGACACTGTTGGACAGCATTGGCGCGGCAGGTACATTCTGGCTCTACACCGCGCTGAATATCGCTTTTATCGGCATCACTTTCTGGCTGATTCCGGAAACCAAAAATGTCACCCTGGAGCATATCGAACGCAAGCTAATGGCGGGCGAGAAGCTAAGAAATATTGGCGTGTAATCCCCCCTCCCATGCCGGATGACGCCTGTTATCCGGCATGATGAAAAATAGACTGGAAACGGATGTGTAAGTTTGCTTCACTGCCATAATGCTTTACAAAAAGGAGAGCGCAGTGAAAACGATCGGACTGTTGGGTGGTATGAGCTGGGAATCGACTATCCCTTATTACCGTTTAATCAATGAAGGCATTAAACAGCAGCTGGGAGGCCTGCACTCGGCGAGCTTACTGCTGCATAGCGTAGATTTCCACGATATTGAAGTATGTCAACGCCGCGGCGAGTGGGATAAAGCGGGCGATATCCTGGCGCAGGCCGCGCAGGGGTTACAGCAGGCGGGCGCAGAAGGCATTGTGCTGTGTACCAACACCATGCATAAAATCGCGCACATTATTGAATCTCGTTGTTCGCTGCCTTTCCTACACATCGCGGATGCTACCGGGCGAGCTATCGCCCGTCAGGGGTTGCATCGCGTGGCGCTATTAGGGACCCGCTATACGATGGAGCAGGATTTTTATCGCGGGCGGCTGGAACAGCAATTTGCGATTGAGACCATCGTGCCGGAGGCGGACGATCGGGCGCGTATCAATCAGGTCATTTTTGACGAGCTCTGTCAGGGGACATTCACTGACGCGTCGCGCCACTATTATTTACAGGTTATCGAACAACTGGCTGCGCAAGGCGCGCAGGGCGTTATTTTTGGCTGCACTGAAATAGGTTTGCTTGTTCCCCAGACGCAAAGCGCGCTACCGGTTTTCGATACCACGGCAATTCATGCCGCAGATGCCGTGAGCTTTATGCTTTCGTCATCGGCCCCAGAATAACCTCCAGCGGTTCGACCAGGCGCGAAAGATGCGTTTGTAAATGCTTACTGAAGGCGTCAACCAGCGCGGAGGCGGGGCGGTGTAGCGGGCGAATCAGGCTGACGGTAAAGGGCACGTCAATGCTGAAGCGGCGAACGGTGACGCCGCTGGCGGCATAGTCCAGCGCGGTCAGCGGGTTAACGATCGAAACGCCCGCCCCGGCGCGCACCATCGCGCAGACGGAGGCCGCGCTATGCGTTTCCACCACCATTCTGCGTTTCACCTGATGTTCGGCAAATAACGTATCCAACAACTGTCGATAGCTGTCCAGGCGGGAGAGGCTGATAAAGTTTTCCCCCTGAAAATCGTCTGGCGTCAGTACCGTTTTGGCGGCAAGCGGATGGTCGCAGGGCAGTACGCACACTTCATTTAGCGTTAGTAACTCGGTACGGGTTGTTCCTGCCGGGGCATGAAGCGTCTCCGTCAGCCCTAAATCGTGGCGCTGAGCGGAGAGCCACTCTTCCAGCAACGGCGACTCCTGCGGCACAATATTCAGGCTGACATCCGGATAACGCGCCAGAAAAGGCGGTAGTAGCGGCGGCAAAAAGGATTGTGAAAAGACCGGCAGGCAGGCGATAGAGAGTTCGCCCTGACGGAACTCGCGCAGACTTTCCGCCGCGCTGACGATGCGATCCAACCCATACCAGGAGCGTTGTACCTCTTCGAACAGGCGTAGCCCTTGCACCGTCGGATGTAAGCGCCCGCGTGTGCGCTCAAACAGCGTTAATCCCAGCACTTTCTCAAAACGCGCCAGCTCGCGACTGACGGTAGGCTGCGAGGTATGCAGCAGCCGCGCCGCTTCGGTGAGATTTCCGGCGGTCATTACGGCATGAAAAATTTCAATGTGACGTAAATTAACGGCAGCCATACGTTTCCCTGAATCATTTATCCCATATCATTTTTGCATAGACTGACAATAAAACGATATTTTTTATTCTTTCTAAGGTATGGCGTAATCGTTAAAAAGCCTGTTCCGGAGTTTGTTATGTCATTGCCGCATTATCACGCTGAAACTGACCTTAACGCTGAAAATTTGCTCAGATTGCCTGCTGAATTCGGCTGTCCGGTCTGGGTCTATGACGCGCACATTATTCGCCGTCAGATAGCCGCCCTGCAGCAGTTTGACGTCGTGCGTTTTGCGCAAAAAGCCTGTTCGAACATTCATATCCTGCGCTTAATGCGCGCGCAGGGTGTCAAGGTGGATTCTGTTTCATTGGGAGAGATCGAACGTGCGCTGGCGGCGGGCTACGATCCGCAAACGTGCCCTGATGATATCGTTTTTACCGCCGATGTGATTGACGCCGCCACGCTGGCGCGCGTCAGTGAACTGCATATTCCGGTCAATGCCGGTTCGGTAGATATGCTGACGCAGCTTGGTCAGGTTTCGCCTGGGCATCGCGTCTGGTTGCGCGTGAATCCTGGCTTTGGTCACGGCCACAGCCAGAAAACCAACACCGGGGGCGAAAACAGCAAACACGGCATCTGGCATAGCGATCTTCCGGCGGCGCTGGCGGTAATGCAGAAATACCGACTGAAACTTGTCGGTATCCATATGCACATTGGTTCCGGCGTCGATTATGGCCATCTGGAGCAGGTTTGCGGCGCGATGGTACGCCAGGTGCTGGAATGTGGTCAGGATGTGGAGGCGATTTCGGCAGGCGGCGGACTCTCGATACCTTATCGTGAGGGAGAAGAGCCCGTTGATACGCGCCATTACTATGGCCTGTGGAACGCGGCGCGCGAGCAAATCGCCCGCCATCTGGGACATGCGGTCAAACTTGAGATCGAACCCGGACGTTTTCTGGTGGCGCAATCGGGCGTGCTGGTAACGCAGGTGCGTAGCGTAAAACAGATGGGAAGCCGCCATTTCGTGCTGGTAGATGCGGGTTTTAACGATCTGATGCGCCCGGCGATGTACGGTAGCTATCACCGTATTTCGGCGCTGGCGGCGGATGGTCGCGCGCTTGAAAATGGCCCGTGGGTCGAGACGGTGGTCGCCGGGCCGCTATGCGAATCAGGCGATGTTTTTACGCAGCAGGAAGGGGGAATGGTTGAAACACGCGCCTTACCTGCGGTCATCCCCGGCGATTACCTCGTATTGCACGATACCGGCGCGTACGGCGCGTCTATGTCATCGAATTACAACAGCCGCCCGCTCCTGCCGGAAGTACTGTTTGACAATGGACAGGCGCGGCTGATCCGCCGTCGTCAGACCATTGAGGAGCTGTTAGCGCTGGAGATGCTCTGAAGCGCATCATTAGGCCGGACGTTGAAAAAACGGGCCCGCGGCGACGGACTCGCGCAGAATCAGCGTGCCGGTAAAGGGTGGGATCGGGGCGACCGGCTCGCTGTTCGCCAGACGAACGGCCTGATCGATCGCGGTGGCTATCATATCCTCGATGGGTAAATAGACTGTTGAAAGCCCCGGTTCAAGCCAGGTTGCGCCCGGCGCATCGTCAAAACCAAACAGCGACACATCCTGCGGGATGCGTAATCCGGCCTGGCGCAGCGCTTTTGCCGCGCCCAGCGCCGTGTCATCATTACAGGCGAATAGCGCGCTAAACGTGACGCCTTCCTCCAGTAATTCCCGGCAGGCGTCATAGCCGCGCGTCAGCGTGTAATCGCCGTATTTCACTTTTGCCGGTTGCCAGGGAATACCATACTTTTCCAGCGCCTTGCGATAACCCGCTACGCGTGATGTGCCAGTGGGAGTATGAACAGGCAGCGTAATACAGGCGATATCGCGATGGCCCTGCGTAATCAGATATTCCACCGCCTGGAATGCCGCCGTCTCCTGCTCGAAGAAAATAGCGCGATCGCGGGCCTGAGTGACGTTGCGATTAATAATCACCAGCGGCATTTCCGTGGCGTCAATCAACGACAAAATCGCCGGCTCATCCATATAGCGAGTGTAAAGAATAATAGCGTCGCACTGTCTGTCGGCCAACATTTGTACGGCTTTCTGCTCTCGTTCCGGCGTATCGTGACCATCGGTGACGATCAACTGCTTGTTATGAGACTCCGCCTGGCGCGACGCCCGGCGCAACAAACTGCCGAAATAGAAGCCGTCAAACGTAGAGACGACCAGACCGATGCTGTTGCTGGTGCGATTCGCCAGCGAGCGTGCCAGCAGGTTGGGGCGATAGCCCAGAGCCTGCATCGCCGTAAACACTTTCTGGCGCGTGCTTTCTTTTACCTGCCCCGTCCCATTCAGCACTCGTGAGACGGTGGCCTTTGATACGCCCGCATGGCGGGAAACATCCAGCATTGTCGCCATCATGCTACCCTGATTAATCGGTTGTCGACAGGTGCCCGGTATCCGTCGGCGTGGATACCGAATGTCGGCGTACCAGTGTCGGACTAAATACATGGGTCACTTCCGGCGTAGGGCATTTCCCTGCCAGCGCTAATGCCAGCTCCGCCGCCTGTGTCGCCATAGTGACGATCGGATACCGAATGGTGGTCAGTCGGGGACGCACATAGCGTGAGACCAGTACATCATCAAAACCGATGAGCGATACTTCGCCCGGCACCCCCACGCCATTATCATTTAATACTCCCATCGCGCCAGCCGCCATCGAGTCGTTATAGCAGGCCACTGCGGTAAAATTTCTGCCGCGACCTAATAACTCAGTCATCGCCTGCTCGCCGCCGCTTTCATCCGGTTCGCCGAACGTCACCAGCCGATCGTTAGCCGGGATATGGCTTTCCGCCAGCGCATCGTAATAGCCCCTCAGGCGATCTTCGGCATCAGAGATAGTGTGATTGGAACAGATATACCCAATACGCGTATGACCTTGCTGGATCAGATGCCGGGTCGCCAGCCATGCCCCGTAACGGTCATCCAGCGCGACACAGCGGTGTTCTAACCCCGGTAAAATGCGGTTAATCAGCACCATGCCGGGGATTTGCTTCATTAATGAGGCCAGGTCCGCATCCGGAATCATTTTGGCGTGCACCACTAACGCTGCGCAACGATGACGAATCAACTGTTCAATAGCCTGACGCTCTTTTTGTTCGTTATGATACCCGTTGCCAATCAGTAAAAAATTGCCGGTGTGATACGCCACCTGTTCAACGGCTTTCACCATCGCGCCGAAAAAAGGATCGGAAACGTCGCCGACCACCAGACCGAGGGTTTCCGTTGCCTGCTGTGCCAGCGCGCGCGCGTTGGCGTTAGGGTGATAGCTCAGGGACTCCATTGCGCTGGTCACCGCCAGCCGGGACGCTTCGCTGGCTTTTGGCGAATCGTTAATAACGCGAGAAACGGTGGCGACTGAAACACCGGCCAGTCGGGCTACATCTTTTATGGTCGCCATGATAATACCTATAGTGGGTAAACGCTTACATTACGCCAGTTTTACGGAAAATGAACGTCTGTTCAAGCCTCTTGCCCCGCCGTGTCGGGCAAATGTGACCTGCACGGGAGAAATGCGTCTGTAAAGTGACAATACAAATCTTTCGTTACAGTTTGCGAAGCGCTGTTGCGATTGTCTGCTGGCAGGCCAGCGAGTCAGGTTGATAGAGTGGTGATCCCAGAGGTATTGATAGGTGGAATCAACGTCATTGTTGATCACACGAATTACACCAACCTGCGTAGAGATGCGCAGGTTTTTTTTTGTTTCGCCTGAACCTGTAACAGTAACGGATAATTTACACAACTCGTTGCATTTCCGTTTATTCCTTTGCGTTTTCGGACTGGCGATGCAGACGCGCGAAGCCCACAATCAAGATCCCAGAGGTATTGATTGGTGAGATTATTCGGTACGCTCTTCGTACCTGTCTCTTGCACCAACCTGCGCGGATGCGCAGGTTTTTTTTCGAACCTATTTTGCTATCGCTCCTGTTACGCAACTCGTGTAATCTGCCACAATTCATGTTTTAGCGAATTGTCGGCCAAAGGGAGTTGAAATGCTGTTTGGATTTTTCCGTAACCTGTTTCGCGTGCTTTATCGTGTGCGCGTCACTGGCGATGTCCGGGCGCTACAGGGGAACCGGGTCTTAATTACCCCCAATCACGTTTCATTTATCGATGGTATGCTACTGGCGCTGTTTTTGCCGGTACGGCCTGTCTTTGCGGTATATACCTCCATCAGCCAGCAATGGTATATGCGCTGGTTAACGCCGCTGATCGATTTTGTACCGCTCGATCCCACTAAACCCATGTCCATTAAACACCTGGTACGTCTGGTGGAGCAGGGGCGTCCAGTGGTGATTTTCCCGGAAGGGCGGATTTCCGTGACCGGCTCGCTGATGAAAATTTATGACGGCGCAGGCTTTGTGGCGGCAAAATCGGGCGCAACCGTCATTCCGCTCCGTATTGACGGCGCGGAGCTTACCCCTTTCAGTCGCCTGAAAGGTCTGGTTAAACGGCGCTTATTCCCCCGCATTCAGCTTCATATTTTACCGCCGACGCAAATACCGATGCCGGAAGCGCCGCGCGCGCGCGACAGACGTAAGATAGCGGGTGAGATGCTGCACCAGATCATGATGGAAGCGCGTATGGCGGTGCGCCCGCGCGAGACGTTATACGAATCGTTGCTGGCGGCGCAATATCGTTACGGCGCGGGTAAAAACTGTATTGAGGACATTAACTTTACGCCGGATACGTATCGTAAGTTACTGACCAAGACGCTTTTTGTTGGCCGAATTCTGGAAAAGTACAGCGTTGAGGGCGAGAAAATCGGTTTAATGCTGCCGAATGCCGCCATCAGCGCGGCGGTGATTTTCGGCGCGGTTTCTCGTCGCCGCATTCCGGCCATGATGAACTACACGGCGGGGGTAAAAGGGCTGACCAGCGCGATTACCGCGGCGGAAATTAAAACGATTTTTACCTCCCGCCAGTTCCTCGATAAAGGTAAATTGTGGCACCTGCCGGAGCAGCTAACGCAAGTTCGCTGGGTTTACCTGGAAGATTTAAAAGCGGACGTCACACCCGCCGACAAGCTGTGGATTTTTGCCCACCTCCTGGCGCCGCGACTGGCGCAGGTAAAACAGCAGCCGGAAGACGAGGCGATTATTCTTTTTACTTCCGGCTCGGAAGGGCACCCGAAAGGGGTGGTGCACAGCCATAAAAGCATTCTGGCGAACGTCGAGCAGATAAAAACGATTGCGGATTTCACCGCCAATGACCGTTTTATGTCGGCGCTGCCGCTCTTTCACTCGTTCGGTTTGACGGTGGGCCTGTTTACGCCGTTGTTGACCGGCGCGGAAGTGTTTCTTTATCCAAGTCCGCTGCACTACCGCATTGTGCCGGAACTGGTCTATGACCGTAACTGTACCGTGCTGTTTGGTACGTCAACCTTCCTCGGCAACTATGCGCGCTTTGCCAATCCGTATGATTTTTATCGCCTGCGCTATGTGGTGGCCGGTGCGGAAAAACTTCAGGAGAGCACCAAACAACTGTGGCAGGATAAATTCGGTCTGCGCATTCTTGAAGGCTACGGGGTAACGGAATGCGCGCCAGTAGTCTCGATTAACGTGCCGATGGCGGCTAAGCCGGGCACTGTTGGCCGCATTCTGCCTGGCATGGACGCGCGTCTGCTGGCGGTGCCCGGTATTGAAAACGGCGGTCGGCTACAGCTGAAAGGGCCGAATATCATGAATGGCTATCTGCGCGTGGAAAAACCGGGCGTGCTGGAGGTGCCGTCGGCGGAAAACGCCAGAGGCGAAACTGAGCGCGGCTGGTACGACACGGGCGATATTGTACGCTTCGATGAAAATGGTTTTGTGCAGATTCAGGGGCGCGCGAAACGCTTTGCGAAAATTGCTGGCGAAATGGTCTCGCTGGAGATGGTCGAGCAACTGGCGCTTGGCGTTTCGGCGGACAAAATGCACGCTACCGCCATTAAAAGCGATGCCAGCAAAGGTGAAGCGCTGGTACTGTTTACGACTGACAGCGAACTCACCCGAGAAAAGTTACAGCACTATGCCCGTGAACACGGTATTCCGGAACTTGCCGTCCCGCGTGATATCCGTTATCTGAAACAGCTTCCCTTGCTTGGCAGCGGGAAACCCGATTTTGTGACGCTGAAAAGTTGGGTGGATGCGCCGGAACAACATCATGAGTGAGTCAGTACGTACTAACACCTCCATCTGGTCGAAAGGGATGCTGTCGGTTATTGTCGCGCAGTTTCTCTCGGCTTTTGGCGATAATGCGCTGCTGTTTGCGACGCTGGCACTGCTGAAAGCTCAGTTTTATCCGGACTGGAGCCAGCCTGTTTTGCAAATGGTGTTTGTGGGCGCTTACATTCTTTTTGCGCCGTTTGTCGGCCAGATAGCGGACAGCTTTGCCAAAGGCCGGGTGATGATGGTCGCCAATGGTCTTAAACTGGCGGGAGCGGCAGGTATCTGCCTCGGCGTGAATCCTTTTGTCGGTTATACGTTGGTCGGGATTGGCGCGGCGGCTTATTCTCCGGCGAAATACGGTATTCTGGGCGAACTGACGACGGGCGATAAGTTGGTGAAAGCCAATGGTCTGATGGAAGCCTCTACGATCGCGGCGATTTTGCTCGGTTCCGTTGCGGGCGGCGTATTGGCCGACTGGCATGTCATCGCCGCGCTGGTTGCCTGCGCGTTGGCCTACGCTGGCGCAGTGGCGGCGAACCTGTTTATCCCGAAGCTTGTGGCGGCGCGTCCAGGACAATCCTGGCGGTTGTCGGCGATGACGCGTAGCTTCTTCAGCGCTTGCGTTGTCCTTTGGCGTAACGGTGAAACGCGTTTTTCGCTGGTGGGGACCGGGCTATTCTGGGGCGCAGGCGTGACGCTGCGTTTTCTGCTGGTGCTGTGGGTGCCGGTGGCGCTGGGTATTACGGATAACGCCACGCCGACTTACCTGAACGCCATGGTGGCGGTAGGCATTGTGGTCGGCGCGGGCGCGGCGGCAAAACTGGTGACGCTGGAGACCGTATCGCGCTGTATGCCCGCTGGGATTTTGATTGGCGTTGTGGTTGCGATCTTCTCATTACAGCACGCATTGCTGCCTGCTTATGCCTTGTTGCTGTTGATAGGTATGCTGGGCGGCTTTTTTGTGGTGCCGCTCAACGCTTTGCTCCAGGAGCGCGGTAAGAAGAGCGTTGGCGCCGGGAATGCCATTGCCGTACAAAATCTGGGCGAGAATAGCGCCATGCTATTAATGCTGGGACTGTACTCGCTGGCGGTGCTGGTTGGCGTTCCGGCAGTGGCGATAGGTATCGGCTTTGGCGTGCTGTTCGCGCTGGCGATTGCGGCGCTGTGGATCTGGCAGCGCCGGCAGGCATCATACTGAGTGAATATGCCGGGCGGCGAGCGCGCGTTATCCGGCTTACATTGTCTCTGTAAGCCCGGAAGCGTAGCGCCACCGGGCACTGACCATCACGGCGCCGGATAGGTATAAACCTGATGCGCCGCCTCAATCTCCGCCAGAACCTCTTCGCTTAACGTCAGATGCAGACTTTCCACATTCGTCTTGAGCTGCGCCATCGTGGTTGCGCCCAGTAACGTACTGGCGACAAACGGCTGGCGGCGAACAAAGGCCAGCGCCATCTGCGCCGGATCAAGATTGTGACGCTTCGCGATATCGACGTAGGCGGCAACGGCTTTTTGCGCCTGTTCGCCGCTGTAACGTGTGAAGCGGCTGAACAGGGTATTCCGCGCGCCTGCGGGTTTGGCCCCGTTCAGGTATTTACCGGTTAATGTGCCAAACGCCAGACAGGAATAGGCGAGCAATTCAACACCTTCATACTGGCTGACTTCCGCCAGTCCGACCTCGTAGCTGCGGTTTAACAGGCTATAGGGGTTCTGGATCGTGACAATACGCGGCAGGTCATGTTTTTCCGCCAGATGCAGATAGCGCATAACGCCAAACGCTGTCTCATTTGAAACGCCAATATAACGAATCTTACCCGCTCGCTGAAACTCACTTAGCGCGTCTAACGTCTCCAGTAGACTTACTACTGGCGTGGAGTCCGTCCAGTTATAGCCGAGTTTACCGAAGCAGTTAGTGGGGCGCTGCGGCCAGTGCACCTGATACAAATCCAGATAGTCGGTCTGCAACCGGGTCAAACTGTCGTGTAGCGCTTCGCGAATATTTTTACGATCCAGCGCCTGATGAGGCCGGATGCCTTGATCATTATTACGTGCCGGTCCGCTGACTTTGCTGGCGATGATCAGTTTTTCACGGTTGCCGCGTTTGGCGAGCCAGTTACCGATATAGGATTCCGTCAGCCCTTGTGTTTCCGGGCGCGGCGGTACCGGATACATCTCGGCGGCGTCGATAAGGTTAATGCCATTTGCGATGGCATAGTCGAGCTGTGCGTGAGCGTCGGCTTCGCTGTTTTGTTCACCAAATGTCATTGTGCCCAGCCCTAGCGTACTTACTTCGAGCGAGCTGTGGGGTATACGGTGATAGTGCATAGCCGTTTCCTTTTTATTATGAAGTCAGAAATTCCCGACAAAGGACAATAAAAATGGCAGAGGGAAGGCAAAAGGGAAAGTAAAATTGCAGGCTGCGCGGCGTAATTGTTACCGGGCGTGGTCGCCACGCACCGTTACGGGACGCAGCCTGAAGGCTTGCAGAACGCTGACCTCGATCACAGGCCACCGCTTAACGTTCGATAATTTGAGACACTTCGTCACGGTTGATTTGCATCTCGTTTCCCTGCGCATCGGTATAGCTGACCAGACCGGTATCATCGTCAACTTGCGGTTTTCCATCGGTCAGGATCATACGACCATCTTTCGTCGCCATTACATAATCGCTGCTGCATCCGGATACCGCAAAAGCCAACCCTACTGCGGAAATTACAACTGCCCACTTTTTCATCCGTTTGTCCTCACATAGCCTGCATCTGATAATAGTCTGTTAATCATATGTCTGATAATAGTCTAGTAATAACGCGCAGCTCTGCATGTCGGAAGCAGCAAAATCTTAATCTGTGAGAAGAAAGGAAATAAAGTGAGTATTCGCTCCCCGGCGGGGGAGCGAGACAGGATTACAGCGGATTCTTTTTATTACGCAACAGGTTCAGGCTCTCTACTGCGATAGAGAAGAACATGGCGAAATAGATATACCCTTTCGGAACGTGAACGTCGAAACTTTCCAGAATCAGGGTAAAGCCAACCAGGATCAGAAAGGAGAGCGCCAGCATTTTTACCGACGGATGGCGATCGACAAACTCGCCGATGGGCCGTGCCGCAAACATCATGACGCCCACGGCAATAACGACTGCCGCCATCATAATAAACAGATGATCGGATAGGCCAACCGCTGTGATAACTGAATCAAGGCTGAAAATAATATCCAGCAGCATAATCTGTACTATTGCGCCCAGGAAAGAAGAAACCCGGGTTTTTAACCCTTCTTCTTCGCCTTCGATGGACTCATGGATCTCCTTGCTGGCTTTCCAGATTAAAAATAACCCACCCAGTAGAAGAATGAGATCGCGGGCGGAAATCGCTTCGCCGAAAAGCTCAAACAGCGGATTAGTCAGCCGAGTGACCCAGGCGATTGACGCCAGCAGCGCCAGGCGCATAACCATCGCCGCCGCCAACCCAAGCCGCCGTGCGTGGTTCCGTTGCGCCGTAGGAAGTTTTGCTACCACCAGAGAAAGAAAAATAATGTTGTCGATCCCAAGTACAATCTCCAGCAGCGTCAGCGTACCGAGCGCCAGCCAGGCATTAGGATCGGTTATCCATGCAAATAACATCGAACAAAGTCCTGCCAAAAAAAGAAGCGGTAATTATAGGCCCGTCGAGTGACGGGCGAAAGCCCAGGCTGAATTTGCGCAACCTGGAACGGTGTAAAATAGCGGCGACAATACGCTTACGTTTATCCGGCATCGGCCCGATGCGTAGCCATAGCGGAGGCGCATTTGCGTGTAATGGACGTTACGGATTCTGCAATAAAAAATGGCGAGCCAGCAGCGCCTGCGTAAAATTTTTTTTCAGATAAAATCCACGCGGTAGCGTCAAAATAGGTTCCCCGCGCGCGCCGATAGCCTCGGTGAGCGCCCTGGCATTGGCGGCTTTGGGTCGCAGTTGCAAGACTTCGCCATGACGGGCGGTAATGCGTTCCACCTGGCCCAGCACTATCATGTCCATCAGCTCTTCCCAGTCGAGGCGTAGCTGCCTGTCCTCTTCTTCACTCGGACTCCAGAGTAGCGGCGAACCTACGCGGCGTTCGGCTAACGGTATGCTGCGATCGCCTTCGACCGGCACCCATAGCACGCGCTTCAATTTATGCCGTACGTGACTTGTCTCCCAGGTCACGCCGCTGTTACCGGTTAACGGCGCCACGCAAACAAAGGTTGTTTCCAGAGGACGACCCAGACTATCCACCGGGATGGTTTTCAGTTCTACGCCTAACGCGGCGAAATCCTGCTCCGGCTTGCTCCCGGCGCTGGCGCCGAGCCAGATCTCCAACAAGACGCCGATCCAGCCTTTGTCTCGCTTCAAATCTTTAGGCGTGGTAATGCCGGCCATCGCCGCCAGCTCGCCTAACGTATAGCCGGAAAGCTGCCGCGCCTGGGCTAACAGCAATGCTTCCGAAGCAGGCGGAGTCAGTAGCGGACAAAGAGCGGACATGACAATTACCTTAGGTTAAAAAATGAGCAGTGATTTTATACCGTATGGGCAGAGTTTATCTTTTTCTGTGTCTTATATTCAATAGACTGATTTTTATTGCCTTTTTTGTGTTGTTTCTTCGTGTTGCGCAACACTGAAGCGGGTTTTCCAATTCTGGTCACTGACAATAAACAGGATCTTACACTATGTTATCCACAGAAAGTTGGGATAACTGTGTAAAACCACCACTACTGTTTCCATTTACAGCCTTGACGTGCGACGAAAATCGAAAATTCAGACAAATAGTGCGTAAGTTATTGGCACAATCTGTGGATAAAACCGACGCTGGTTGATCTTTCATCAGCATAAGGATCTTAGATGTGATACTGGTCACGCTTTATGAAGGTGGCATGTAAGATTTGTCTATAACACAATGAATATAAGGCACTATTTTTACTGTTTTCAGCATGAGGAATTCAGACTGTTCTGGGTTTTCCCGTGGTAATTCCATACTTCTTCACAACTATATCCACAGAAAAGGTGAATAAAATGGCGCAAGGGCGTCATCATCTGTTTATAACTCGGCTATTTACTGTGAGTTATTCAATTGTTATTAGGCTGTGTCACTATTACAGAGTGGTTTACCGCCTCACTGGAGTATGAAACAATCGTTCATATATAAGGTTTATGTTGAGGTAGTCCGGTGATTGATGACGATGGCTACCGCCCAAATGTAGGTATCGTAATTTGTAATCGTCAGGGGCAGGTGATGTGGGCCCGGCGATTTGGTCAGCACTCCTGGCAGTTCCCGCAGGGCGGGATAAATCCAGGGGAGTCGGCAGAACAGGCGATGTACCGGGAACTGTTTGAAGAAGTTGGGTTAAGCCGTAAAGATGTGCGGATCCTTGCTTCTACTCGCAACTGGTTGCGTTACAAGTTACCAAAACGTTTGGTGCGTTGGGACACAAAGCCGGTATGTATCGGCCAGAAACAAAAGTGGTTTCTTTTGCAGTTAATGAGCGCCGACGCCGAAATCAATATGCAAACCAGCAGTACGCCGGAGTTTGACGGCTGGCGCTGGGTAAGTTACTGGTATCCGGTTCGACAAGTGGTGTCATTTAAACGCGATGTCTACCGCAGGGTAATGAAAGAGTTTGCAAGTGTTGTCATGGCGCTTCAGGATAATCCCCCTAAGCTACAAAGCGCGCCTGCTTATCGACGTAAAAGAGGTTAAGCCACGCAAATTATGCTCACTCGCCTGCGCGAAATAGTCGAAAAAGTGGCCAGTGCGCCGCGTCTGAACGAGGCGCTGAATATTCTGGTCACGGATATCTGTCTTGCGATGGATACTGAGGTTTGCTCGGTTTACCTGGCCGATCATGACCGACGCTGTTATTACCTGATGGCGACGCGGGGGTTGAAAAAACCGCGTGGTCGAACCGTTGCGCTTGCGTTTGATGAGGGGATCGTCGGTCTGGTGGGCAGACTGGCGGAACCCATTAACCTTGCCGATGCGCAAAAACATCCCAGCTTTAAATACATTCCTTCGGTAAAAGAGGAGCGTTTTCGCGCGTTTCTCGGCGTGCCGATCATTCAGCGTCGCCAACTTCTCGGCGTGCTGGTCGTACAGCAGCGCGAATTGCGCCAGTACGATGAAAGCGAAGAGTCTTTCCTCGTCACGCTCGCTACGCAGATGGCGGCTATCCTGTCACAGTCGCAGGTCACAGCGCTGTTCGGGCAATACCGGCAGACGCGAATCCGCGCGCTTCCTGCGGCGCCGGGCGTGGCTATCGCAACGGGCTGGCAAGACGCGACCATGCCGCTGATGGAACAGGTTTACGAAGCGTCTACGCTGGATACCTCTCTTGAACGCGAACGACTGACCGGCGCGCTGGAAGAGGCGGCGAACGAGTTCCGACGATACAGCAAACGCTTTGCCGCTGGCGCGCAAAAAGAGACGGCGGCCATTTTCGATCTGTACTCACACCTGCTTTCAGATGCCAGACTGCGTCGCGAACTCTTCGCCGAGGTCGACAAAGGCGCTGTTGCGGAGTGGGCCGTTAAAAAAATCATCGAAAAATTTGCCGAGCAATTTGCGGCGCTAACCGATAACTACCTCAAAGAACGTGCGGGAGACTTACGCACGCTGGGGCAGCGGCTGTTATTCCACCTTGATGATTCAGTTCAGGGGCCAAACGCCTGGCCGGAACGTTTTATTCTGGTCGCGGATGAGCTGTCGGCGACCACCCTGGCGGAGCTGCCGCAGGACAGGCTGGCGGGCGTTGTGGTGCGCGACGGCGCGGCAAACTCGCATGCGGCGATTATGGTGCGCGCGCTCGGTATCCCGACCGTCATGGGCGCTGATATCCAACCTTCGGTGCTACATCGCCGTACGTTGGTGGTGGATGGCTATCGCGGTGAATTACTGGTCGATCCTGAACCCGTGCTTATTCAGGAATATCAGCGGCTCATTAGTGAAGAGATAGAACTCAGTCGTCTGGCGGAGGACGACGTCAATCTTCCCGCCCAACTGAAAAGCGGCGAGCGAGTCAAAGTGATGCTGAATGCCGGGCTCAGTCCCGAGCATGAGGAAAAGTTAGGCAGTCGGATCGACGGTATCGGCCTGTACCGTACTGAAATTCCCTTTATGCTGCAAAGCGGGTTTCCCTCGGAAGAAGAGCAGGTGGCGCAGTATCAAGGGATGCTGCAAATGTTTAACGATAAACCGGTGACGCTGCGGACCCTGGATGTGGGAGCGGATAAGCAACTGCCCTATATGCCGATCAGCGAGGAGAACCCGTGTCTGGGCTGGCGCGGGATCCGCATTACGCTGGATCAGCCGGAGATCTTTTTGATCCAGGTCCGCGCGATGCTGCGCGCCAATGCGGCGACTGGCAACCTCAGTATTTTGCTGCCGATGGTCACCAGTATTGATGAAGTCGATGAAGCGCGACGTCTGATCGAACGCGCCGGGCGCGAGGTCGAGGAGATGATCGGCTATGCGATCCCGAAACCGCGTATCGGCATTATGCTGGAAGTACCGTCAATGGTATTTATGCTGCCGCATCTGGCTAACCGGATCGACTTTATCTCGGTCGGCACCAACGATTTAACGCAATATATCCTGGCGGTAGATCGCAACAATACCCGCGTGGCCAGTATTTATGACAGTTTGCATCCGGCTATGCTGCGCGCACTGTCCATGATTGCGCAGGAAGCCGAAAAACATGGTCTCGATCTTCGCTTGTGCGGCGAGATGGCGGGCGATCCGATGTGCGTGGCGATTCTTATCGGTCTGGGATATCGCCATCTTTCGATGAATGGCCGTTCGGTAGCGCGTGTGAAATATCTGCTGCGGCATATCGATTTTGAAGACGCGCAAACCCTTGCCAGACGCAGCCTTGAGGCGCAGATGGCGACCGAAGTGCGTCATCAGGTGGCGGCGTTTATGGAGCGCCGCGGGATGGGGGGATTGATTCGAGGAGGGTTGTAACGACTGGAGCGGGAAAAGAGAGTGACTGTGGATTCACGGCGCAGACAACACGCCTGCAAGGTGAAAGACAATGCGTATACATATCTTTTAACGGTAATCGGCATCTCGCTTTTAACCCTTGTGCTATTATTCGCACCTTTGGAGCGTCTGCAACGCGCAGGCGCGCTTATCAATCGCTATCTCTTCAGCGAAATAACAAGAAATTGTGGTGACAGATGACCAGTAGCTATCTGCATTTTCCGGACTTTGATCCGGTCATTTTCTCAATTGGGCCCGTCGCGCTTCACTGGTATGGCTTGATGTATCTGGTGGGGTTCGTTTTCGCGATGTGGTTGGCGGTGCGTCGCGCTAACCGTCCGGGAAGCGGTTGGACCAAAAACGAAGTTGAAAATTTACTCTATGCAGGTTTCCTGGGGGTCTTCCTGGGGGGACGTATTGGCTATGTCCTGTTTTATAACTTCCCTCTGTTTCTGGATAACCCGCTCTATTTATTCCGCGTCTGGGACGGCGGCATGTCCTTCCACGGCGGGCTTATCGGCGTGATACTGGTGATGATTATCTTCGCCAGGCGCACGAAGCGCTCGTTCTTTCAGGTGTCTGATTTTATTGCGCCGTTAATTCCGTTCGGCCTGGGCGCCGGGCGTCTGGGCAACTTTATCAACGGTGAATTGTGGGGGCGCGTCGATCCTGACTTCCGGTTTGCCATGCTCTTTCCTGGCTCACGCGCGGAAGATATTGCGCTGCTGCCGTCACATCCGCAATGGCAGCCTATTTTTGATACCTACGGCGTATTGCCGCGCCACCCTTCCCAGTTGTATGAGCTGGCATTAGAAGGCGTGGTGCTGTTTATCATCCTTAATCTCTTTATTCGCAAACCGCGTCCGATGGGCGCAGTCTCCGGATTATTCCTGATTGGCTATGGCGCGTTTCGTATCATTGTTGAATTCTTCCGCCAGCCGGACGCGCAATTTACCGGCGCGTGGGTACAGTACATCAGCATGGGGCAGATTCTCTCTATCCCGATGATTATCGCTGGCGCGATCATGATGGTTTGGGCATATCGCCGTCGCCCGCAGCAACACGTTTCCTGAGGAACCATGAAACAGTATTTAGAACTGATGCAAAAAGTGCTGGATGAAGGCACACAGAAAAACGACCGTACCGGCACCGGCACGCTTTCCATTTTTGGCCATCAGATGCGTTTTAACCTGCAGGAAGGCTTTCCTCTGGTGACGACAAAACGCTGCCATTTACGTTCAATTATTCACGAACTGCTATGGTTTTTGCAGGGCGATACCAACATCGCTTACCTGCACGAAAATAATGTCACCATCTGGGACGAATGGGCCGATGAGAACGGCGATTTAGGCCCGGTTTATGGTAAGCAGTGGCGTGCATGGCCAACACCGGATGGCCGCCATATCGATCAGATCGCCACGGTCTTAAGCCAGCTTAAAAACGACCCGGACTCTCGTCGTATTATCGTTTCTGCGTGGAACGTCGGCGAGCTGGATAAGATGGCGTTGGCGCCGTGTCACGCCTTTTTCCAGTTTTATGTCGCAGATGGAAAACTCTCCTGTCAGCTTTATCAGCGCTCCTGCGATGTGTTCCTCGGTCTGCCGTTCAACATTGCCAGCTACGCGTTACTGGTGCATATGATGGCGCAACAGTGCGACCTGGACGTCGGCGATTTTGTCTGGACCGGCGGCGACACGCACCTGTACAGCAACCATATGGAGCAGACGCACCTGCAATTAAGCCGTGAACCGCGCGCGCTGCCGAAGTTGGTCATTAAGCGTAAACCCGATTCGCTTTTTGACTACCGGTTCGATGATTTCGAAATTGAAGGCTATGATCCGCACCCCGGTATTAAAGCGCCGGTCGCTATCTAAGCGCTGACGATCCTGCCATAACCGACGTCATCGCGCGTCGGTTTTTTTTACCCTTCGTCTCAATCTTCGGCGCGGATTCCTGAAATTTTGCAACGCGCTGCAAGACATGAACTTTTTTCCGTAACGCGCCGAACAATCTGTATTTGGCGCTCGTTATTTTTCTTCCGCCCGCCATACTGCCGACATGAAAAAACAACAGGGCTATACGCTCATTGAAACGGTGGTCGCGATGTCGCTCATTATCATTCTCAGCGCCACAGGACTTTATGGCTGGCAACGCTGGCAGCAGCAACAGCGCCTGTGGCAAACCGCATGTCAGGTGCGGGATTACCTGCTGCAACTTCGTGAGGACGCTCACTGGCATAACCGCGATCATATTCTTCGCGTGGTCAGCGAAGGCGGTTCATGGTGCTTTGTCAGCTCTGTTGCTACGCAAACATCGTGTACGCCATCTTCCCCCTTTGTGTTTACGCCCGACTGGCGTGATGTCGTCCTTGCCGATATCACGCCGTCGTTAGCCTTCTTTGGCCTGCGCAATACGGCATGGGCAGGGCACATCGTACTGAAAAACGCTGCCGGAGAGTGGCGTCTGGTCGTCTCCTCCTGGGGGCGAATCAGGCTATGCGAGCATAATGAGGCCGCCACGTGTCAATAACCACGCGGGGGTTCTCGCTACTGGAGGTTGTGCTGGCGATGGCGATAGGTTCCATTTTACTGCTTGGGTCCGCACGATTTTTACCGGCGCTACAGCGTGAGATCTGGCACAACACGCGACAGTTATCGCTGGAAGATGAAATCTGGCAGCGCACCTATACCGTAGCGAAGCATCTTCAACGTGCGGGTTACTGCCATGGCCACTGTACTGGCGAAGGGTTACATCTTGCTGAACAGGGGCAATGCGTCATCGTTCAGTGGGACGGGAATAATAACGGTGTCTGGGATACCATACCGGCGAAAGAGGCCGACCAGACCGGGTTCCGTATGAAGGATAACGTTCTGGAGACATTACGCGGAGCAACATCTTGCCAGGGTAAGGGATGGGAAAAAATGACCGATCCCAATACGGTACTCATCACGGCGTTTACCGTTGAGCGCCGGGATATAACGGGATTCTCGCCAGTGCTCATGCTGCATCTGCGCGGCGCCAGCAAAGCCGAGCCTCAGACGGTTATTGACGCGCAATACAGCGTAACGGGATTTAATCTGTGAATCGGGAACGTGGCGCTTCTTCGCTAATACTGGCGCTTTTAATACTGATTCTGGGTAGTCTGCTACTGCAAGGCGTAAATCAGCAGCAGGCCGGCTATGCCGCCCGCGTAACGACGCAGAGCCTGGCGATACAACGCCAGGCGCTCGTACAGTCGGCGCTGGAATGGGGGCGGGGGCAGCTATGGTCAGGCGTAACCGAAATGGAATGTCGGCGCTATTCCCCTTCAGGAGCGAGGGTCTGTTTGCGGAGATTATCGGGGGATGAGGTGGTGATGGCGGCGCAAGATGACGGCATGACGTTATGGCGTTTGGGCAACGTCATTCAGGGAAGCATTGTCTTTTCTCCCCACGGCTGGAGCGATTTTTGTCCGTTAAAAGAGGTGGCGTTATGTCGCATCCCCTGAATTTACAACGCGGGTTTAGCCTCCCGGAAGTTTTAGTGGCGATGGTTCTAATGGTAATGATCGTCACCGCGCTGTCAGGCTATCAGCGGGTATTAATGCACAGTTTTGCATTACGACACCAGTATCTCCAGATCTGGCGGCAGGCGTGGCAGCAAACGGCGCTGTATCCATTTTCGCCTGCTGACGGCTGGAAGGCCAACCGGATGCAGACAACGCAATCGGGATGTGTCAGCATCAGCGTCACGATGGTTTCACCCTCTGGCAGGCAGGGGCAGATGACGCGCTTGCATTGTCCAAATCGTTAATCGTCAGGAGTAATTATGTTAAGGGTCTACCACTCCAATCGTCTGGATGTGCTGGAAGCGTTGATGGAGTTCATCGTCGAACGCGAGCGGCTGGATGATCCCTTTGAACCAGAAATGATTCTGGTACAAAGCACGGGTATGGCGCAGTGGCTGCAGATGACCCTTTCACAAAAGTTTGGTATTGCGGCGAATATCGCTTTTCCGTTACCGGCGAGTTTTATCTGGGAGATGTTTGTCCGCGTGTTGCCGGATATCCCCAAAGAAAGCGCTTTCAGCAAACAAAGCATGAGCTGGAAACTGATGACCTTGCTGCCGCAGTTGCTGGATAAGGATGAGTTTGTACTGCTGCGCCATTATCTGACCGACGACACCGATAAACGCAAACTCTTTCAGCTTTCCGCGCGCGCCGCCGACCTGTTCGATCAGTATCTGGTTTATCGGCCTGACTGGCTTACGCAGTGGGAAGCAGGAAAAACCGTGGAAGGTCTGGGGGAGGCGCAAAACTGGCAGGCGCCGCTGTGGAAAGCATTGGTGGAATATACCGCCGCGCTGGGGCAGCCACGCTGGCATCGCGCCAATCTCTACCAACGCTTTATTCAGACGCTGGAAAGCGCGACTGCCTGCCCGCCAGGGTTGCCATCCCGCGTTTTTATTTGCGGTATTTCCGCGTTACCGCCAGTGTATCTCAGAGCATTGCAGGCGTTGGGTAAACATATTGAAATCCATCTCCTTTTTACTAATCCGTGTCGGTATTACTGGGGGGATATTAAAGACCCAGCCTGGCTGGCAAAACTCATGGCTCGCCAGCGTCGTCACACTTTTGAAGACCGTCATTTACCGTTGTTCCGTGAAAACCAGAATCCGGAAGCCTTATTTAACAGCGACGGCGAACAGGATATCGGTAATCCGCTACTGGCCTCATGGGGAAAACTGGGACGGGATTATATCTACCTGCTATCTGAACTGGAAAACAGCCAGGAGCTGGATGCGTTTGTTGATATTACGCCAGATAATCTTTTGCATCGGATTCAGGCGGATATCCTTGAACTGGAAAGCCATGCGGTGGCGGGCGTAAATCTTGAGGAGTATTCGCGCAGCGACAATAAGCGTCTGCTCGATCCCGAGGATAACAGCCTCTCTTTTCACGTTTGTCACAGCCCGCAGCGCGAGGTGGAAATACTGCACGATCGCCTGCTGGCGATGCTGGAAGCCGATCCGACGCTAACGCCGCGCGACATTATCGTTATGGTGGCTGATATTGACAGCTATAGCCCGTTTATCCAGGCGGTATTTGGTAGCGCGCCAACGGAGCGCTATCTGCCTTATGCCATTTCCGATCGGCGGGCGCGTCAGTCACATCCGGTGTTACAGGCATTTATCAGCCTACTTTCGTTACCGGACAGCCGCTTTGTCTCCGAGGATGTTCTGGCGTTGTTAGACGTACCGGTATTGGCTGCCCGCTTTACGATCAACGAAGAAGGGTTGCGTTATTTGCGCTTGTGGGTCAATGAGTCAGGCATTCGCTGGGGAATTGACGATGACAACGTACGCGAGCTGGAACTTCCTGCCACGGGGCAGCATACGTGGCAATTTGGCCTGACGCGTATGCTGCTGGGGTATGCCATGGAAAGCGCCCAGGGCGAGTGGCAGTCGGTTCTGCCTTATGACGAATCCAGCGGTCTGATTGCTGAGCTGGTCGGGCATCTGGCTTCGCTGCTGATGCAGCTTAATATCTGGCGGCGCGGTCTGGCGCAGGAGCGACCGCTGGAAGAGTGGTTGCCCGTTTGTCGCGATATGCTCAATGATTTCTTCCTGCCCGATGCGGACACGGAAGCGGCAATGACATTGATTGAACAGCAGTGGCAGGCCATTATCGCCGAAGGCGTCGCGGCGGAATATGGCGACGCGGTACCGATTTCGCTACTGCGGGATGAACTGGCGCAGCGTCTGGATCAGGAACGTATTAGCCAGCGCTTCCTGGCGGGCCCCATCAATATTTGTACGCTGATGCCGATGCGTTCCATTCCGTTCAGAGTCGTTTGCCTGCTGGGAATGAACGACGGCGTATACCCGCGCCAGCTTGCGCCGTTGGGCTTTGACCTGATGAGCCAAAAACCCATGCGCGGGGATCGTAGCCGTCGCGACGATGACCGCTACCTGTTTCTGGAAGCGTTAATCTCGGCGCAGCAGACGCTGTATATCAGCTACATCGGTCGCTCCATCCAGGATAATAGCGAACGCTTTCCCTCTGTACTGGTGCAAGAATTGGTGGATTACATCGGGCAAAGCCACTATTTGCCGGGCGACGAAACGCTGACCTGTGATGAGAGCGAAGCACGAGTCAAAGCGCATATTACGCGTCTGCATACCCGTATGCCTTTTGATGCGCAAAATTACCAACCCGGCGAACAGCAAAGTTATGCCAGAGAGTGGTTGCCTGCGGCGAGTCAGTCGGGAAAAGCGCATTCTGACTTTGTGCAGCCGCTTCCTTTTACGATGCCGGAAACATTGACTCTGGAAAGTCTGCAGCGTTTTTGGGCCCATCCGGTACGCGCATTTTTTCAGTTGCGGCTTCAGGTTAATTTCCGCTCGGAAGAGAGTGAGATTCCTGATGCGGAACCGTTTGAATTAGAGGGATTGACGCGATATCAACTTAACCAACAGTTGCTCAATACGCTGGTTGAAGAAGACGACGCCGAACGCTTGTTCCGCCGTTTCCGGGCTGCGGGAGAGTTGCCTTACGGCGCGTTTGGCGAAATATTCTGGGATGCGCAATGTCAGGAGATGCAGCAACTGGCAAGCCGGGTCATCGCCTGTCGTAAGCCGAGCCAAAGCCTGGAAGTGGATCTGCTTTGCAATGGCGTTCAGCTAACCGGCTGGCTACCGCAGGTACAGGAGGATGGATTATTGCGCTGGCGTCCCGCTTTAATCAGCGTTGCGCAAGGTGTGCAACTTTGGCTGGAACACCTTGTCTATTGTGCCAGCGGCGGGAGTGGCGAAAGTCGCCTGTTTTTGCGCAAAGAGGGAGAATGGCGATTTCCGCCTCTTGATAAAACGCAGGCAATGGCTTACCTGGCGCAACTGATTGAAGGCTACCGGGAAGGCATGTCTTCTCCGCTATTGGTACTGCCGGAAAGCGGCGGCGCATGGATAAAAGCCTGTTATGACGCTGAAAATGATGTCATGTTAGACGACGATGACACCTTACAGAAGGCCAGAACAAAGTTTTTACAGGCTTATGAAGGCAACATGATGGTGAGCGGCGAAGGCGAAGATATCTGGTATCAACGTCTTTGGCGTCAGCTGGAATCGGAAACGTTGCAGGCTATCATTGCGCAGTCCCGGCATTACCTGTTACCGCTGTTTCGTTTTAATCAGTCTCGTTGATTGTATGAAAATCGCGCAATTAAAAGGCTTCGACTATGATGCGCTCTTCGTCACGGACTGATTACTGATAAAAAGATGCTGCCTGGTTCAGCACAATAATATCCCGTTCCGCTCAGGTCGATGGTTTACGTGACCATACAGATGAGTGGGAATGAAAGTTAATGATGAGGTCCGTGAATGCCCCGCAGCACCTGGTTCAAAGCGTTATTGTTATTGGTCGCCCTCTGGGGGCCTGCAGTTCAGGCGGATATCGGTTGGCAACCGCTGCAAGAAACTATCCGTAAAAGCGATAAAGATACCCGGCAGTATCAGGCGATACGTCTTGATAATGACATGGTGGTGTTGCTGGTATCCGATCCGCAGGCTGTAAAGTCACTTTCTGCGTTAGTGGTGCCCGTTGGATCGCTTGAAGATCCTGAGGCTCATCAGGGGCTTGCTCATTATCTTGAGCATATGTGCCTGATGGGGTCAAAAAAATATCCGCAGGCGGATAGCCTTGCCGAATACCTTAAAAGACATGGCGGTAGCCACAACGCCAGCACCGCGCCTTATCGAACAGCCTTCTACCTGGAGGTTGAAAACGACGCGCTTCCAGGCGCCGTAGATCGCCTGGCCGACGCCATTGCCGCGCCATTGCTCGATAAAAAATACGCCGAACGCGAACGAAACGCGGTGAATGCCGAGCTGACGATGGCGCGCACCCGCGACGGTATGCGTATGGCGCAGGTAAGCGCCGAAACCATTAACCCGGCGCATCCAGGCTCGCACTTTTCTGGCGGCAATCTGGAAACGCTAAGCGATAAGCCGGGAAATCCGGTGCAACAGGCGTTGATCGCTTTTCATGAAAAATACTATTCATCTAATCTGATGAAGGCGGTGATTTACAGTAATAAACCCTTGCCGGAACTGGCGAGTATTGCCGCCGCAACCTATGGTCGCGTGCCGAATAAACAGATTAAAAAACCGGAAATTACCGTACCTGTCATCACCGAGGCGCAGAAGGGCATCATTATTCATTACGTGCCGGCACTACCGCGTAAAGTGCTGCGCGTGGAGTTTCGTATTGATAACAATAGCGCGCAGTTCCGTAGCAAGACCGATGAACTGGTCTCTTATCTGATTGGCAATCGTAGCCCGGGGACGCTCTCTGACTGGCTGCAAAAACAAGGACTGGTCGAAGGTATTAGCGCGGATTCCGATCCGATTGTTAATGGTAACAGCGGCGTATTTGCCATTTCGGCAACGCTGACTGATAAAGGTTTGGCCAATCGTGATGAAGTCGTCGCAGCTATCTTTAGCTATCTCAACACGTTACGTGAAAAAGGGATAGATAAACGTTACTTTGACGAGCTGGCGCATGTGCTGGATCTCGACTTCCGCTATCCGTCGATTACCCGCGATATGGACTATGTCGAATGGCTGGCGGACACTATGATCCGCGTCCCGGTAGCGCATACGCTGGATGCGGCGAATATCGCCGATCGTTACGATCCTGCCGCTATCAAAAATCGCCTGGCGATGATGACGCCGCAGAATGCGCGCATCTGGTACATCAGTCCCCAGGAACCCCATAATAAGATTGCGTATTTTGTGGATGCGCCTTATCAGGTCGATAAGATTAGCGAACAGACGTTTAAAAACTGGCAGAAAAAAGCACAGGGCATTGCGTTGTCGCTGCCGGAGTTAAACCCCTATATTCCTGATGATTTTACGCTTGTTAAGAATGACAAAAACTACGTGCGGCCAGAACTGATTGTCGATAAAGCGGATTTGCGCGTGGTTTATGCGCCGAGTCGTTATTTCGCCAGCGAGCCAAAAGCTGACGTGAGCGTGGTATTGCGTAACCCGCAGGCGATGGACAGCGCCCGCAATCAGGTACTGTTCGCCCTTAATGATTATCTGGCGGGAATGGCGCTCGATCAGCTCAGCAACCAGGCGGCAGTGGGCGGCATTAGCTTTTCTACTAACGCCAACAATGGTCTGATGGTCACTGCGAACGGTTATACCCAGCGTTTGCCGCAGCTTTTCCTGGCGTTGCTGGAAGGATATTTTAGCTACGACGCCACGGAGGAACAGCTGGCGCAAGCGAAATCCTGGTATACGCAGATGATGGATTCTGCGGAGAAGGGAAAAGCCTACGAACAGGCGATTATGCCAGTGCAGATGATTTCGCAGGTGCCTTATTTTTCCCGTGATGAACGTCGCGCTTTGCTGCCGTCCATTACGTTAAAAGAGGTGATGGCCTATCGTAATGCGTTAAAAACGGGCGCTCGTCCGGAATTTCTGGTTATAGGAAATATGAGCGAAGCCCAGGCGACCTCTCTGGCGCAAGATGTTCAAAAACAGCTCGCGGCGAACGGATCGGCGTGGTGTCGTAACAAAGACGTGGTGGTTGAGAAAAAGCAGTCCGTAATATTTGAAAAAGCGGGCAGTAGCACCGACTCTGCGTTAGCCGCGGTCTTTGTCCCGGTCGGCTACGACGAGTACGTCAGCGCCGCCTACAGCGCGATGTTAGGTCAGATTGTTCAACCGTGGTTTTACAATCAGCTACGAACCGAAGAGCAACTGGGATACGCCGTTTTCGCCTTTCCGATGAGCGTTGGCCGTCAGTGGGGAATGGGATTCCTGCTACAGAGCAACGATAAACAGCCCTCTTACCTGTGGCAACGCTATCAGGCATTTTTCCCTGACGCCGAGGCGAAGCTGAGGGCGATGAAGCCGGAAGAGTTCGCCCAAATTCAGCAGGCGATCATTACGCAAATGCGCCAGGCGCCGCAAACGTTGGGCGAAGAAGCATCCCGTTTAAGCAAGGATTTCGATCGGGGTAATATGCGCTTTGACTCGCGTGATAAAATCATCGCTCAGATAAAATTGCTGACGCCACAAAAGCTTGCTGACTTCTTCCACCTGGCGGTGGTGGAACCACAAGGTATGGCAATATTGTCACAGATTGCTGGTAGCCAGAATGGAAAAGCAGAATACGTGCATCCGACAGGCTGGAAAGTGTGGGATAACGTCAGCGCATTGCAGCAAACGTTACCTCTAATGAGCGAAAAGAATGAATGATGTCGCCGAGACTCTTGATCCTCTACGCTTGCCCCTGACAGGCGAGCGTCTGATTGAAGCATCAGCGGGCACAGGCAAAACGTTTACTATCGCGGCGCTGTATCTGCGGTTATTGCTCGGTTTAGGCGGCAGTGCCGCATTTCCCCGTCCGTTGACCGTTGAAGAACTGCTGGTGGTAACCTTTACGGAGGCCGCCACTGAAGAGCTGCGTGGGCGAATCCGCAGTAATATCCATGAGTTGCGCATCGCCTGTCTGCGGGAAAGCACGGATAATCCGCTGTATGCCCGCTTGCTGGAAGAAATTAGCGACAAAAAGCAGGCCGCGCAGTGGTTATTACTGGCGGAACGACAAATGGACGAGGCCGCGGTCTTTACCATCCACGGTTTTTGCCAGCGTATGCTCAGCCTGAACGCTTTCGAATCCGGTATGTTGTTTGAGCAACAGCTTATTGAAGACGAATCTTTGTTGCGTTATCAGGCCTGCGCCGATTTCTGGCGGCGTCATTGCTATCCGCTGCCGCGCGACATCGCGCAGGTGGTGTTTGACGTGTGGAAGGGGCCGAAGGCGCTCTTAAAAGATATCGATCGTTATCTGCAGGGCGAAGCGCCGGTCATTAAAGCGCCGCCATCGCAGGAGGAGACGCTGGCATCGCGTCATGAACAGATCCTGGCGCGCATCAACCAGGTGAAGCAGCAGTGGTGTGAGGCGGTTAGCGAGCTGGACGCGCTGATCGAATCATCCGGCATCGATCGCAGAAAGTTCAACCGCGGCAATCAGGCGAAATGGATCGAAAAGATCACCGCGTGGGCGCAAGAAGAGACGAAAAACTATCAATTACCCGAGGCGTTGGGAAAATTTTCACAACGTTTTTTAGCTGAGCGCACCAAAGCTGGCGGCGTGACGCCCCAGCACCCATTGTTTGTCGCCATCGATAACCTGTTGGGCGAACCGCTATCGATTAAAGATCTGGTTCTTACCCGAGCGCTCTCAGAGATCCGTGAAACGGTGGCTCAGGAAAAACGCCGGCGCGGCGAGCTGGGGTTTGACGATATGCTCAGCCGTTTAGATACCGCGCTGCGTAGTGAAAGCGGCGAGGCGCTGGCTGCGGCGATTCGTACCCGTTTTCCGGTGGCGATGATCGATGAATTTCAGGATACCGACCCACAACAGTACCGTATTTTTCGCCGTATCTGGCGACATCAACCCGATACGGCGCTATTGCTGATTGGCGATCCTAAACAGGCGATTTATGCGTTTCGTGGCGCGGATATCTTTACCTACATGAAGGCTCGCAGCGAAGTGAGCGCGCACTATACGCTTGACACTAACTGGCGCTCCGCGCCGGGGATGGTGAATAGCGTTAACAAGCTGTTCAGTCAGATGAACGACGCCTTTATGTTCCGCGATATTCCCTTCAGTCCGGTAAAGTTTGCGCCCAGAAACCAGTCGCTGCAATTTAAAGTGAATGACGCGCCTCAACCGGCGATGACCCTGTGGCTAATGGAGGGAGAAAGCTGCGGTTCGGGCGATTATCAAAGTTATATGGCGCAGGTGTGCGCCACACAAATTCGCGACTGGCTGCGCGCCGGGCAAACGGGTGACGCGCTGCTGACGAACGGCGATTCGTCGCGGCCCGTTCGCGCCTCGGATATCAGCGTGCTGGTGCGCAGCAGGCGGGAAGCCGCGCTGATACGGGATGCGCTGACCTTACTGGCGATCCCCTCCGTCTATCTTTCTAACCGCGACAGCGTATTCGAAACGCTCGAAGCGCAGGAGATGCTGTGGGTGTTGCAGGCGGTGATGGCGCCCGAACGTGAGAATACGCTGCGTAGCGCTCTGGCGACATCAATGATGGGCCTTACCGCGCTGGATATCGAAACGCTTAACAATGATGAAAATGCGTGGGATGCGGTTGTCGAAGAGTTTGATGGCTACCGACAGATTTGGCATAAACGCGGCGTGATGCCTATGCTGCGCGCGCTAATGTCGGCGCGCAATATTGCTGAAAACCTGCTGGCGACGGCGGGAGGCGAACGTCGGCTGACGGATATTCTGCATATTAGCGAACTGTTACAGGAAGCCGGTTCGCAGCTGGAAAGCGAACATGCGCTGGTGCGTTGGCTGGCGCAACATATCCTTGAACCCGATAGCAATGCTTCCAGCCAGCAACTACGTCTGGAAAGCGATAAGCATCTGGTGCAAATCGTCACCATTCATAAATCGAAAGGTCTGGAATACCCGCTGGTCTGGTTACCTTTTATCACCCATTTCCGCGTGCAGGACCAGGCTTTTTATCACGACAGGCACTCCTACGAGGCAGTGCTGGACCTTAGTCACGCCGAAGAGAGCATAGCACTGGCGGAAGCCGAACGCCTGGCGGAAGACCTGCGCCTACTTTATGTCGCGCTGACCCGTGCAGTGTGGCATTGCAGCCTCGGCGTCGCGCCGCTGGTGCGGCGTCGCAGTGATAAGAAAGGCGAGACGGATGTGCACCAAAGCGCGCTTGGGCGACTCCTGCAAAAAGGCGAACCGATGGATGCCGCAGGCCTTCGCGCCTGTATTGAGGCGCTATGCGACGAGGATATCGTGTGTCGAACGCCAGGCAATACGGATAACGACCGCTGGCAAATTGCCGCTGCATCGCACGCGGAACTCAGCGCCAGAACGCTGCAACGCCTGCTTTATGATAGCTGGCGCGTCACCAGTTATTCCGGTTTGCAGCAGCGGGGACATAGCGTGGCGCAAGATCTTATTCCTCGTCTCGACATTGACGCCGCAGGCGTTGGCGAAGCGGCGGAAGCGCCGGCAATGACGCCGCATCACTTTCCTCGCGGGGCATCGCCGGGAACATTTTTGCACAGCCTGTTTGAAGAGCTTGATTTTACTCAACCGATAAACCCCCAATGGGTACAGGAAAAACTGGAGCTGAGTGGTTTTGAAACGCGATGGCAGCCCGTACTTACCCGCTGGCTGGACACCGTGTTGCACGTTCCCCTTAACGAGACGGGCGTTAGTCTGAGCGTGCTGACCGGGCGTGAAAAACAGGTCGAAATGGAGTTTTATCTGCCGATTGCCCAGCCGCTTACCGCCGGAGAGCTGGATGCGTTGATTCGTCGATACGACTCGCTTTCAGCAGGTTGCCCTGCGCTGGATTTCATGCAGGTTCGCGGCATGTTAAAGGGCTTTATCGACCTGGTGTTCCGTTATGAAGGGCGCTATTACCTGCTCGACTATAAATCTAACTGGCTGGGCGAGGATAGCGCCGCTTATACCCAGACGGCGATGGCTGCGGCGATGCAGGCGCATCGCTATGATTTGCAGTACCAGCTTTATACGTTGGCATTGCACCGTTACCTTCGTCATCGAATGGCGAATTACGACTATGAACGCCATTTCGGCGGCGTCATCTATCTCTTTTTACGCGGGGTGGATAGCGAACGTCCGCAGCAGGGTATTTTTACCACTCGTCCTGCGGCGGCGTTAATTAACCAACTGGATGATATGTTTGCAGGTGAAATGAGTGAGGAGGCGCAATGACAATCCAGGAGCGGTTGCTGGAGGCCGTTGAACAAAAACTCTTACGGCCCATTGATGCCCAGTTTGCTTTAACCGTCGCCGGTAACGACGATCCCGCCGTGACGCTGGCGGCAGCGCTGCTTAGTCATGACGCAGGTGAAGGTCACGTGTGTCTGCCGTTGTCGCGTTTAACGTTAACGGAGGAGGCGCATCCCTTACTGGTCGCCTGGATAAGCGAAACGCCTACGCCAATCGACTGGAAAAAGCGGTTACTGGCGTCTGCGGCGGTTAGCTGCGGCGATAGCCCCGCGCCGTTAATTCTGTGCGGCGATCGCCTCTACCTGAATCGCATGTGGTGCAACGAGCGTACGGTTGCGCGCTTTTTTAACGAGGTTAACCAGGCCATCGCCGTAGATGAAGCGCAGTTATCCCGTATTCTGGACGCGCTTTTCCCTCCGACTGACGAGGTGAACTGGCAAAAGGTGGCCGCCGCCGTAGCGCTAACTCGCCGTATCTCCGTGATTTCAGGCGGTCCCGGCACCGGTAAAACCACCACCGTCGCGAAGCTGCTGGCGGCATTAATTCAAATGGCGGATGGCGAACGTTGCCGTATCCGGCTGGCGGCGCCGACCGGGAAAGCGGCCGCACGCCTGACGGAGTCGCTTGGCGCGGCGTTGCGTCAGCTTCCTCTTACCGATGCGCAGAAAAAGCGTATACCGGAGGACGCCAGTACGCTGCACCGACTGCTGGGCGCACAGCCCGGCAGCCAGCGATTACGCCATCATGCGGGCAACCCGTTGCATCTGGACGTGCTGGTGGTCGATGAAGCATCAATGATTGATTTGCCGATGATGTCACGTTTGATTGACGCTCTGCCGCCGCACGGGCGGGTCATTTTTCTTGGCGATCGCGATCAGTTGGCATCCGTTGAGGCGGGCGCTGTGTTGGGCGATATTTGCGCCTATGTCAACGCAGGGTTTACGGCGGAACGCGCCCGACAGCTAAGTCGACTAACAGGGAGCGCTATTCCGGCGGGGGCCGGAACGCAAGCCGCGTCTTTACGCGATAGCCTCTGTTTGTTGCAAAAGAGCTACCGTTTCGGCAGCGATTCTGGCATCGGCAAGCTGGCGGCGGCGATTAACTGCGGCGACAGGTCGGCAATCCAGGCGGTTTTTCAGCAGGGGTTTAGCGATATAGAGAAGCGTACATTGCAAAGCAGCGACGATTATGCCGGGATGCTGGATGAAGCGCTGGCGGGCTATGGTCGCTACCTGCGGTTGCTGCATGAGAAAGCGACGCCGGAGGCAATCCTTCAGGCTTTCAATGAGTATCAACTGCTTTGCGCGCTGCGCGAAGGCCCATTTGGCGTGAGGGGATTGAATGACCGCATTGAGCAGGCGATGGTGCAGCAACGAAAAATTCAGCGGCACCCGCATTCTCGCTGGTATGAAGGGCGTCCGGTAATGATTGCGCGCAACGATAGCGCGTTGGGGCTATTTAACGGCGATATTGGTATTGCGCTCGATCGCGGGCAGGGGTTACGCGTCTGGTTTGTGATGCCGGACGGCACGATCAAGTCCGTTCAGCCCAGCCGTCTGCCGGAACATGATACAACCTGGGCGATGACGGTACATAAATCACAGGGGTCTGAATTTGATCACGCCGCGCTGATTTTACCCAGCCAGCGTTCGCCGGTCGTGACGCGGGAGCTGGTGTATACCGCTGTTACGCGAGCGCGGCGGCGGTTATCGCTGTATGCCGATGAACGGATCCTTGCAGGCGCGATTGTGACGCGTACGGAGCGGCGCAGCGGGCTAGCCACCTTATTTGATGAAGTCAGTCGTACCGGATAAGACGAGTTCTCGCCGGATGGCGACGCGTAGCGTCTTATCCGGCCTCCAAATGATGCTTTCGAGCGTAGGCCTGATAAGCGCAGCGCCATCAGGCCCACCTTGTTATCCTAAATCCGCCATCAGCACCTTTGAACGTCGCTGATAGTTATACATTTTTTTCTTGCTCTCAGGCAGTAACTCAATATCGACAGGCGTAAAACCGCGCTCCTGGAACCAGTGAATACTGCGCGTCGTCAGCACAAACAATTTACGCAGCCCCATTTGCCGCGCCTGGGCGGCAACCCGCTCCAGAAGCACTTCTCCACGCGATGAGCTGCGGTAATCCGGATGTACCGCTACGCAGGCCATTTCGCCTATTTTCTCTTCCACAAAAGGATACAGCGCCGCGCAGGCGATAGTCATATTATCGCGCTGAATAATGGTAAATTTATCGATCTCCATCTCCAGTTGTTCACGGGAACGGCGTACCAGAATGCCCTGCTGTTCCAGTGGGCGGATAAGCTCCAGAATACCGCCAATATCGTTGATGGTGGCGCGGCGGATCTGCTCGGCGCTCTCCATGACGATCTGCGTACCGATACCATCACGCGAGAACAATTCCTGTAATAGCGAGCCATCTTCCTGATAGCTGATCAGATGGCAACGACGAACGCCGCTACGACAGGCTTTTACCGCGCCGCGCAAAAAACGTACGGTACCGGAGTTGTAATCGCCCTGCGCTTCCAACTCTTCCACCCGTGCCTGCGCTTCATTCGGGAAGAGTTCAGAAATGATGCCGCCCTCGCTATTGGTAACGCCCTGAGAAGAACAGAAACCGATCATTTTTTCCGCTTTCAATTTAACGGCGAGTTGAGTGGCAATCTCTTCTGAGGTCAGATTAAAACTTTCGCCGGTCACTGAGACGGCGACCGGCCCCATCAGAACGATCGCGCCGTTATCCAATTGGCGGTTGATCGCATCTTCATCAATGCGCCGGATACGGCCGCTATGACAGTAGTCCACGCCATCATCAACGCCCAGCGGCTGTGCAATGGTGAAATTGCCGCTGACGACATTAATGTGCGCGCCCTGCAACGGCGTATTGTTCAGACTCATCGACAGACGGGCGGTAATATCAAGCTGGAGTAAACCGGCGGCCTGTTTCACCAGCTCCAGTGCTTTGGCGTCCGTCACCCGCGTGTTTTTGTGGTAAATCGGTTCATGATGATGCGCGGCCAGATTGGCGTCGATTTGTGGTCGCGCGCCATACACCACGACAAGGCGAATACCGAGGCTATGCAGTAGCCCGATATCGCTAACGATGCTGGAAAAATTGTCATGCTCAATGGCTTCGCCGCCGAGCATAATGACAAAGGTTTTTCCGCGATGGGTGTTGATATAGGGAACTGAATGGCGAAACCCTTCTACCAGTTCGGTTTTACGTTCCTTTATCATTGCGCGCCCCACTAGTGAATTATTATTCGAAATTAGTGTATTTTTATTCTGTTTTTGCCCTCTGTGCAAGCGTAAATTTTATGCGGTCCGATCGCTTTTCTTAGTAATGCCGTGAATATAAAAAGAATGTTTACCCTTTTATAGATGACAGATTATGCGTCATTCGCTAAAGTTTCCGGTCAATTTGGATGAACTTTGTATGATCTCTATTTAGTTTTTGCTCGGGAGAAGCATGTCGGGAGCCAATTCAGCAATCAGCCGTCGCCGTTTACTACAAGGCGCGGGCGCCATGTGGCTATTAAGCGTGAGCCAGGTCGGGCTGGCTGCCGTAAGCCAGGTCGTTGCGGTGCGTATCTGGCCTGCGTCCAGCTATACCCGCGTCACGGTAGAGTCGAATCGTCTGCTGAAATATAAACAATTTGCCTTAAGTAACCCGGACCGCGTGGTGGTAGATATTGAGGATGTGAATCTGAACTCGGTGCTTAAAGGCATTGGCGCGCAGATTCGCAGCGACGATCCGTATATCAAATCCGCAAGGGTAGGGCAGTTTGATCCTAAGACTGTGCGTATGGTCTTTGAGCTAAAACAAAACGTGAAGCCGCAGCTATTTGCGCTGGCGCCTGTGGCAGGCTTTAAAGAACGTCTGGTGATGGATCTTTATCCTGCCAATGCGCAGGATATGCAGGATCCGCTGCTGGCGCTGCTGGAAGACTACAATAAAGGCGATCTGGATAAACAGGTGCCGCCTTCGCAAAGCGGGCCGCAGCCCGGTAAAGCGGGGCGCGACCGTCCCATTGTCATTATGCTTGATCCGGGACACGGCGGCGAAGACCCCGGCGCGATAGGCAAATACAAAACGCGTGAAAAAGACGTGGTGCTCCAGATAGCCCGCCGCCTGCGCGCGTTGATCGAAAAAGAAGGCAACATGAAGGTCTATATGACGCGCAATGAAGACATCTTCATTCCGTTAAAAGTCCGGGTGGCGAAAGCGCAGAAACAGCGCGCCGACCTGTTTGTCTCTATTCATGCGGATGCCTTCACCAGCCGGCAGCCTAGCGGTTCATCCGTATTCGCGCTATCAACCAAAGGCGCCACCAGTACCGCGGCGAAATATCTGGCGCAAACGCAGAACGCCTCGGACTTAATTGGCGGCGTGAGCAAAAGCGGTGACCGTTATGTCGACCATACGATGTTCGATATGGTGCAATCGCTGACCATTGCCGATAGTTTGAAATTCGGTAAAGCGGTGTTGAAGCAGCTTGGTAAAATTAATGACCTGCATAAAAACAAGGTCGAGCAGGCGGGGTTTGCGGTGTTAAAGGCGCCCGATATTCCGTCTATTCTGGTCGAGACGGCGTTTATCAGTAACATTGAAGAAGAACGCAAGCTCAAGACCGCGACGTTCCAGCAACAGGTCGCAGAGTCGATTCTGGCAGGCATTAAAGCGTATTTTGCCGATGGGGCGACGCTGGCGAGAAGAAGTTAACCTGAGATGACGGCGAGTTTATTGCGCGGGTAAGTAGGATGCTGCCCGCACTGTCGTTGCGGACCAGACGACAGATACAAAAAAACACCCGTAAGGGTGTTCATTAAGTTGGTTGCGGGGGCCGGATTTGAACCGACGACCTTCGGGTTATGAGCCCGACGAGCTACCAGGCTGCTCCACCCCGCGTCCGTGGATGCGCACTATACTCCGCTGAGCTTTTGTTGCAACCCTTTTTTCATATAAATCGCTAATTTCTCATGAATTGCGCAAATACACCGCAGATAGCGCGATTTTTAAACGAATTTACATAATGAGATCGCGATCGCATTTCATTACTTCGGACGGTTTGTTATCTTCACCGGGCACTTTCGATTACGCAGAAGACGAGACACCATGAAAGGACGTTGGGCAAAATATGTGGCGACAGGCGTAATGCTGGCAATGCTGGCTGCCTGTTCATCAAAACCGACCGATCGCGGTCAGCAATATAAGGACGGGAAATTTACCCAGCCCTTCTCCCTGGTAAACCAGCCGGACGCGGTGGGCGCGCCGATTAATGCTGGTGACTTTGCCGAGCAGGTCAACCAGATCCGTTCCGCGTCGCCGCGTTTATACACCAATCAAAGCAACGTCTATAACGCTGTCCAGAACTGGTTACGTTCCGGAGGCGATACGCGCACTATGCGCCAGTTTGGTATTGATGCCTGGCAGATGGAAGGCACCGACAACTACGGTAACGTCCAGTTCACGGGCTACTATACGCCCGTCGTTCAGGCTCGCCATACGCGCCAGGGCGCGTTCCAGTATCCTATCTATAGTATGCCGCCAAAACGCGGACGCTTACCGTCCCGCGCTCAGATCTACGCAGGCGCGCTGAGCGATAAGTACATCCTGGCCTGGAGTAATTCGCTGATGGATAACTTTATTATGGATGTCCAGGGCAGCGGTTATATTGATTTCGGTGATGGTAGTCCGCTGAACTTCTTTAGTTATGCCGGTAAAAACGGCTGGCCTTATCGCAGTATTGGTAAAGTGCTTATCGATCGCGGTGAAGTGAAAAAAGAAGATATGTCGATGCAGGCTATACGCGAATGGGGAGAGAAGCACAGCGAAGCGGAAGTGCGTGAATTACTGGAGCAGAACCCGTCGTTCGTCTTCTTTAAGCCGCAATCTTTTGCGCCGGTCAAAGGCGCCAGCGCTGTACCGCTGATTGGGCGAGCATCCGTCGCCTCCGACCGCAGCATCATTCCGCCTGGCACGACCTTGTTGGCGGAAGTACCGTTGCTGGATAACAACGGTAAATTTAGCGGTCAGTATGAGCTACGTTTGATGGTCGCGCTGGATGTCGGCGGAGCGATTAAAGGCCAGCACTTTGATATTTACCAGGGGATCGGCCCGGATGCCGGGCATCGTGCCGGATGGTATAATCACTATGGTCGCGTCTGGGTGTTAAAAAGCGCGCCGGGCGCCGGTAACGTGTTTAGCGGCTGATTGTGGTATTCTGCGACAACCGGATTGCCCGATAACGCGATCGCTATCGGGCCTGAAAATAGTGAGCAGGGGTGAGGAATAACCTCGCCTTTTTTTATTCTGAGGTCATATGTCAGTGGTGATAAGTGATGCCTGGCGCCAACGCTTTGGCGGCACCGCGCGTCTGTACGGTGAAAAAGCGCTGCAGCGGTTTGCTGAGGCGCATATCTGCGTCGTGGGAATCGGCGGGGTGGGATCATGGGCGGCAGAGGCGCTGGCGCGTACGGGCATCGGTGCGATTACGCTGATTGATATGGACGATGTCTGCGTGACCAATACGAACCGTCAGATCCATGCGTTGCGTGATAACGTCGGGTTGGCGAAAGCGGAAGTGATGGCCGAACGGATTCGGCAAATTAACCCGGAGTGCCGGGTAACGGTTATCGATGATTTCATCACGCCGGATAATGTGGCGGGTTATATGGACGCGGGTTTTACCTATGTCATTGACGCCATTGACAGCGTTCGTCCAAAAGCCGCTCTGATTGCGTACTGTCGCCGATATAAGGTTCCTTTAGTGACCACTGGCGGCGCGGGCGGGCAGATCGATCCGACGCAAATCCAGGTCGCTGATTTGGCGAAAACCATACAGGATCCGCTGGCGGCAAAACTGCGCGAGAGATTGAAACATAATTTTGGCGTAGTGAAGAACAGTAAAGGTAAGCTGGGCGTGGACTGTGTTTTTTCCACTGAAGCGCTGGTTTACCCACAGGCGGACGGTTCCGTATGCGCGATGAAAGCTACCGCAGAAGGGCCAAAACGGATGGATTGCGCCTCTGGCTTCGGCGCGGCGACGATGGTGACGGCAACGTTCGGTTTTGTCGCCGTTTCCCATGCGCTGAAGAAGATCATGGCTAAAGCGGCGCGACAAGAATAAAAGGACGGGGCGGAGTGTCACGCAGACGCGTATCCGGCCCTGCGCCCTTTGTTAGCGAAAGAAGCGCTGTACCCTGCCGAACACCGGTTTCAGACGGGCGCGGAGATAATGGGAATATAAATTTTCAGATATGCATAGAAACAACCCGAACCATACTGCACAAAAGCAGAGCAGTTCCGCGTAATTAATGTGCTCGCCAAATATCATAATGGCAAGTAAGAACTGTAACGACGGCTCTATATATTGCGCCAGTCCGGTGACAATCAACGAGGTGTGATTTAACGCGATGGCAAATAATACCAGTGGAATGATCGTCACTGGCGCCGTCATGACATACAAAAAGAAAGGAGTATTAGCGGATATAATTGGTCCGCTATCGCTAAAGAGAAAAATTAATAGTGAGACAGGCAATGCCCATAATGTTTCAATCGTTATCGATGTCATCACATCATAATGTATAAACTTTCGCGCCAGGCCATATAGCGCAAATGATAATCCCATGGTTAGCGCCAGCGCCGGGAAATGCCGTAACATGATAATTTGAAAAGTCAGGCCACAGACACCAGAAAAAACGGCGATGGCCTGAAACAACGACAGTTTTTCTTTAAGAAAAATGCATCCCAGCGCAATAACAAATAGCGGGTTGATAAAATAGCCGAGGCTGGCATCAAGCACCAGATGATGGGTTAGCGCATAAATAAAAGATGACCATGAGACAATCATCAAAAGTCCGGCAATCATGCAGAAGAAAAAAGATTTTTTATCTTTCCAGGCATCATGAAATCGCGTTCGCTGCCGAAATAACAATCTTACTGCCAGTAATAATGGAATTGACCAGAACACCCGGTATATCAATATTTGTGCGAGGTTCCCCCCTGATAAATATTGATAATATAAAGGTGTTAACCCCCATAATATAAATGCCAGTACCACAAACATGGTACCGCTACGCAGATATTTTTCCACTTATCCATATCCTGTTATAACTTCACCCGATACGTATGAATTTTCCAGTTCTCCTGCTACGCTACATCGAGTGGCTTTATTTACTCTAAAATCTTCACGCCGTTTTAACATGGATTCTAACATTGTAATTTCATTGTGATAGCTGATAAAAATCAAAAGAATGTTTATCAGGGAAATCTGACGCCGAAACTAATAAAGTGACTGGATTATTTTATCTGCATCGCCTGACCGCTGCGGGCGGCGCTGTCAGGCGACAGAATATTTACGCTATTTCAACCCTTATGCGTTGCGGCAACAATCGCTTCGCTCAGCGCGTTCAGCCCCTGACTGCGTGAGGCGCTAAGCTGGGCGCGTAAACCCAGCTCATCAAATAGCGCCAGCGGTGAACGAGCCTGCAACTCGGCGGCGTTTTTTCCTTCCACCGCGGTGAGCAATACCGCCAGCAGGCCGCGGACAATCCGCCCCTCACTGTCGCCGAAAAAGTGCATCGTTCCGTTATCTGATCGGGTAAAGCCCAGCCAGACGCGGTTCTCGCAGCCGGCTATCTCCTTCGCCTGCGCTTTGCATTCATCCGGCAGCGCGGGGAGCTGTTTTCCTAACAGAATCAACTGACGATATTTATCCTCCCACTGGGTCAGCGGGAGAAAGATAGCGCGTAACGTCTCTTCCGTTACCGTTGTGCCGAACGGGTGTCCGGTATAAAGAGGGTTTGTCATTAATCCACCAGCAGTTCCAGCGCGCGGTCAACGGCGTTAACCAACGCATCCACATCATGTTGGGTATTATACGGCGCAAAAGAGGCGCGCAGAGTCCCTGTGACGCCAAGTTCCGCCAGCAATGGCTGGGCGCAATGTTGCCCGGCCCGGAGCGCAATACCGTATTCCGCCAGCAGCGTCACCATATCGCCGTGGTGCACGCCGACAAAATCAAAGGCCAGCAGGCTGGAGTCCTGGCAGCGGAACGAACGAAAGCCCGGACGTTTCGCCAGTGCGTCTTCCGCCAGCGTCGCCAGCCCCCGGCTCCAGTTTTCGGCCTGTTCAATATCGATATCGGACAGCCATTCCAGCGCAGCGCTCAGGCCGATGACCCCGGCGACGTTCGGCGTCCCCGCTTCCAGCTTCCAGGGAGCGCTTTGAGTGGTGAAGCCTTCAAAGCTAACGTCACGGATCATCTTGCCGCCGCCGAGCCAGGGCGACATCGCCTCAAGAAGCTCCGGCTTACCGTACAGCACGCCGATACCGGTCGGGCCATACAGTTTGTGAGCGGAAAAAGCATAAAAATCGATATCAAGTTGCTGGAGATCCGCCGGGAAGTGTACCGCGCCTTGCGCGCCATCCACCATCACTACCATTCCCGCCGCGTGAGCGGCGCTGATAGCGCTTGCGAGATCCGGACAGCCGCCCGTTACGTTCGACATTTGCCCCAGCGCCAGAATTCGGCTGCGCGACGTGATCAGTTCCGGCAGACGCTCAACATCAGGAAGACGCCGGTCATTAAGCGGCAGTTTTATGACCTGCGCGCCGGTTTGTTGCGCCACCATCAGCCAGGGCACAAGGTTGGCGTGATGCTCGGCGACGCTAACGATAATTTCATCGCCGGGGCGCAGACGAGGACGGGCGTAACACTGCGCCACCATGTTGATCGCTTCGGTGGTGCCGCGTGTCCAGACGATACTTTTTTCATCGGGCGCGTTTAACAGCCGCGCTGCTTTTGCTCTGGCCGCTTCATATTGCGCCGTCAGGCGCTGCGCCTGCGCAAACTGGCTACGATGAACGTTACCGGCGCTCAAACAATAAAACTGGTGCGTGGCGTCAATGACTGCCTGTGGCTTTAATGCCGTGGCGGCGCTATCGAGATAAACACCCGCATCGGCTAGCGCGGGAAACTGCGCGCGAAACTGCGTGGGATTAAAAGCGTTCATGATATTCCTCGGTTCAGTTTACCGATCGTGGCGTAAAAGCGCGGCTGATACAAGGTTTGTCCTAACCATCGGAATCGTCTGTATATCCTGGCGAATTATGTAAAGGAGGTTATGCTGAATAATGTTAGGCGAATGTTTAAGCCTGTTACGGAGTCCGCTTTAAATAGCACAAACAGCTTTAAGGAGAAGAAGATGAAAAAGACTGCCGCAATTATCTCTGCATGTATGCTGACTTTTGCCCTGAGCGCCTGTTCCGGTCCTAATTACGTTATGCACACCAATGATGGACGTAGCATTGTGACCGACGGTAAACCCCAGACCGATAACGATACCGGTATGATTTCGTATAAAGACGCTAATGGCAACAAACAGCAGATCAATCGTACTGACGTGAAAGAGATGGTGGCTCTGGAAAACTAACCGTTTGTTATACAAAAAAAAGCACCGCAATATGGCGGTGCTACATTAATCACTATGGACAGACAGGGTAAATGTACAGGAAGTGAAAAAGGGTAGTCTCGCTACCGTGGTCTGAATCGCAGACCAATTGCAAACACAACAACACAACATCACAACCGTAAGCCAAAAGCCCATCAGAACACGCATTCCGATAAAACTTTTCGTTCCGGCTCAGGAAGTGCCGCCACTATAGGTATTTGCTGGTAGAACCTCAACGGACAATTTATAATGTCTCAGATTAAAAAAACTAATAGGTTACATATTGTTACCTATTTGTTAAATTCATTCGACATTAAGTCCAGAGGCCATGTCAAAACGATTACCTCCTTTAAATGCGTTACGCGTTTTTGATGCTGCCGCGCGCCATTTGAGCTTTACGCGAGCAGCGGAAGAACTTTTTGTGACGCAGGCCGCAGTAAGCCACCAAATTAAGTCACTTGAGGATTTTTTGGGGCTAAAACTGTTCCGCCGCCGCAATCGTTCGCTGCTGCTGACGGAAGAAGGCCAAAGCTATTTTCTCGACATTAAAGAGATATTTTCCCAGCTCACGGAAGCAACGCGTAAGCTCCAGGCGCGCAGTGCCAAAGGGGCGCTGACGGTGAGTTTACCACCCAGTTTTGCCATCCAGTGGCTGGTGCCCAGGCTCTCCAGCTTTAACTCAGCTTATCCGGGAATTGACGTTCGGATACAAGCCGTTGACCGTCAGGAAGATAAACTGGCAGACGATGTCGATGTCGCGATTTTTTATGGCCGGGGAAACTGGCCGGGCTTGCGCGTCGAAAAATTATACGCAGAATATTTACTGCCCGTCTGTTCTCCTTTATTGCTCACAGGCGAAAAACCGTTAAAAACGCCGGAAGATCTGGCGAAACACACGTTATTGCACGATGCCTCCCGGCGTGACTGGCAGGCCTATACTCGTCAGTTAGGGCTCAACCATATTAACGTTCAGCAAGGGCCGATATTTAGCCACAGCGCGATGGTGCTACAGGCCGCTATTCACGGACAGGGGATCGCGCTGGCGAATAATGTTATGGCGCAGTCGGAAATTGAAGCCGGGCGACTGGTGTGTCCATTTAACGATGTTCTGGTGAGTAAGAATGCTTTTTATCTGGTTTGTCATGACAGCCAGGCAGAACTGGGTAAAATAGCCGCCTTCCGTCAGTGGATTTTGGCGAAGGCGGCGACGGAGCAAGAAAAATTCCGTTTTCGTTACGAACAATAATTAACTTAGGGTATGACCATGACCAGCCGTTTTATGCTGATTGTCGCCGCTATCAGCGGTTTTATTTACGTTGCTCTGGGCGCGTTCGGGGCGCATGTTTTGAGTAAAACCCTGGGCGTGGTTGAAATGGGCTGGATTCAGACCGGCCTGCAATATCAGGCGTTCCATACGCTGGCGATCTTTGGCCTGGCGGTGGCGATGCAGCGCCGTATCAGCATCTGGTTTTACTGGAGCAGCGTTTTTCTGGCGCTGGGCACGGTGCTGTTTAGCGGCAGTCTGTACTGCCTTGCGCTTTCGCATCTGCGCCTGTGGGCGTATATCACGCCTGTCGGCGGCGTCAGTTTCCTGGTGGGCTGGGCGCTATTGCTGATTGGCGCCATTCGTATGAAACGTAAGGGCGCGAGCCATGAATAAAGTTGTCTTGCTCTGCCGTCCGGGGTTTGAAAAAGAGTGCGCTGCAGAAATTACCGATAAAGCGGGAAAACGGGAAATATTTGGTTTTGCACGCGTAAAAGAGAACGCAGGCTATGTCATTTATGAATGCTACCAGCCGGAAGATGGCGAAAAGCTGATTTCAGAACTGCCGTTCAGTTCGCTGATTTTCGCCCGCCAGTGGTTTGTGGTGGGGGAACTGCTGCAACATTTACCGCCGGAAGACAGAATTACGCCGATTGTCGGCATGTTGCAGGGCGTAGTGGAAAAGGGCGGCGAGCTGCGGGTTGAAGTCGCCGACACCAATGAAAGTAAAGAACTGATGAAGTTCTGCCGCAAATTTACGGTGCCGCTGCGCGCCGCTTTGCGTGATGCGGGCGTATTGACGAATTATGAAACGCCGAAGCGTCCGGTCGTTCATGTCTTTTTTATCGCGCCAGGATGCTGCTATACCGGTTATTCGTTCGCGCATAACAATTCACCGTTTTATATGGGCATCCCGCGTTTGAAGTTTCCGTCTGATGCGCCGAGCCGCTCAACGCTGAAACTGGAAGAGGCGCTCCACGTTTTCATCCCGGAAGATGAGTGGGATGAACGTCTGGCGAACGGCATGTATGCGGTGGATTTGGGCGCCTGTCCCGGCGGATGGACGTACCAGTTAGTGAAGCGCAATATGTGGGTCTACTCCGTAGATAACGGCCCGATGGCGCAAAGCCTGATGGACACCGGACAGGTGACCTGGTTGCGTGAGGATGGCTTCAGGTACCGTCCGAACCGGAATAATATTTCATGGATGGTCTGCGATATGGTGGAGAAGCCAGCCAAAGTCACCGCGTTAATGGCGCAGTGGCTGGTGAACGGCTGGTGTCGGGAGACGATTTTTAACCTTAAACTGCCGATGAAAAAACGCTATGAAGAGGTATCGCATAATCTGGCGTATCTTCAGGCGCAGTTGGATGAGCATGGCGTTAATGCGCAGATCCAGGCGCGTCAGCTTTATCACGATCGCGAAGAAGTGACGGTACACGTGCGTCGGTTGTGGGCGGCTGTTGGCGGACGTCGCGACGAGCGATAAAAACGCGCTGCCGTCATCCGGCGCGTCATCAGCGCCGGATAGCGCACGCTTATCCGGCCTATGACTGCGGCGCATCTGAAACAATATGCGTCACGTCATCCAGATGGCCGATGCGCGCCTCTCCTGAACGATTAAATTTACTTTTATCAATCAATAATAAAGACTGCGAGGCGCGTCTGAGCAGGATAGATTTAAAATCGGCGTTGATCGCATTGGAGTCCCACAGATCGCCGCCGCTGTCGATCCCCTCGCAGGAAAAGATGAACAGATCGATATCAAGCGATTTTAGCTGTGAGATAAGCGACGGATTAACGTAACAGCCATATTTACGTTCAAGCTGGCCGCCGGAACTTATCAGCGCAATGCGTTCGCGTTTTCCCAGCTCCTGACAGATAGGATGGCTATTGGTAAAAACCTGAATGGGAATATCCGGCAACTGGCGGGCCAGATACCAGCAGGTTGAACTGGCATCCAGCGCAATCGTCATTCCTTCTTCTATCCACGCTAACGCTTCACGGGCAATATCGGCTTTGTGCGCATAATGGCTTTTCAGGCGGATATGGAATGGATCGCCGCTGTCCTGATTTTCACGATGAATATATTTAGCTCGTCCGTGATTACGCAGCACTTTTCCCTGCGTCTGTAGTTCACTGAGATCGCGGCGGATGGTCTCTTTACTGACGTTAAGCCGGGTGGCCAGCGCTTCGGTGGTCAGACTTTTATGATTGATCAGCAGATCGACTATCGCTTGTTGGCGTGCCGCTTTCATTTTTCTCATCCCATCATTCGATGAACGCCCGCGTCATGCGGGCGCACCGGCAAGAGATTACGGCGTTACCCCTTTTTTTAAAAGAATATTTCCGTACTTCGCGCACTCACCTGTGATAACGATCGCAAACGCTTTTTGCGCCCGCTCATAAAACGCATAGCGGTCGATACGAACGATATCCGGGCACGGCGCTTCTAATGACAAGGCATCGCGATAGCGCGCTTCAACGCTGGGATCGAGCGTGTCGCCTTCCACGGCGGCCATCATCACCAGCGGCGGAGCGTAGCTATCCAGCTCAAAGAGCGGAATAATTGCCCGCAGTAGATCGCTGACGCTAAGACCATCGGCGCGAATCACCTGCGGGCCCAGGCTATGCGCGGGAAAGTGAGCGTCGGAAAAAATGATTTCGTCCCCGTGGCCCATCTCGGCCAGCACTTTGAGCAGTGTCGGGGAAATTAACGGTGAAATGGTTTTTAGCATTTCATACTCCCTTAATAATTTCAGGTTCGGTTTGCGGCCAGAAATAGCGATACTGATAATTGACCTGCGCGCGCGCCTGTTCCGGGCTACTAAATTCGCCTACGCCGTACCAGCCAAACATGGCAGCGCCGGCCACGGTGGTTTCCGCGTCGTCCAGCACTTTGATAGGGATATCAAGCTGATTCGCTTTAATTTGATTCCATAAAGCATTGCGACTGCCGCCGCCAACCAGTAACAGTTCTGTGGCGTTAAAATGACCGATTTTCTCCAGCGTGCGCAGATTACGCTGCAGTTGCGCCGTCAGGCCTTCCAGCGCGGCGCGATAGAAATGGCCGCGGGTGGTATTGAGCGTTACGCCCTGCCAGCCTGCATTTTGGCAGGCGAGTAGATCGCACTGCATCCGCACGCCTTCCGCGCCAGCGGGAATAGCGCGCGCTTCGTCGATCAGCGTTTGCCATGGCGTTTCCGGCGTCCACAGCAGTTTTCGTACCCATTCGAGTACGCCGGAGGCCAGCCACTGCATTCCGGGGTTATAAAGCCCCGACTGACTGTCCAGTTCACAGGTCGAGCCCGGATACTGACTGAGCATCGAGGTATCCACCTGACCGCTGCGCACCATCAGAATCTCCCATGTTCCTGAGGAGAGCACCGGTTCACCTTGCTGCGCGCCAGCGCCGAATAACGCGAACTGAGTATCGTGTCCGGCAGAGATCACCGGCACACCCGCCGGGAGACCGAGTAGCCTGGCCGCGTCTGTCTGTAGCGTGCCTATCTGGGCGCCCGCTTCCACGATACGCGGGAACAGGCGGCGCGCCAGGCCCGTCGCCTGCAGGATTTCCGGACTAAAGTCGCGCTGATGGATATCCAGTAGCTGGCTGGTGCCTGCCATAGTGATATCGGTCGTAAACTCGCCGGTCAGACGGTGGTTAATCAGCGACGAGATAAACAGCCAGCAGTGAGCTTGTTCCAGCAGGCGCGGATGATTCTCTTTAAGCCAGACCAGTTTATACAGCGTGTTAAAGCTGAACGCGCCGACGCCGGAGAGCGTCTGCAATTGCCGGGGCGAGATAAAGCGCCCAATCGTTTCCATCACGGCAGCGGTTCGCGGGCATTTCCAACTGATGACCGGGTAGAGCAGCTCGCCCTGCGCATCGACCAGCGCGCCATCGACGCCGAACGTAGTCACCGTAATACCGCGAACAACACACTCCGACAGGGCGCTGGAAAGTGACCTGCAACAATCGGCGAAACGTTGCAGGATGGCGTCCAGCGACCACTGATGCCAGGTGCTATTTTCTGCGGCAATGTCGCTGGCGTTAGCGGTTGAGGCGCGGGCGACAATTTTCCCCAGGCGATCAACGGCGATCGCCCGAACGTTAGTCGCACCGCAGTCGAGAACCAGGATAACGTCTTGTTTCATAGATAACTCCATAAACGCCGCCCGATGGCGCTACGCTTATCCGGCCTACGGTTCACGCGCCCGTAGGCCCGGTAAGCCTGCGCCACCGGGCTAAGCCGCATTAACGTTTATACAGCGGGCCATAATTCTGGCAGGCGCGATAATCCTGGCCTTCGATATCCATACCGTGAGCCGCCCAGGCGGAAGGACGGTAGATCTTCGCCTCCTCCACGTTGTGCATACATACCGGGATACGCAGCATCGCGGCGAGAGTAATAAAGTCCGCCCCTACATGGCCGATGGTGAGTACGCCGTGGTTAGCGCCCCAGTTCGCCATCACCGAATAGACATCGGTAAACGGACCTTTGCCGGTAAGACGCGGCGCAAACCAGGTGGTAGGCCAGGTAGAGTTGGTGCGGGCATCAAGCTGATCGTGCATCGCTTTCGGCAGTTCGACGCTCCAGCCCTCGGCGATTTGCAGTACTGGCCCCAGGCCTTTGATGATATTCACGCGGGTCATGGTGAATGGCACGCCGCCTTCGGTCAGGAAACGGGATGAGTAGCCGCCGCCGCGGAAGTATTCGTGAATCGCCGGGCACCATTCGGTGGCCGCCAGACACGCATCCGCCTCTTGTTGGCTGATTTCCCAGTGTGGTTTCATGGTCGGCTTGCCTTCGCTGTCGCGCTGTTTACAGGCACCGTCCAGAGCGGCAGAACCGGAGTTAATCAGGTGAATAATGCCGTGTTCCGCCAGGCCGCTGAGCGCCTGGCCGGTGACGCGTTCTACGGCTTCCGGCGACCAGTAGGTTCGCACGTCGGCGAAGATCTGCGCGGTACCGGTGAGTTGATGGCCGAACAGCATCGCTACGCCGTTCAGACTGTCATTTTCGGTGGCGACGACAAACGGTTCGCGTACGCCGTTCCAGTCAAAAGAGCTATTGAGCAGCGCTTCGGCGGTATCGCCGTTCGGGTATTGATCGGTCCAGTGGCGCTGGCCCTGGAAGCCGGCGGCAATGGCGTTGTAGCCCAGCGATTCTTCAACTAACCCTTTGTCTGCCAGCGTCTTGTTGCCCTGCATCATGTCGCGAATACACATCGCCATCAGCAGGCTCTCTTTTAACACCGCGCGGTTCTGGGCTTCATTGCGCTTATACTGCGAGGCGTTCTGATCTTCGCCGTAGCGGAAGTTTTTATCCGCCCACGCCAGCGCCATCTCCAGTTCGGCCTCATCATAAATTTTTTGATCGATACGGCGGCGCAGTTCGGTCATATCTACCGCTTGCACCTTCATGCCCAGCCAGGATTCAAAGAAGTTATGATCGACAATGGAACCCGCGATCCCCATCGACACGCCGCCGACGGAGAGGTAGCTTTTGCCTTTCATGCTGGCTACCGCTAACCCTGCCCGCGCAAAACGCAGCAGTTTTTCTTCGACGTCGGCAGGAATGGAGGTATCGTCGGCATCCTGCACGTCATGGCCATAAATGGAGAACGCCGGAATGCCTTTTTGGCTGTGCGCCGCCAGCGCCGCGGCAAGGTAAACCGCCCCGGGACGCTCTGTGCCGTTAAAGCCCCAGATGGCTTTCGGACGCATCGGGTCCATATCAATGGTTTCGCTGCCATAGCACCAGCACGGCGTAACGGTAATGGTCACGCCCACGTTCTGGCTACTGAATTTTTCTTCACAGGCGGCGGATTCCGCCATTCCGGCAATACAGGTATCCGCAATGACGCACTCCACCTGAGCCCCGCAGGCGTGGCGGATTTTCTCGGTGATGAGCGCCGCCGTCGCTTTCGCCATGTTCATGGTTTGTTCTTCGAGCGACTCGCGTACGCCCATACGACGTCCATCAATCACCGGGCGGATACCGATTTTCGGTAAGCTGATTTTTTTCATGACAGATTCCTCACGTTATTCGGATAAATGTTCAGTTTGTCGCCGCTTGTGAACGGAAACGGGCAAAGATGAAGATGACGGCAAAGCACAATGCCGGAACCAGTTCGGCGGTCGGGATTTTGCCTGCGGCGTCGCTAACGAAGCCCATTACTGGCGTGACAATACCGCCGCCAATAATGGTCATGACGATAAAAGACGAGCCGTACTTAGTGTCCTGTCCCAGATTTTTGATACCCAGCGAGAAGATGGTCGGGTACTGGATTGACATAAATGCGCTACACAACGTCAGCGCCAGCAGGCCGATATGTCCGCCGCTAAAGGCGGAAATCAGACACAGGAGCATGGCAAACAGGGCGTAGGCGGCCAGCACTTTATGCGGTGCGAAGCGGCTGATAAGCCAGGTCCCGGTGAAACGGCCGATAAAGAAGCACACCATCGTGCCGGTCAGGTAATTGGCGGCGAAACCGGGCGTCATTCCAGGGATCTCCTCAATGGCGTAGCGGATCAGATAGCTCCAGCAGGCGGTTTGCGCCCCCACGTAGCAGAACTGCGCCAGCACCGCCCAGCGCCAGTGGCGGATACGGATGAGTCGGGAGAGAGAAGATAAGAAAGAGCTTTGTTTAGCATCGCTATGATCGTCACTTTGCAGGGCCGGAAATTTGGTCAGCATAATCAGCAGCGCAACTACTAATACGATGGCGACGATAATCATGTATGGCGTTTGTACCGATAACACCAGGCTGTGTTTATAGGCGCTAAGCTGATCCGGCGTCATTTTATCAAGCGCTTCTTGCGATTGATGCGGCACGTTAGACAAAATAAGGCTTTGCCCAAACACAACGGCGATAATAGCGCCAAAGGAGTTAAAAGTTTGCGCCAGATTAAGCCGGAAATGTCCGCCGCTTTCTGGACCTAATACCGTAACAAAAGGGTTGGCCGCAGTTTCAAGGCAGCCTAAACCGGCGGCGATGATAAACAGGCCAATTAAAAATAATGTGTAATTCATTATCTCGGCGGCAGGCCAGAATAATGCGGCGCCAACAGCATACAAAAAAAGCCCAGTGATAATCCCTGCTTTATAACTGAGTTTTTTCATCAAAATCCCAGCAGGAATTGGAATGACGAAATAACCGAAATAAAAGGCTGACTGAATAAGTCCGGCCTGAAAGTTAGTTAGCGTAAAAGCTTGTTGAAACTGCGGTAGTAAAATGTCATTCAGATTATTGGCGACGGCCCACAGAAAAAATAGCGAGCAAAGTAAGGCGAATGGAATAATGTAGCGCTTGCTCTTGCTTTGCTCTGCATCCACAGCACGAAAACTCTGCGTTTGTATTGTTGTGTTTCCCATAGCATCCTCATCGGTTCAGAAGCTTTTGCGTGCGGTCGGTTCTGGTCACCAGACCGTAAAATTAGGTGAGTTCGCTTTTCTTACCGGTAATAAATTGGCGTCCGGAATGAACTCATGGATTCATTTTCAAATAAAAAAGGCCTTTTAATATGATGGCGGTCACATTTATACCTGAGAGCAGAGCGTTCTGTGATTATCATCACTTTAATTTTCATAAAAAAATGACCGTTTGAGATGTTTAATTTAAAAAACCACAGACTGAATGCCCGAATTAAATTATTGCCACGAAAACGGGCAGTAGTAACTTATTCTTCATTTTTGCCCGTTTTAAAAAATATTATTAAGAGCGGGCATTTATCGGCGAGAGAAACGGTAGTCGTCTGGTTTATCGTGGCGAATTAATTGATGTGAATCACAAAATATCGTTATTTAAATTCCCTTCTCTTTATTCAGTATGATGATAGTTGCTAACTATTTGATTATTTCAACAGGACAGCAGCGCGATGCGAAAGGCGGTTTTGTTGTCTCATTTTGAATCACAGAGAGAGGTAAATAATGGAACGAAATAGACTGGCGCGGCAGATTATTGATACCTGTCTGGAAATGACGCGGTTAGGGTTAAATCAGGGGACGGCAGGTAACGTGAGCGTACGTTATCAGGGCGGAATGCTGATTACGCCGACGGGGATCCCCTACGAGAAGCTGACAGAGTCGCACATTGTTTTTATTGATGCTGACGGTCAGCATGAGCAGGGCAAGCTGCCTTCCAGCGAGTGGCGTTTTCATATGGCGGCATACCAGACGCGCCCTGACGCCAATGCCGTGGTACATAACCACGCTGTCCATTGTACGGCAGTCTCGATCCTGAATCGCCCGATTCCGGCGATTCACTACATGATTGCCGCCGCGGGTGGAAACTCTATTCCCTGCGCGCCCTACGCCACTTTTGGCACCCGCGAACTTTCTGACCATGTTGCCGTGGCGCTTAAAAATCGTAAAGCGACGCTGTTACAGCATCACGGGCTTATCGCTTGTGAAGAAAATTTAGACAAAGCGTTGTGGCTGGCGCATGAAGTGGAAGTGCTGGCGCAGCTCTATTTAAGTACGCTGGCCATTGTCGATCCGGTACCGGTACTGGATGACGAGGCGATCGCTATCGTACTGGAGAAATTTAAAACTTACGGATTACGTATTGAAGAGTGATGTCAGGAGACAGGCGATGGCGAACAGAATGATTCTGAATGAAACGGCATGGTTTGGCCGGGGAGCGGTGGACGCATTAACCGATGAGGTGACGCGCCGCGGTTATCATAAAGCGCTGATTGTTACGGATAAAACGCTGGTGCAATGCGGTGTGGTCGATAAAGTGACAAGCAGAATGGATGCCGCAGGGCTGGCGTGGGAGATCTATGCGGGCGTGATCCCTAATCCTACGATTTCCGTTGTCCAGGAAGGGCTTAAGGTCTTTACCCAAAGTGGCGCGGACTATCTCATCGCCATTGGCGGCGGTTCTCCGCAGGATACCTGCAAAGCGATCGGTATTATCAGTAACAATCCGGAATTTGCCGATGTGCGCAGTCTGGAAGGGCTATCGCCGACCCGTAAACCCAGCGTGCCGATTATGGCGATCCCGACAACGGCGGGAACCGCGGCGGAAGTCACTATCAATTATGTGATTACCGATGAAGAGAAACGGCGCAAATTCGTTTGTGTCGATCCGCATGATATTCCGCAGGCGGCATTTATCGATGCCGATATGATGGACGGTATGCCGCCCGCGCTGAAAGCGGCAACGGGCGTGGATGCGCTAACCCATGCTATTGAAGGCTATATTACCCGGGCCGCATGGGCGCTGACGGATGCATTACATATCAAAGCCATTGAGATTATTGCTGGCGCGCTGCGCGGCGCCGTAGCCGGAGAAAAAGAGGCCGGTGAGGCGATGGCGCTGGGGCAATACGTTGCCGGGATGGGGTTTTCCAATGTGGGGCTGGGGCTGGTGCATGGGATGGCGCATCCGCTGGGCGCGTTTTACAACACGCCGCATGGCGTCGCGAATGCTATTTTGCTTCCGCATGTGATGCGTTTTAATGCCGGGTATACCAACGAGAAATTCCGTGATATCGCCCGGGCGATGGGGGTGAAGGTAGAAGGATTGAGCCTTGAAGAGGCGCGTAATGCCGCAGTGGAAGCCGTATTTACGCTAAATCGCGATGTGGGAATTCCGCTGCATTTGCGTGATGTCGGCGTTCGAAAAGAGGATATCCCGGCGCTGGCGCAGGCGGCGTTCGATGATGTCTGTACGGGCGGCAATCCGCGTGAAGCGAGTCTGGCGGACATTGTCGAACTGTATCATACCGCCTGGTAATTTTGCCGGATGGCGCTGCGCTTATCCGCTCTACATTTCGTGCAGTCCTGTAGGCAGGATAAGGCGTTCACGCCGCCATCCGGCAACAAAACTACCGCGCCAGCCGTAGCTGCTGTAAGTTTCCGTCGATATGTAAATCGGTTTGCAGACGTGCAATATCGCGGCAAAGAAATGCCATTTCTTTATGCGTCTCAAGCTTTTTGCGCCACTTTTCCGGCACCTTGTCCAGATGGGCGTAAATTCCCTCCAGATTTTGAAACTGAATCAATAGCTGGGTCGCGCTTTTGGGGCCGATACCGGCAACGCCGGGGACTTTCGAACTGCTGATTCCTGCCAGCCCCCAGTAATCCGGCAACTGCCGGGGGAGTACGCCAAACTCTTTTTCAATAAACGGCGCGTCCAGCCAGCGTTTCTGGAAGTAGTCGCGAATGCGCAATCCCGGAGAGAGCAACTGGCAATAGCCTTTATCGGTTGACACAATGGTTGCCTGGTGTCCGGCTTCGGTAACTTTTAGCGCCAGCGTCGCCGCCAGATCGTCCGCTTCGTTACCATCTGATGCCCAACAGCGTACGCCGCGCTGTTCAAACGCGGCGCGTAGGGCGGGCATTTCATTATGTAAATCGTCAGGCATCGGCGGACGTCCTGCTTTGTAGTCCGGCAAACGCTGATGACGCCAGCCGCTACTGCGCGCGTCGTCATCAAATACCGCTACGGCATGGGTTGGCTGGCTGTGAATAATCAATTGATCGAGCGCGTGTTGGCAGGTTTCCACACAGGGCGATCCCTGAACGGCGTGAATACGGCGAATCAAATTGAGCGCGTCGACGATAAGCAGATGAGCAGCCACGGTGTTCTCCCTTACAAACCTGCGCGTAGGGTAACATTCACGGCGGGGGGAGGCGAGCATTGCGAAATAGCGCTATCCGTAGGCCTGATAAGCGAAGCGCCATCAGGCAACAAAAGCCGGATGGCGGCGAGCGCCTTATCCGGCTTACAGATCCTAAAATGTGCTGAGAATTAATCGCAGGTAACGATCTTCATCGCCAGGCCGCCGCGCGAAGTTTCGCGGTACTTAGCGTTCATGTCTTTACCGGTTTCGTACATGGTCTCAATCACTTTATCGAGGCATACGCGCGGTTCGCTGGTACGGCGCAGCGCCATACGCGCGGCGTTGACCGCTTTGACTGAAGCAATTGCGTTACGCTCAATGCAGGGAACCTGTACCTGACCGGCAACCGGATCGCAAGTTAACCCCAGATTATGCTCCATGGCGATTTCTGCGGCGATACACACCTGCGCCGGACTACCGCCCAGCAGCTCGGCCAGACCCGCTGCCGCCATGGAACAGGCCACGCCGACCTCTCCCTGACAACCCACTTCGGCGCCGGAAATAGAGGCGTTCATCTTATACAGCGAGCCAATCGCGCTGGCGACCAGCATATAGCGAGCAAGTGAGTTAGCATTTACTTCGCGGATAAACTTGTCATAGTACGCCAGCACCGCCGGCACAATACCACATGCGCCGTTAGTCGGCGCAGTGACTACTCGTCCGCCTGCGGCATTCTCTTCGTTCACTGCCAGCGCGAACATATTGATCCAGTCGACGACCGCCATCGGATCGGTGGTGGTCTTATCCTGACTGACCAGCACCCGACGCAGCGCCGCCGCGCGACGCGGAACGCGCAGTTTGCCCGGCAATACGCCCTCGGTGGTGATACCGCGCTCAATACCGCTGCGCATTACCTCCCAGACCCTGGCGAAGTGCTGCTCCAGCGCTTCTTTACTGTGCAGAGCCAGTTCGTTTTGCATCATCAGACCGGAGAGCGACAGACCCGTCTCCTGGCAATGGCGCTGTAAATCCGCGGCGGTTTTATAAGGGTACGGTACGTTAACGGGTTCGCTATTTGTCAAACCAAAGTGCTCTTCATCGACGATAAAGCCGCCGCCAATGGAGTAGTAGGTTTGGCTGTAGAGCACCTTATCGCCCGCCAGCGCGGTAATACGCATCCCGTTCTCATGCAGAGACAGGTTGTCGGCGTGGAAATTCATGCACTTATCGACCGGAAATTCGACTTCATGCTGCCCATTGGCCAGTAGTAAACGCCCATGGGTGTTCACATCCTGGATAAAGGACGGAATGGCGTCGATATCGACGGTGTCCGGCAGATTCCCCGCCAGGCCCATAATAATGGCGATATCAGTGTGGTGGCCTTTACCCGTCAATGACAGAGAGCCGTAGACATCCACCACGACGCGGGTGACATCTGTAAGGATATGGCGGGCAATCAGATCGTCCGTGAACTGCTTGCCTGCTTTCATTGGTCCGACGGTGTGAGAACTGGAAGGGCCAATGCCGATTTTAAAAATATCGAATACGCTAATCATAGGGCATCCATTGCGGTTGTATCATAGAGAAGCGCCGCGGTAAGCGGCGCTAAAGGACTTAGCTGAACAGTGAGTAGAAAATAGCGGAGATGGCAATCAGGCCCATAATCACAACGAATACGTTGCTGATATGACCGCTGTACTTACGCATTGCCGGTACTTTCTGGATGGCATACATCGGCATCAGGAACAGAATCATCGCGATGATCGGGCCGCCCAGGGTTTCAATCATGCCCAGGATGCTGGGGTTCAGCGTCGCCACAATCCAGGTGGTGACCAGCATGAACAGCGCGGTAATTTTATTCAGTTTGTTGATTTCGATGGATTTACCTTTACCACGCAGCGATTTAATCACCATACCGTTAAAGCCTTCACGCGCGCCCAGGTAGTGGCCGAGGAAGGATTTGGTGATAGCAATCATCGCAATGATCGGCGCCATCCAGGCGATGATCGGCGCGTTAAAGTGGTTCGCCAGGTAAGACAGAATAGAGATGTTCTGCTCTTTTGCTGCCGCCAGATCTGCCGGCGTCAGGCTCAGCACGCAGCTGAAGACGAAGAACATCACGGTTAGCACCATCATGATGTGGGCGAAGGCCAGAATTTTAGAACATTTCTTCTCAGCGCCTTCACCGTACTCTTCACGCTTCGCAACCGCGAAGGAGGAGATGATCGGGGAGTGGTTGAAAGAGAAAACCATCACCGGAATCGCCAGCCACAGCGTCATCCACAGACCGTTACCGGTAGACGCGGCGGAATCAAAGGACAGCGTTTCCAGCGCCGCGCCGTTCCACTGCGGGATCAGGTACAAGGCCAGCAGCATCAGCGCAGCGACGAACGGGAATACCAGGATACTCATCGCCTTAACGATCATTTGCTCGCCGAAGCGCACGATGGTCATCATGCCAACAATCAGGATCAGGGAAAGAATCGCCCGCGGCGGCGGATTAATCGCTAACTGGTGGGTCAGGAAGCTTTCCACGGTATTAGTAATCGCCACGCTGTAAACCAGCAGGATGGGGTAAATCGCGAAGAAGTAGAGCAGGGTAATCAGTTTACCTGCGCCGATACCGAAGTGTTCCTCAACGACTTCAGTGATGTCTTCACCCGGGTTTTTACCGGACAGCACGAAGCGGGTTAAGCCACGGTGTGCGAAAAAGGTCATCGGGAAAGCGAGAATCGCCATGATGATGAGCGGAATCATGCCGCCGACGCCTGCGTTGATCGGCAGGAACAGAACGCCCGCGCCGATTGCCGTGCCGTAAAGGCCCAGCATCCACATGGTATCCGTTTTGCGCCATGCGCTTCGAGAGTCAATCGAAGCAATCGTGCTGGTCTGAGTGGTTTCCATCTATTTCTCCTGGAGGATGCTAAAAATCAGGTTGCTGGTCTAATCCAATGAAAAAAGACCTGATCGTAAAATGAAATCTGCTTAGGGACGCTTTTTATATAATTTTTCGCCGTAATAATTTTCGGGCGGAAAGATACATTTAAGTGATGAATCTATCAGTGATCCCGATCTCAAATGCAATAATCCGCTTCTTACATGGATAAATTTGGACCATTAATCTATTAAAAAAACGTCATAACGAATTTCCGGGCGCGAAGGCTACCATTAACGATATAAGGCCGGAAAGATTGGGGCGCAAGATACGGAGGTTTGACTATAAAAATCAAGGTTTTTAGTGAATTCTGGCGAAGAATAAGAGTTTGAACCGATAAATCACGGTAAGAGGAGTGAAGTAAACGTTTGCCTGGCAATCTATTTATGATGAATTATAAAAGGTGTTTATAAAACAATGCGGGCTATGCCTCTGATGATCATCATAAAAAATGAAGGCATGCGTTAATTGCCATACCGCAATGAAAGGAATGGGAGAAGCGCCCGGCTGCTGGCGGCAACCGGGCATAAGCGTTAAGCGCAGATCTCGTAACAGGGGATGTAGGCGGAACCTGGCAATTTCATACGATGCTGCGCGACGAATCCCTGCAGCAGATCGTCCATGCGACGCATCATCTCTCGATCGCCGTGGATTTTATACGGGCCATTAGCTTCAATGGCGCGTATCCCGACCTCCTTCACGTTCCCCGCGACAATACCGGAGAAGGCGCGCCGCAGATCCGCCGCCAGAATCTCAACCGGCTGATCCGGGTACAGTTTCAGGTTGGCCATATTCTCATGCGACGGTTCAAACGGTACCTGCAGATCCGGTGCAATACGCATCGACCAGTTAAAACTATAGGCGTCGCCGGTATCGCGGCGATTCTCTTTCACTTGCGGCATCGCTTTCTTCATCAGTCGCGCTACCTCCGCCGCATCGTCAATGATGATGCGGTAATGACGGCGGGCCGCTTCGCCCAGCGTATGGGTAATAAACTCATCCAGCACGCGGAAGTAATCGGCGCTCTCTTTTGGTCCGGTCAGGATCAGCGGCAGCACCTGATTTTTATTGGCTGGATTCATCAGAATCCCCAGCAAATAAAGCAGTTCTTCCGCCGTACCCACGCCGCCCGGGAAGATGATGATACCGTGTGCGATACGGACGAACGCTTCCAGGCGTTTTTCGATATCCGGCATGATGATCAGTTCGTTCACCAGCGGATTAGGCGGTTCAGCCGCAATAATGGAAGGTTCAGTCATGCCGATAAAGCGGCTGTCTTTATAACGCTGTTGCGCGTGACCGACCGCCGCGCCCTTCATGGGGGCTTCCATCGCCCCAGGGCCGCAGCCGGTGCAGATGTTCAGCTCGCGTAATCCCAACTGCGTGCCGACGCGACGGGCATACAGGTACTCGTTTTCGTTAATTGAGTGGCCGCCCCAGCATACCACCATGTTTGGCGCTTCGCCGACGTGCAGCGCCCGGGCGTTGCGCAAAATGGAGAACACCAGATTGGTGATATGTGTTGAGCTTTCAAGATCCAGATGCTGGAAACGGCCGGCATTGTGGATCTGCCCATTCACAAAGAGAATGTCGCGCAGTACCGCGAACAGGTTAGCCTGTAGCGCACGAATAATCCGCCCGTCAACAAAAGCGTCTTCAGGCGGGTTAATCAATTCCAGCTTCACGCCGCGCTCGCGGCGCAGTACGTTAATATCGAAATTTTCAAAGCGGGACAGCAGCTCTTTGCTGTTGTCGGTCAGGCTGCCGGAGTTAAGAACGGCAAGTGAACAGTTACGAAACAGTTGATACAGGTCGCTACTGGCCGTGCGTTTCAGCATGTCCACTTCCAGTTGCGACAACATATCCATTGAGCCAAGCGGGCTAATATGTGTAATCAAGTAAACTCCTTATGGGACGCAACACGCCATTCCCTGTTGATTACAATAGCCCTGGCTGATGACCTTTCACAACCTTACATGCGCAATCCGGCACGCAAAATTGACAAAAAAATTACTGTCGCGCCAGCCTGCCCGTGGCGGGCACGAAATCGGTATTGCTGCGCCAGGGATTAATGTCCAGCCCGCCGCGACGGGTATAACGCGCATAAACGCTTAACGTTTCCGGCTGGCAGAAGCGCAGAATGTCATTAAAAATACGCTCTACGCACTGCTCGTGAAATTCATTATGGTGACGGAAGGAGACCAGATAACGCAGCAGTTTTTCCCTGTCGATTTTGCGCCCGCGATACTGAATTTGTATCGAGCCCCAGTCCGGCTGGTGGGTGATCAGGCAGTTGGATTTCAACAGATGACTGACCAGCGTTTCTTCTACTTGCTTCTCGCCGCTGACCGCATGTTGCAGATAGTCGGTAGTAAATTGGTAGTTGTCGATACTGATATCCTGATCGTCAATACAGGTGCCGTGGAAATGGGCGACAGGCTGTCCTTCCAGCTCATCAAGACGATGAAGCCTCACGCTAACGTTGCCCTGCGCGCAGGCGCGCAGATCGCGCTCCAGCGTCTGGCGCACCGTCTCCCAGGTGTCAAAGCGCGTCTGGTTAAAGCTGTTCAGATACAGTTTAAAACTTTTGGATTCGATTAAATTAACGCTGGTGTAATCCAGTTCGACATGCCCGACGGCGACCTGCGGAAGACCCTGGCTGTTAAGCCAGGAAAGTTCATACAACGTCCAGATATCCGCGCCGTGGAACGGCAAATTATCGGCTGTTAATCCGAGCGGGTCGCGATTCAAACTGCGCGGTACGCCCTGCAGCAGGCTGGCGTCATAATTGTCCCGGTAATCCGTTGATTTTCCGAGAGTCAGGCCATCAAGAGCCTGATGGTTTTCATAAGAAGACATGTTTCACCGTCATAAACCAGATACACTATGCGTCAAGTGTATCCTGGCTTTTATGAAGAGAGAAACTGGTGGACGAACTGACAGCGCAGGCATTGAAAGCCTTTACGACGCGTTACTGCGACGCGTGGCAAGAAAAACACGGTAGCTGGCCGTTGAGCGAAGAACTGTATGGCGTACCTTCTCCGTGCATTATTTCTTCAACCCGCGATGCCGTTTACTGGCAGCCGCAACCTTTTGAAGGCGAAGAAAATGTAAACGCGGTTGAACGCGCCTTTGATATTATGGTACAACCTGCGCTCCACGCGTTTTACACCACGCAGTTTGCTGGCGACATGCCCGCGCAGTTTGCGGATGAAAAGCTTACGCTACTGCAAACCTGGAGTCAGGATGACTTTCGGCGCGTGCAGGAAAATCTGATAGGCCACCTGGTCACGCAAAAGCGGCTCAAGCTTCCTCCCACGCTTTTTATTGCGACGCAGGAAAATGAGCTTGAGGTCATTTCGGTCTGTAACCTGTCCGGCGAGGTGATTAAAGAAACGCTGGGCACCCGTAATCGCACCGTTCTTGCCGCAACGCTTGCGGAATTCCTTACGCAACTTAATCCTCTTCTGTAATCGTTTGCCCTAACGGGTGTGAGAGATCTCTTACAAAGTCTGTAGGAGATCGCCAGGATATCAGCGGATACTGAGTTCCGTTTTCTTATGTAAGTCTATATAAAACAACTAATTAAAATGTTTTTGCGCACTTTCATATGAAAATTTACTTAAGGTATTGTCTGTAAGCGTCTTGTAAGACAAGGTGAAACAGGCGATTCTATCTTCGTCGACAGGGAGTCGTACAACGAAGCGAACGTCAGGATGATGACGCTTCAGCAGGACACGCCAGGATGGTGTTACAAGGAAAGGCTTCAGGATGAAGCAAAGTGGAAAGCGCAGGATGCGTTAAAGGACACCTCCAGGACGGAGAACGAGAGCCGATCAGGATGTTCGGCGGGTCTGGATGACCAGGGACGCTTCAGGAAGAAGCTATCACATCGGGCGATGTGCGCAGGATGCAAACGTTCAGGATGAACAGGCCGTAAGGTCACAGGAAAAGTTGTCACGGATGAGCAGGGAGCACGAAAAGTAGCTGGAATGCTGCGAAACGAACCGGGAGCACTGTTTATACAGTGCTCCCTTTTTTTTGTTATTCTTCGCGCCAGATTTTCATCATTGAGGTTTTTAACATGACGACTCATGACCGTGTGCGTCAGCAGTTACATGCGCTTGAAACGCTGCTGCGCGAGCATCGCCACTGGCGGCAGGATGCGCCGCAGGCGCACCTGTTTACCAGCACCCAACCATTTTTTATGGATACCATGGAACCGCTGGAATGGCTGCAATGGGTACTGATCCCACGTATGCATACCCTACTTGATAATGCGCAGCCGCTGCCCGAGGCATTTGCCGTCGCCCCTTATTATGAAATGGCGCTGGCGGCGGATCATCCGCAGCGGGAGGCGATCCTGGCGGTTTTGCAGGATCTGGATGCGCTATTCGCCCGCGATAAATCCTGATGCTGGAGATCCTCTATCAAGACCCGTGGCTGGTTGCCGTGAATAAACCCGCAGGCTGGCTTGTTCACCGGAGCTGGCTGGATCGCGACGAAAAAGTCGTGGTCATGCAAACGGTGCGCGACCAAATCGGCCAGCATGTTTTTACCGCCCACCGTCTCGACAGACCCACGTCGGGCGTACTGTTAATGGGGCTGTCCAGCGAAGCGGGACGCCGTCTGGCGCAGCAGTTCGAGCAGCACCACATCCGTAAACGCTACCATGCCATTGTGCGCGGCTGGCTGATGGATGACGCGGTACTGGATTATCCGCTGGTGGAAGAGCGCGATAAAATTGCCGATAAATTCGCCCGCGAAGATAAAGCGCCCCAGCCGGCTGTAACGCAGTATCGCGGGCTGGCGACAGTCGAAATGGCGGTGCCGACCGGACGTTATCCCACCACGCGTTATGGTCTGGTTGAGCTGGAACCAAAAACGGGACGCAAGCACCAGCTCCGTCGTCATCTGGCGCATCTGCGTCATCCTATCATCGGCGACAGCAAGCATGGCGATTTGCGACAAAACCGCAGCGCCGCAGAGCATTTTGCCTGTCGTCGCCTGATGCTTCATGCCAGTCGGCTTGAGCTGACGCACCCCTTCACCGGACAGCCGTTGATAATTCAGGCCGGGTTGGATGAAACCTGGATGCAGGCGCTGACGCAGTTTGGCTGGCGTGGACTTCTCCCTGACAATGAAAGGGTTGAGTTTACGGCGGCGTCCCGGCAGGATGAGACTCATCAGGCATAATTCAGGGAGATACGCATAATGGCGGAAATTGGTATTTTTGTCGGGACCATGTATGGCAACTCACTGCTGGTGGCGGAAGAAGCGGAAGCGATCCTCGCCAGACAGGGCCACAGCGCGACCGTGTTTGAAGATCCTGAACTGTCCGACTGGCAGCAATATCAGGATAAGGTTGCGCTGGTCGTTACCTCGACGACCGGGCAGGGCGATCTACCGGATAGCATTGCGCCGCTCTTTCACGGCATTAAAGATACGTTGGGTTTTCAGCCAAACCTGCGTTACGGGGTGATTGCGCTAGGTGATAGCAGCTACCCCAATTTCTGTAATGGCGGCAAACAGTTTGATGCCCTGTTGCAAGAGCAAAGCGCGCAGCGGGTGGGGGAGATGTTATTCATTGACGCCAGCGAACATCCGGAGCCGGAGAGCCAGTCCAATCCCTGGGTTGAAAACTGGGGAACTTTACTTTCCTGAGGTAAATCCCTCCCCCCTACGGGAGGGTACCTTTTCGTTTGCTTGCGTTGCCAGTAAGCAAAATCACGACCTGTATACAGTGTAAAGTAACTGAATCGTGTTAGCTTTGGGCATATGCCCGCAAAAGCGGCAGTTTTTTACGGGCGTTTTCATGTAATCAAGCGACCTGTTTCACATTCTTCTCTTTTTATTCCTCCTGCGTCGACGCCTGGCGCCTTCTGATTTCATTTCCGTGAAGTGGCTTCCACTGTCCTGGGCTTTTGCCATAAACAGGCGTAATTCATCGCCAAAATACTGTGTTGTTGCACGGTGAGTGTGTGTGGCGCGCTTTTTATACTTCTCCTGCCAGTGAATAAAAGCATGCAGCGTGCAAAGCAAACGACCTAATAAAAGCTGCAACAAGGAAACGTTATCTCTGATTCCCTACCGGTTGTGCAGTTCAGAGTGAGCGTAGCTAACGCGAAATTTCAGGAGTGCAACAATGAGTTCATTAAGTCACGCGGCGAGCAGTGCGGAGAAACGCACGAACGCCCGCTACTGGATAGTGGTGATGCTGTTTATCGTCACATCCTTCAACTACGGCGACCGCGCCACATTGTCCATTGCCGGCTCAGAAATGGCCAAAGATATCGGCCTTGATCCGGTAGGTATGGGCTATGTTTTTTCTGCTTTTTCATGGGCCTATGTTATCGGGCAGATCCCGGGCGGCTGGCTGCTGGACCGCTTTGGTTCCAAACGCGTCTATTTCTGGTCTATTTTCATTTGGTCAGTCTTCACCCTGTTGCAGGGTTTTGTCGATATCTTTAGTGGTTTCGGCATTATTGTCGCCCTCTTTACGCTTCGTTTCCTGGTTGGTCTGGCGGAATCGCCTTCTTTCCCGGGCAACAGTCGCATTGTTGCAGCCTGGTTCCCGGCGCAGGAGAGGGGAACGGCGGTGGCCATCTTTAACTCCGCGCAATACTTTGCCACGGTTATTTTCGCGCCGATTATGGGCTGGCTGACGCACGAAGTGGGCTGGTCGCATGTCTTCTTCTTTATGGGCGGGTTAGGGATCATCATCAGCTTTATCTGGTTGAAAGTTATCCATGAACCAAATAACCATCCGGGCGTAAATAAGAAAGAGTTGGAGTACATCGCAGAAGGCGGCGCGCTGATCAATATGGATCAGAAAGACACCAAAGCGAAAGTACCGTTTAGCGTCAAATGGGGCCAGATCAAACAGCTGCTGGGCTCTCGTATGATGATTGGCGTTTACATCGGTCAGTACTGTATTAACGCATTGACCTATTTCTTTATTACCTGGTTTCCGGTCTATTTGGTCCAGGCGCGCGGCATGTCGATTCTCAAAGCGGGCTTTGTCGCCTCGGTTCCTGCAGTCTGCGGCTTTATCGGCGGCGTGTTGGGCGGCATCATTTCCGACTGGCTGATGCGTCGTACTGGCTCCCTGAATATCGCGCGCAAGACGCCGATTGTGCTGGGAATGTTGCTGTCAATGGTTATGGTGTTCTGTAACTATGTGAACGTGGAATGGATGATCATCGGCTTTATGGCGTTGGCCTTCTTCGGTAAAGGTATCGGCGCGTTGGGCTGGGCAGTAATGGCGGATACCGCGCCGAAAGAGATCAGCGGTCTTTCCGGCGGCTTGTTTAATATGTTCGGCAATATCTCCGGTATTGTGACGCCAATCGCGATTGGTTACATCGTTGGCACCACCGGTTCCTTCAACGGCGCGTTGATCTATGTCGGCGTACATGCCCTGGTGGCCATCATCAGCTATCTGGTGCTGGTAGGTGATATTAAGCGTATTGAACTGAAACCTGTCGCAGGACAATTATCATGACAACGCAATCCAGTCCCGTTATTACGGACATGAAGGTCATTCCGGTTGCCGGACATGACAGTATGCTACTCAACATCGGCGGCGCGCATAACGCGTACTTCACCCGTAACATCGTCGTCCTCACCGATAACGCCGGGCATACTGGCGTCGGCGAGGCGCCGGGCGGAGAAGTGATTTATCAGACGCTGGTCGATGCTATTCCGATGGTATTAGGCCAGGAAGTCGCCCGCCTGAACAAAGTGGTGCAGCAGGTGCATAAAGGCAACCAGGCCGCTGATTTTGACACCTTTGGTAAAGGCGCATGGACGTTTGAACTGCGGGTTAACGCGGTGGCAGCTTTGGAAGCGGCGCTGCTTGATCTACTGGGACAGGCGCTTAATGTGCCGGTCTGTGAACTGTTAGGACCCGGTAAACAGCGCGATGCCGTCACCGTGTTGGGCTATCTCTTCTATATTGGCGATCGCACTAAAACCGATCTGCCGTATCTGGAAAGCACGCCGGGCAGTCATGAATGGTATCGCCTGCGCCATCAGGAAGCGCTGAACAGCGACGCGGTCGTGCGGCTGGCGGAGGCCTCTCAGGATCGCTACGGCTTTAAAGATTTTAAACTCAAGGGCGGCGTGCTGCCGGGCGAACAAGAGATTGATACCGTTCGCGCGCTAAAAAAACGCTTCCCGGACGCGCGTATTACCGTGGATCCGAACGGCGCCTGGCTACTGGATGAAGCCATTGCGTTGTGCAAAGGGCTGAATGATGTACTGACCTACGCGGAAGATCCGTGCGGCGCGGAGCAAGGATTCTCTGGTCGTGAAGTCATGGCGGAGTTCCGCCGCGCGACAGGACTGCCGGTGGCGACCAATATGATTGCCACCAACTGGCGTGAAATGGGACACGCGGTGATGCTCAACGCGGTAGACATTCCTCTTGCCGACCCGCATTTCTGGACTCTCACCGGCGCCGTTCGCGTGGCGCAACTGTGCGATGACTGGGGGCTAACCTGGGGCTGCCATTCGAATAACCATTTTGATATTTCACTGGCGATGTTTACCCATGTCGGCGCGGCGGCGCCAGGCAAACCCACCGCTATTGATACGCACTGGATCTGGCAGGAGGGCGATTGCCGCCTGACTAAAAATCCGCTGGAAATTAAAAACGGCAAAATTGCCGTTCCGGATGCGCCAGGAATGGGCGTGGAGCTTGACTGGGAACAGGTGCGAAAAGCGCATGACGCGTATAAAAAGCTGCCAGGCGGCGCGCGTAATGATGCAGGCCCGATGCAATACCTGATCCCCGGCTGGACTTTTGACCGCAAACGCCCTGTTTTTGGTCGTCACTAATTCTGAATAAGGACACAGTTATGAGTACTCAATTTACGACGCCTGTAGTGACTGAAATGCAGGTTATCCCGGTTGCGGGTCATGACAGTATGCTGATGAACCTGAGCGGTGCGCACGCCCCGTTCTTCACGCGCAACATCGTCATTATTAAAGATAACTCCGGCCATACCGGGGTCGGCGAGATTCCGGGCGGCGAAAAAATTCGCAAAACGCTGGAAGATGCGATTCCACTGGTGGTGGGAAAAACGCTGGGTGAATATAAAAATGTCCTGACCGCCGTTCGCAACCAGTTTGCCGATCGCGATGCGGGCGGACGCGGTTTACAAACGTTCGATCTCCGTACCACTATCCATGTGGTGACTGGCATTGAAGCGGCAATGCTTGACCTTTTGGGCCAACACTTGGGCGTCAACGTCGCTTCGCTGTTAGGCGACGGTCAGCAGCGCAGCGAAGTCGAAATGCTGGGTTATCTGTTCTTTGTCGGCAATCGCAAGGCCACGCCGCTGCCGTATCAGAGCCAGCCGGATGAGCAATGCGACTGGTATCGTCTGCGCCATGAAGAGGCGATGACGCCGGAAACGGTAGTGCGTCTGGCGGAAGCCGCCTATGAAAAATACGGCTTCAACGACTTCAAACTGAAAGGCGGCGTGCTGGCGGGCGAAGAAGAGGCCGAGTCAATCGTGGCGCTGGCGAAACGTTTCCCACAAGCGCGCGTCACGCTCGATCCAAACGGTGCCTGGTCGCTGAACGAAGCGATCAGCATTGGTAAATACCTGAAAGGTTCTCTGGCCTATGCAGAAGATCCGTGCGGCGCGGAGCAGGGTTTTTCCGGACGTGAAGTGATGGCGGAATTCCGTCGCGCGACCGGATTACCGACGGCCACCAATATGATAGCGACCGACTGGCGTCAAATGGGGCATACGCTGTCGCTGCAATCTGTAGATATCCCACTGGCGGACCCGCACTTCTGGACTATGCAAGGCTCTGTACGCGTGGCGCAAATGTGTCATGAGTTCGGTCTGACCTGGGGTTCGCACTCTAACAACCACTTTGATATTTCGTTGGCGATGTTTACCCATGTTGCCGCGGCGGCGCCGGGCAAGATCACCGCGATCGATACCCACTGGATCTGGCAGGAAGGCAACCAACGTCTGACTAAAGAACCGTTTGAAATTAAAGGCGGCATGGTGCAAGTACCGACCAAACCGGGTCTGGGCGTTGAGCTCGATATGGATCAGGTGATGAAAGCGCATGAGCTCTATCAAAAACATGGCTTAGGCGCGCGTGACGACGCGATGGGAATGCAGTACTTAATTCCTGGCTGGACGTTTGATAATAAGCGTCCTTGCATGGTGCGTTAAGTCAGAGCCGGTTCCGTAAGGAACCGGTCCTTCTCTGGGTGTATGCTTAACAGGATCAACATGCGTAAGGACGACTTATGAAAATAGTGATCGCACCAGACTCGTATAAGGAAAGTTTGAGTGCTCTTGAGGTAGCGACCGCCATTGAACAAGGATTTCGCGAGATCTGGCCTGACGCCGATTACCTGAAATTGCCGCTGGCTGATGGCGGAGAAGGTACTGTCGAAGCGATGGTTGAAGCGACGGCGGGTCGAATCGTGCATGTTGAGGTCACCGGGCCGTTGGGGCATCGCGTCAATGCGTTTTATGGGCTTTCCGGCGATGCGCGTTCCGCGTTCATTGAAATGGCGGCCGCCAGCGGGCTGGAGCAGGTGCCGCCCGCTCAACGCGATCCGTTGAAGACCACGTCATGGGGAACCGGCGAGCTGATCCGTCATGCGCTGGATGCGGGCGTTGAGCATATCATTATTGGTATCGGCGGTAGCGCCACCAACGATGGCGGCGCGGGGATGGTGCAGGCGCTGGGGGCCAGGCTACGGGATGCGCAGGGCAATGATATTGCGCAAGGCGGCATTGGGCTGGAAACACTCGCCAGCATTGATATCAGCGGCCTGGATAAGCGTTTGTCGGCGTGCCATATAGAGGTCGCCTGCGATGTCACGAATCCCCTTACCGGCAAAGAGGGCGCGTCTGCGGTTTTTGGTCCGCAAAAAGGGGCGACGCCGGAAATGATTGAACGCCTGGATACGGCATTGACTCGCTATGCGCATTTGATTGCCCGCGATCTGCATGTCGATGTGTTGGATCTGGCAGGCGGCGGCGCGGCAGGCGGCATGGGGGCGGCGTTATACGCGTTTTGCGGCGCGCAGCTACGGAGTGGCATTGAGATTGTCACCGATGCGCTTCATCTGGAAGCGTGTCTTGCGGATGCTGATTTAGTCATCACCGGCGAGGGGCGCATCGACAGCCAGACCATTCACGGTAAAGTCCCTATTGGCGTGGCAAACATCGCCAAACGGTATAACAAGTCGTTAATTGGTATTGCGGGTAGCCTGACGGCGGACGTTGGCGTGGTTCATGAACATGGGCTTGATGCCGTTTTCAGCGTGATTTATACCATCTGCACGCTGGAGGACGCGCTGAAGAATGCGAGTGAAAACGTACGAATGACCGCGCGCAACGTGGCTGCAACGCTGAAAGCGGGGCAACAGTTACGCTGAGTTGTAGGCCGGATAAGGCGGTCACGCCGCCATCCGGCGAATATCAGCCTAATATCTTCTTCGCTTCACGCGCGACATTATCCATCTCATCCAGCAGCTCCAGAAACTCAGGCTCCAGCTCCTCTTCGTGGACGCCGCTGCGAAGCTGTTGCTCAATAAGCTGGCAAAGGTTCTTCATCCGCGGTACGCCGCTATAGCCGCAGCTCCCGTGTAGCTTATGGACCAGATCGACCAGGCCGTTGGGATTTTCTCCCACCAGTTGTTCTTCAATTTTGTTGCGCACTTCCGGCAGAAAATCAATCAGCATTTGCAGCATATCCCGCGCCAGATCGGGCTTACCGGCAGCCTGGCGGAGCGCAAGCTGCCAGTCGAGCGTCGCATTCGGATTGAAGATAAACTCAGCCGGTTCCGGCGCCATCAGACGCGCTGCTACGTTGGCGCCAGGTTTATAGCGCAGCAACAGATTATGCAACTTCTCTTCTTCTATCGGTTTAGCCAGATAGTCGTTCATGCCCGCGCTGAGCAACTTCTCTTTTTGCCCGGCCATCGCATGTGCCGTAACGGCAATAACCGGTGTTTGCTGCTGATGAGGAAGCTGGTGAATCAATTCGCAGGCGCGTATGCCGTCCATATCCGGCATCTGAATATCCATCAAAATCAGATCAAACTGCATTTGTTTCGCCCGATCTACCGCCTGATGTCCGCTATCACAAAGTTCTACGTGCTGGACTTTATCTTCCAGTAACGCGCCGATAAGCTTCAGATTGGCGGGATTATCATCAACCGCCATAACCGTCATGGTGATTTTACTGGTATCCATTAGCAGCGGTTCAGGATGGTGATTCAACTGGCAATATTCCGTCAGCGCTGGCAACAGGCGCGTTGACGTCAATGGTTTTAACAGACAGGCCGCCGCGCCTCCTTGTTTCAGCTTTTCGGCGTTAATTTGCGCATGGCAAGGTAGCGCCAGCAGTAGAAAGTCCGTCATTGACGCCGCTTTCGCCAGACGTTCATGCTGCATGGTGAGCGGCTCGCGGAAGGTCACCGGAACGCTCAAAATCATAATATCGTAGTGCGCTAACGGCAGCGCGGAGAAGGTCGGGCTGTAAACCACCTCCACCGGCGTGTCGCTCAGTAGATCCAGGGTACATTGCGCGGCGGTAGCATTCGGTTCGACATAAGCCAGCCGTTTTCCGGCCAGACATGCGGTCGACGGCCCGTCAATAATAACATTTGGGTTAAGATCAAGATTAATATGAAACCAGAAGGTCGAGCCGCGATTAGGCTGGCTGTGGAAAGAGATATCCCCGCCCATTTCGTTGACCAGCTTTTGCGTAATCACCAGCCCAAGGCCGGTGCCACCGTGACGGCGAGAAATACTGGCATCGGCTTGGCGAAACGCCTGAAACAGTCGCGACTGGTCGCGTTCCGGAATGCCGATCCCCGTATCGCGGATCTGCACTTCAATCTGTACTTTGGTGTTACTGAGCGCCCGCTTTTCCACCAGAATGTCGATATTGCCACTCTCGGTGAACTTAATGGCATTACCCACCAGATTAGTAATGACCTGTTGCAGGCGCAGCGGGTCGCCAATCACATTATCCGGGACGTCGTTTTTAATATTTAACGTCAACTCCAGCCCTTTATCATGCGACGAGTGGGCCAGCAGCGTAACCACTTCATCCAGCGTGTTGCGCAGTGGAAAAGGGATACTTTCCAGAATGAGCTTACCGGCTTCCAGCTTGGAGAAGTCGAGCACGTCATTAATGATTGCCAGCAGATTATTCGCGGAACGCTCAATGGTGTTCAGATGGTCGCGCTGGGTGGGATTCAGCTCCGTTTTTAATGTCAGGCGGGTAAAGCCAATGACGCCGTTCAGCGGCGTTCGCAGTTCGTGCGACATGTTCGCCAGGAACTCCGACTTAATACGCGCCGCTTCCTGGGCACGCTTTTTCGCCAGATCCAGCTCAACGTTTTGGATTTCCATCTGCTCAAGGGTTTCACGCAGGTCCGAAGTGGCCTGATCGATATTATGCTGCATCTCTTCGTGATAGGCGGCAAGCGACATCGCCATGGAATTAATGCCGTTTTTCAGCATGTCCAGCTCGCCCAGCATAAATCCTTCCACCCGGCTATCCAGTTGTCCGCGGCGAATGCGGTCAACGGTATTCACCATGTTACGGATAGGCCCGGTGACATCGCGCATAAGCCGCCAGCCAAAGATCAGCGCAATGCCAATACAAAAAAGCATCATTACGCTGGAGATAAAAATCTCTTTGTATTGCTGTAGCCTTACCGACTTGAGATCCAGTTCAAGCGCCACATACCCCAGCATATTTTTGGTATTTTTCGCGTCGGCAATCGCTGACTCGTCCGGCGAATAGCTCTCCGAGATAATCGGGGTGCGCAGAATCATAATATCGCCGTGGCGATCGACGCTCAGACGACGTGGAAACGGCGCTCCGGCGGGAAGCTGCATCTGTGAGGGGTCCAGATGGAAATTAGACGTTACAAACAGGCGGTTATGATCGTCATAAACGGAAATCGCCCGCACAATATCAGAGTGTCTGCGGTGCAGGACGCTGATAAGTTGGCCGATAGACTCCCGGTTTTGTAAGTTCATACCATATTCGCTGGAGACGGCGAGCGGTTCAATAATACTGGCGCCGGCATCTTCCAGTTGACGCTGCAGGTCGTTATAGCGGTGCACTACAAAAAAGATACTGAGCAGCAAACCTATCAGGACGGTCGGGGCCAGGATCAGAATCATCATGCGTGCGCGCAGGCTGTAGTTGGTCATGGAGTTCCGTTATGGGACAATTAGGGTCACACTGTTAAATTGAGAAAAACCTGGTCGATGGCGCAATTCTACTCTGCAAAACGGCGCGTGACGACGCGTCAGATCATAACCGTTAAAGTCAATGACCTCGATTCATTTGGTCAGGGCGTAGCCCGTCATAACGGAAAGACGCTGTTTATCCCCGGTTTATTGCCTGAGGAAAGCGCAGAAGTCATTATTACAGAAGATAAAAAGCAATTTGCCCGCGCACGCGTTTCGCGCCGTTTGAATGATAGCCCGGAACGAGAAACGCCGCGCTGCCCGCATTTTGGCGTCTGCGGCGGTTGTCAGCAACAGCATGTCAGCATCGCCCTGCAACAACGCAGCAAAAGCGCGGCGCTGGCGCGTTTGATGAAACACGAGGTGAATGACATCATCGCCGGCGCGCCCTGGGGTTATCGGCGTCGTGCGCGGTTAAGTCTGAATTGCCCGCCGGATAAACCGCTGCAAATGGGATTTCGCAAAGCGGGTTCCAGCGATATCGTCAATGTCGAACAGTGCCCCGTTTTGGCGCCCCAGCTTGCAGCATTGCTGCCCCGAATCAGGGCGTGTCTGGCGAGTTTACACGGCACCCGACATCTTGGGCATGTTGAGCTGGTACAGGCGGGAAGCGGTACGCTGATGATTCTGCGCCATACCGCGCCATTAAGTGCGGCGGATAAAGAAAAACTGGAACGCTTTTCGCATTCTGAGGGATTGTCTCTGTTTCTGGCGCCGTTTAGCGAGATACTGGAAACGGTATCTGGCGAGGCGCCCTGGTATGTTTCGCACGGCTTACGTTTAGCCTTCAGTCCGCGAGACTTTATTCAGGTTAATGAGGCGGTAAACCAGCAAATGGTCGCCCGCGCGCTGGAGTGGCTTGATGTGCGCGCCGAGGATCGTGTCCTGGATCTGTTCTGCGGAATGGGGAATTTTACGCTGCCGCTGGCAACGCGCGCGGCAAGCGTGATTGGGGTTGAGGGCGTTCCGGCGCTGGTAGAAAAAGGCCGTGAAAACGCCATCCGCAATGGTTTACATAATGTGACATTCTTCCATGAGAACCTGGAGGAAGATGTCACGAAGCAGCCGTGGGCGAAAAACGGCTTTGACAAAGTCTTACTCGATCCTGCGCGTGCGGGGGCTACAGGAGTGATGCGACATATTATAAAATTAAAACCTATTCGCATTGTTTATGTATCCTGTAACCCGGCGACGTTGGCGCGCGATAGTGAAGCGCTGGTCAATGCGGGATATGAGGTTACGCGTTTAGCGATGCTCGACATGTTCCCGCACACAGGACATCTGGAATCAATGGTTCTGTTCGAGCGCATGTAATGATTACCGGCTTACCGACTTCGGTAGGCCTGGTCCCTTAAGGAGAGGACGATGGTCGCGGTAAGAAGTGCACATATTAATAAAGCTGGTGAATTTGATCCGAAGAAGTGGATCGCAAGCCTGGGAATTTCCAGCCAGCAGTCGTGTGAGCGCTTAGCCGAAACCTGGGCGTATTGCCTGCAACAGACACAAGGACATCCGGATGCGGATCTGTTGCTGTGGCGTGGCGTGGAGATGGTAGAAATTCTTTCCACGCTGAGTATGGATATCGACACGCTGCGGGCGGCGCTACTGTTCCCTCTGGCCGACGCCAACGTAGTCAGCGAAGATGTACTGCGCGAAAGCGTCGGCAAAGCTATCGTTACCCTGATTCATGGCGTGCGCGATATGGCGGCGATCCGTCAGCTAAACGCCACTCATAACGACTCTGTTTCTTCGGAGCAGGTTGATAACGTCCGTCGAATGTTATTGGCGATGGTGGATGATTTCCGCTGCGTGGTGATCAAACTGGCCGAGCGAATCGCTCATTTGCGCGAAGTGAAAGAGGCGCCGGAAGATGAGCGCGTGCTGGCGGCGAAAGAATGTACCAACATCTATGCGCCGCTCGCTAATCGTCTGGGCATCGGGCAACTGAAGTGGGAACTGGAAGACTACTGTTTCCGCTACCTGCATCCGGCGGAATACAAACGCATCGCCAAACTGCTGCATGAGCGCCGTCTCGATCGCGAACATTACATCGAAGAGTTTGTTGGACATCTGCGCGCCGAAATGAAAAACGAAGGCGTGCAGGCGGAAGTCTACGGACGACCAAAACATATTTATAGCATCTGGCGCAAAATGCAGAAAAAGCATCTGGCGTTTGATGAACTCTTTGACGTGCGCGCCGTGCGTATTGTCGCTGAACGTCTGCAAGACTGCTACGCCGCGTTGGGGATAGTGCATACGCATTATCGTCACCTGCCGGATGAATTCGATGATTATGTCGCTAACCCGAAACCGAACGGTTACCAGTCTATCCACACCGTGGTCCTGGGACCGGGCGGTAAAACCGTTGAGATCCAGATTCGTACCAAACAGATGCATGAAGACGCCGAACTGGGCGTGGCGGCACACTGGAAGTATAAAGAAGGCGCCGCGTCCGGCGGCGTGCGCTCCGGTCATGAAGACAGAATTGCGTGGCTGCGTAAGCTGATCGCCTGGCAGGAAGAGATGGCCGATTCCGGCGAAATGCTGGATGAAGTGCGCAGCCAGGTGTTTGACGATCGGGTCTACGTTTTTACGCCAAAAGGCGACGTGGTTGACTTGCCTGCTGGATCTACGCCGCTCGATTTTGCTTACCACATCCACAGCGATGTCGGGCACCGCTGCATCGGCGCGAAAATCGGCGGCCGTATTGTGCCATTCACCTATCAGTTGCAGATGGGCGATCAGGTTGAAATTATCACTCAGAAGCAGCCGAATCCCAGCCGCGACTGGCTGAATCCAAACCTGGGCTATGTGACGACCAGCCGCGGACGCTCGAAAATTCACGCCTGGTTCCGTAAACAGGACCGTGACAAAAATATCCTGGCTGGACGGCAGATCCTCGACGATGAGCTGGCGCATTTGGGGATTAGCCTGAAAGAGGCCGAGAAACATCTGCTGCCGCGCTACAACTTTAATGAGCTGGAAGAGTTGCTGGCGGCGATAGGCGGCGGCGATATCCGTCTTAATCAGATGGTGAATTTCCTGCAATCGCAGTTCAATAAGCCGAGTGCAGAGGAGCAGGATGCAGCGGCGCTGAAACAGCTTCAACAAAAAACATACGCGCCGCAAAATCGTCGTAAAGACGACGGGCGCGTGGTGGTAGAAGGCGTGGGTAATTTGATGCACCACATTGCCCGCTGCTGCCAGCCGATTCCGGGGGATGAAATTGTCGGCTTCATTACTCAGGGGCGAGGGATTTCCGTGCACCGGGCCGACTGCGAACAGCTGGCGGAACTGCGCTCCCATGCGCCGGAGCGGATCGTAGAGGCGGTATGGGGCGAGAGCTACTCGGCGGGATATTCGCTGGTGGTGCGCGTCCAGGCCAACGATCGCAGCGGCTTGCTACGCGATATCACCACCATTCTGGCTAACGAAAAAGTCAACGTGCTGGGCGTCGCCAGCCGCAGCGACATTAAACAGCAGATCGCCACCATTGATATGACCATCGAGATCTACAACCTGCAGGTGCTGGGCCGCGTGCTCGGTAAGCTGAACCAGGTGCCGGATGTGATTGATGCACGGCGACTGCACGGGGGGTAAACCCCAGACAGTAATAATGTAGCGGCTTTGCTACTCGTTCAGCAAAGCCGCATTAGCCAACCCCATAAGCATGAGATATGGGGTATGTTTTCGACGTACATTTCATTTCCGGTGTACTCTTATGTAAGATTTATACTTACAGTGGAGGCTGTTATGGTCAGAACAATGACCGTTGATCCTGGCGATGAACTGCGCGAGTTTATTGAATCGCTCATAGAATCAGGTGATTACAGAACACAAAGTGAAGTGATCAGAGAGTCTCTTCGTCTGCTGAGGGAAAAACAGGCCGAGTCACTACTTCAGGCGTTACGTGAACTTCTGGCTGAAGGTCTGAACAGCGGAGAGCCGCAGGCCTGGGAAAAGGATGCCTTTTTACGGAAGGTCAAAACAGGGATGATCAAACCCGATGAGAACGGTAAAATTAACGCCAAAGGCCAGTGAAGATCTGGAAAATATCTGGCATTACTGCTGGCAGCATTTTGGCGAAATACAGGCCGATCGATATATTAATCATCTATCAGATATTATTCGGGATGTAGGGAGATACTCGAGGGCTACGGCTTGATGTTTTATAAAGATATCTGGTAGCTATCTGCTTACCAGATATCTGGTATGGTTCCATGAAAATCGGTTTTGTTCAAATTTCTATTCGTATGGCAGTAATACGGTTACCGCACAATCGGTGTCAATGTTGACTCGTCCCCAGGTACCACGAAGTTCTACCATCTGTGAACGGGCACATTCAGTATTGTTTTGATCACAGGGAATAGCCTCAATCTGCATGTTTTTATCATCACATGCTATTGATACTGTTGCATTATCTATTATTTGTGCACAAATTGAATCTGATTCATAGACATCACAGGGCATATTTCCATGTCTTAAAAAAATATTTGCAATGAGCTCATTGGTTTTTGGTCCACTAAATTCTTTATTTATTGAGGTTACTTCTGAGTATTTATCAAAAGAAGCAGCTAAATTTTCAGGATCGATTGAAGCGATAATTTGTACGCTGTCACTATAAAATGACATTTTATCATTAATGGTGGTAATGCTGGTCCCAAAATTGGCGTCAATAATCGAAATTTCCGTTTTTATATTATGGTCTGTAAAGCCGTAATCTGTTATACTATAAGCGTCATAGGATACTTGATGTTTTTTGGTATTGTAAGTTATTTTCCCATCAATATATTGCGATTGTGCGTAATCATATGAAGATGGTTCGATATGTAATTTTAAATCTTGTTTGATTATTGGTGCATCGTATAGTGGTGATATATTTAATTGTGTATCGATATTGCTGGTCCAGACACAATCAAGTGTGGAATTATCATGTGATGTACAGCGGGCCCGGCGGGTTTCAGTCATATTGGGAAGTGTGAAAAAAGTGCTGCCAATGATCATTCTTATACTGGAATCCATTGTTATCGTTGATTCAATATCGACCCATAGCCCAGGGGCGCACGTTACCTGACTGCCACGTAGTTTTCCACCAGTACATAACATCTCAATATTCTCTGGTAATAATGATGTTCTAACCCGTAGGTCACTATTTAAATCAGCTGTACCTGCCCCTCTGCCTGCCATATTATTCAATTCGGCATTGATCTTAACGTATCCAGATCCAAATGTATTGTTGGCGAAGAACATAAATAGAATGAATGAAATTATGATTCTTTTGCTTATGGTCATCATTTTTCCTGTGTTTATTCGTAGGGTATCAAAACGGTGATTGCACAAGTTGTATCAATGCTGACTTTCCCCCAGGTACCATTTATCGTACCTACTTTGCCGTTCAGGCAATGTGTTGTGTCTGAAGCATTACAAGTGCTGCTAAAGGCAAGCTGCGCATTCAGATCGTGACATACAAGAGCAACTGACGTCTTATTAAGACTGTAGTTACACAAGGATGTATCGTCGCATGGCGTATTGCCATGGTAGAGATATACAGAGGCTAGCTCGACATTATTTTTTGCGCCAGTCATGGCGACTTCTGTACTGTGCACTATCGTATTTTCAGAAAATGAAGCATCTACTATTTCTGGAGGAAAATAACGATGTAGGGTGGACGCTGGAGAGCCATTAAGTACAAGTGAACCGTTCCATATACCGAAATCCCCCTCGGTATCTTCTGTCACTGTTACAGTCCATTTGAATTTCAGATTCTCAATGCCCGATGTTTCCGGTTCATAACTAGCGTAACTGCTTACCGATTCATCAATAATAATATGGCCGGAAAGGGATGAATATTGATTAGTGTCATTATTTCCTCCTCCGGGTATTACCGAAACTGTAAGATTTTGCTGGTTAATTGTTATTCCATTCTGTTTGGTAAGTAAGGTGAGGGGAAGTGAAAATGATTTATCCCATACACAAATTGCGCTGTTAGTTGCCTGATTACCCGTACAGTCGGCATGTGCCGTCGCTTTTACCGCTTCACCAGTAAAACTATAAGTGATTCCGTTATCGACAGCGGTTGTATTGATGAAAGAAGTTGATGGATCAAACTCAAGGGTGGATTCAAGTCCATAGGGAATTGTACCTTGAGTAGTACAACCACCCCCATCGCCTCCACCTGACTTAGTGCACGATGAAAGGATATGAATGTTTGTTGGTAATGGGGTATGGATGGTATCGAGTGTAGGATCGCCAGTCAGTGCACCAAGGCTATCAAACTGTGAAATAATTTGAGAATTATATTCTATATCCGTTCTTACTTCAGCGCATTGTAGCGCAATACACCAAAAACCAGATATTATTACCAGTATTAGCTGTAATAAAATTCGCTGCATTTCATATCCTTATAATTTTACCTATAGCTTACTGATATTCAAAACTCACTGTTGCGCTACCCGAAAATTCCCCCGGCATAACCTCTTCACCAGCGTATTTTTGCAGCCTGGCCTGCAAGTTGATGGTGGTAATTCCTTCTTTCAGCACAAAAGCCGTACCCTCTGTTGCATTGATACTCACTGGTTGCTGTGCAGCCGTTTCCACGCCAATCGCAAAACCACTGGCTTCCGACGAGGGCTCCAGCGCCAGCAGTCCGGGCAGGGTACTGTCTTCAACGCCCTGAAAGGTCACCAGCACGCCGTTGGCTAGCGCTGTTTTGCAATCCTGGAGGCTAAGTGTGAATGGAACAGGAGTGGTTTGCCCGCTGGCGTCGAAATTGTCACTGCCAATAGTATGAAAATCCACCGTCGCCATCGTGTCATTATCCACTACCAGGTTACAGGCGCCGGCAACCAGCTTACCGCTGTAGTGCACATTAGGCGTGGCGGCAGGTAGCGTATTGCAAACCGCCCATAACATTACGCCTCCGATCAAATACCCGGCAGTTTGAAAAATACGGTTCATTGGTAATCCACCTGTAACGTGGCAAAAGCCTCAAAATCGCCTTCGGCAGGCTCTTTACCGGGCTGTTTTACCGGCACGGCTTTTAGTGTGGGAAGCGAAGACTCATCGATAGTTAGCGACGTGCCGGGAGGAAACACCGTGCCGTTCTGCTGAAGTTCAATGCCCAGTTCAGGGACATTGGTGGTTAAGGCATTTGCGGAGTAAGGCGTCGCCGTGCCCAGATAGCTCAACGTAAAAGTTAATGCGTCATCGCGAAAGCTGCTGTCGCAGGTAAGGGTCCACGGGATCTCGGTCAGGTAATTGACGCCGTCAATATTATCAATAATCACGCTACCAAAACTGACCTCCAGCGTTTCACCGTTATTGATAGTACAGGCGGGCGGGTTTATCAGTTTGCCGTGAAAGGTCAAATTGTCGGCGCAGGCAAACTGGGTGATTAAAAGCGTCAGGATAAGCGCCCTTTTCACTATGAATCTCTCCATCACTGGTAATCCACGACTAACGTCGCACTGGCGTTAAAATCGCCCCCCGCTAACTGCGTGGTGGGCTCTTTAACCGGTACGGCTTCCAGCTCCGGCCCATTGCTGCCGCTCAGGGTGAAGTTCAGCCAATCCGTTATGCCAACCGGAACCAGTTGCTTATTGCCCGCCTGCTGAATACGGATGCCTAACCCCTGAACCGAAGTTTGCAGAACCTGCTCCCCGCTGATGGTGGTGGTGGTCCCCTGAATTTGTAGCTTCAGATAGTCGCTCGCTCTGCCATCGCAGTTCAGGCTGTAGCCCACAGGTTTCGTTTGAGAAGCATCGCCAACTTTGGTGGTCAGGACATCGCCAAACTCTACGGAAGCGCCGCCTACCGTACAGGGCGGTGGTTGAGTGACGACCAGATGCAGCTCCAGTTGCACGGTTTTTGTGCCGGCAGCCTCGGTGCCGGCAACGAATCCACCGCACAGCAGCACCAGCATTTTCCAGCGAGTCAACATCGTCATGGATCTCTTTCGCACAGGATTACTTATTCGCTTTCTTCTCAGCGTCACGGGTTTTTTCCTCATTGACCTTGCAGGTATTCCCTGAGCAGGTAAAAACCAGCAGGCGATGGCCGCCGTAATCATCGACGTAGCCCACCACCGGCGAGCTGCCAAGCGAGGCACCTTTGATGGGAGAGGTCACTTTTTCACGCGGGGCAATCAGCAGGTTTTTAAAGCCGGAGGCGGTTTCGTTCTCTTTGCTACCGGCATTGCTGATGACGAGGTAAAACGGTGTGGGGTTGTCGAAGATCACTCCATCGCCCTGGTAGGTCAGCGTGAGCTTCGTCTGCCACGGGTGCGTCTTATCCACCTGCCGGGCTACGGCTACCGGGCGGTAGAAAAACTTAATACGCGTTTGCAGCGCCAGCTGGAGCGTATTAGGTTTATCGCTTTTCGGCGGAATTTCCCGCACGTTGAAATAAAACAGACTTTCCCGGTCCTGCGGTAGGCTAGCCGCGGCTGGTAACGGCTGGACTTTAACCTGCCCGTCGGATTTTGGCTCAATACGCTGCAGTGGTGGCAGGGCGGTAAAATAGCGGGTATCTTTGGCGAACTTATCGTCTTCCAGCCACGCCTGTGCGAGATAGGGCAGAGTGGCGTTGCCGTTTTTCAGCGTGACGGTGATTGAATTTTCATTGCCGTTAAAAATAACGCGGGTACGATCCGGCACAATCGCGCTGTGCGATACCAGCGGCGCAGCCAGTAATACCGAAGCGATAAGCGCCTGGCGCTTAAAATGGTTGGTCTTGTTCATTACGGGTTCCCTTTATTCCATATCCTTGCGATTCACCGCATGGTTGTCAGCCAGCGGTATGGGCGGGGTTTGAGTGGTTGTCGCCACCGGCGCGGCCGGTTGGCCATCGGTTTGCGTATGTTCCTGGATTAGCGGTTGCGCAGGCAGCGGAGAACTTTTCTGCGGTGCGGTGGTGGGCTGACCTTCCAGCATTTTGCACGGCAGCAATAGCGCGTTGGCCAATAGCTCCGGTGTAAACGTGGGCGGGAGTGATGCTTCACACTGCGCCGCGCCATCCCAGAAGACTTTCAATGTTTCCCCGGCTTTTACGCCCGCCAGCCAGGCGTTGCCGTCATCGGCCACCAGGCCCAACTGCTGCTGGCGCTCGTTTTTCACTTCGGCGCCGAACGGTGGGAAGTCGCCGTCTGCCAGCCGGAAAACCGCCATCATTTTCTCGCCGCTGACCACGTCAAAGTGACGGTAGCCGATGGCGCCTTCGGTGAGCGTGATCTGCACAACCGACTTAGTAGCTTCCGCCTTCTCCGGCAATTTGTTCAGATCGATACGCGCCAGGCTGCGCGAATAGCTTCCGACATCCGCAATCACGGCCTTGCCGAAAATGTTGGTTGAGGTTGGCGAGCCGCTACCGCTAACGGGGACGTCCGCAATGCCGTCGGTATCAACCAGCAAACGTGTGCTGCCCGCTAAACTTCCCCGGTGTAGCGCGCCGCCCTGGGTGGTCAGCGTCATGCCGCCGCGCAGCGACATGCCCAGTGAACGGTACGATCCTTCTTCATAATCCGCGCTTAGATCGATGTCCGTCAGCGCGCCCTGATGGCTGTAATAACCGTCTGCCTGCGCGCCTTGTTCATCCTGCCCGACGTGAAGCTGCCAGTTATCGCCGTTCTGGCTGTGGCCGGAATAGCCGAGCTGATTACGGTGTTGACTACCGTTAAACGTACCGTTGTAGCTGATGGAATCATTGCCCCAGGGAACAGACAGCGAGATATAGACGCCATCATCTTTATCACCGTTATATTCGCTGCGATAGCCGTTCAGCGACGCACTGAGATTTTTTATCGACCCTAAGTCGAAGTACCAGGAAAGAGACAGGTTATAGTTACTCTGATCCGGGCTGTCCCAGAAGGTACTGCGTGAGTAGCTGAAATAGGCGCTCATGCCCTGTTCACGGAAGTTCTGGTTATAGGTGACCGTATAGCGTTCTTTTTCGTGACCAGCATTGAGATGATGATAGGTTTTCGCATCCAGGTAGTCGCTCATGCTCATGAAGTTCTTTTCTGAGAAGCGGTATCCGGCAAAGGTTAGTCGGCTGTCGATTTCATCAAAGTCACGGGAATAGCTGATGCGATATGAGTTACCCTGCAGCGTTTCGCCGTCAAACCCGTCGTCTTGCGGCATGTGGGCGATGGAGTGCGTAATGTCGACCGCCACCGCGCCCACCACGCCAAGATCCTTACCGCTTCCCAGCGCCACGGCCTGATAGTTGCTTTCTCCAATTGCGCCGCCATATAGCGACCAGCCGTTGGTGACCCCCCACGAAGCTTCCGCCGAGGCGAATGTGCCGGTAATGGGGTGATGATCCCAGTCCTGCGGGCGGCCCAGCGCCATCTTGTAGCGCACCATGCCGGGGCGCGTCAGGAAGGGAACCGATGCGGTGTTAACGTCAAACTCCTGGGTCTGACCGTTCTGCTCTTCCACGGTGACGTGCAACGTACCGGAAACGGACTGGTTGAGATCCTGAATACGGAACGGTCCTGCGGGCACCTGCGTTTCATACAGTACGCGCCCCTGCCAGGATACTTTGACTTTGGCATTAGAGCGCGCAATGCCCACGATCTCCGGCGCATAGCCGCGCAGTTTCGGCGGCAACATCTGATCGTCAGAAATGACGCTGGCACCGATATAGTTAAAGCTGTCGAAAACATCGGACTGGAGATAGCTTTCGCCCAGCGTAAGTTTGGCCCCGAGCGTCGGTAGTGCGCGATAGGCGTAGTAGCGGCTCCAGCTCTGATCGTGGAGGGTGGAAGTGTTCTCGTCATCGTCACGATGGTCGTAGCTGGCCTGCCAGTCGGCCCGTAGTCGCCATGCGCCCAGGTTCGCGCCTAATGTCCCGTTGCCGCTGATGCTTTGCTCTTCGCTGCCGCTTTCTTGATCGTGGCGGAGCTGATTATTAATGTTGTAATCCAGAATGATGCCGGGAATACCATTATCCCAGCGGGCGGGCGGGTCCCAGTCGACATCGCTGTATTCCATATACGCCTGGGGTAAATTCACCAGCAGCGTGGAGTGTCCCAGGTCGGCCTGAAAATCCATGCCTTTCAGTGAATCTGGCGCCAGACATTGTCGTTCACCGTGCGTTATCCAGACGAGTTTTTCCGCGAGTTCCGGCTTTATACCCAATTGCGTAACTAATTCTGGTTCTGCGCAAACCTCACTTCCTTGTGGGTCATGTTCTGGAATAACCCAGTTAACAGGAAATTCCTGCGGCAGAGTCTGTCCGTTAATTTTAATTTGTAAAAGGTAGACGCCTGGCAGAATAAAACCCTTACGAGAAAACTGTGCAATGTTAACGTTATCGCGATTTTTTACATCGAGGAAATCGGTATTAAATTCGATGTCTTTGCCTGACGCGCTATAAGGGGAGGCGCTTAGAAGCATTCCCACTCCGCACGCTATTGGGCAAAGAACACTTTTCCATGTGTTATTCATCAAATATATTCCGCAATAAAACTCAACAGGAATACCCTACCTAAAGCGGCAGGGTATTATCGTCGTGACTCTGTTAACTGAATTACAGGTAAGAGATAGTGACGTTGGCGGCGCTGCTGAATTCACCTGTGCCTACGGTGCCGGTTGCTGCGCCAACCAGCCAGGCGGTGAAATTCAGGCTTTGCTTCTCATCAAGAATGGTATCTCCGTCCAGGTCCGCAATGGCCTGTGTATAGGTATCGCCCAGTTTGATATTGTTTTTGCCAGCATCGCCGATTGCCAGGCTTACGTTGCTAATAGCGCCAGTGCCGTCAGTCTTCATCAGCGCGAGATTATCCGTGGCGCCTGTAGCCGCTGTGGTTCCACTACCTGTAGTGAATACCACATTCATATTTTTCTCGGTAGCCCAGGTACAACCCTCAAGATCGATATGAAAAGTACGGGCATTATTGATGGTCGTTTTACCATTACTCAGCGTGCCATTACCGATACTTGAGCCCATATTGACTGTTTGATCTTCCGTATCCAATGTGACGGAGCAGGGGGAGTCAACAATATTACCAAGGAAAGTGACCTTTGCTGTGTTGCTACCCGCGGCTTGAGCGCCGGAGACAATTCCCATAACTAAAGATGCAGTTACTGCCAGTTTACAAAAATGAGATGACTTCATCGTGTTATCCTTAATTAACGTGTTTTATGGCAGCATTTTGTACGCGTATACCAAGGGATATGCGGCATAGAGCCATGCTGCGGGCTTTGGGTAAAAAATAGGTCATAATAAAAATATTATATTTCTACATTTTTATGAGTATATTCTTATGAGCTGAATGATCGTACCTGCTCATTGAATATTATATGTAATACTTTCAATATATTTATTTCATGTATGTTCCAGAAAAAACAAAAAAAGCGGTCTTTTTTGAATATTAAACTGGCGTGCATGCTACTCGTTTTTCCGTAAAAGTGAAATAATTTATTTTTTTGAAAGGGAAGGCTCTTTGGGTGGGGTACTTATAGTGTTTGCATAATTTTTTTTTACTTAATTGATGTTATTTATAATGTCTGGTGCAAATATCTGTTTTTTTAATAAATTAGCTATATGATTATTATATTGTTGTGTATCGATTAATAATTTTAAAGTTATACGGGGAAGGTAGCATTCAACACCTGTTAACAATATATTTTATTATATAGGCGTTGTCGTAGTGTCTCTGTGCGTGAATGGTTAAGAATAATACGTTACAATTGTCGCTGGTATTTACAACCGATTAAAAACCATGACAACTAACCATCAAATTGACCGTCTTCTCACCCTCATGCAGCGCCTGCGTGACCCGGAAAACGGCTGTCCGTGGGATAAAGAGCAGACCTTCGCCACTATTGCCCCTTACACCCTCGAAGAAACCTATGAAGTACTGGATGCGATTGCGCGTGAGGATTTTGACGATTTGCGCGGCGAACTGGGCGACCTGTTGTTCCAGGTGGTGTTTTACGCGCAGATGGCGCAGGAAGAAGGCCGCTTCGATTTTAATGATATCTGCGCTGCCATCAGCGACAAGCTGGAGCGCCGCCATCCGCATGTTTTTGGCGAGCTTTCCGCTGATAATAGCGAAGAAGTCTTAGCTCGCTGGGAGCAAATCAAAACGGAAGAGCGCGCGCAAAAAGCGCAGCATTCCGCGCTGGACGATATTCCGCGCAGCTTACCGGCCTTAATGCGCGCGCAAAAAATCCAGAAACGGTGTTCAAACGTGGGCTTTGACTGGACGACGCTGGGACCGGTCGTCGATAAGGTCTATGAAGAGATCGATGAGGTGATGTTCGAGGCGCGGCAGGCGGTTGTTGATCAGGCTAAACTGGAAGAGGAAATGGGCGATTTGCTCTTTGCCACGGTCAACATGGCGCGTCATTTAGGTACGAAAGCGGAGCTCGCTTTGCAAAAAGCGAACGATAAATTTGAACGTCGTTTTCGCGAAGTTGAACGTATTGTCGCAGCCAGAGGCCTGGAAATGACCGGGGTGGACCTGGAAACAATGGAAGAAGTTTGGCAGGAAGTAAAACGCCAGGAAATTGATCTCTAAAGGTTTTAGGCGGTCAAGAGCGATTTGTGTGATTTTTTAAATAACAAGCGCTTGATTTACGTCAAAAACATTTACCTCAAAGGGGCTATTTTCTCCCTCCCTGTGTGAATGTCAGCCTGACGAAGAGGAGGAATAATGAAAGTTTGTGGCGTAGGTCATGTTCGGGTATACTGCTTTCCCGTCCTGGTTATTCCATCGTCTTTTAAACCTAACTTCTCAGGTTCCGCATGACAACGAACTATATTTTTGTGACCGGCGGGGTCGTATCCTCTCTGGGTAAAGGCATTGCCGCAGCCTCCCTCGCAGCCATTCTGGAAGCCCGTGGTCTCAACGTGACCATCATGAAACTGGATCCGTACATCAACGTCGATCCGGGTACTATGAGCCCAATCCAACACGGGGAAGTGTTCGTTACTGAAGACGGCGCTGAAACCGACCTGGACCTGGGGCACTACGAGCGTTTCATCCGCACCAAGATGTCTCGCCGCAACAACTTCACGACTGGCCGTATCTACTCCGACGTTCTGCGTAAAGAACGCCGTGGCGACTATCTGGGCGCAACCGTACAGGTAATCCCTCACATCACTAACGCGATTAAAGAGCGCGTGCTGGAAGGTGGCGAAGGCCACGATGTGGTACTGGTGGAAATCGGCGGTACCGTCGGTGATATCGAATCGCTGCCGTTTCTTGAGGCGATTCGTCAATTGGCGGTAGATATCGGTCGTGAACACGCGCTGTTTATGCACCTGACGCTGGTACCTTACCTGGCGGCTGCGGGCGAAGTGAAAACTAAACCGACTCAGCACTCCGTGAAAGAGCTGCTGTCTATCGGTATTCAGCCCGATATTCTGATTTGTCGTTCCGATCGCGCGGTTCCTGCCAACGAGCGTGCAAAAATTGCATTGTTCTGTAATGTGCCGGAAAAAGCCGTTATTTCAATGAAAGATGTCGATTCCATTTATAAAATTCCAGGCCTGTTGAAATCTCAGGGGCTTGATGATTATATTTGTAAACGATTCAGCTTGAACTGTCCGGAAGCTAACCTGTCTGAATGGGAACAGGTCATTTACGAAGAAGCGAACCCGGCAGGCGAAGTGACTATCGGCATGGTCGGCAAATATATTGAACTGCCGGATGCCTATAAGTCGGTGATCGAAGCGCTGAAACACGGTGGTCTGAAAAACCGCGTTACCGTCAACATCAAATTGATCGATTCGCAAGATGTTGAAACGCGCGGCGTCGAAATTCTGAAAGATTTGGACGCTATCCTGATCCCCGGCGGCTTCGGCTATCGTGGCGTTGAAGGTAAAATCGCCACTGCGCGCTATGCGCGTGAAAACAATATTCCTTATCTGGGCATTTGCCTGGGGATGCAGGTTGCGTTGATTGAGTTCGCTCGTAACGTGGCCGGCATGGACAACGCCAACTCAACGGAATTTGTGCCAGACTGTAAGTACCCGGTTGTGGCGTTAATTACCGAGTGGCGCGATGAAGACGGTAACGTTGAAGTCCGTAGCGAGAAAAGCGATCTGGGCGGCACCATGCGCCTGGGCGCGCAGCAGTGCCAGCTTAGCGATGACAGTCTGGTACGTCAGTTGTACGGCGCGTCGACGATTGTTGAACGTCATCGCCATCGTTACGAAGTCAACAATATGTTGTTGAAACAAATTGAAGCAGCGGGTCTGCGTGTCGCAGGCCGTTCCGGTGATGATCAGTTAGTCGAGATCATTGAGGTACCGAATCATCCGTGGTTCGTGGCCTGTCAGTTCCATCCGGAATTTACTTCCACGCCGCGTGATGGACATCCGTTGTTCGCCGGCTTTGTTAAAGCCGCCAACGAGCATCAGAAACGTCAGGCGAAGTAAAAAAGTTAGAACGGCGGTGCACCCTCAGCGGTGCACCGTTTGTCTGAAGTTTTAGTTTAACTAGTGACTTGAGGAAAACCTAATGTCCAAAATCGTTAAAGTCATCGGTCGTGAAATCATCGACTCCCGTGGTAACCCGACTGTTGAAGCTGAAGTACACCTGGAAGGTGGTTTCGTAGGTATGGCGGCGGCTCCGTCAGGTGCTTCTACTGGTTCCCGCGAAGCGCTGGAACTGCGCGATGGCGACAAATCCCGTTTCCTGGGTAAAGGCGTAACCAAAGCTGTTGGCGCGGTTAACGGCCCGATTGCTCAGGCTATTCTTGGCAAAGACGCTAAAGACCAGGCTGGCATCGACAAAATCATGATCGACCTGGACGGTACTGAAAACAAATCTAACTTCGGTGCAAACGCCATTCTGGCTGTCTCTCTGGCTAACGCCAAAGCTGCTGCTGCCGCTAAAGGTATGCCGCTGTACGAGCACATTGCTGAACTGAACGGCACTCCGGGCAAATACTCCATGCCGGTTCCGATGATGAACATCATCAACGGCGGCGAGCACGCTGACAACAACGTCGACATCCAGGAATTCATGATCCAGCCGGTTGGCGCGAAAACGGTTAAAGAAGCCATCCGTATGGGTTCTGAAGTTTTCCATCACCTGGCAAAAGTGCTGAAAGGCAAAGGCATGAACACCGCTGTGGGTGACGAAGGTGGCTATGCGCCGAACCTGGGCTCCAACGCGGAAGCACTGGCTGTTATCGCTGAAGCGGTTAAAGCGGCTGGTTACGAGCTGGGTAAAGACATCACCCTGGCGATGGACTGCGCAGCATCTGAATTCTACAAAGACGGTAAATACGTTCTGGCTGGCGAAGGCAACAAAGCGTTCACCTCCGAAGAATTCACCCACTTCCTGGAAGAACTGACCAAACAGTACCCGATCGTTTCCATCGAAGATGGTCTGGACGAGTCTGACTGGGACGGTTTTGCATACCAGACCAAAGTACTGGGCGACAAAATCCAGCTGGTTGGTGACGACCTGTTCGTAACCAACACCAAAATCCTGAAAGAAGGCATCGAGAAAGGCATCGCTAACTCCATCCTGATCAAATTCAACCAGATCGGTTCTCTGACCGAAACTCTGGCTGCAATCAAGATGGCGAAAGACGCTGGCTACACTGCTGTCATCTCTCACCGTTCTGGCGAAACTGAAGACGCTACCATCGCTGACCTGGCTGTTGGTACCGCTGCAGGCCAGATCAAAACCGGTTCTATGAGCCGTTCTGACCGTGTTGCTAAATACAACCAGCTGATTCGTATCGAAGAAGCTCTGGGCGAAAAAGCACCGTACAACGGTCGTAAAGAGATCAAAGGCCAGGCGTAATCCTGCTTTTACCTCTTAACGTATAAACCCGCTTCGGCGGGTTTTTTTGTATCTGTTCAATAGCGCAGCCGCTGTGCATGACCGGGCAGACGAAATCTGCAATAATTAACGATTATCCCCTTAATAGAGAACGCTATGCAGTACCCGATTAACGAGATGTTCCAGACCCTACAAGGCGAGGGTTATTTTACCGGCGTCCCCGCTATTTTTATTCGTTTACAGGGATGTCCGGTCGGCTGTGCCTGGTGCGATACCAAACACACCTGGGATAAACTGAGCGATCGGGAAGTGTCTCTGTTCAGCATTCTGGCAAAAACCAAAGAGAGCGACAAATGGGGTGCTGCGAGCAGTGAAGACTTGCTGGCAGTAATTAACCGTCAGGGCTATACCGCGCGTCACGTTGTCATCACCGGTGGCGAACCCTGTATTCACGACCTCATGCCGCTCACCGATCTGCTTGAAAAGAGTGGTTTTAGTTGCCAGATTGAAACCAGCGGGACGCATGAAGTGCGCTGTACGCCTAACACCTGGGTCACGGTTTCACCAAAAGTGAATATGCGCGGAGGATATGACGTGCTTTCCCAGGCGCTGGAGCGCGCCAATGAAATCAAGCATCCCGTTGGGCGAGTTCGTGATATTGAGGCGCTGGATGAACTGTTAGCCACGTTGAGCGATGATAAACCGCGCGTGATTGCTTTACAGCCTATTAGCCAGAAAGAAGACGCGACGCGTCTGTGTATTGAAACGTGTATTGCACGTAACTGGCGGCTGTCTATGCAAACGCATAAATATTTAAATATCGCCTGATGCTCTATCAATTTTACGGACGGCCTGCCGATGCCGTCTGTGACTCATCCATTACCTTGCATTGTTTATTTTCTCTATGTGAATTTCGATGAGTGTATAAAAGCGCTGATAAATTTTTCCATAGCGATGCACGGATCACGCTATTTTGGTAAATTTAAAGAAAAAATCATTCTATGAACTTTTTTGCATCAAAATCAGCAAATTAGCTGTTCTTTAATAATTTAAATTGTTGCGATTATGTTGGTGGAATGTGGTGATGATAAAAAATAGTTTATAAACAACAATATACGTTTAGTGTGTTCCCCGCGCCAGCGGGGATAAACCGGATATGGGGCTTGATCTTGATTTATTTAATACGTGTTCCCCGCGCCAGCGGGGATAAACCGACAAAAAAGACGAAACCAAAATCGACGCCGCGGTGTTCCCCGCGCCAGCGGGGATAAACCGCCGTCATGGCGGATATTCGTCTGATTGGCGACGTGTTCCCCGCGCCAGCGGGGATAAACCGGGGATTGCGGGAATTAGTATTAAATCCGGCGTGTGTTCCCCGCGCCAGCGGGGATAAACCGGAATTGCGGGAATTAATATTAAATCTGGCGTCGTGTTCCCCGCGCCAGCGGGGATAAACCGATAATCAGGTCGTTAATATTTTTGGTCGCCGCGTGTTCCCCGCGCCAGCGGGGATAAACCGCCCACGCGGCACAGCTGGCAGAGGACGAAATGGTGTTCCCCGCGCCAGCGGGGATAAACCGCGCTGGTGTACGACATCGCCGACATGATCAAAGTGTTCCCCGCGCCAGCGGGGATAAACCGCGCCTCGCAAAACTGGTCGGGGTTTTTCCCCAGTGTTCCCCGCGCCAGCGGGGATAAACCGTTGCGTCAGGTCGTCGTTTTTTGAGAACGCCAGTGTTCCCCGCGCCAGCGGGGATAAACCGCTAAATAAAACCTGTAATTGCTCCCAATCGTAGTGTTCCCCGCGCCAGCGGGGATAAACCGAGGGGCAGCTCCTGGTCGATGAGGTTCTTGAGGTGTTCCCCGCGCCAGCGGGGATAAACCGCCGTCGGCCTGACAGCCACAGCAGTCAATACAGTGTTCCCCGCGCCAGCGGGGATAAACCATGCTGGTCACGCCCGGTTTAGCGGGTAAATTCGTGTTCCCCGCGCCAGCGGGGATAAACCGTCACGGGGTCCGACGCGGATGTAATGAGTTATGTGTTCCCCGCGCCAGCGGGGATAAACCGGCGTTGGCGTCGCCCAACACCATCGCCGGGGCGTGTTCCCCGCGCCAGCGGGGATAAACCGTTACTGGAACTGTCACTATACGTGGAACGTCGGTGTTCCCCGCGCCAGCGGGGATAAACCGACAACCGTCGTTTTCTCCACGACGTCGAGAAGGTGTTCCCCGCGCCAGCGGGGATAAACCGATCTCCGGCACGTGCGATAACGGGTCTGATTAGTGTTCCCCGCGCCAGCGGGGATAAACCGCGACCCAGCGTTACGCGGTAATATTTCGCACCGTGTTCCCCGCGCCAGCGGGGATAAACCGGACGTTGATTTACACGGCAAAGATACGGAATCGTGTTCCCCGCGCCAGCGGGGATAAACCGGTACTGGCCTATTCCACATACAGTGGCACGCGGTGTTCCCCGCGCCAGCGGGGATAAACCGTAGCTTAATCACGGTGCGTCCCTCCTCCGTTCGTGCTCCCCGCGCCAGCGGGGATAAACCGACCTGATTGAGGTAATCATGAAAAAAATATTAGTGTTCCCCGCGCCAGCGGGGATAAACCGGCTGGAGCGCAACTGCCAGTGACTACAGAAGCGTGTTCCCCGCGTCAGCGGGGATAAACCGAGCACGCCACAGCGCGTAACTGTCGCAATAGAGTGTTCCCCGCGCCAGCGGGGATAAACCGCGTCTTATCAGGATACCTGCAAACAGATGTTGGTGTTCCCCGCGCCAGCGGGGATAAACCGACCCCCCATTTACTGTTATTGTAGGGATAGCCGTGTTCCCCGCGCCAGCGGGGATAAACCGCGAGCGCGGAATGATTTTTAACGCTGAGATGGGTGTTCCCCGCGCCAGCGGGGATAAACCGGCTGGAATGGTACGGCTTACCAACTTCCCTGAGTGTTCCCCGCGCCAGCGGGGATAAACCGTGTTTGCCATTCTCTCGCGTGCTGAGGGAGACGTGTTCCCCGCGCCAGCGGGGATAAACCGATTTGCGTCAGACTACCGACAGGGGCTGGTATGTGTTCCCCGCGCCAGCGGGGATAGCCGTTGCATAATCATAATCTGTGTACCAGTAATGGCTGCTACAAACCTGTAAAGTAAAAAGGCCGCGTTTTCCCGGGGAGGCTTTTATACAGGAGAAGGCCATGGCGTTAAGGATCAGGGTATTGCTCGAAAATCATAAGGGAGCTGGAGCGGATAAATCGTTGAAGGCCCGGCCAGGGTTAAGCCTGTTGGTCGAGGATGAGTCTACGTCTATCTTGTTCGATACCGGCCCTGATGGCAGTTTTATGCAAAACGCGTTGGCGATGGGGATCGACCTGTCCGATGTGTCTGCTGTGGTGCTTTCGCATGGTCATTACGATCATTGCGGCGGCGTGCCGTGGCTTCCTGATAACAGTCGAATCATCTGCCATCCCGATATTGCGCGCGAACGTTATGCGGCAATGACTTTTCTCGGTATTACCCGAAAAATAAAAAAATTGTCATGTGAGGTGGACTATTCACGCTATCGAATGATGTACACGCGTGACCCCCTGCCGATTGGCGAAAACTTTATCTGGTCAGGGGAAATACCGGTGGTCGCGCCTGAAGCCTACGGCATTTTTGGCGGCCACGATGCGGAGCCGGACTCTATTTTGGATGAGGGCGTACTGATTTATCAATCGACAAAAGGATTAGTCATCATTACGGGATGCGGGCATCGGGGGATCGCAAATATTGTCCGGCACTGTCAGAACATTACCGGTATAAAGCGGATTTACGCGCTTGTCGGCGGATTTCATCTCCGCTGCGCATCACCGTTCACGCTGTGGCGAGTCAGGCGCTTTCTGCAAGAACAAAAACCTGAAAAACTATGCGGTTGTCACTGTACAGGGGCCTGGGGGCGGTTGTGGCTACCGGAAATAACCGCACCTGCAACCGGTGATGTGCTGCGCTTTTAACACCGCACGCTGGACAATGTTTTCACTGATAAAACGTCGTGTGGATAGGCTGGAATCAATTTGACATCCAGCCCACGCGTTAATAAACCTTATTCGCCGCGATAGACGCAGCCGGCTGTACAGGTCTCTTTCACCATCACGGCGCTCAGTAGCGGCACGACGGGCTTAACCTGATCCCAAATCCATTTTGCCAGCACTTCGCTGGTGGGATTGGACAGCCCTGGAATATCATTCAGATAGTAGTGATCAAGACGATCGTAAATCGGTTTAAACGCCGCTTTGAGATCCGCGAAATCCATAATCCAACCGGTATGCGGATCGACTTCACCGGTAATTTCGAGACGCACCATAAACGAGTGTCCGTGCAGGCGGCCGCACTTATGCCCTTCAGGCACGTGAGGCAGGCGGTGAGCGGCTTCAAAGGTGAAATCTTTATACAACGTGGTGGACATGATGAACTCTCAGGCAATAAAAAAACCGCCGTAGGGTACCGGAAAGCGCATTTTTTATCATTAACTAAAACCATTCTCCGCCTTGTGACGGGCAATTAATTTAAGAATTTCCAGAAAATTTAATAATTATCAATCAATTATAAAATCGATTTTGGCGTTAATAACGATAACTAAAACAGGTTAGTTCATTTGGTTATTTGTTATTTCCAACCCTTCTTTAATTGTTATTCCTCTCACCGTTAACCTTATCCTTAGTTTGGGGTTTATCGCTTATACATTTCATCCTTCAAGCCGCATCTGTGTTGACTGCGTTTACTCACCCCAGTCACGTATTTATGTACGCTCCTGGGGCGCGATCAGCTTACAGTCTGGGCTACAGCGAACTTGAATGATTTTGTGTATAGATCCGCTTTGCTTACTGGAACATAACGACGCATGACGACACCGGCTCCACTGACTGGGTTGCTTCCGCTTAATCCGGAGCAACTGGCGCGCCTTCAGGCCGCGACAACCGACCTTACTCCCGAACAGCTAGCCTGGGTCTCCGGCTATTTTTGGGGCGTACTGAACCCGCGCTCAGGCGCTGTTGCCGTCACGCCTGCTCCTGAGGGGAAGATGCCGGGGGTTACGCTTATCTCCGCTTCGCAAACCGGCAATGCGCGTCGTGTGGCGGAAGCGCTGCGTGATGATCTGCTGGCGGCCAACCTTAATGTGACACTGGTGAACGCCGGCGACTATAAATTCAAACAGATTGCCAGTGAAAAACTGCTGGTGATAGTGACGTCCACCCAGGGAGAAGGCGAGCCGCCGGAAGAGGCCGTCGCGCTGCATAAGTTCCTGTTCTCGAAAAAAGCGCCGAAACTGACCGATACCGCGTTTGCCGTATTTGGCCTTGGCGATACATCCTATGAATTCTTCTGCCAGTCCGGAAAAGATTTCGACAGCAAACTGGCCGAACTGGGCGGTGAACGTCTGCTCGACCGTGTCGATGCTGACGTTGAATATCAGGCAGCTGCCAGCGAATGGCGCGCCCGCGTGGTTGATGTTCTGAAGTCCCGCGCACCTGTCGCGGCACTTTCGCAATCCGTCGCTACTGGCGCGGTAAACGACATCCACACCAGCCCCTATACCAAAGACGCGCCGCTGACCGCGACCCTCTCAGTGAATCAGAAAATCACCGGTCGCAACTCGGAAAAAGACGTTCGTCATATTGAGATTGATTTAGGCGACTCCGGTCTGCGTTACCAGCCGGGCGATGCGCTGGGCGTCTGGTATCAGAACGATCCGGCTCTGGTGAAGGAGCTGGTTGAGTTGCTGTGGCTGAAAGGCGATGAGCCGGTGACGGTTGACGGTAAAACCCTGCCGCTCGCCGAAGCGCTGGAGTGGCACTTCGAGCTGACGGTGAATACCGCCAACATTGTTGAGAACTACGCGACCCTGACGCGCAGTGAGTCGCTGTTGCCATTAGTGGGCGACAAAGCGCAGCTCCAGCACTACGCCGCGACCACGCCAATCGTCGATATGGTGCGTTTCTCTCCGGCGCAACTGGATGCTCAGGCGCTAATCGACCTGCTGCGTCCGCTGACGCCGCGTTTGTACTCCATCGCCTCCGCGCAGGCGGAAGTCGAAAGCGAAGTACACGTAACCGTCGGCGTCGTGCGCTACGACATTGAAGGCCGCGCTCGCGCGGGTGGTGCTTCCAGCTTCCTTGCCGACCGCGTGGAAGAAGAGGGCGAAGTTCGCGTCTTTATTGAGCACAACGACAACTTCCGCCTGCCAGCTAACCCGGAAGCGCCGGTCATTATGATTGGCCCCGGCACCGGCATCGCGCCGTTCCGCGCCTTTATGCAACAGCGTGCGGCGGAAGGGGCGGAAGGCAAGAACTGGCTGTTCTTCGGCAACCCGCACTTTACCGAAGATTTCCTCTATCAGGTGGAGTGGCAGCGCTACGTGAAAGAGGGACTGTTAAGCCGTATCGATCTCGCCTGGTCACGCGATCAAAAAGAAAAAATTTACGTACAAGACAAGCTGCGTGAACAGGGCGCCGAGCTGTGGCGCTGGATCAATGATGGCGCGCATATTTATGTCTGCGGCGACGCCAGGCGCATGGCCGCAGATGTCGAAAAAGCATTGCTGGAAGTGATCGCTGAATTCGGTGCAATGGACATCGAAGCGGCGGATGAATATTTAAGTGAGCTGCGCGTCGAGCGCCGTTATCAGCGAGATGTCTACTAATGAGCGAAAAACATCCAGGCCCACTGGTGGTCGAAGGTAAACTGTCCGATGCCGAGCGCATGAAGCTGGAAAGCAACTACCTGCGCGGTACCATTGCGGAAGATCTGAACGACGGTCTCACCGGCGGTTTTAAAGGCGACAACTTCCTGCTAATACGCTTTCATGGCATGTATCAGCAGGATGACCGCGATATTCGCGCCGAGCGTGCGGCGCAGAAGCTAGAGCCGCGCCACGCCATGCTGCTGCGCTGCCGTCTGCCGGGCGGGGTGATTACTACGACGCAATGGCAGGCGATCGATAAATTCGCGGCGGATAACACGATTTATGGCAGTATCCGTCTGACCAACCGCCAGACCTTCCAGTTTCACGGTATTCTGAAGAAGAACGTCAAGCCGGTGCACCAGATGCTGCATTCGGTCGGGCTGGACGCGCTGGCGACCGCCAACGACATGAACCGTAACGTGCTGTGCACCTCCAACCCGTACGAATCGCAGTTGCACGCGGAAGCCTACGAGTGGGCGAAGAAGATCTCCGAACATCTGCTGCCGCGCACCCGTGCGTATGCGGAGATCTGGCTCGATCAGGAGAAGGTCGCGACCACTGACGAAGAACCGATCCTCGGCGCAACCTATCTGCCGCGTAAATTTAAAACCACGGTGGTGATCCCGCCGCAAAATGATATCGATCTGCACGCCAACGACATGAACTTTGTGGCGATTGCCGAGAACGGCAAGCTGGTCGGCTTTAACCTGCTGGTGGGCGGCGGTCTGTCTATTGAGCATGGTAATAAGAAAACCTACGCTCGTACGGCCAGCGAGTTTGGCTATCTGCCGCTGGAGCACACCCTGGCGGTGGCGGAAGCGGTGGTGACTACGCAGCGCGACTGGGGTAACCGTACCGACCGTAAAAACGCCAAAACCAAATACACCCTTGAGCGCGTGGGACTGGAGACGTTTAAAGCGGAAGTCGAGCGTCGCGCGGGGATCACATTTGAACCCATTCGTCCGTATGAATTTACCGGGCGTGGCGACAGGATTGGCTGGGTGAAAGGCATTGATGATAAATGGCACCTGACGCTGTTTATCGAAAACGGTCGTATCCTGGATTATCCGGGGCGTCCGCTGAAAACCGGCCTGCTGGAGATCGCGAAGATTCATCAGGGCGAGTTCCGTATTACCGCTAACCAGAACCTGATTATTGCCAGCGTGCCGGAAAGTCAGAAAGCGAAGATCGAGACGCTGGCGCGCGACCACGGGCTGATGAATGCGGTGAGCGCGCTGCGTGAAAACTCAATGGCCTGCGTGTCGTTCCCGACCTGCCCGCTGGCAATGGCGGAAGCCGAGCGTTTCCTGCCGTCGTTCACGGACAAAGTGGAAGCGATTCTGGAAAAACACGGCATTCCTGATGAGCATATCGTGATGCGCGTGACCGGCTGCCCGAACGGCTGTGGTCGCGCGATGCTGGCGGAAATTGGCTTAGTAGGGAAAGCGCCTGGTCGTTATAACCTGCATCTTGGTGGCAACCGCATCGGGAGTCGTATCCCTCGGATGTATAAAGAAAATATCACCGAGCCGGATATTCTGGCCTCGCTGGATGAACTGATTGGGCGCTGGGCGAAAGAGCGCGAAGCGGGTGAATGCTTCGGCGACTTTACGGTGCGTGCGGGCATCATTCGCCCGGTGCTCGATCCCGCGCGTGATTTCTGGGAATAACCTGAATTGCCGGATGGCGTCTGTGTAGGCCTGATAAGCACACGCCATCAGGCAAGGCAAACAGTGAGGAACTTATGTCCCAACTCGATCTCAACGCATTGAATGAACTGCCAAAAGTCGATCGCGTACTGGCGTTGGCGGAAACCAACGCTCAACTGGAAACGCTGACTGCCGAAGAACGCGTGGCATGGGCGCTGGAAAATCTGCCCGGCGAATATGTGCTCTCCTCAAGCTTTGGTATCCAGGCGGCGGTGAGCCTGCACCTGGTGAACCAGATTCGCCCGGATATCCCGGTGATCCTCACCGATACCGGCTATTTGTTCCCGGAAACCTATCAGTTTATTGATGAGCTAACGGACAAACTCAAACTCAACCTGAAAGTTTACCGCGCGGGCGAAAGTCCGGCCTGGCAGGAGGCGCGCTACGGCAAACTGTGGGAGCAGGGCGTAGAAGGTATTGAGAAATACAATGACATCAACAAAGTCGAGCCGATGAACCGGGCGCTAAAAGAGCTGAAAGCGCAGACGTGGTTTGCCGGTCTGCGTCGTGAGCAGTCCGGTAGCCGCGCGTATTTACCCGTTCTCGCTATCCAGCGCGGCGTGTTTAAAGTGCTACCGATTATCGACTGGGATAACCGCACGGTTTACCAGTATCTGCAAAAGCACGGTCTGAAATACCATCCGCTGTGGGATCAGGGCTATCTGTCGGTGGGCGATACGCACACCACCCGCAAATGGGAGCCGGGTATGGCGGAAGAAGAGACACGCTTCTTCGGGCTGAAGCGCGAGTGCGGGCTGCATGAAGGGTGATTGTCCTTACGCGGTATGATTATACTTGCTGTTATGAAAAATCCGGCAGGCAGCCGGATTTTAAATTGGTTATATTACTGACTATCTTTATGTCAGTAATATATTACGACTGCACCCATCTTTACCAATGTGCAAAGAACGTTCATGGGTTAGATATAGCTTTTCAAGAATTACATCAATAAACATTTTTTTTGCATGATAGTCGTTATAATCCTGATTAAGTTTTTTTAAAAAACCGGAATTTGTTGGTTTAAACTCTGAAAACGGCGAATAGGTATGTAGTAAATAGGAGATGCATGGATGCATCATGCTAAAAGCGACTTCACCTTGTACCTCCTGATAACCTATTTTGCAAAACTGAGTTGTAGGCTCAAAGTTGCCGGCATTAATACAGGCCAGCATCGATTTTTCATCTGCAGTAAGTGAGTCCTGCCATTCGACAAGCGGGTGGTCTGGAGCCTCTGCGGGACGCATCATCTCATAAACCGCCGTTTTGATTTGTGCATTGCCCGTCACTTCTTTTCGTAGAGTTGAAATCGACTCCTGAAGTAATTCCGGGTGCCAGGTCATCTTCGAACCAATCACCTCACATATTTGTAAAAATAATTGTCTCTCCTCTCTACTCATAGATTCTATCACTGTATCATCTGAGATATTAAGGATGTCCTTAATACTGCTTTGGCTAATCACCGTGTCGCCGACCATAAGTAAAAATTGTGTCTGAGAAGCGTCCATCTTGATAGTAAACAGATCCTGATGAGCCGGGCAGGCCAGATGTTGTAGCCGTTTAAAGGCGTAAATTTTATTTATATCCTCTACGTTAACTTCCATCTCTCCAGGTTCACCACGGCCCTGTCCGTGAATGATGGAGTGTAATACTTCCAGCGCATGGTCCTTTTTTTCCGCTCTAAAATGATCCTGGACTTTCTCCCAGCCCCCCATATGGATTGCTTTTTCTTTATCTGCGCTTAACAGATGAGCAAGCCGACTTTCATTAAGCGTATAATTTTGATGATTACCGAAGCTTAAAGTGACTGGCATAATATTTTCCTTCAAATTTATATTATTCAATATCCGGAGTAAAATATATCTTTCAATTCTCTCTTTTTTATTAAACAGATAAAGTTTACTACAGGAGAGAATTTGAACGACATTATTAATACAGCACATTTATGGTTGGTAATCCTTTGTGGTGACGATAATTCAGACAAAAGGTAGATGATTCGCCGCAAATGGTCGTTTTTTTAAATTTTGGTTTGTCATGAATGGTGTTGATGCTGAGAGATAAAGTATGATGAAATGAAGTAGTTAAATTTAATTAATTAAAGGTATTCATGGAAATGGATGTAGATAGAGAAGCTACAAAGATTTTGGTGAATCTAATGTAATAACTTCTCTATACAACGGAGTTAGAATAATACCCGTTATCCAACCAATCCAAAACGTTTACTGTAATAGCTAGCTTCTCCGGCATCAGATACCAGCACAACCTGTCCGGAAGGGCGATGGTGGCGTTTTCTGAAACAGGCTAATGTTTCCTCATCTGGACATTGGAATGTACCAGAATTTTTTTGCCACCATGATTTTCGGACGGATAAGCGACTTTTTTCCCAGCAGAAATCTATTTCATCAACTAAAGGGCGTAGCTGTCCATCAATGTCTTTTCTGGCGAGATAAACATCAACACTCTCTTCACCCAGACGGGTAGAAAATTCTCTATCTTTATCCCATAAAAAGTCGCTGGCTTCTCGATCGTAACCGAGATCGTAACGTAATAAATTTTGCGCAGCCACTGAACGTTGGCTAAGGACTTTGCCAAAGGCAACGTCAGAGATCGTCTGCAAGCCTGCTGGCGCAGCAATTTTCTGCTCGTATACGCCGTCAACGAGTGCTCTGGCATTATCCGGCATACGGATCTCACCATGTTGACGCAGCAGCGCCTGGGTACGCCACAGGCAGGCATGATCGGTGTAAACAAAGCCGGTACCTTTTAGCTCTTGCCCCAACCAGCCCTCTTCTGCCTGCTCCTGCCAGTGAGGGGCCAGAATATGCAATATTGGTGGCTGGCGTTCATCCGGAAGCGTAGATTTTCGTTGCCCATGGGCATCGCGGATATGGCGTTGCAGGCGACCGGCGCGCTGGATCAATAAATCAATCGGCGCCAGATCGGTGATCATCCAGTCAAAGTCCAGATCGAGACTTTGTTCAACGACTTGTGTGGCGATTAATACCTTACCACGTCGTTCAGAAACGGGGGCATTGTTACCAAACCAGTTTAACGTTTTATTTTCAATAGCAATACGATCGATAAAAGCAAAACGGCTGTGGAAAAGCAAAAGATCCTGCTCTGGAACGATTCCCTCGTGTAGCAACTGCTGGTAAGTGTCCAGCGCATCATCAACCGTGTTGCGGATCCAACAAATGCACTGTCCGGTTGCCACAACGCGATAAATAATGTCCAGTGCTTCCTGGCGCTGCTGTATCCAATTAACGGCTACAGTCCTTTGGACTTCGGGACGTGTGGCCAGTGGTTGCTCTAACAGACCGGAGGAAGTGAGGTGGCTTAACCATGGATAACCCGCGTTATCGCTACCACCAGCGCTCATAAATCCCGCGCCATCGCTAAACGCATTAAGTAATTTTTCCCGTAAAGCGGCGGGAAGAGTGGCGCTCAGAATAATAGCGCTACCGCCCTGGGCGGCATGGAAGCGCAATAAACCTTCCAGCAATTTAACCATATAACCATCATAGGCGTGCACTTCATCCAGCAGCAGGATTTTGTCGCGCATCCCTAGCAATCGGAGCGATTGATGGCGAAAAGGCATCACCGCCATTAAGAGTTGATCCAGCGTACCTACGCCGACTTCCGCCAGCAGCGCTTTTTTGCGTGAATCTGCAAACCAGGTATGGCACTCAGTAGCCGCGTTGCCATCATCACGGGCATAATCTTCAGCTAGATTTTCTGTTGGCTGCCAGATGGATTGTCGGAAAGAGTCCGACATTTCTCGCCCACCGTGTGCCAGGATGAGCGATGGCCTGGACTCATCGGTAAATAGCGCATGATAAGCCGATGCCAGGCGCTGATACATGGCGTTTGCGGTGGCCATTGTCGGCAACCCAACGTAGAGACCGTGGCCTTTATTGGCTGACATTAAGCGGTGAGTCAGAATCAGCGCGGCCTCTGTTTTGCCTGCTCCGGTAACGTCTTCCAGGACAACCAGCTGTGCACCGGGTGCTGAAATATCCAGTTCGCTTGCCCGTTGCTGAAGAGGGGTGAGCGTCTGAATGAACGGAAATAATGCCCGGTGATCTTGATAATGGCTGTGCTGAGATAACGGCGGCATTCGGAGGATGGCCTGTTGGGCTTTTTCACAAGCGAGAGGCCAATAATCTTTCAATGGCATGGCGCTGCTGAGCAGTGGAAACTGGCTTTCATCCGAGCCCATCCAGTCGGCAAGGGTGACAAGCCCAGCGAAAAACCAACTGTGCTGTTTTAAACATTTTCTCCCTGCTTTGGTTTTCCACTCCTGAGGTAGAGTGAAAGGAAATAATTCACTTAATGCTTCCAGATAATGCGTTGCTGCGACAATGTCTTCATCGGTGAATGCCAGCGAGCTTCTGTTTTTCATGGTGTCCGGCGGGATGCCATGGTGCCCGGTGCTAATAAGCATCCAGCTATTTAAAGCGCTTTCAAACCTGTTGCGGTTTTCTGGTTCAATGCCTGCGATAATTTCATTACTGCCTGAACTCCACGCTTCAAATAATTTACCCCATAAATAGAAGCCTAAGGAATCATGTCTCTCAAATGCGGAAACACCGCTAATGGGAGAGACTAAGGGAGAGTCTGGGAATTCGGCGTATTTTTGAAATCCTCTGGCGAATTTTCCGATATCGTGGCTGGCAAGAAACCAGATTATCCAGTTTTCTGCATTTGTACCTGAGATATTACATTCCTTTAATATATTACATGAATTGAATATATTGTTTTTTATTATGTGTTTCCCGCATGCAGCAACGTCCAGGCAATGGTATGCCAGTAAATGATAATTACAGATTATGTTTTTTGTTGATTTATCAGTTTTCCCCCAATAGCAGAGGTAGTCCAGATATTCTATCTGTGTCATCTTTTTCCTGTAGCAGGGGGATTACAATGAAATCGATAATAAATTGGGATACGGGTAATTGGCCAGTTTTTTTGTCTGGATTAGGTTATCCCCGCTGGCGCGGGGAACGCTGCGCTATTAAGACTGTATCTACGGTTTATCCCATAATTTTAGGGAACGTATTAAAGATAACAGATAACTATAAAAAATACATAGTCTGATTTAAGACTGTATCTACTTTTTATTTATATTTTCGTCTTCGAGAAAATGTAGTATAACTCCGATGACAGTATTTAAGAGATACCTCAGGACGGAACCTACCTATAGGTAGGTAATATTCCAAATTGGCTTAATAAATAGCCCTGCAGGAGTAAAGGTATGGATTTAACCAAAGAGAAATGGCTTCCCGTCATATTCTCAAACGGCGATAAAAAGAAAATATCATTACGCGATCTTCTGGATAACCGCATTCAGGATCTTGCCTATCCTCGGGCTGATTTTCAGGGGGCGGCATGGCAAATGCTGATTGGTATTTTACAATGTACCGTCGCGCCGGAAGATAAAGAAGAATGGGCAGATATCTGGCATGAAAGTATCGAATTCGAACAATGGGAGAAGGCGTTAAATACGATTTCTCTGGCTCTACAGTTCGGCGAGCAAAAACCTTCCTTCCTGCAAAGTTTTGATCCTCTCGATAGTGAATATGGTTCTATTGCCGGGCTGCTGGTGGATGCGCCGGGCGGGAATGCGCTCAAGCTCAATAAAGATCATTTTGTAAAACGTGGCAACGTAGAACAAATATGTCCTCACTGCGCGGCGATAGCGCTATTTGCGATTCAAACCAATTCACCTGCCGGCGGGGCGGGTTACCGGGTAGGGATGCGCGGCGGTGGTCCGCTGACTACGCTGGTGGTACCGCAGGAAGAAGATAAATATCCACTATGGAAAAAACTTTGGCTTAACGTTTTGCCGCAGGAAGAGCCGCCGAATGTTACACAGCATCCACTCATTTTTCCCTGGCTTGCGCCGACGAAAACCAGCGAAAAAGCGGGGAATGTGGTCACACCGGATAATGCGCACCCCTTGCAAGCCTACTGGGGGATGCCGCGGCGCATAGAACTGGATTTCACCCACACTGTGGCAGGTATCTGCGATTTGTGCGGGGAGCATCACGAATCACTGCTACTGCAAATGCGTAGTAAAAATTATGGCGTTCAGTACGACAGTTGGCTACATCCCTTCTCCCCATATCGGCAGGCATTGAAAGATCCATCCGCACCCTGGCTGGCGTTTAAAGGGCAGCCGGGCGGGTTAAGTTATAAAGACTGGTTGGGGCTGATGCTCAATCGTGAGGATAAGTTCAACAAAATGCAGCCTGCAAAGGTCGTTCGTGCCGCTGGTCAGCGGAACAAAATGAGCCTGTGGTGCTTTGCCTGGGATATGGATAAGGCCAAGGTCCGCTGTTGGTATCAGCACCGTATTCCGCTCATTAGCGTTTCGCACGAAGAGCAATTTCTCGCTGTGCTTAACATTGTGCTGGTGCTGGCTAGTGAGTCGCTGTCGCTGTTACGGAACGCGTTAAAGAGCGCCAAATTCGATTGTCCGAAAGAAGCCAAAATGGATTTCAGTATGGTGGATATCGCCTTTTGGCAGGAAACCGAACCCGCTTTTCGGGCGTTGCAAGAGGCGCTGGCTGTCGATCCGCTTCGGCAGGATACGCAGACTCGCCACGCAGTAAGTCAGTGGGAGGCGGAATTAGCACACTATCTATTTCACGTTTTTGACCGTGATGCCCTGACCAACCCCGACTGCCCGGACGATATCCTGCAGCGCCAGCTGACGGCCCGACAGGATTTAGCCAGCAGCTATCGTAAACATAAAGCGCGCAAGGATGTGTTGGCGCTGGTCGAATAACAGAAGGAAGCCAAATATGCTGAACAGCAATACCGCAGCGTTATGCAGAATTCTCCACCCCGATGCGCAGAAGGCGCTACTTGACTGGTTTGCTACGCTGTCTGAGCGTTATGAGCACAAGGATGGTAAACGAGTCAACGGTCGCGCCTGGCGGGCTGAGTTGAAAAGAATGGTGCCGCCATATGGCGTAATGATATGTGAAGGGCATGACGCTCTCCGCCAGGCGCTGCTTAAACATATGCGACTGCAACCTCTTGATGAGATGGCTCTGGCTCTGTTTGTCAGCGTCGCTGTGCATATTAAGAGTCATAAGGCGAATATTAGTTTCGCTGCGCAGTTAGGGGAAAAGCTTAAAGGTTCCACGTCGTGCGTTTCTGGTCTGCGTTTTGAACGTTTGCAAAAAGCGTCCGACCCGGAAACATTTTGCCAGTTGTTGATTCAGGCAGTGAAGATTCGCGGTACGGAGGGGGTGAATGTTCTTTCACTTGCCGATGGCATTTTCCTGTGGATGGAAGAGTGGCAACGACGCGAAAACCATCAGCCGGAATTCCGTAACCCCTTTGAACGAAATCGCATCCGTTGGGCGAACGAATATCTTTCCACGTCGCGTGGCAAATAATCATTTTTAGAAGGATTTGATAATGACAACTTTTATTCAACTGCATTTATTGACTGCTTATGCGCCCGCTAACCTGAATCGTGATGAGTCTGGCAGACCGAAGACCGCGTTTATGGGAGGAGTTGAGCGTTTACGCGTATCGTCGCAAAGTCTGAAGCGTGCCTGGCGGGTGTCGGAAACTTTTGAAGCGGCAATGGATGGTTTTATGGGTAAGCGTACTCGTCGAATTGGCGTGGATTATGTTTATCGTCCGATGAAAGATGCCGGAATTGAAGAAAAAATTGCTAAGAGTTCGTCTGAGTTAATCGCTAAGCAATTTGGCAAGCTTAAAAGTGATAAAGATGCGAAACCGGAAAAAAATCTCGAAATTGAGCAGATCGTTCACGTCAGTAACCATGAAATTAGTTTGATTAAGCAACTGGTTGATACGCTAATTGCCGACAAACGCGAACCTAACGATGAAGAAGTGGAGTTGTTGCGCAAAGAGCAGCGTAGCGTAGATATGGCGCTGTTTGGCCGTATGCTGGCGTCATCGCCTGAGTTCAACGTCGAGGCTGCTTGTCAGGTATCCCATGCGTTGGGCGTAAGTGCCGTGACCGTTGAGTCTGATTTTTTCACCGCCGTTGACGATCTGAATAATAAAGAGGAAGACGCAGGTTCCGGGCATATGGGCGAGCAGGGTTTTGCCTCGGCGCTTTTCTATACCTATGTCTGTATCAGCCGCGATCTGCTGGTGGAAAACCTGGGTGGTAACGAAGAACTGGCGAAGCGTACTATCGCGGCACTCACTGAAACAGCGTTAACCGTCTCGCCAACCGGTAAACAAAACAGCTTCGCTTCTCGTGCCTATGCCACCTATGCGTTGGCCGAAGTCGGGCAAAAACAACCGCGTTCTCTGGCGGCGGCATTTTTCCAGCCGGTACGCGATACCGATCAAATTCCTGCGGCAATAACCCGTTTAAAACAGCAGCGCGCCAGCTTCGATAGCGTATACGGAAACTGTGCAGACGATTATCGCGAGTTGAACGTTCAGGAAGGTACGGGATCTCTGGCGGAATTACTGGCCTTTGTTAGCCAGTAAGGATGAATAATGAAGGAATATCTGGTTTTTCAGCTCTATGCGCCGCTGGCGTCGTGGGGGGAAGAAGCGTCTGGCGAGATTCGCCACTCAGCTACGGTTCCCACGCGCTCTGCGCTATTGGGTCTGCTTGCCGCAGCGTTAGGAATTCGTCGCGACGAAGAAGCGCGGCTGAATAACTTTAACCGGCACTATCATCTGGCGGTGCACGCGTTGGCTTCACAAGATCGCTGGTTGCGAGATTATCACACCGTTGGCGCGCCGCGAGAAAACAAAAAGTATCGTTATTACACGCGCCGGGATGAACTGACTCTTGCGCCGGATGAAGTGGGGACGCTTATCTCGCAGCGAGAATATCGCTGCGACGGCTACTGGCATGTGGCAATAAGCGCCACGCCTGATGCACCACATTCGCTTAGCGAATTGCGAGAGGCGCTGCTGACACCGCATTTTCCGCTCTATCTGGGGAGAAAATCCTGCCCGCTGGCGTTACCGTTAGCGGCGCGTTTAATGACCGGCACCTTAAAAGAGGTATTCACCCATGCTGTGGAGGAGATTTCCGCAGCAGAATTAAGTGGATTTACCCTGCGTGAGGGCATTTGTTATTGGGATGATCCTGATGAGGAGAGTCTGGTCTGGCAACAAAAGCAGCATAGCAATAACCAGCCAGTTAGCCGCCAACGCTGGCAGTTTGGCGGCTACACCCGCTTCAATGGGCCGTTGCAGGAGAGAACATAATGTATCTTTCTCGTATTCAACTCCGGTTTAATAATTTGCGACCGGAGATGTTGGCAAAGTGGAATTCAGCCAGGCCTTATGCCAGCCACCAGTGGTTATGGCAGCTCTTTCCGGAACAGGAATTGCGTCAGTTTCTGTTTCGCGAAGAGGCGCATGGCGGCTTTTTTATGCTCTCGGCAATACCGCCGTTATTGCAGCACTCCCTGTTTCTTATTGAAACCAAACCATTTAATCCGCAACTGACAAATGGTCTTGAGCTTGATTTTCAACTACGAGCTAACCCGGTGATAACCCGTAACGGTAAGCGCAGTGACGTGATGATGAACGCGAAACATCAGGCGAAGGCGAATGGTGTGGAGAAAGAGCGGTGGTGGGAGCTTCAACAGCAGGCCGCGCAGGCGTGGCTGGAACAACAAGGGCAGCAGCATGGTTTCCGGTTGATTGCACCGGAACCTGATGATTTCGCTATGTGGGCTGGTGACGAGTACAGTGAATTGCAGGCGCATTGTGGATGCGTGCAAGCGTATCAGCAGCATCGTTTTGTCCGTAAAGACCAGGAAACCCCAATCACTTTCAGTAGCGTTGATTTTAGCGGTGCGCTCTGTATCACCGATGCAGCACTGTTTAAACAGGCTTTATTTTCCGGATTAGGTAAAAGTAAAGCGCTGGGCTGCGGAATGCTGATGGTAAAAAGGAAACGCTGATGAGCTGGCTGCCGCTGAATCCCATCCCGTTGAAAGACCGTGTTTCGATGATATTTCTCCAGTACGGACAAATAGATGTGATCGACGGTGCGTTTGTGCTTATCGATAAAACGGGTGTACGTACCCATATTCCTGTTGGATCGGTGGCCTGCATCATGCTGGAACCGGGGACGCGGGTTTCCCATGCCGCCGTGCGACTTGCGGCAACGGTGGGTACGTTACTGGTGTGGGTGGGGGAAGCGGGCGTACGCGTTTACGCTTCGGGGCAGCCTGGTGGTGCCCGTTCCGACAAATTGCTTTATCAGGCGAAACTTGCACTGGATGAAGATTTGCGGCTGAAGGTCGTGCGTAAAATGTTTGAATTACGTTTTGGCGAACCCGCGCCGAGCCGTCGTTCTGTAGATCAATTGCGTGGTATTGAGGGGAGCCGTGTGCGGGCAACCTATGCACTACTTGCTAAGCAGTATGGCGTGAAATGGCAGGGACGTCGCTACGATCCGAAAGACTGGGAGAAAGGCGATGTCATTAATCAGTGTATCAGCTCGGCAACCTCCTGCCTCTATGGCGTAACGGAGGCGGCAATACTGGCTGCCGGATATGCGCCCGCGATTGGATTTGTGCACACCGGCAAGCCGCTTTCTTTTGTCTATGATATTGCCGATATCATTAAATTTGAGACCGTTGTACCGAAAGCATTTGAAATTGCGCGACGTAATCCTGCCGAGCCTGATCGTGATGTCCGTATTGCCTGCCGGGATATCTTCCGCAGTGGAAAAACATTGGCGAAATTGATTCCTCTTATTGAAGATGTTCTCGCGGCAGGGGAAATTCAACCGCCGTTACCTCCTGAAGATTCACAACCCATAGCGATCCCTCTTCCTGTTGCGTTGGGAGATTCCGGTCATCGGAGCACCTAACGATGAGTATGCTGGTTGTCGTTACCGAAAATGTTCCTCCTCGTCTGCGGGGGAGGCTGGCCGTCTGGTTACTGGAAATTCGAGCTGGTGTGTATGTTGGTGATGTTTCCGCAAAGATCCGCGAGATGATATGGCAACAGGTTTCCGTTCTGGCAGATGAGGGAAATGTTGTTATGGCGTGGGCGACAAATACAGAATCAGGTTTTGAGTTTCAGACTTTTGGTGTAAATCGACGTATTCCGGTAGATCTTGATGGACTGCGATTGGTGTCGTTTCTACCTGTTGAAAATCAATAAGTTAGAGATCTTTAAAAATTAGGAAAAGTTGGTGGGTTTTTTGTGCGCTAAAAAAGTATTTAAATTCAATTGGGTAGATTTAGAGTGTTCCCCGCGCCAGCGGGGATAAACCGCGAACACTGGCTTAAGTGCCATTGCTGGAAGTGTGTTCCCCGCGCCAGCGGGGATAAACCGCGTCATCATACCAACTGCTGGTCGATACGATTGTGTTCCCCGCGCCAGCGGGGATAAACCGATAACAGCGGCCACAATATAAACAATGGTTAAGTGTTCCCCGCGCCAGCGGGGATAAACCGCATTCTGACTAACGCCACCACAATTGCCGCTAGTGTTCCCCGCGCCAGCGGGGATAAACCGATGTCAGCGCAGGAGATGGCGGCGACTGCTGGGTGTTCCCCGCGCCAGCGGGGATAAACCGCGCCGCCCCCATCACAGCACCCCGGCCAGCTTGTGTTCCCCGCGCCAGCGGGGATAAACCGGTCTTGAGCAGTGGGCGCAAGAGTCTGGTTATGTGTTCCCCGCGCCAGCGGGGATAAACCGGAATCGCGGGAATTAATATTAAATCTGGCGTCGTGTTCCCCGCGCCAGCGGGGATAAACCGCGGGCATTTGCCCGCTTTTCATTACAGTGATTGTGTTCCCCGCGCCAGCGGGGATAAACCGTTCTGGCAATGGTCTTATTTTTTGAGGTTTAGGTGTTCCCCGCGCCAGCGGGGATAAACCGGTCACGTGCGGTTATCCTGCAATTTCTGACGAGTGTTCCCCGCGCCAGCGGGGATAAACCGGTTTACAGCCTGAGCAATGCCGGAATGAATGAGTGTTCCCCGCGCCAGCGGGGATAAACCGTATTTCAATATTCATTCATTGCAGGCGTAGGAGTGTTCCCCGCGCCAGCGGGGATAAACCGACGCGAGCGCCGGTAGTCAGCACATCATTAAAGTGTTCCCCGCGCCAGCGGGGATAAACCGCATAACCATAACCAAATTGGGTTAATGGCGCCGTGTTCCCCGCGCCAGCGGGGATAAACCGCCAGCCTCTTCAACGAGTTCGAGAAACGCGGTGTGTTCCCCGCGCCAGCGGGGATAAACCGTCTGGTCGTCCGAGGCTGAGGCCGAGTGGCTGGTGTTCCCCGCGCCAGCGGGGATAAACCGCGCACCTGCCGGGACATGACCCTGCCGGAGCTGTGTTCCCCGCGCCAGCGGGGATAAACCGGCGTTTAAACGCTTTTTTGATATCGGCTTCAGGTGTTCCCCGCGCCAGCGGGGATAAACCGTTAGAGTTGAAATTGATGGCATTGAACTTGGCGTGTTCCCCGCGCCAGCGGGGATAAACCGTACCAAAGATACCGCCGCGCTGCTTTCTGGTAGTGTTCCCCGCGCCAGCGGGGATAAACCGGCATTGCCTGGCTGAGTCCGTCGCTAACTGCGGTGTTCCCCGCGCCAGCGGGGATAAACCGTAGCTTCTTTGTTCGTGCGGGGCGGATTATGCGTGTTCCCCGCGCCAGCGGGGATAAACCGCATAATTTACGCGGCCCTTTTTTGGTCACCCAGTGTTCCCCGCGCCAGCGGGGATAAACCGCGAATAAACAGGCCTGTAACGCGCTCCAGCGTGTGTTCCCCGCGCCAGCGGGGATAAACCGGCTCCGCCTTGAAAATAACATCTGACATTGTGGTGTTCCCCGCGCCAGCGGGGATAAACCGTGCCGGGGTTCTGCAGTCTCTATTTTCCTCGCGTGTTCCCCGCGCCAGCGGGGATAAACCGGAGCTGATAGAGGCCAACCCGGACGCAAAAATGTGTTCCCCGCGCCAGCGGGGATAAACCGTGCACATACATCCTCACTTACTGGGTCTGACAGTGTTCCCCGCGCCAGCGGGGATAAACCGAGCTGTTCGGCGTGGCGGCGTAGCGCCTCGGGGTGTTCCCCGCGCCAGCGGGGATAAACCGCTGCTGATGTAATGGCCGACGCAGATGCTGTGGTGTTCCCCGCGCCAGCGGGGATAAACCGAAAGTTGACACAATAGCGAAATCAATTACTGAGTGTTCCCCGCGCCAGCGGGGATAAACCGTTGTTGCAGGCGGGAGAACGCAGCGCGTACCCCGTGTTCCCCGCGCCAGCGGGGATAAACCGGCGACCTGCTCGACAGCATTCAGTTTGTTGTTGTGTTCCCCGCGCCAGCGGGGATAAACCGTGATCCAGCCACTTAAACAAAATGATCCACATGTGTTCCCCGCGCCAGCGGGGATAAACCGGGCCACACCGACAACCGCAACGGATACAAACAGTGTTCCCCGCGCCAGCGGGGATAAACCGCAGCCGGAACGACAGCAGCGACAGCGACGTGGGTGTTCCCCGCGCCAGCGGGGATAAACCGATATTATAAAAAAAATAATAACCTCTCAGAAAGTGTTCCCCGCGCCAGCGGGGATAAACCGGTTTGGTTCATCCTGAACGGCGTTCGTGGGGAGTGTTCCCCGCGCCAGCGGGGATAAACCGCGCCCGCATGATGGCGCGGTTACTTAATGTCAGTGTTCCCCGCGCCAGCGGGGATAAACCGCGGTATGCTATTGACAGGAGTGAGATTTTAGATGTGTTCCCCGCGCCAGCGGGGATAAACCGAATCTTCAGAGGACTCAGATCCTGATTACGTTGTGTTCCCCGCGTCAGCGGGGATAAACCGTTGATTACAGTAAAATTTACGTTTATTCAGTCGTGTTCCCCGCGCCAGCGGGGATAAACCGAAATCTCCACCGTGGATATTTCGGTTATTGGTGTGTTCCCCGCGCCAGCGGGGATAAACCGATGTGCGCATTATTGCTAACCATAGAGACTCAGTGTTCCCCGCGCCAGCGGGGATAAACCGATATTTTGGCAACTCGTCGTACATTATCGCCAGTGTTCCCCGCGCCAGCGGGGATAAACCGTCGCACAACGCCTGGATATCCGCCCATCGGCCGTGTTCCCCGCGCCAGCGGGGATAAACACGTTTCACCAGCATATCAGGACGTTTTTTCCGCCTTCGCCAGCTCTTTTACCAACGGCAGCATTATCCGCACTACATCGCGGCTACGGCGCTCAATCCTCCCTGGCAGCGCCTTGTCAATATGCTGTTGATTATCAAGCCGTACGTCGTGCCAGCTATTGCCGTTCGGGAAGGATGCATTTTTCACGCGTTGCTGGTATCCGTCTTTTTTACCCAGATTCCAGTTCGTCGCCTCAACAGAAAGCACCGATATTCCCGCTTTATCGAAAACCTCCGCATCATTACAGCAACCCGTTCCTTTGGGGTAGGATGGATTGCGTCCCGGATTGGTGTTGGCGGCGATACCATAACGGCGCGCAATCGCTAATGCCCGATCGCGGGTCAGTGTACGCACCGCTTCCGGCGTATTTTTCCCGCTATTAAAATAGAGCTTGTCGCCAACAATCAGGTTATCGAGATTAATCACCAGCAGCGTATTTTTCTTCTCAGCGTCACTCATTCGTTTGAGTAAATTTTCCGCGCCTAGCTTTCCCTCTTCTTCCCCGCTGGTGGCGATAAAACGAATCCCATAATGGGTCGGTATATCTTTCAGACGCGCCGCCAGTTCCAGCATAACGCCTAATCCCGCGGCATTATCATCCATTCCCTGTAACGTTAAACCGCCCAGATTGGCATCGACATCAGCGTCGCTCTGCGGAGCGTAGGTATCCAGATGCGCCATAATGATGATCTGTTGCGGCACGCGCCCTTCATGGGCGGCGATGACCGTACTGCCCGTCACGTTATGCCAGTTTTTGCGATTATCCTTCGTGGTATAAATAAATCGGCTATTAAACGTTCGAATATCGCTTTGGTATCCCATCTGGGTAAATTGTTGGCGTAAATAATCGGCAGATAACATCTCGGCGGGGGAGCCCGTCATTCTCCCGGGAAAAAAGGTGGCGATATGTCGTGCCTGAGTATTCGCTATTTCACCAGGCCCTGGTGATGCTGCTTGTGCAGGAAGGATAAAGCCTACGCCGAGCGCCAGAATGACGGCAAAGCGGCGCGTTGCGGAAAACATAATGAGTCCTTAAATACAGAACAAAATTTTACGTGGCTAGTATGAAACCGCGATCGTGTTAATACAATTTCATTTGCTCCTAAATGCTGGCAATCCGGTACGTTAAGCATTTTTTGATATTGGTTTTTGGGCCGCGTTATTCCTTTGAGGAACTACTCATTCCAATTCGTCATTTCATTCACTCTCCTGCGCTCCCTATAGTCGTGTAATCGAAATGTTTAGCAAAAAACGGTATTGCAAAGGAACGGTTATGGATCAAAAACGACTCACCCACCTGCGGCAACTGGAGGCGGAAAGTATCCACATTATCCGTGAAGTGGCAGCGGAATTCGCTAATCCGGTCATGCTGTACTCCATTGGTAAAGACTCCAGCGTCATGCTGCATCTGGCGCGTAAGGCGTTTTATCCGGGTACGTTACCGTTCCCGCTATTGCACGTTGATACCGGTTGGAAATTCCGTGAGATGTACGCCTTTCGCGATCGTACCGCCAACGCATATGGCTGCGAGTTGCTGGTACATAAAAATCCGGAAGGCGTGGCGATGGGCATCAATCCGTTCGTTCACGGTAGCGCTAAACACACCGACATTATGAAAACCGAAGGGTTAAAGCAGGCGCTGAATAAGTACGGTTTTGATGCCGCGTTCGGCGGCGCACGGCGCGATGAGGAAAAATCCCGTGCGAAAGAACGTATTTACTCCTTTCGTGACCGTTTCCATCGCTGGGACCCGAAAAATCAGCGTCCAGAGTTGTGGCGTAACTATAACGGTCAGATTAATAAAGGCGAAAGTATACGCGTCTTCCCGCTCTCCAACTGGACAGAGCAGGATATCTGGCAATACATCTGGCTGGAAAACATCGACATCGTGCCGCTGTATTTGGCTGCTGAACGCCCGGTTCTGGAACGTGACGGCATGTTGATGATGGTGGATGACGATCGTATCGATCTCCAGCCTGGCGAAGTCATCAAAAAAAGGATGGTGCGCTTCCGTACACTTGGCTGTTGGCCGCTCACCGGGGCGGTGGAATCCCACGCGCAAACGCTGCCGGAAATTATCGAAGAGATGCTGGTTTCTACCACCAGCGAGCGCCAGGGAAGGATGATTGACCGCGATCAGGCGGGGTCGATGGAGCTTAAAAAACGTCAGGGGTATTTCTAAGGAGCCGCCATGAACACCATACTTGCACAACAAATCGCCAATGAAGGCGGCGTCGAAGCCTGGATGATGGCCCAACAGCACAAAAGCCTGCTGCGTTTTTTAACCTGTGGCAGCGTTGATGACGGTAAAAGTACGCTGATAGGTCGTTTGCTGCACGATACCCTGCAAATTTATGAAGATCAGCTCTCTTCTCTGCATAATGACAGTAAACGTCATGGCACGCAGGGAGAAAAACTCGATCTGGCGCTGCTGGTAGATGGGCTGCAGGCCGAGCGTGAGCAGGGCATTACTATTGACGTCGCGTACCGCTATTTCTCCACGGAAAAACGAAAATTTATTATCGCCGACACGCCGGGCCATGAACAATATACCCGGAATATGGCGACCGGAGCGTCCACCTGCGATCTGGCGATCCTACTGATCGACGCGCGTAAAGGCGTGCTGGATCAGACGCGTCGCCATAGCTTTATCTCCACTCTGTTGGGGATCAAACACCTGGTGGTGGCAATCAACAAAATGGATCTCGTTGACTACCGCGAAGAGACCTTCGCCCGTATTCGTGAAGATTACCTGACCTTTGCTGAACAGTTGCCGGGCGATCTGGATATTCGCTTTGTCCCGCTTTCGGCGCTGGAAGGGGATAATGTCGCCGCGCAGAGCGCCAATATGCGCTGGTACAGCGGTCCGACGCTGCTGGAAGTCCTGGAAACGGTAGACATACAGCGTGCGGTAGACCGTCAGCCGATGCGCTTTCCGGTACAATACGTCAATCGCCCGAACCTTGATTTTCGGGGGTATGCCGGCACTCTGGCGTCTGGTAGCGTCAAAGTCGGAGAGCGCATTAAAGTGCTGCCGTCCGGCGTGGAATCCAGCGTGGCGCGTATCGTCACTTTTGATGGCGATAAAGAAGAAGCCTGTGCGGGCGAAGCCATTACCCTGGTACTCAACGACGACATTGATATTAGCCGCGGCGATCTGCTGCTGGCGGCAAACGAGACGCTGGCACCTGCGCGGCACGCCGCGATCGATGTGGTATGGATGGCGGAACAGCCGCTGACGCCGGGCCAAAGTTACGACGTTAAACTTGCGGGTAAGAAAACCCGCGCGCGTATCGAGGCTATTCGCTATCAGATTGATATCAACAATCTGACTCAACGAGACGTCGAGAGCCTGCCGTTAAACGGTATTGGTCTGGTAGAGATGACATTCGATGAGCCGCTCGCGCTGGATATTTATCAGCAAAATCCGGTGACGGGCGGACTGATTTTTATCGACCGGCTTTCTAACGTTACCGTGGGCGCTGGCATGGTGCGGGAACTGGACGAACGCGGAGCGACGCCGCCCGTGGAATACAGTGCGTTTGAGCTGGAGCTGAATGCGCTGGTACGCCGTCATTTTCCGCACTGGGACGCCCGCGATTTGCTGGGAGATAAACATGGCGCTGCATGATGAGAACGTGGTCTGGCATTCTCATCCCGTTACTGTCGCCGCCCGTGAACAGCTCCACGGCCACCGTGGCGTGGTGCTGTGGTTTACCGGACTCTCCGGTTCGGGAAAATCAACGGTGGCCGGCGCGCTGGAAGAGGCGTTACATCAGCGTGGCGTCAGTACCTACCTATTGGACGGCGATAATGTGCGCCACGGTTTGTGCCGTGATTTAGGCTTTAGCGATGCCGATCGCCAGGAGAATATCCGGCGGGTAGGCGAAGTGGCCAGCCTGATGGCGGACGCCGGCCTGATTGTTTTGACGGCATTTATTTCTCCGCACCGCGCCGAGCGGCAACTGGTAAAAGAGCGCGTCGGCCACGATCGTTTTATCGAGATTTATGTCAATACGCCGCTGGCTATCTGTGAACAGCGCGATCCTAAGGGGTTGTATAAAAAAGCGCGCGCGGGCGAGTTGCGTAACTTTACCGGCATCGACGCCATTTACGAAGCGCCTGACTCGCCCCAGGTTCATCTTAATGGTGAACAATTAGTAACAAATTTGGTTTCCCAATTATTAGACCTGCTGAGACGGCGCGATATTATCAGATCCTGAGACACCACCGGGCTTGTATGCCCGGTATGGTCAAGGTTACAGGATTTAATATGCGTAATAGCCATAACATTACTTTCACAAGGTCAGACGCCTTCATGGTCGACGATGACGCCACCAGTGCATTTCCGGGGGCGGTGGTCGGCTTTGTGTCATGGCTGCTGGCGTTGGGGATCCCTTTTCTGCTTTATGGCCCTAACACGCTGTTTTTTTTCCTCTATACCTGGCCCTTTTTCCTCGCGTTAATGCCGGTATCGGTGATTATCGGCATTGCGTTGCATCTGCTGGTAAAGGGCAAAATACTTTTTAGCATTATGTTTACTCTACTGGCCGTAGGCGCGCTGTTCGGCGCGTTATTTATATGGCTATTAGGGTAGACGGGTTATCAGTGCGCCTCCGGTCATAATTCAAACCGTAACCAACAATGAGATTATGTTCTCCTTACTCGGGTATACGTAACATCCGGCAAATGTGGTACATTTGCCGGCGTTGTCGCGGCAATCCCGTCCTGAATGTGGAGTCACAGAGGACGTTATGGGATGATGATGCCGTTTTTCAGGGGGCAGGATGGGTAAACTAACGCTGCTGTTGCTGGCTTTACTGGTCTGGCTACAGTACTCGCTGTGGTTCGGTAAGAACGGCATACATGACTATAGCCGCGTCAACGATGATGTGGTCGCGCAGCAGGCGACAAACGCCAAACTTAAAGCGCGTAACGATCAGCTTTTTGCCGAAATTGACGATCTCAATGGCGGCCAGGAAGCGATTGAGGAGCGCGCGCGCAACGAACTTAGCATGACCAAACCGGGCGAAACCTTCTATCGTCTGGTGCCTGACGCCTCAAAACGCGCGGCAACGGCGGGGCAAACTCATCGATAAACCATCCAGGGATTTAACATGGCAGCCACTTTATTGGACGTTTGCGCCGTGGTGCCGGCTGCCGGATTTGGCCGCCGAATGCAAACAGAATGTCCTAAGCAGTATCTCTCAATCGGTAATAAAACCATTCTGGAGCACTCAGTTCATGCGCTGCTGGCGCATCCTCGGGTGACACGCGTTGTTATTGCTATCAGCCCTGGCGATCATCGCTTTGCCCAACTTCCGCTGGCGAATCATCCGCAAATCACCGTTGTGGATGGCGGCAACGAACGCGCTGATTCCGTTTTGGCCGGGTTACAGGCCGTTGCAAAGGCGCAGTGGGTGCTGGTGCACGACGCGGCAAGACCCTGTTTGCATCAGGATGACCTTGCGCGGTTGCTGACCATCAGCGAAAACAGCCGGGTTGGCGGTATCCTCGCCAGTCCGGTGCGCGACACCATGAAACGCGGCGAACCGGGGAAGAACGCTATTGCCCATACCGTAGAGCGCGCCGATTTATGGCACGCGCTCACCCCGCAGTTTTTCCCCCGCGAACTCTTGCACGATTGTCTGACGCGTGCGCTGAATGAAGGCGCGACCATCACCGACGAAGCGTCAGCGCTGGAATATTGTGGTTTTCATCCGGCGCTGGTAGAAGGTCGCGCGGATAACATCAAGGTCACTCGTCCGGAAGATCTGGCGCTGGCGGAATTTTATCTGACCCGAACCATCCACCAGGAGAAAGCATAATGCGAATTGGACACGGTTTTGACGTACACGCGTTTGGCGGAGAAGGGCCGATTATTATTGGCGGCGTGCGTATCCCTTATGAAAAAGGGCTATTGGCGCATTCCGATGGCGATGTGGCGTTACATGCGCTGACCGATGCGCTGCTGGGCGCGGCGGCGCTTGGCGATATCGGCAAGCTCTTCCCGGATACCGATCCGGCATTTAAGGGAGCGGATAGCCGCGAACTACTGCGTGAAGCCTGGCGTCGTATTCAGGCCAAGGGGTACACCCTCGGCAACGTGGATGTCACCATTATTGCGCAGGCGCCGAAAATGCTGCCGCATATTCCGCAAATGCGCGTCTTTATCGCCGAAGATCTCGGCTGCCATATGGATGACGTTAACGTGAAGGCGACGACGACGGAAAAGCTCGGATTTACCGGACGCGGAGAAGGCATTGCCTGCGAAGCGGTCGCGTTGCTGATGAAGGCGGCGAAATGACAGAGTTTGACAATCTCACCTGGCTGCACGGAAAACCACAAGGTAGCGGATTGCTGAAAGCGAATCCGGAAGATTTTGTGGTGGTTGAAGATTTAGGCTTTACGCCGGATGGTGAAGGCGAGCACATTCTGCTGCGTATTTTGAAAAACGGTTGCAATACCCGTTTTGTCGCTGACGCGCTGGCGAAATTCCTGAAAATTCACGCTCGCGAAGTGAGCTTTGCCGGGCAAAAAGATAAACACGCCGTTACCGAGCAGTGGCTGTGCGCGCGCGTGCCGGGGAAAGAGATGCCCGATTTCAGCGCCTTTCAGCTGGAAGGTTGTAAAGTGCTGGAATACGCGCGTCACAAGCGTAAGCTGCGTTTAGGCGCGCTGAAAGGCAATGCCTTTACGCTGGTGTTGCGTGAAATAAGCGATCGCCGCGATGTCGAAACACGATTGCAGGCGATTCGCGATGGCGGCGTGCCGAACTATTTCGGCGCACAGCGATTCGGCATTGGCGGCAGCAACTTGCAGGGCGCGCTGCGCTGGGCGCAAAGTAACGCGCCGGTGCGCGATCGCAATAAACGCAGTTTTTGGTTGTCGGCGGCACGTAGCGCGTTGTTTAATCAAATTGTTCACCAGCGGCTGAAGAAACCAGACTTTAATCAAGTTGTTGACGGCGATGCGCTACAATTAGCGGGGCGTGGAAGCTGGTTCGTCGCGACATCTGAAGAACTGCCTGAATTGCAGCGCCGGGTAGACGAAAAAGAGCTGATGATTACAGCGTCGTTGCCGGGCAGCGGAGAGTGGGGAACACAGCGTGCGGCGCTGGCGTTTGAGCAAGATGCCATTGCCCAGGAAACGGTGTTGCAATCGCTGTTGCTGCGCGAAAAAGTAGAGGCGTCGCGCAGAGCGATGCTGCTTTATCCGCAACAATTAAGCTGGAACTGGTGGGATGACGTTACCGTCGAGTTACGTTTCTGGCTGCCCGCAGGCAGTTTTGCCACCAGCGTAGTAAGGGAACTGATCAACACAATGGGTGATTATGCGCATATTGCTGAGTAACGATGACGGGGTTCACGCGCCCGGTATACAAACGCTGGCGAAAGCGCTGCGTGAGTTTGCTGATGTACAGGTCGTAGCCCCGGATCGTAACCGCAGCGGCGCGTCTAATTCCCTCACGCTGGAATCTTCGCTTCGTACTTTTACCTTTGATAATGGCGATATCGCCGTACAGATGGGGACGCCGACCGATTGCGTCTATCTGGGCGTTAATGCCTTAATGCGTCCGCGTCCGGATATTGTCGTTTCCGGTATTAACGCGGGTCCGAATCTGGGCGATGATGTGATCTATTCCGGTACTGTCGCCGCGGCGATGGAAGGTCGTCATCTCGGCTTTCCGGCATTAGCGGTCTCCCTTAACGGCTATCAGCATTATGATACGGCTGCGGCCGTGACTTGCGCGCTTTTGCGAGGGTTAAGCCGGGAGCCGTTGCGTACCGGGCGTATTCTCAACGTGAATGTCCCGGATCTACCGTTAGCGCAGATTAAAGGCATCCGCGTGACTCGCTGTGGTAGCCGCCATCCAGCGGATAAAGTAATCCCGCAGGAAGATCCGCGCGGTAATACATTGTACTGGATTGGCCCGCCAGGCGATAAATACGATGCCGGGCCGGATACCGATTTCGCGGCGGTGGATGAAGGCTACGTCTCCGTCACGCCGTTGCATGTGGATTTAACCGCGCACAGCGCGCATGATGTGGTTTCAGACTGGTTAGACAGCGTGGGAGTTGGCACGCAATGGTAAGTGGACGTGTACAGGCTCTTCTTGAACAATTGCGCGCGCAGGGCATCAGAGATGAGCAGGTGCTTAATGCGCTTGCCGCAGTGCCGCGCGAGAAATTTATTGATGAAGCGTTTGAACATAAGGCCTGGGAAAATATCGCTTTGCCGATAGGCCAGGGTCAGACGATTTCGCAGCCCTATATGGTGGCGCGAATGACGGAACTGCTCGAACTGACGCCGCAATCCAGGGTGCTGGAAATTGGCACCGGTTCCGGCTATCAGACGGCGATTCTGGCGCATCTGGTACATCACGTTTGCTCCGTTGAGCGGATTAAGGGGCTGCAATGGCAGGCGCGTCGCCGCCTGAAGCAGCTCGATTTACATAATGTTTCTACCCGTCATGGCGATGGCTGGCAAGGCTGGCAGGCGCGTGCGCCGTTTGACGCTATCATTGTGACGGCCGCGCCACCGGAAATTCCTACCGCGCTCATGGCACAGTTGGATGAAGGCGGCATTCTTGTTCTGCCCGTGGGCGATGAGCAGCAGTTTTTGAAACGCGTGCGTCGCCGGGGCGGCGAATTTATTATCGATACCGTGGAGGCCGTTCGCTTCGTCCCGTTAGTCAAGGGAGAGCTGGCCTAGTTTGCTCTGCAAACACCCACTCTTACGCCTGATGAAGCCGAAACGAATACCTGGAGTTTTCCTGGTTATTCCCGGTGGGTTAAGCGTATCGTGAACACATTTTTCCGTGTTCACTTAATGCGTTGCACGGTTCTTACGTCACTGGTTGTTAACCAAATTTTTTCCTGGGGGATAAATGAGCGCGGGAAGCCCAAAATTCACCGTTAGTCGCATTGCGGCACTATCACTGGTTTCACTATGGCTGGCAGGTTGTACCAGTTCGTCAAACCCTCCGGCGCCGGTCACGTCTGTGGACAGTGGGTCGTCATCAAATACCAATTCCGGGATGTTGATCACACCGCCGCCAAAAATGGGCGCGACAACGCAACAAACGCCGCAACAAGCGCCGCAAATTCAACCCGTTCAGCGTCCTGTAACGCAGCCCATGCAAACTCAACCGGTCACGGAACAACCCGTGCAGATGGAAAATGGGCGAATCGTATACAATCGCCAGTATGGGAATATTCCGAAAGGTAGCTATACGGGTGGCAGTACTTACACCGTGAAAAAGGGTGATACGCTTTTTTACATCGCCTGGATTACCGGGAACGATTTCCGCGATCTGGCCCAGAGAAACAGTATTTCTGCCCCGTATAGCCTGAATGTAGGGCAAACTTTGCAAGTTGGTAACGCATCCGGCACGCCAATTACTGGCGGAAATGCGATCACCCAGGCGGATGCAGCACAGCAAGGAGTTGTGACCAGGTCTGCACAAAATTCCACCGTTGCAGTTGCGTCTCAACCAACAATTACGTATTCTGAGGGCTCAGGTGAACAAAGTGCTAACAAAATGTTGCCAAACAACAAGCCTGCTGGGACGGTTGTCACAGCGCCTGTAACGGCACCAACGGTAAGCACGACCGAACCAAATGCAAGCAGTACGTCAACCAGCGCGCCGATTTCCGCATGGCGCTGGCCGACGGATGGCAAAGTGATCGAAAACTTTGGCGCTTCCGAAGGGGGCAATAAAGGGATCGACATTGCAGGCAGTAAGGGACAGGCTATCGTCGCAACCGCTGATGGGCGCGTCGTATATGCCGGTAACGCACTGCGTGGTTACGGTAATCTTATTATCATCAAACATAACGATGATTACCTGAGTGCCTACGCCCATAATGATACGATGCTGGTCCGGGAACAACAGGAAGTTAAGGCGGGGCAAAAAATCGCTACTATGGGTAGCACCGGCACCAGCTCTACACGCTTGCATTTTGAAATTCGTTACAAGGGGAAATCCGTAAACCCGCTGCGTTATTTACCGCAGCGATAAAGCGGCGGAACCAGGCTTTGACTTGCTAGTTCCGTCAAGGGATCACGGGTAGGAGCCACCTTATGAGTCAGAATACGCTGAAAGTTCATGATTTAAATGAAGACGCGGAATTTGATGAGAACGGAGTAGAGGCTTTTGACGAAAAAGCCTTGAGTGAAGAGGAACCCAGTGATAACGACCTGGCTGAAGAAGAGCTGTTATCGCAAGGGGCCACACAGCGTGTGTTGGACGCGACTCAGCTTTACCTTGGTGAGATTGGGTATTCACCACTGTTAACAGCCGAAGAAGAAGTCTATTTTGCGCGTCGCGCACTGCGTGGAGATGTCGCTTCTCGCCGTCGCATGATTGAGAGTAACCTGCGTCTGGTGGTAAAAATTGCCCGCCGTTATGGCAATCGTGGACTGGCGTTGCTGGACCTGATTGAAGAGGGCAACCTGGGGCTTATCCGTGCAGTCGAGAAGTTTGACCCGGAACGCGGGTTCCGCTTCTCAACATACGCAACCTGGTGGATTCGCCAGACAATCGAACGGGCGATTATGAACCAAACCCGTACGATTCGCTTGCCGATTCACATTGTTAAAGAGCTGAACGTATACCTGCGCACCGCACGTGAGTTGTCGCATAAACTGGACCACGAACCGAGTGCGGAAGAAATTGCAGAGCAACTGGATAAACCGGTTGATGACGTCAGCCGTATGCTTCGTCTCAACGAGCGCATTACCTCGGTAGACACCCCGCTGGGCGGTGATTCCGAAAAAGCGTTGCTGGACATCCTGGCCGATGAAAAAGAGAACGGTCCGGAAGACACCACGCAAGATGACGATATGAAACAGAGCATCGTCAAATGGTTGTTCGAACTGAACGCCAAACAGCGTGAAGTGCTGGCGCGCCGTTTCGGTCTGCTGGGATATGAAGCTGCGACACTGGAAGATGTAGGCCGTGAAATCGGTCTTACGCGTGAACGTGTTCGTCAGATTCAGGTTGAAGGCCTGCGCCGTCTGCGCGAAATTCTGCAGACGCAGGGGCTGAATATCGAAGCGCTGTTCCGCGAGTAAGTACCCTTGTCAAAAAAAGGCCAGTCGACAGACTGGCCTTTTTTTTACCGTTTGTCTTCTGCCAGCAGCGGCGGGATACTCGGCACCATTGGCGCGTCATCAATATCTTTTTGCGTCATGCGAAACGCTTGTGGATAGTGTTCGCGGCTGGTACGGCGTAACGGTTCGGTATCGCGCCAGGTATACAGACAATGCTGACACTGATATACCGTCCAGACTCCTTTTACCGGCGAAGTCGCCATGAGTTCAATATGTGCATCGGCACAGCGTGGACAAATCATCGGTTACTCCTTATTTACGGTTGGCCAGCATGGCGGTCAGCTTTTCAGCCCAGGCTTTAGTTTCCGGTAAATCAACAACCGGCTGGCTATAGTGACCACGGTTATCTGGCGCAACCGGCGTGGTGGCGTCAATGATCAGCTTGTCGGTAATCCCCGCCGGGCTTGAGCCCGGATCCAGTTCCAGGACGGACATATTCGGTAGCTGTACCAGATCGCCTGCCGGATTCACTTTCGACGACAACGCCCACATCACCTGTGGCAGATTGAATGGATCGACATCTTCATCGACCATGATCACCATCTTCACATATCCCAGACCGTGCGGCGTTGTCATCGCTCGCAGGCCCACCGCGCGGGCAAAGCCGCCGTAGCGTTTTTTGGTTGAGATGATGGCCAGCAGGCCGTGGGTGTACATGGCGTTTACCGCCTGCACTTCCGGAAATTCGGCTTTCAACTGTTGATACAGTGGCACGCAGGTCGCCGGCCCCATCAGGTAGTCGATTTCCGTCCACGGCATCCCCAAATAGAGCGATTCAAAAATGGGTTTGCTGCGATAAGAGACCTTATCGATACGCACCACGGTCATGTTGCGACCGCCGGAATAGTGGCCGGTAAATTCGCCGAACGGTCCTTCAATTTCACGTTTACGGCTTTCGATGACCCCTTCAAGAATGACTTCAGATCCCCACGGCACATCAAAACCGGTCAACGGCGCGGTGGCGATAGGATAGGGGCTTTCACGCAGCGCGCCTGCCATTTCATACTCTGACTGATCGTATTTCAGCGGCGTTGCGCCCATCAGGGTAATGATCGGATCGTTACCCAGCGTGATCGCAATCGGCAGATCTTCGCCACGCTCTTCGGCTTTGTGCAGGTGCAATGCGATATCATGCATCGGCACTGGTTGCAGACCCAGCTTACGCTTGCCTTTAACTTCCATACGGTAGATGCCGACATTCTGCTTGCCGAAGTTATCGGGATCGAGCGGATCGCGTGATACCACACAGGCTTTATCCAGATAGAATCCGCCGTCGCCGTCGTTCAGACGAAACAGCGGCAGGATATCAAACAGGTTGATCGCGTCGCCGTCGACGGTATTTTCCGCCCAGCCCGGATTCGCCCGTCGTTCCGGCGCTACCGGAAAATTGTCCCAGCGGCGAATAAATTCATCGATCTGTTTTTTAACCGGCGTGTTAGGCGGCAAACCCAGTGAGATGGCATGGTTCTGCCAGGAACCGATGGTATTCATCGCCACGCGGGCGTCGGTAAAACCACGAATATTGTCAAACCACAGCGCGGGCGCGCCATCGCCGATTCGTCCCGTTGCGTTGGCAGCGGCGGCGAGATCCGGCTCCGCATTCACTTCCTCGCTGATTTTCAGCAGTTGTCCCTGCTGATCCAGCGCATGTAAAAAACTGCGCAAATCATCAAATGCCATTATCCATTCTCCTGTGAAAAATTTGCTGCCTGTCGCAGTCCTTGCCAGCGACGCGCGCGCGTATGCTCCAGACCAAACTGGTCGAGAACGCGCGCTACGATATGCTGGATAATATCGTCAACGGTTTGCGGCAGGTTGTAGAACGCGGGCATGGGCGGCACTATCGCCACCCCCATACGAGAAAGCGCAAGCATGTTTTCCAGATGAATCGTGCTGAGCGGCATTTCCCGCGGCACAAGCACCAGCTTGCGACCCTCTTTCAACACGACATCGGCAGCGCGTCCCACCAGCCCCTCGGCATAGCCGGCGCGAACCCCCGCCAGTGTTTTCATACTGCAGGGGATAATAATCATGCCGTCGGTACGAAATGAGCCAGAGGAAATGGTCGCCGCCTGATCGGCCGGGCTATGACAATAATCTGCCAGGGCGGCTACCTCAGCGGGCGTGTAGGGCGTCTCCAGTTCAATAGTGGTTTTCGCCCACTTTGACATTACCAGATGCGTTTCAACATCAGGTATCGCCCGCAATGCCTGGAGTAGCTCGACGCCAAGCGGCGCGCCGGTCGCACCGGTCATCCCCACAATCAATCTCATTTCTTACCTCAAATATCGTTCGTATACGAACATTTTGATCAAAATACGCCCACACGGCCTTTGCGACAAGATCGCTTCCGACGCCTGCGCACGTTTAGCTAAAGCATTCGTCATTAAAAAACCGTGCATAAGTCGTTATGATAGAAAAAGTTAATTTATCCGGAGCGCTCATGGAGTTACGAAACACCGCGTTTCATCTGTTACGCCAACTTTTTCAGCAACATACCGCACGCTGGCAGCATGAACTACCGGAGCTCACCAAACCTCAATATGCGGTGATGCGCGTTATTGCTGAACATCCGGGTATTGAACAGGTCGATCTGACCGAAGCGGCGGTCAGCACTAAAGCGACGCTGGCGGAGATGTTAAGCCGGATGGAAAATCGTGGGCTGGTAAAGCGAGAAAACGATCCGCTGGATAAACGTCGGCGTTTTGTCTATCTCACCGTTCAGGGCCAAACGTTGCTCGCCGCCGCGATACCACTGGGGGATCGCGTTGACGATGAGTTTTTGGGGCGACTGAGCGCTGAAGAACGCGAACAGTTTACGCAACTGGTTCGCAAGATGATGACGTAAGCGGCTTGCGCCGCTTCGCTATTGTTTGGCCATCAGCAGTGAGATATCCACTTTAGCCAGCGCCCGAATTGCGCTTTCCGGCAGGCCGTCATCGGTGACGATTTGGTTGAATTCCGCCAGCGGTAACGCCAGCCATGTAGCTACCTGGCCGTATTTGGTCGCGTCGCACACCAGAATTTTTTGGCGGCTGGCGCTGGCGACGGCCCGTTTCACCGTGACTTTATCTTCTGCCGGCGTTGAAATACCGCGCACGCTCCAGGAAGAGGCGGAAATAAAGGCCTGGTCAATCATCAACCCGCGCAAAAGCGTCGCCGCGGCTTCACCGACGCACGACCGGTTTTCCCGGCATACCGCCCCGCCAGTGTGAATAATTGTGCAATCGCTATTGTCCATCAGGTAATCGGCGATAACGAAATCATTCGTCACCACCGTAAGTTTATTCATCGTAACCAGCTGCCTGGCGATCGCCAGCGTGGTAGTACCTGCATCAAGGTAGATACAGCTTTCTGGCTGTACCAGGCTGGCGGCCAGTTTGCCAATCGCCGCTTTCTGCGGCGTCGCCAGTTCGGTTTTGATCTGATGCGAGGGTTCGTGCGCCACGCGAGTCGATGATTGCACGCCGCCAGAGACCTGGATTACCGCGCCTTGCTGCTCCAGTTTTTGTAAATCACGGCGGATAGTCATGTGGGATACATGCATGCGCTCGGTCAGTTCAGCGATACTGACGATGCCTTTCTCCGCCACCATATCAAGAATGATTTGTCGACGCTCAGTAGGTATCAACGTCTGCTCCTTTCTTTAGTCCTGTCGCGATTTTACGCGATTTCTCGTCACAGCGTGTGAAGTTCTATGAGGATTGCCTTCACAAAAAATAACATATTTTGTTATTTTTTGTGAAACAACTCACCGCAATTGTTTACAAAAACGCCTATATTCACATAACAAAACATAATATCACGTAAATTAACATGGAGTGATAATGACAACAGGAACTGATTTTCATGTCGGCATTGTGGGGCTTGGCTCAATGGGAATGGGCGCTGCGCGTTCATGCCTGCGCGCCGGGCTTTCCACATGGGGGGCCGATCTTAACCCGCAAGCGTGCGCGAATCTGCTCGCTGAAGGGGCTTGTGGGGCTGCCGCCAGCGCCAGGGAGTTCGCCGGCGTCGTGGATGCGTTAGTCATTCTGGTCGTCAATGCCGCCCAGGTCAGACAGGTGTTATTCGGTGAGGATGGCGTCGCCCATCTGATGAAACCCGGAAGCGCGGTGATGGTTTCGTCCACGATCTCAAGCGCCGACGCGCAAGAGATCGCCGCGGCGTTGACGGCATTGAATCTTAACATGCTGGATGCGCCGGTTTCCGGCGGCGCGGTAAAAGCGGCGCAGGGCGAAATGACGGTGATGGCCTCCGGGAGCGAGGCGGCGTTTACCCGCCTGAAGCCTGTGCTGGACGCCGTTGCCAGCAACGTTTATCGCATCAGCGATACGCCGGGCGCAGGCTCAACCGTCAAAATCATTCATCAACTGCTGGCTGGCGTGCATATTGCGGCGGCGGCCGAAGCGATGGCGCTGGCCGCGCGGGCCGGTATTCCTCTGGACGTGATGTATGACGTCGTGACCCATGCCGCCGGCAACTCCTGGATGTTCGAAAACCGTATGCAGCATGTCGTTGACGGCGACTATACCCCGCGTTCGGCCGTCGACATTTTTGTCAAAGATTTGGGGCTGGTTGCCGACACGGCGAAAGCGCTGCGCTTCCCCTTACCGCTGGCCTCTACGGCGTTAAATATGTTCACCAGCGCCAGTAACGCCGGTTATGGCAAAGAGGATGACAGCGCTGTGATCAAAATTTTCTCGGGGATTACTCTGCCTGGCGTCACGCCTGAGGAGCCGTCATGTTAAAAATTGGCGTCATTGCCGATGATTTTACCGGCGCGACCGACATCGCCAGTTTTCTGGTCGAAAACGGGATGCCGACAGTGCAGATCAATGATGTCCCAACCGGGACGCAACCGGAAGGGTGCGACGCGGTGGTTATCAGCCTGAAAACCCGCTCATGCCCGGTGCAAGAGGCGATAAAACAATCGCTGGCGGCGCTGGTATGGCTAAAAAAACAGGGCTGCCAGCAAGTCTATTTCAAATATTGCTCGACTTTCGATAGTACCGCCGAAGGCAATATCGGCCCGGTCACCGACGCGCTGATGGTGGCGCTGGATACCTCATTTACCGTGATTTCTCCCGCGCTGCCGGTTAACGGACGCACGGTTTATCAGGGCTATCTGTTTGTCATGAACCACTTGCTGGCGGAGTCCGGTATGCGCCACCACCCTATCAATCCGATGACCGACAGCTACCTGCCGCGTCTGATGGAAGCGCAGGCGCAAGGGCGCTGCGGCGTTATTCCGGCTCAGACGCTTGATGAAGGCGTTGCCGCGACCCGTGCGGCGCTGTCGCGTTTACAGCAGGAAGGATATCGCTACGCGGTACTTGACGCGCTCAATGAGCGACACCTGGAAATCCAGGGCGAGGTTTTGCGTGATGCTCCGCTGGTGACCGGCGGTTCCGGGATGGCAATGGGGCTGGCGCGTCAGTGGGCGAAGCACGGCGTTTCTCAGGCCCGTTCCGCAGGCTATCCGCTGAGCGGTCGCGCGGTGGTGCTTTCCGGTTCCTGTTCGCAAATGACGAATCAGCAGGTGGCCTTCTATCGACAACATGCTCCCACACGCGACGTTGACGTGGCGCGCTGCCTGTCATCCGAGACGCGCGAGGCCTACGCTGAAGCGCTGGCGCAGTGGGTGCTCAGTCAGGACAGCGAACTGGCGCCAATGATTAGCGCCACCGCCTCCACGCAGGCGCTGGCCGCCATCCAGCAGCAATATGGCGCTACCGAAGCCAGCCATGCGGTAGAGGCGCTCTTTTCCCTGCTGGCCGCTCGCTTAGCGGAAGGCGGTATCACCCGGTTTATCGTGGCGGGCGGCGAAACCTCGGGCGTGGTGACGCAAAGCCTCGGTATTACCGGTTTTCACATCGGACCGTGCATTTCACCCGGCGTGCCGTGGGTCAACGCGCTCCATGCGCCAGTCTCGCTGGCGCTAAAGTCAGGTAATTTTGGCGATGAATCCTTTTTCATCCGCGCTCAAAGGGAGTTTCAGGTATGACGATACTGGCAAAAGAAGAGCACGCTTTGCGAGAAGAGATGGTCAGGATAGCCGCCTCGTTTTTCCAGCGCGGCTATGCCACCGGCTCGGCAGGCAACCTCTCGCTGTTACTGCCGGACGGCAATATTCTGGCGACGCCCACCGGTTCGTGTCTGGGTAATCTCGACCCGCAGCGGCTATCCAAAGTGGACCCGCAGGGCGAATGGCTCAGCGGCGATAAACCGTCTAAAGAGGTGCGTTTTCATCTGGCGTTGTATCGCAATAACCCTTGCTGCAAGGCCGTGGTACATCTGCACAGCACCTGGTCAACGGCGCTTTCCTGTCTCGAAGGGCTGGACCCGCAAAATGTGATTCGCCCGTTTACCCCCTATGTGGTGATGCGGATGGGGGACATTCCTCTGGTTCCCTACTATCGCCCGGGGGATGACCGAATTGCTCGCGATTTGGCTGCGCTGGCGGCCCGGCATCAGGCCTTTTTACTGGCTAATCATGGGCCGGTCGTGTGCGGGGAGAATTTGCAGGAAGCCGCTAATAATACCGAGGAGCTGGAAGAGACGGCAAAGCTGATTTTTATCCTTGGCGAACGCCCGATTCGTTATTTAACCACCGAAGAAATTGCGCAGTTAAGGAGATAACCCGATGCCGCGTTTTGCCGCCAATTTGTCGATGATGTTTACCGAAGCGCCGTTTATCGAGCGTTTTGCCGCTGCTGCCGAAGCCGGTTTTCAGGCCGTTGAGTTTCTGTTCCCCTACGGCTTTGCCGCCAGCGAGATTAAAGCCCAGCTATCGCGTCATGATCTGACGCTGGCGCTGTTTAATACTTCGGCGGGCGATACCGCGGCGGGCGAGTGGGGACGTGCCGCGCTACCGGGGCGCGAACACGACGCGCGCGCCGATATCGATCTGGCTCTGGAATACGCTTTGGCGCTGGAATGCGAGCAGGTTCACATCATGGCGGGCGTAGTGCCGGATGGCGCTGATGGCGCACGTTATCGCGCCACGTTTATCGATAATTTGCGTTATGCCGCCGACCGGTTTGCCGCCCACGATAAACGTATTTTGATCGAAGCGCTGAGTCCCGGCGTTAAACCCGGCTACCTCTTTTCCAGCCAATATCAGGCGCTGGGCATCGCAGAAGAGGTTGACCGCCCGAATGTGTTCATCCAGCTCGACACTTTCCACGCACAAAAAGTGGATGGCAATTTGAGTCACCTGATTCGCGAGTATGCGGGCCGCTATGCCCATGTACAAATCGCCTCGCTACCGGACAGACATGAACCGGATGATGGCGAGATCAACTACCCGTGGCTGTTCCGGCTGTTCGATGACGTAGGTTATCGCGGCTGGATAGGCTGCGAATACCAACCACGGAATACCACTCAGGACGGGCTTGGCTGGTTTAACGCCTGGCGCTAACCCTGAACTACCCTACACAACAATAAAGAGGACATCCGGATGCAGATTATCATTACCGGCGGGGGCGGCTTTTTAGGCCAGAAACTCGCAAGCGCCTTATTAAACTCATCGCTGGCGTTTAACGAACTGCTTCTTGTTGATTTAAAAATGCCTGCACGGTTATCAGATTCCCCTCGTTTACGCTGCCTGGAAGCTGACTTAACCCAGCCGGGCGTGCTGGAGAGTGTGATTACCGCTAATACCTCTGTTGTTTATCATCTCGCTGCGATTGTCAGCAGGCATGCGGAAGACGATTTCGATCTGGGATGGAAAGTTAACCTGGATCTTACCCGCCAGTTACTTGAGGCGTGTCGTCGACAATCGCAGAAAATTCGTTTTGTCTTCTCCAGCTCGCTTGCCGTTTATGGCGGTACGCTGCCGGAATGCGTCACCGATACCACCGCGCTCACGCCGCGCTCGTCTTATGGCGCGCAGAAGGCTGCCTGTGAACTGTTGGTCAACGACTATACCCGCAAAGGCTATGTGGATGGGCTGGCGCTGCGTTTGCCGACGATCTGTGTTCGCCCGGGTAAACCAAACCGCGCCGCTTCTTCTTTTGTCAGTGCGATTATTCGTGAACCGTTGCAGGGCGAGACGACCATCTGCCCGGTATCGGAAAGTTTGCGGCTGTGGATTTCCAGCCCGGCGACGGTGATCCATAACCTGTCGCTGGCCGCAACGTTACCCGCGCCTGGCGAGGCGAGCAGCATCAACTTACCGGGGATCAGCGTAACCGTGGGCGAGATGCTGGAAACGTTGCGTCAGGCGGGCGGTCAGGCGGCGCGCGATCGGGTTACGCATCAGCGCGACGAAGGCGTCGAGAAAATTGTCGCCTCCTGGCCGGGACGTATCGATAACCAGCGTGCGCTGGCGTTAGGTTTTGTCGCCGATAAACGCTTCGATGACATTATCGAACGCTTTCGACAAGATGATATGGAGGGGAGGTCATGACAAGTTTACCGACCCCAATTATCGGCCTGATCGTTGCCGTTTTCGTGCTGGTATGGCTGGTGTTACGCACCCGTGTTCATGCGCTGATCGCGATGCTGGCGGCGGCCTGTATCGCCGGTCTGTTGGGGGGAATGGGCATTGATAAAACGCTCTCTGTCATCACAAGCGGATTCGGTACAACGCTGGGCAGCATTGGCCTGGTGATTGGTCTCGGCGTAATGATGGGGCGCTTGCTGGAGGTTTCCGGCGCGGCGGAGCGTATCGCCTGGAGCTTTATCAAATGGCTGGGGAAACGCCGTGAAGAGTGGGCGCTGGCAATCACGGGTTATATTGTCAGCATCCCCATTTTCGTCGATTCCGCTTTTGTCATTCTTTATCCGGTGGCGAAAGCGCTGGCGAAAAGCGGTAAACGTTCGCTACTGACGCTGGGCGTCGCGCTGGCGGGCGGGCTGGTGGTCACTCACCATACGGTACCTCCCACGCCCGGTCCGCTGGGGGTAGCCGGGATTTTTAACGTCGACATCGGCGCAATGTTATTGACCGGGATGGCGCTGGCGGTGCCCTGTGTGATCGGCATTGTGTTCTATGCGCAGTGGCTGGATAAACGCTACCCTGATTTCGTGCCGCGCACGCTGAACGCCGATGAAGTCAATGCCGCGCTGGAGCAGTACAATAAAGAGAAAGAGCAAAAGGATCTGCCGAGCCTGACGCTCTCTCTGCTGCCTATTGTGGTGCCGATCGTGCTGATCTTCCTGAAGGCTATCTGTTCCACCCTCGCCACTGTAGAAGGATGGTCCGGCCTGGCGACGCATCCGGTGGTACAGGCAATCAACTTTGTGGGAAGCCCAGTGATCGCGTTGGCCATCAGCGTTCTGCTGGCGGTGTATACGCTGGTGCCGCGCATGGATAAACATACCACCGCAGAGCGTCTGGAAGAGGGCTTGCAAAGCGCCGGGATTATCTTACTGGTCACGGGCGCTGGCGGCGCGTTGGGCGCAATCCTGCGCGATAGCGGCGCGGGGCAACAGCTGGCGGAGCAGGTTGCCAACCTGCCGATCTCGCCGATCCTGATCCCGTTTATCGTGGCGACGCTGGTACGCCTGATTCAGGGATCGGGGACGGTGGCGATGATCACTGCCGCCTCGATTTCCGCGCCGATCCTGGCGCAGATCCCCGGCATCAATATGTTGCTTGCCGCTCAGGCCGCAACGATGGGGTCGCTGTTCTTCGGCTACTTCAACGATAGCCTGTTCTGGGTGGTTAACCGCATGATGGGCGTCTCTGATGTCAAACAGCAGATGGTGGTTTGGTCTGTACCGACGACCATTGCCTGGGCGATTGGCGGCACCGGCGTGGCGCTGATTAACCTGCTGTTCGGTTCCGGCGGTAGTTGGCTCGATCCGTTACTGCCGATTGTTGTTCTGGCGGCAATTATGCTGTGGGTGCGTTGGCAGGCGCAGGGGATCAAAGACAAGCTGGTAGTTAAGGATTAAGACAGTATTATCCGTCCGGGAGCGCAATGCTCCCGGACTGGCTACGATGATGGGGCGTGCTCCCCGCAATCCCATTGCGAACGTAAAAAATCAATAAATGCGCGTACTTTTGTCGATACATGGCGGGCGTCCGGGTAAACGGCATAAATGCCCTGACGGGGAAAATGATAGTCGGGTAACAGGTGAATTAACGTTCCATCCTCCAGTGCGGTGTTGACTAACCATTGCGGCAGTAATGCGACGCCGCTTCCCGCGAGAGCGAAGGCCATCAGCGAGCGCGCGCTGTCGACAGAAATTTTTCCGGCTTTGCTTATCTCCAGGCGTGAGTGTTGGCCATGATTATTCGTTACTGTCCACCGTAGCGGCGTAGGTAATCGCTCATGAATAATCCATTCCGCCTGGGCCAACGACTCCAGTGATGAAACAGGGTTGCGGGCGAGCCACTGCGGCGCGGCGACCGGCAGAATGGTAAAGCGGGATATCAGCGCGGCGCGATAGCGGGAGTCCGCCAGCGAGCCAAGCCGAATCGCCACATCAAAGCGCTCGGCAATTAAATCGGCATGATGTGATGAGGACATATGCCGAATACGGAGATCGGGATGGCGCTGACTAAACTGCGCCAGTACCGGAATGACCACCTGTTCGCCAAACTCGGGCGTAGTGGTAATACGTAACTCGCCGCCCAGCCCACTATGGCTGGCACGCACTTCATCCTGCAAATTTTTCGCGGCATTGAGTAAATTCACGCCTTTTTGGTAAAAGAGGACGCCGGCGTCTGTGAGCGTCAATCGTCGGGTGGAACGTAGCAGTAACGTTACGCCAAGCTCTTTTTCAAGCTGCCGAATATTAAAACTCACTACCGCTTTTGTTTGGCCCGATGCGGCGGCGGCGGCCGTGAAGCTGCCGCTATCTACCACGGCGATAAACAGCGACATACGCTGCAAATTGAGCATGGCGAGCTCCTTTACTGTCAAAATTATTTTGACAGTATATCGTTGAAGCGCGGACTTATCTGGCTTTCTCCGGACGGCTACATTAGCGCCTCTGACGGAGGATGCATAATGACGTATCGCAGTAAAGTGGCAGTGGTTTACCTGCTCGGCTTCTTTCTTGATCTGATTAATCTGTTTATTGCCAGCGTGGCTTTTCCTGCGATGTCCGTGGATCTGCATACGTCCATATCGGCGCTGGCATGGGTGAGTAACGGTTATATCGCAGGATTAACGCTGATCGTTCCGTTTAGCGCGTTTCTTTCGCGTTATCTCGGCGCACGACGGCTGATCATATTTTCGCTCATTCTGTTTAGCGTTGCCGCCGCTGCCGCAGGTTTTGCCGATTCCTTACACAGCCTTGTTTTCTGGCGTATTGTGCAGGGGGCGGGCGGTGGCTTATTGATCCCGGTTGGTCAGGCGTTAACCTGGCAACAGTTTAAACCGCATGAACGCGCTGGCGTGTCATCGGTTGTCATGATGGTGGCGCTACTGGCGCCGGCATGTTCGCCTGCGATTGGTGGGCTGCTGGTGGAAACGTGCGGCTGGCGCTGGATATTCTTTGCCACGCTGCCGGTGGCCGTTCTCACTTTATTGCTCGCTTATTGTTGGCTGAACGCCGCGTCGACGACAATGGCGTCAGCAAGATTGCTCCATCTGCCGTTGTTGACGGACAGGCTGCTGCGTTTTGCCATGATCGTCTATCTGTGCGTACCGGGTATGTTCATTGGTATCAGCGTGGTCGGGATGTTTTATCTACAGAACGTCGCGCAGCTATCGCCTGCGGCGGCGGGGGCGCTGATGCTCCCCTGGTCGATCGCTTCATTTGTCGCCATTATGTTTACCGGACGTTACTTCAATCGGCTTGGGCCGCGTCCGCTGATTATCGTCGGCTGTCTTCTTCAGGCCGCAGGGATACTGCTTTTAACTAACGTTACGCCTGCGACATCGCACCGTGTACTGATGATGATATTCGCCTTAATGGGCGCTGGCGGCAGTTTGTGCAGCAGTACCGCGCAGAGTGGCGCTTTCCTGACTATTGCTCGCCGGGACATGCCTGACGCCAGCGCGCTATGGAATCTTAATCGTCAGCTCAGCTTTTTCCTTGGCGCGACGCTGTTGACGCTGCTGTTAAACGCGCTCCAGCGCGTTATGTCGCTTGAGGTTGCTTATCGCTGGACCTTTATTGCCGCCGCCGGTATCACCCTGCTGCCCCTTATTTACGCTGTCTGTCTAAACAATAGACAGGCGCTTCTGTGCCTGAAAAAGGAAAGATCATGAATCCATATAAAGAAGAAATTATTCACGCCCATGCGGCGATTGAGAACTGGCTTAGTAAGGGGGTGGGTAGCCTGGAGGCGTTGATAGCGCGTTTTGCTGTTGATTTTACGATGATAACGCCAGGAGGTATTTGTCTGGATTATCCGGCGCTGGGCGCTTTTTTCCAGGCGCAGCGCGCGTGTCGCCCGGGGCTGGTTATCGTGGTTGAGCACATTGACTTTGTGGCGGAGTGGCCGGAAGGTGCCGCGCTGCGTTATCGTGAGCGCCAGCAACTGCCGGGCCAGGCCGAGACGGTACGCTGGTCGACGGTTATTTTAAAAAGGGAAAGAGGACGGATAGTCTGGCGTCATTTACACGAAACGACAGTCACAGTCTGAAAAGCCTGTTCCGGCGCGTGGGCCCGATAACGCGCCGCTATCGGGCCCGACACGTTTACACCAGACTTTTCAGCCGATAGATCCACTCCAGCGCCTGGCGTGGCGTCAGGGAGTCCGGATCGAGATTCTCCAGCGCTTCAACGGCAGGCGATGTCTCCTCCGGGGCCGCAAGCAACGACATTTGCGTGCCGTCCACCTGCGTTGCCGCCGCATTGGGCGAGATGCTTTCCAGCTCGCGGAGTTTTTGGCGCGCGCGTTTGATGACTTCTTTAGGGACGCCCGCAAGCGCCGCGACCGCCAGGCCATAGCTCTTACTTGCCGCGCCGTCCTGCACGCTGTGCATAAACGCGATAGTATCGCCGTGTTCCAGCGCATCCAGGTGGACGTTCGCCACGCCTTCCATTTTCTCCGGTAATTGGGTCAGCTCGAAGTAGTGGGTAGCGAACAGCGTTAACGCTTTAATCTTATTCGCGAGATTCTCCGCGCAGGCCCAGGCCAACGACAGCCCGTCATACGTGGAGGTACCGCGCCCGATTTCATCCATCAATACCAGACTGTTTTCCGTGGCATTATGCAGAATGTTCGCGGTTTCGGTCATCTCCACCATAAAGGTCGAACGCCCGGAGGCCAGGTCGTCCGCTGCGCCGACGCGGGTAAAAATACGGTCGATGGGGCCGATTTCCACGTTTTGCGCCGGAACGTAACTGCCGATATAGGCCAGCAGGGCGATCAATGCCGTTTGCCGCATATAGGTACTTTTACCGCCCATATTGGGGCCGGTAATGATCAACATCCGGCGCTGCGGCGACAGGTTGAGCGGGTTAGCGATAAACGGCTCATTCAGTACCTGTTCAACCACCGGGTGGCGACCTTCGGTAATACGGATACCTGGTTTATCGGTAAATGTCGGGCAGGTGTAATTCAGCGTCCAGGCGCGTTCGGCCAGGTTAACCAGCACATCCAGCTCCGCCAGCGCGTTGGCGCTCTGCTGTAAATCGGCCAGATGCGGCAACAGCAGATCAAACAATTCGTCATATAGCTGTTTTTCCAGCGCCAGCGCTTTGCCTTTCGAGGTCAGAACTTTATCTTCGTACTCTTTAAGCTCAGGAATAATGTAGCGTTCGGCATTTTTCAGCGTCTGGCGACGCACATAATTGATGGGCGCCAGATGGCTTTGACCACGGCTAATCTGAATGTAATAACCATGTACCGCGTTATAGCCGACTTTCAGCGTATCCAGCCCGGTACGCTCGCGTTCGCGAATTTCCAGACGATCGAGATAATCGGTGGCACCGTCCGCCAGCGCGCGCCATTCATCCAGCTCTTCATGGTAGCCGGGCGCAATAACGCCGCCGTCGCGGACCAGTACCGGCGGCGCGTCAATAATGGCGCGTTCCAGGAGGTCGCGCAGCTCGGCGAAATCGCCCATTTTTTTACGCAACGCCTGTACCGGCGCGCTGTCAACGGTTTCAAGCTGAGCGTGCAATTCCGGCAACTGCTGGAAGGCGTGACGCATTCGGGCGAGATCGCGCGGACGCGCGGTGCGCAGCGCCAGACGCGCAAGGATACGCTCCAGATCGCCGACCTGACGCAGCACCGGTTGCAGTTCGCTGACGGTGTCCTGCAAGGCGCCGATGGTCTGCTGGCGTTCACGTAATATGTCGGTATTTCGTACCGGCATATGCAGCCAGCGTTTAAGCATTCGGCTACCCATTGGCGTCACGGTACAGTCAAGCACCGCGGCGAGGGTATTTTCGACACCACCGGCCAGGTTCTGGGTAATTTCCAGATTGCGGCGGGTTGCGGCATCCATAATGATGCTGTCCTGCTGGCGTTCCATCGTAATGGAACGAATATGCGGCAGGGAGGTGCGCTGGGTATCTTTTACGTACTGTAACAGGCAGCCTGCCGCACATAATCCACGCGAGGCATTTTCGACGCCGAAACCGACCAGATCCCGCGTACCGAATTGCAGATTTAACTGCTGGCGGGCGGTATCAATCTCAAACTCCCACAACGGGCGACGGCGCAGACCCCGGCGTCCCTCTATTAACGCCATTTCAGCAAAATCTTCGGCATACAACAGTTCGGCGGGATTGGTGCGCTGCAGCTCTGCGGCCATCGTTTCACGGTCGGCGGGTTCGCTCAGACGAAAGCGCCCGGAGCTGATATCCAGCGTGGCGTAACCGTAGCCTTTACCATCCTGCCAGATAGCCGCCAGCAGGTTATCCTGACGCTCCTGTAACAGGGCTTCATCGCTGATGGTGCCAGGCGTAACGATACGCACGACCTTACGTTCAACGGGACCTTTGCTGGTGGCCGGATCGCCAATCTGTTCGCAAATAGCGACGGATTCGCCCTGATTGACCAGTTTCGCGAGGTAGTTTTCTACGGCGTGGTGCGGGATACCCGCCATAGGGATAGGTTCGCCAGCCGATGCGCCGCGTTTGGTCAGCGAAATATCGAGCAACTGCGACGCACGCTTTGCGTCGTCATAAAACAGCTCGTAAAAGTCTCCCATACGATAAAAGAGCAGGATCTCCGGATGCTGGGCTTTCAGCTTGAGATACTGCTGCATCATCGGGGTGTGGTTGGAGAAGTCCTTATCAAATGACTCATTCATATTGATTTTACTCGTTTTTTTATTCTTTCAAGTGCTCATGTGGCCCCAGGTAAAACCCTTATAAACTCACATAAACCCATAAATTTGTAGCTCACCTGTAGCCTAAAATGTGACAGGTTACATTCTCATCATTCCTGGACTACAACAGGGGTGATACTTTGAAAACAACTCTCAGCCAGCCTTTCATTATCAACAAGTTAAGTATCAATGTTAAGCCTGCACTCAGTCGCTCTGGAAAAATCGTTTTCGAAGCTAACCCAGCTCAAAAACTCTACACTGTTTTCGATGACCACAGAGAAGCTCCTGCTGGTTTCGGGGTAAAAGCCAGTTTGACGAAAAAAACCTACGTAATCCAGCGAAGAGTAGCCTCGTCAGATCGTAATGTCAGTGAGGGTAGGAAGCCAAGTTCTGTCTTGAAAGTAAAAGTTGGAAATGTGTTCGATTTTCCAAATATTGACGAAACAAGGCAAGGTGCCAGGCAATTAGTTCAGACCATGCTCGCAACAAAGAGAAATCCCAATAAAATTAAGAGGGAAACGGATGCTTCCAAACTCAAAATGAGACTGTAATTAAAATTGTGTAATTGCCTGATTTTGATATGTTCGATTCAACATCAAAAGCTGGTTGCTTTATGGACGAAAAACAGTTGCAGGCTCTGGCTAATGCACTGGCCAAAATCTCAAAATACCTGAAGATCTCAGCCCGTTCGATCGTCTGCTGAAGAAAAACCAGACCCGCATTTCCGGCATAGATAATCAACATGCTATTAAAAAGCGTACGGTGTTTCCGACGGACGAGTCAGTGAAAAAGGTCGTGTGACTGGCAATTCAGGCCGACATCCGAAAATGGACAATGTCGCTAAGGGACTGGCTCATGACAACGAGTCGCTTTATTATCACGCTCGGGTTCGGTAGCCGCCTGGACGTTCACTTCCGAGAAAGGCATTTACACCGAATGGTGTATAGGCTCGTGGTTGGTCTTCGGTGAGAGGCAGGATGTCTCTCATTAATCTCCGGGAGCGTACAATAGTTGCTCCGGCAGCCTGAAGGATGAAGTGTATATAACCTAAAACATAACGGATATAGCTTCCTTACTCAACCTGACGTAATACGCCGACAGTAAAATCAGGGATACCATACCATCATGGAAAGTCGTCAATACACCCGGCATCTTTCGCTTTCGGAGCTGAAATGGTTTGCTATCGGGATCGGTTTTTTTATTCTCAGCATAGCAACAGCCACCGTGAATTATCGGCTTTCCGGTATATCGCTACTGGTGGGCCTGTTGTTTATCATCTGGAAATTCAGCGTCACAGTTCTGTTTCTGTTTACGCCGCGCAGGATGACGTTAACCGAAACCGCGTTGCAGGCCGGGCATCGGGTTATCCATTACGATGCGCTTGAATCAATGCGTCTGCTCCACCAATCCGACAAACTCATCTTGCGCCACAGTGGCGGCAAGAAGTACGTCATCTACCTTGATTTCTGGAACGATGGCAACGGAATTTACGACCGACTGGCTGCTGAACTTGTCCGGCGACACGGTTCTGCGCTGGGGGCGCGCCTCGCCGCCGATGGACGTCTTAAATTCGGCAAAGTGACCGCGCTGGCGGATCGGCTTGAACACAAAAACCGGGCGGTGCCGTATGCGCAGATCGCCAGTATTCGCACCCAGCGCGAGGAGGGGGCTGGCAGTTCAATGAGCTATCTGATGATTAGCACCGCTACGGGCCGGATCTGCAAAATCGACCGCTCCACTATCGTCAATGAGCCGCTGCTGCTCAACTTTCTTTCCCAGCGTTTACCCGCCTGACGACATTTTTATACAAGGATGAATCAATGGAACTGTACGTATCAAAAACCAGCCAGCAAAACATGCCTGTGGAGTTCAATATCTATTATTCCAGATCTAAAACGTTGGTTGGTATTGTGTTCTGGATTTGTATGATGGGAGTTTTTATTGCGCTGGCGGTGAATATGGCCACCGATCCCGAGGAGCCCAAAACTGGCGGTGCCGTCTTTATGGGACTTATTTGTTGCGGCAGTCTGTTATTTATTGTGCGCCTGGCTCGCTCATTTTTAAGCGCGGCAAAGCCGGCAGTCACCATCAGTCGTGAAGGTATTCGCTTCTGTAATGGCAAATTCGCGGCCTGGACAAATATCGCCGAAAACACCTGGCATTCACAGAGCATTAACTTCATCCCGGCCGCCGCCGGTATTAAGATTGTGTTGCATGAAGGCAAGCCGATCCATTTCGCCACCACGGTTATTGCGCTTTCTTCCGATAGGTATCTTGAGATGTGCGATCTTTACTCGTCTCAGGCGCTCGAGTAACTACCTGCGTCGGATTACGGCTTCGTTTTTTTGGCCTGCGATCTTAATGCTGAAATGGGCAGAAAAACGCGAAATTTAGACGCTATTACGAATGGGCAATGGTACTTATTGAAGGCTATATCATTGCCCATAATGCAGGGAGGGTTGATATTATATAATTCTATTTCCAGATTACTTTATTTTAAAAAAAGACAGATTGCCTGAACAGAAAGAACCTGTGTCAATGTAGATTTGATTGGCGAATGTTGTTGTGTAGTCAACAATCATATGGCCGAAGATAAAAGTATCCGCACCGCGTATTGGATGGATATTCCCCTGTAACGAACCAAGCAGACGATCGCGTGACCATAGAACGCTATCAATATCAACTTGCTTCCCATAATCGTAGCTGTCATCTGGATAATCGGCATGGGCAATCACGTACTTCTTTGAGGACGTTTCAACCTCTATGATGTGAGGACGCTGCTTAAAAGTTAGTAATAGCTCAGTGGCTTCTTGCCTGTCTTTTTCGGTGACCGAGTCGTACCAGTAACCACCGTTTACATACCAGAAATTGCCATCCTGTGTTTCAAAAGCGTCAAGCGCCATAGCTTCATGATTACCCACTACAGAAATAAACCATGAGGTATTTAACAGTCTCAGTGTTTCAAGGTTTTCTTTTCCTCGATCAATGTTATCTCCAGTGGAGATCAAGAGATCGGTATCAGGAGAGAAATTTAATTGAGCCAGTCTGGTTAACAATAAGGAGTAACATCCATGAATATCACCAACGACCCAAATGTGGCGATAGAGATCGCTGTTGATGTCAGCATAACGAATTAATTCCATGATGTTCCTATAGCACAATTTTGGAGGCTGGTATTATAACAAAGAAGTAGGGTGATATTAATTTTTATTCTTTAAAATATACAGTTATTAAAATAACCTACAAGCTAGAAATCAACAGATAATATATATTTTATGAATCGGTTAATTAAAGTAGACGATGTGCTTGAAAGATGCACTATTTCTCGCGCAACACTTTACTGATTAATTGCAAAGGCATACTTTCCCGCTCAGAGGCTCGACAGATGCGCAGGCACTGCCGGGGTTGATTAGCCAGACTCACCGTAAAATCAGGGAAGCCTCGGCTGACGGCGCTTATGACACGCGCTATTGCTATGATGTGTTGTTGAGGAAAAAAATCAGGCCGCTAATCCCGCCACGAAGCGGTGCGCGATACTGGCCGGGCAAGTACCATGAGCGTAACCACGCGGTGGCAAATCAACATCGGAGCGGCAGCAATGAGGTCTGGAAAAGAAAGTGGGCTATCACCGTCGTTCAGTAGCGGAAACGGTCATGTTCCGTATCAAAACCTTGCTGGGCGGCCATCTGAGCCTGCGGAACTATGGTGCGCAGGTGGGTGAAGCGATGGCGATGGCCAAAACGCTGAACAGGATGACGTTGTTGGCAATGTCGACCAGCGTCAGGCTCGTATAACGAGTGCTCCGGTGGGAGTCCTGTATTCTTATCGTTGGCCGATTCTGAATTATTCAACAAAGCCTCATGTTGTCATAACCTACCAGATGCAGATAAAGCAGCATAAAGCGTTTTAAACGACAGCAACAAGGAAAGGGGTTGATCGTTTAATGGTACTGCGCCAAATCCTTTGTACCAGTCGCAGACCTGTTTATTTTTGGCATCAATAAGCAGGGCTACGCCACCGACCTGCAAAGCCGCCTGTATGCAACGCTTTCCGGCAGATAACAAAAGTTGTGCTCCCAGCCCTTGCCCCTGCATAGATTTGTCTACGGCTAAACGACCCAGACGAAACACTGGCACATCGTGTCTCCCTAATCCTTTGCTTATTGCGCCGGGAACCTGTGCATATATCAGTGATGCAGGACTGACTGAGTAAAAGCCATGGATACGTGTAACATCCGAATTATCAAGCGCAACATAGGTTTTCGTTGTCCCTTTCTCATGATTTTGTCGTGCATGGCGTTGCAGGAATTGGTTCAGATCGGCATCCCCACAATCAAAATTCATTCGATTGTGGGTTTTCCCTATCGCGGCCTCATGCCAGTCTGTAAACATCATTTCTTCATGTCCGGCAGGGCGAAAGCAGCAGCAAGAAGCTTTTCATTCGGCGCTGGCGGGTTATCTAAAATTTCCATGATCATTTGAGTATCACGCTCCGTCAGATATACCCGTTCGGCGGCATCAACAATCTTCTGTGCGACAGGTAGTACGTTACTGACCACAAAATCCGTCAGGTTGGTTTGCTGGATTGCCGCAGCGCGGACTATCAACTTTTTGGCATCCGTCGATACACGTAACGACAGTCTTTCGTTAGATTCTATAGCTATCTGAGGCATGGTTTTCATCCTCCTGTTTATGAACAATATGTACAATTATAATACATATTTGTACGCTTTCAAGGCGTACATGTGAGGCTAATATAGTCCAGACATGGCAAGAAGGTCGTTCACTGTCTTTAAACAGGGGATTAACTTCGGTTTATCGCGATTGCATTACTTTAATCTCACTGATTACGTATCATCAGGGAGTTTGCTAAATATATTCATGATTCTCTTTTTTGCCGTAACTGCTTGATTGATCCTACCCGCGTAATAGGGACACAACCCTAAGCGGCGGACATCTTCTGCTCACGTTCAGAAGAAGAGAGCTGAGTTTGCTGTTTGCTTCGCCAGCTGTAGAGCTATGATTCATACAGGTTAAGCTCGCTGGTGGCAGCGGCCACCCCAATGCGTTCCGCCAGTTTCAGGGCTTCCTGACGAAATTCAGGCGTGTGCTACTTGCGTAGCTTTTTGGTGGTTGATGCTGGTTTTGTCATGTGAGTCACCTCTTGCTTGAGCGTTTACTCACTTAGTTGCGTGTCCACTATTGCTGAGTAAGATCAGATGGTTAAAAATCAACAAAGGCCCAACGGCGTGCATTAGGCCCTGGTGATGAAGGTGGCATACGGGAGGATGTATATCCTACACTTTCATCCGGATGATGTAACAAAAATACAGATATCGGTAATGAAAGGATCATCACCGTTTAATAGAGGCCCATATATTGAGGTTCCATAATGGAAGAAGTTAACGCTGAGTTCACAATCGTTGTTGAGTCTGATCTGGATAAATATGAGTTAATTGATTTTTTATCCCAAGGGATTCCAGACATAATAAAAGTGAATTCATTATATTTAAGATACGAAAACACAATGATTACAATAGAAAGAAATTATGACTGGAATCCTAAGTTGATAAATGTGAATGATGGTTGGCTGTATTATAAATATGAATTAACAGTATTTTTCATGGAGAATACCTCGTATGAATATCAGTATGAATTAGCGAATAAAATTATGAATGCTCTACGTGAGGCGGGATATCTGGCAGAATCAATTTGGTAATATACCGGTACCTATGTAACAGCATCGTCGCCACCATACATGCAGGCTAAAAAAGAGTGAATAGTCAAGCAGTTCAGAAATGTCTACTCGCGATATACACCAGAACAAAATGGTCAATTTGAAACGGATGGCGTCAAAGTTACTGGTGGTCGAAAGGTAGATACAACAAACTATTTTAATTTGAAAATCATATGAAATTTACTACTTTTAATTTTAATCGATTAACAAAATTCATAATAATTAACCCCTGATTAATCCGAAATATTTTTCATTAATCATAAAGCCATTTCCCAGCTTTCGCTGACTCAGAAAACATTCTGATTGTTAAAGGTGTACGAGTTCGTTCTACATCTTCCCGTTTTAATTTAAACCATCGTGTAAGCAGTGGAGTATTCTCCCAGGGAAAATAACACGACCATTTAACTTGTGATAAATCTACATTAAATTTTTTTTCAAATTTATCCAAAGCTTCATGCAGGTCATCGCCTGGAGCTTCAAATAAATCAGAATCAAGTTCTAAAGGGATTTCTTTCCAATTGCTGTCTAAATATCCGGGAATCTCTTCACGGAAGAGTGCTAACACCTCTTGCTGAATTGTGTCCATCAAAAGGATGTCCATTGTATACGATCTTTAGGGCGTGCTATTAGGTTGTATTTTGCCTGAGTTCTCCTTGATACCTGGTAAATTGAATTCACAAGACCAACCCAACCTAACCATGGAACATATCGTGCTATGACTGCGGCAAGATTATTTGTTTTTCGCATTCTTATACCAACGGGTGTAGGAATTCTAATACCAAAAGGAGTTCGTGCATTTCGTAAAAGCATTCTCCCATACCTGGAGATAACACTTGTCCCTTTGATTGCCTCTCCCGGTTTCGTTCTGGTTTTTAACCACGGTTGCCCGGCGAGGATAGCAGCACCTGACTCAATGCCAATCCCTGGTTCATCACAAAATTGCTCAAGGAAAATTACATCAAATAGTTCACCTGCTGACAGGTTCGATTGTCCGTGGTAGAAGTAGGTTCCGTTTAGTTCTTCTGTCGTATCCATTCAATCACCTTATAGACTGTTTGCCATTCATTCCAGACATCGGGACGTTTCTGCCGCTATACTAGCCTGGTCGTCAATACGCTGTCACAGGTAAAAAGAACGTTGGATGGGGTATCGTAAGAATGCCAACATGTGGGGCAAGAGGGGGATGTCAGTTTATCGCGATATACGAGACGATAGTTTGTCAGTATAAGTTTCGGCTATTTTCCCGAGTCTGGGAGGCAGTTCTTTATCGCAAATAAAAAAAGCAGCAGCGAGGTGCTGCTGTATCAAAAAGCAGATTGATAAATGCAACGTAAGAGACAAATGGCCAACCGTAAAAGTGACCATAGCTATAATAATTATATTGATATTAAGTGGCAATGCAAAATATGGTCTTAATTATATCATGATGAGTTCAGCCAGCGGTGATATGGCCTTATAAGGCTTGCAGTCTTTCATGGGCAGCAAGTAACGTCTGATATATGCTTAAATTCTTACTTCCGGGTTCAAGCAAAACTTTTTTAAATTCGGTCATGAGTTGCTCTTCATCTTCTTTCGAACGCATGTATTGTGGATGTTCCTGGAAGAAGGTGAGCGCCTGCTCTTTGGTTTGTTTATATTTTTCGCAAAAAATGCTTGAGCTGATTGCGCTATTTTTTGATGCGGAATTATCAGCGTTCTGGTTTGATAATGATTTATTCTTCGCAAGGTCTGACGGCACATACGGAAGAGACTGACACTCATCAATACTATTTGCGTTGGCCAATTGCTCTTTCTGAGCGCCAGGTTGCTGTACCGGTTTGCTCACGGAGGAAGGGAGGGGCGCCTGGGCACAGCCGATCAGTAAAAAGACAGGAAGACAGCTATAAAATTTTTTCATATTAACTCCAACTACAGAAGAATGAGGCGCAATGTTTTTACACAACCGTCAGAACGTTATCTGACAATAGTTATAAGGGGGCGGATGCGTTTCAGGAATGCTAGCAAAAAAAACTCCTGATATAAATAATTAATTCATCCATCCCGATGACAATATCTGAATTTTTGCTGCTGCAGAGTAATAAGCCAGAATTTATACACTATGAGCTGATTTTCTATTTTAAATTATCAAGCGCTGTGCAAGTGGGCCAATTTAATTAGCGGGTGGCATCAGTTTCATAATGATTGCATCAGGATTTTGCCACCCGCTCCCGGTATTGTTTACATATTAAAATGATTTTTAACTGGTGCTGACAACTATGCTAAATACGCAGGAAGTACTTAAAGAAGGAGAGAAGCGGAAAATCCGCAGCCCGGAAGCATGGTTTATACAGACGTGTTCCGCGCAAAAGCTGCATATGTCATTTTCTGAAGGCCGACACAATGAAAATTGCCTGATTCAGGAAGGCGCGCTGCTTTTTTGCGAGCAGGCCGTTGTCGCACCAGTATCAGGAGACCTGGTTTTTCGACCGTTAAAAATTGAAGTACTCAGCAAATTACTGGCATTTATCGATGGTGCAGGATTAGTGGACACGACATATGCTGAATCCGATAAATGGGTTTTGCTGAGTCCTGAGTTTCGCGCTATTTGGCAAGATCGTAAACGCTGCGAGTACTGGTTTTTGCAGCAAATTATTACGCCTTCTCCGGCCTTCAATAAGGTACTGGCGCTGTTACGAAAAAGCGAGAGTTACTGGTTGGTTGGCTATTTACTCGCTCAGTCAACCAGCGGCAACACGATGAGAATGCTGGGAGAAGACTATGGCGTTTCTTATACCCATTTTCGTCGTTTGTGCAGCAGAGCGTTGGGCGGAAAAGCGAAGAGTGAATTACGAAACTGGCGTATGGCGCAATCGCTGCTGAATAGTGTAGAAGGCCACGAGAACATCACCCAATTAGCCGTTAATCATGGTTACTCATCGCCTTCACATTTTTCTAGTGAGATCAAAGAGCTGATCGGCGTTTCGCCGCGGAAATTATCAAATATTATTCAATTGGCAGACAAATGAAGACACATATTCTTTTGGCCAGAGTGCTGGCATGTGCCGCGCTTGTTCTGGTTGCACCTGGTTATTCTAGTGAAAAAATACCTGTAACGGGAAGTGGGTTTGTTGCGAAAGACGATAGCCTGCGGACATTTTTCGATGCCATGGCGCTACAGCTAAAGGAGCCTGTCATTGTTAGCAAAATGGCGGCACGAAAAAAAATTACGGGCAACTTTGAGTTTCACGATCCTAACGCATTACTGGAGAAGCTTTCCCTACAACTGGGGCTGATTTGGTATTTCGATGGGCAGGCTATCTATATTTATGACGCCAGTGAAATGCGCAATGCCGTGGTTTCTTTACGCAACGTCTCACTCAATGAGTTCAACAATTTTCTAAAACGCTCAGGTTTATATAACAAAAATTACCCGCTACGTGGCGATAACCGTAAAGGAACATTCTATGTTTCAGGGCCACCCGTCTATGTTGATATGGTGGTCAACGCCGCCACCATGATGGACAAGCAAAACGATGGTATTGAGCTGGGACGCCAGAAAATAGGGGTGATGCGTCTGAACAATACCTTCGTGGGCGATCGTACCTACAATCTGCGCGATCAGAAAATGGTTATCCCCGGTATTGCCACGGCCATTGAAAGGTTGTTGCAGGGAGAAGAGCAACCTTTAGGTAATATTGTCAGTAGCGAACCCCCGGCGATGCCAGCGTTTTCAGCGAATGGAGAAAAAGGTAAAGCAGCAAATTATGCCGGTGGCATGAGTCTGCAGGAAGCTTTAAAGCAAAATGCCGCGGCGGGCAATATTAAAATCGTGGCCTATCCGGATACCAACAGTTTGTTAGTAAAGGGAACGGCTGAGCAGGTGCATTTTATCGAAATGCTGGTTAAAGCGCTGGATGTCGCCAAACGTCACGTAGAATTATCCCTGTGGATTGTCGATCTTAATAAAAGCGATCTGGAGCGTTTGGGCACTTCATGGAGCGGCAGCATTACTATTGGGGACAAACTTGGCGTGTCATTAAACCAGTCTTCAATAAGTACCCTCGATGGCAGTCGATTCATCGCCGCGGTCAATGCGTTAGAAGAGAAGAAACAGGCGACGGTGGTTTCGCGTCCGGTATTACTGACTCAGGAAAATGTTCCCGCTATTTTTGATAACAACAGAACGTTTTACACCAAGCTGATTGGGGAACGTAATGTGGCGCTTGAGCATGTAACATACGGAACAATGATCCGAGTGCTGCCCCGTTTTTCCGCAGATGGTCAGATAGAAATGTCGCTGGACATTGAAGATGGCAACGATAAGACGCCGCAATCCGATACTACCACCTCCGTAGATGCGTTACCCGAAGTCGGGCGAACGTTAATTAGCACTATTGCAAGAGTTCCGCACGGAAAAAGTTTGCTGGTCGGTGGTTATACACGGGATGCAAATACCGATACTGTCCAAAGTATTCCGTTTTTAGGCAAATTACCGCTTATTGGTAGCCTGTTCCGTTATTCCAGTAAGAATAAAAGTAATGTTGTTCGTGTGTTCATGATTGAACCAAAAGAAATTGTCGACCCGTTAACGCCGGATGCCAGCGAATCGGTAAACAATATTCTGAAGCAAAGCGGTGCCTGGAGTGGGGACGATAAGTTACAGAAATGGGTTCGTGTTTATCTGGATAGAGGTCAGGAGGTAATTAAATGATTCCTGGCTCAACCTCTGGTATTTCATTTTCCAGAATATTGTCCCGGCAGGCATCTCATCAGGATGCGACCCAGCATACTGATGCGCAACAGGCGGAAATACAACAGGCCGCAGAGGATTCGTCTCCAGGGGCGGAAGTACAAAAATTTGTCCAGTCGACGGACGAAATGTCAGCGGCGCTGGCGCAATTTCGTAACCGTCGCGATTATGAAAAAAAATCCAGTAATTTATCTAACAGTTTTGAACGCGTGCTGGAGGATGAGGCTTTACCGAAGGCGAAGCAAATATTAAAGCTAATTAGCGTACATGGCGGCGCGTTAGAAGATTTTTTACGTCAGGCGCGTAGCTTATTTCCTGACCCCAGTGATTTAGTCCTTGTGTTACGCGAATTGCTTCGTCGTAAAGACCTGGAAGAGATCGTGCGGAAAAAGCTGGAGTCGTTACTTAAGCACGTTGAAGAGCAAACCGATCCGAAGACCCTCAAGGCAGGGATTAATTGTGCGTTGAAGGCCCGGCTTTTTGGGAAAACATTATCGTTAAAACCAGGCTTATTGCGCGCCAGCTATCGGCAATTTATCCAGAGTGAATCACATGAAGTGGAGATTTACTCTGACTGGATAGCCAGTTATGGCTATCAACGTCGACTGGTGGTACTGGATTTTATCGAGGGTTCGCTATTAACCGATATTGACGCGAATGACGCCAGCTGTTCGCGTCTGGAGTTTGGTCAGCTTTTACGACGCCTGACGCAACTCAAAATGTTGCGCTCCGCTGATCTACTGTTTGTGAGTACATTGTTGTCGTATTCGTTTACCAAAGCGTTTAATGCGGAGGAGTCGTCGTGGCTACTACTGATGCTTTCGCTATTGCAACAGCCACATGAAGTGGATTCGCTGTTAGCCGATATTATAGGTTTGAATGCGTTATTGCTTAGTCATAAAGAACATGCATCCTTTTTGCAGATATTTTATCAAGTATGTAAAGCCATACCCTCTTCACTCTTTTATGAAGAATATTGGCAGGAAGAATTGTTAATGGCGTTACGTAGTATGACCGATATTGCCTACAAGCATGAAATGGCAGAACAGCGTCGTACTATTGAAAAGCTGTCTTAATTTAATATTAACAGGATACCTATAGTGCTGCTTTCTCTACTTAACAGTGCTCGTTTACGACCTGAATTACTGATTCTGGTACTAATGGTGATGATCATTTCTATGTTCGTCATTCCATTGCCTACCTATCTGGTTGATTTCCTGATCGCACTGAATATCGTACTGGCGATATTGGTGTTTATGGGGTCGTTCTATATTGACAGAATCCTCAGTTTTTCAACGTTTCCTGCGGTACTGTTAATTACCACGCTCTTTCGTCTGGCATTATCGATCAGTACCAGCCGTCTTATCTTGATTGAAGCCGATGCCGGTGAAATTATCGCCACGTTCGGGCAATTCGTTATTGGCGATAGCCTGGCGGTGGGTTTTGTTGTCTTCTCTATTGTCACCGTGGTCCAGTTTATCGTTATTACCAAAGGTTCAGAACGCGTCGCGGAAGTCGCGGCCCGATTTTCTCTGGATGGTATGCCCGGTAAACAGATGAGTATTGATGCCGATTTGAAGGCCGGTATTATTGATGCGGATGCTGCGCGCGAACGGCGAAGTGTACTGGAAAGGGAAAGCCAGCTTTACGGTTCCTTTGACGGTGCGATGAAGTTTATCAAAGGTGACGCTATTGCCGGCATCATTATTATCTTTGTGAACTTTATTGGCGGTATTTCGGTGGGGATGACCCGCCATGGTATGGATTTGTCCTCCGCTCTGTCTACTTATACCATGCTGACCATTGGTGATGGTCTTGTCGCCCAGATCCCCGCATTGTTGATTGCGATTAGTGCCGGTTTTATCGTGACTCGCGTAAATGGCGATAGCGATAATATGGGGCGGAATATCATGACGCAGCTGTTGAACAACCCATTTGTATTGGTTGTTACGGCTATTTTGACCATTTCAATGGGAATTCTGCCGGGATTCCCGCTGCCGGTTTTTGTTATTTTATCGGTGGTTTTAAGCGTACTCTTCTATTTTAAATTCCGTGAAGCAAAACGTAGCGCCGCCAAACCTAAAACCAGCAAAGGCGAGCAGCCGCTCAGTATTGAGGAAAAAGAAGGGTCGTCGTTAGGACTGATTGGCGATCTCGATAAAGTCTCTACAGAGACTGTACCGTTGATATTACTTGTGCCGAAGAGCCGGCGTGAAGATCTGGAAAAAGCTCAACTTGCGGAGCGTCTACGTAGTCAGTTCTTTATTGATTATGGCGTGCGCCTGCCGGAAGTATTGTTACGCGATGGCGAGGGCCTGGACGATAACAGCATCGTATTGTTGATTAATGAGATCCGTGTTGAACAATTTACGGTCTATTTTGATTTGATGCGAGTGGTAAATTATTCCGATGAAGTCGTGTCCTTTGGTATTAATCCAACAATCCATCAGCAAGGTAGCAGTCAGTATTTCTGGGTAACGCATGAAGAGGGGGAGAAACTCCGGGAGCTTGGCTATGTGTTGCGGAACGCGCTTGATGAGCTTTACCACTGTCTGGCGGTGACGCTGGCGCGCAACGTCAATGAATATTTCGGTATTCAGGAAACAAAACATATGCTGGACCAACTGGAAGCGAAATTTCCTGATTTACTTAAAGAAGTGCTCAGACATGCCACGGTACAACGTATATCTGAAGTTTTGCAGCGTTTGTTAAGCGAACGTGTTTCCGTGCGTAATATGAAGTTAATTATGGAAGCGCTCGCATTGTGGGCGCCAAGAGAAAAAGATGTCATTAACCTTGTGGAGCATATTCGTGGAGCAATGGCGCGTTATATTTGTCATAAATTCGCCAATGGCGGCGAATTACGAGCAGTAATGGTATCTGCTGAAGTTGAGGATGTTATTCGCAAAGGGATCCGTCAGACCTCTGGCAGTACCTTCCTCAGCCTTGACCCGGAAGCCTCCGCTAATTTGATGGATCTCATTACACTTAAGTTGGATGATTTATTGATTGCACATAAAGATCTTGTCCTCCTTACGTCTGTCGATGTCCGTCGATTTATTAAGAAAATGATTGAAGGTCGTTTTCCGGATCTGGAGGTTTTATCTTTCGGTGAGATAGCAGATAGCAAGTCAGTGAATGTTATAAAAACAATATAAGGGCTTAATTAAGGAAAAGATCTATGCAACATTTGGATATCGCTGAATTAGTTCGTTCCGCACTGGAAGTAAGTGGTTGCGATCCTTCACTCATCGGAGGAATAGATAGCCATTCAACAATTGTTCTGGATTTATTTGCATTGCCAAGTATCTGTATCAGCGTCAAGGACGATGATGTATGGATCTGGGCGCAATTGGGTGCTGACAGCATGGTGGTATTACAACAGCGGGCTTATGAAATCTTAATGACCATAATGGAAGGATGCCATTTTGCCCGCGGCGGGCAATTACTACTGGGGGAGCAGAATGGGGAGCTAACGCTTAAAGCCTTAGTGCATCCGGATTTTTTATCTGACGGTGAAAAGTTCTCTACTGCCTTGAATGGGTTTTACAACTATCTGGAAGTTTTTAGTCGGTCGCTAATGAGATGAAAACACCTCGTTTACTGCAATATCTGGCCTACCCACAAAAAATAACCGGCCCAATTATTGAGGCGGAATTGCGCGATGTAGCCATTGGCGAACTGTGTGAAATACGCCGTGGCTGGCACCAAAAACAGGTTGTTGCACGTGCGCAGGTGGTTGGCTTACAGCGGGAACGCACCGTGCTGAGCCTTATCGGCAATGCCCAGGGGCTGAGCCGCGATGTCGTGCTTTATCCCACTGGACGTGCGTTATCGGCGTGGGTGGGATACTCAGTATTAGGCGCGGTGTTGGATCCGACAGGGAAAATCGTTGAGCGTTTTACCCCTGAAGTGGCGCCGATTAGCGAAGAACGCGTTATTGATGTCGCACCGCCGTCTTACGCTTCGCGCGTTGGCGTCCGTGAACCGCTGATTACCGGTGTGCGCGCGATTGACGGGTTATTGACCTGTGGCGTAGGCCAGCGAATGGGCATTTTTGCCTCCGCAGGATGCGGTAAGACCATGCTGATGCATATGCTGATCGAGCAAACGGAGGCGGATGTCTTTGTTATTGGTCTTATCGGTGAACGAGGCCGTGAGGTCACTGAATTCGTGGATATGTTGCGCGCTTCGCATAAGAAAGAAAAATGCGTGCTGGTTTTTGCCACTTCCGATTTCCCCTCGGTCGATCGCTGCAATGCGGCGCAACTGGCGACAACCGTAGCGGAATATTTTCGCGACCAGGGAAAACGGGTCGTGCTTTTTATCGATTCCATGACCCGTTATGCGCGTGCTTTGCGAGACGTGGCACTGGCGTCGGGCGAGCGTCCGGCCCGTCGAGGTTATCCCGCCTCCGTATTCGATAATTTGCCCCGCTTGCTGGAACGCCCCGGGGCGACCAGCGAGGGAAGCATTACTGCCTTTTATACGGTACTGCTGGAAAGCGAGGAAGAGGCGGACCCGATGGCGGATGAAATTCGCTCTATCCTTGACGGTCACCTGTATCTGAGCAGAAAGCTGGCCGGGCAGGGACATTACCCGGCAATCGATGTACTGAAAAGCGTAAGCCGCGTTTTTGGACAAGTCACGACGCCGACACATGCTGAACAGGCATCTGCCGTGCGTAAATTAATGACGCGTCTGGAAGAGCTCCAGCTTTTCATTGATTTGGGAGAATATCGTCCTGGCGAAAATATCGATAACGATCGGGCGATGCAGATGCGGGATAGCCTGAAAGCCTGGTTATGCCAGCCGGTAGCGCAGTATTCATCCTTTGATGACACGTTGAGCGGTATGAATGCATTCGCTGACCAGAATTAAAGTATTGCAGCGGCGCTGTACGGTATTTCATTCACAGTGTGAGTCGATATTACTTCGCTATCAGGATGAGGACCGCGGGCTGCAGGCCGAGGAGGAGGCGATCCTTGAACAAATAGCGGGTCTGAAATTGTTATTAGATACGCTGCGTGCAGAAAACAGACAGCTCAGTCGTGAGGAAATTTATACGTTATTACGTAAGCAGTCTATTGTTCGCCGGCAGATAAAAGATTTAGAACTCCAGATTATACAAATTCAGGAAAAACGGAGCGAGCTGGAAAAGAAAAGGGAAGAGTTTCAGAAAAAAAGTAAATATTGGTTGCGCAAAGAAGGGAACTATCAACGCTGGATAATCCGTCAGAAAAGACACTATATCCAGCGAGAGATACAGCAGGAAGAGGCCGAGTCAGAGGAGATAATTTAATGGGCGATGTGTCAGCTGTCAGTTCATCCGGGAACATTTTACTGCCGCAGCAGGATGAGGTTGGCGGTTTATCAGAAGCATTAAAAAAAGCGGTGGAAAAACATAAGACAGAATATTCCGGTGATAAAAAAGATCGCGACTATGGCGATGCTTTCGTAATGCATAAAGAAACGGCTTTACCGGTATTACTGGCGGCATGGCGACATGGCGCGCCAGCGAAATCAGAACATCACAATGGCAACGTTTCTGGTCTGCATCATAACGGAAAAGGCGAACTCAGGATTGCTGAAAAACTGTTGAAAGTCACTGCTGAAAAATCTGTCGGTTTGATTTCTGCGGAGGCCAAAGTAGATAAATCCGCAGCGTTGCTATCGTCTAAAAATAGGCCGTTAGAAAGCGTAAGCGGTAAAAAATTATCTGCTGATTTAAAAGCTGTGGAATCCGTTAGTGAAGTAACCGATAACGCCACGGGAATCTCTGACGATAATATCAAGGCATTGCCTGGGGATAATAAAGCCATCGCGGGCGAAGGCGTTCGTAAAGAGGGCGCGCCGCTGGCGCGGGATGTCGCACCTGCCCGAATGGCCGCAGCCAATACTGGTAAGCCTGACGATAAAGATCATAAAAAGGTTAAAGATGTTTCTCAGCTTCCGCTGCAACCAACCACTATCGCCGATCTTAGCCAATTAACCGGCGGCGATGAAAAAATGCCTTTAGCGGCGCAATCAAAGCCGATGATGACTATTTTTCCCACTGCCGATGGCGTGAAAGGAGAGGATAGCTCGCTGACTTACCGTTTTCAGCGCTGGGGAAATGACTATTCCGTCAATATTCAGGCGCGGCAAGCAGGGGAGTTTTCGTTAATACCGTCAAATACGCAGGTTGAACATCGTTTGCATGATCAATGGCAAAACGGTAATCCCCAGCGCTGGCACCTGACGCGAGACGATCAACAAAATCCGCAGCAGCAACAGCACAGACAGCAATCTGGCGAGGAGGATGACGCCTGATGTCATTGCGTGTGAGACAGATTGATCGTCGCGAATGGCTATTGGCGCAAACCGCGACAGAATGCCAGCGCCATGGCCAGGAAGCTACGCTGGAATATCCGACGCGACAGGGAATGTGGGTTCGGTTGAGCGATGCAGAAAAACGGTGGTCGGCCTGGATTAAACCTGGGGACTGGCTTGAGCATGTCTCTCCCGCTCTGGCGGGGGCGGCGGTTTCTGCTGGCGCTGAGCATCTGGTCGTTCCCTGGCTTGCTGCAACAGAGCGACCGTTTGAGTTGCCCGTGCCGCATTTGTCCTGTCGGCGTTTATGCGTAGAGAACCCCGTGCCGGGAAGCGCGCTGCCGGAAGGGAAATTGTTGCACATTATGAGCGATCGGGGCGGCCTGTGGTTTGAGCATCTTCCTGAACTGCCTGCAGTCGGGGGCGGCAGGCCGAAAATGCTGCGTTGGCCGTTGCGCTTTGTAATCGGTAGCAGTGATACGCAGCGTTCGTTGCTGGGCCGAATCGGGATCGGAGATGTACTCCTGATTCGTACTTCCCGTGCGGAAGTTTATTGCTACGCGAAAAAGTTAGGTCATTTCAACCGTGTTGAAGGGGGAATTATTGTGGAAACGTTAGATATTCAACATATCGAAGAAGAAAATAATACAACTGAAACTGCAGAAACTCTGCCTGGCTTGAACCAATTGCCCGTCAAACTGGAATTTGTTTTGTATCGTAAGAACGTTACCCTCGCCGAACTCGAAGCCATGGGGCAGCAACAGCTATTATCACTGCCGACCAATGCTGAACTTAACGTTGAAATTATGGCGAATGGTGTTTTGCTGGGTAATGGCGAACTGGTACAGATGAATGACACCTTAGGCGTTGAGATCCATGAATGGCTGAGCGAGTCTGGTAATGGGGAATGATATCTCATTAATTGCCTTACTGGCATTTTCCACCCTGTTGCCATTTATTATTGCGTCAGGAACCTGTTTCGTTAAATTTTCTATTGTATTTGTCATGGTGCGTAACGCCCTGGGATTGCAGCAGATACCTTCAAATATGACGCTTAACGGCGTCGCATTGCTGCTTTCTATGTTTGTTATGTGGCCCATAATGCATGATGCCTACGTCTATTTTGAGGACGAAGATGTCACCTTTAATGATATTTCGTCATTAAGTAAACACGTTGATGAAGGTCTGGATGGTTATCGCGATTATCTGATCAAATATTCAGATCGCGAGTTAGTTCAGTTTTTTGAAAACGCGCAACTGAAGCGTCAGTATGGAGAAGAGACCGAGACGGTAAAGCGTGACAAAGATGAAATTGAAAAACCTTCAATATTTGCGTTGTTACCTGCTTATGCGCTGAGCGAAATAAAAAGCGCGTTTAAAATTGGTTTTTATCTTTATTTACCTTTTGTCGTCGTCGACCTGGTGGTATCCAGCGTGCTACTGGCGCTGGGGATGATGATGATGAGTCCGGTGACGATATCTACACCTATTAAGCTGGTGCTTTTTGTCGCGCTTGATGGCTGGACCTTACTGTCTAAGGGATTGATATTACAGTATATGGACATTGCAACATGACATCATTACGAGACGGGATAGTTAAATGGATGATTTAGTGTTTGCAGGTAATAAGGCGCTCTATCTTGTTTTGATCCTGTCAGGGTGGCCGACGATTGTCGCAACGATTATCGGCCTCCTGGTAGGGTTATTCCAGACGGTAACGCAATTACAGGAACAGACGCTGCCTTTTGGCATTAAATTACTTGGCGTGTGTTTGTGCTTGTTTTTACTGTCTGGCTGGTATGGCGAAGTTTTACTCTCTTACGGGCGTCAGGTGATATTCCTGGCGTTGGCTAAGGGGTAAAAAATGTTTTACGCGTTGTACTTTGAAATTCATCACCTGGTTGCGTCTGCGGCGCTAGGGTTTGCTCGCGTGGCGCCGATTTTTTTCTTCCTGCCGTTTTTGAATAGCGGGGTATTAAGCGGCGCGCCGAGAAACGCCATTATCATCCTGGTGGCATTGGGAGTATGGCCGCATGCATTGAACGAGGCGCCGCCGTTTTTATCGGTGGCGATGATCCCGTTAGTTCTGCAAGAAGCGGCGGTAGGCGTCATGCTGGGCTGTCTGCTGTCATGGCCTTTTTGGGTTATGCATGCGCTGGGTTGTATTATCGATAACCAGCGAGGGGCAACGCTAAGTAGCAGTATCGATCCGGCAAACGGTATTGATACCTCGGAAATGGCTAATTTCCTGAATATGTTTGCCGCTGTCGTTTATTTACAAAACGGCGGTCTGGTCACGATGGTTGACGTGTTAAATAAAAGCTATCAGCTATGCGATCCGATGAACGAGTGCACGCCTTCATTACCGCCGCTATTAACGTTTATTAATCAGGTGGCTCAAAACGCCTTGGTTCTGGCCAGTCCGGTGGTATTAGTGCTGTTGCTGTCAGAAGTATTCCTGGGTTTATTGTCGCGCTTTGCTCCGCAAATGAACGCTTTTGCGATTTCACTGACGGTAAAAAGCGGTATTGCCGTTTTAATTATGCTGCTTTATTTCTCTCCGGTACTACCGGACAATGTACTGCGACTCTCTTTCCAGGCCACAGGATTAAGCAGTTGGTTTTACGAGCGAGGGGCGACGCATGTCCTCGAATAAAACAGAAAAACCGACTAAAAAACGGCTGGAAGACTCCGCTAAAAAAGGCCAGTCATTTAAAAGTAAAGATCTCATTATCGCCTGCCTGACGCTGGGAGGAATTGCCTATCTGGTGTCGTATGGCTCATTTAATGAGTTTATGGGGATAATTAAGATCATTATTGCGGATAATTTTGATCAGAGCATGGCTGACTACAGTTTGGCCGTTTTTGGGATAGGGTTAAAATATCTGATTCCATTTATGCTGCTCTGCTTAGTGTGTTCCGCATTACCGGCGTTATTACAGGCCGGTTTTGTGCTGGCGACAGAAGCATTAAAGCCTAATTTATCGGCGTTAAACCCGGTAGAAGGGGCAAAAAAACTTTTTAGTATGCGCACGGTTAAAGATACGGTCAAAACCCTACTGTATCTCTCATCCTTTGTGGTGGCCGCCATCATTTGCTGGAAGAAATATAAGGTTGAAATCTTTTCTCAGCTAAATGGCAATATTGTAGGTATTGCCGTCATTTGGCGTGAACTTCTCCTCGCATTGGTATTAACTTGCCTTGCTTGCGCATTGATTGTCTTATTATTGGATGCTATTGCGGAATATTTCCTGACCATGAAAGATATGAAAATGGATAAGGAAGAAGTGAAGCGTGAAATGAAGGAGCAGGAAGGGAACCCAGAGGTTAAATCTAAAAGACGTGAAGTTCATATGGAAATTCTGTCTGAACAGGTGAAATCTGATATTGAAAACTCACGCCTGATTGTTGCCAACCCCACGCATATTACGATCGGGATTTATTTTAAACCCGAACTGATGCCGATTCCGATGATCTCGGTGTATGAAACGAATCAGCGCGCACTGGCCGTCCGCGCCTATGCGGAGAAGGTTGGCGTACCTGTGATCGTCGATATCAAACTGGCGCGCAGTCTTTTCAAAACCCATCGCCGTTATGATCTGGTGAGTCTGGAAGAAATTGATGAAGTTTTACGTCTTCTGGTTTGGCTGGAAGAGGTAGAAAACGCGGGCAAAGACGTTATTCAGCCACAAGAAAACGAGGTACGGCATTGAGCCGCGTAAAGCAGTAGCGATGTATTCATTGGGCGTTTTTTGAATGTTCACTAACCACCGTCGGGGTTTAATAACTGCATCAGATAAACGCAGTCGTTAAGTTCTACAAAGTCGGTGACAGATAACAGGAGTAAGTAATGGATTATCAAAATAATGTCAGCGAAGAACGTGTTGCGGAAATGATTTGGGATGCCGTTAGTGAAGGCGCCACGCTAAAAGACGTTCATGGGATCCCTCAAGATATGATGGACGGTTTATATGCTCATGCTTATGAGTTTTATAACCAGGGACGACTGGATGAAGCTGAGACATTCTTTCGTTTCTTATGCATTTATGATTTTTACAATCCCGATTACACCATGGGACTGGCGGCGGTATGCCAACTGAAAAAACAATTTCAGAAAGCATGTGACCTTTATGCAGTAGCGTTTACGTTACTTAAAAATGATTATCGCCCCGTTTTTTTTACCGGGCAGTGTCAATTATTAATGCGTAAGGCGGCAAAAGCCAGACAGTGTTTTGAACTTGTCAATGAACGTACTGAAGATGAGTCTCTGCGGGCAAAAGCGTTGGTCTATCTGGAGGCGCTAAAAACGGCGGAGACAGAGCAGCACAGTGAACAAGAAAAGGAATAATTATGGTAAATGACGCAAGTAGCATTAGCCGTAGCGGATATACCCAAAATCCGCGCCTCGCTGAGGCGGCTTTTGAAGGCGTTCGTAAGAACACGGACTTTTTAAAAGCGGCGGATAAAGCTTTTAAAGATGTGGTGGCAACGAAAGCGGGCGACCTTAAAGCCGGAACAAAGTCCGGCGAGAGCGCTATTAATACGGTGGGTCTGAAGCCGCCTACGGACGCCGCCCGGGAAAAACTCTCCAGCGAAGGGCAATTGACATTACTGCTTGGCAAGTTAATGACCCTACTGGGCGATGTTTCGCTGTCTCAACTGGAGTCTCGTCTGGCGGTATGGCAGGCGATGATTGAGTCACAAAAAGAGATGGGGATTCAGGTATCGAAAGAATTCCAGACGGCTCTGGGAGAGGCTCAGGAGGCGACGGATCTCTATGAAGCCAGCATCAAAAAGACGGATACCGCCAAGAGTGTTTATGACGCTGCGGCCAAAAAACTGACGCAGGCGCAAAATAAATTGCAATCGCTGGACCCGGCTGACCCCGGCTATGCACAAGCTGAAGCCGCGGTAGAACAGGCAGGAAAAGAAGCGACAGAGGCGAAAGGGGCATTAGATAAGGCCACGGATGCGGCGGTTAAAGCAGGCACAGACGCCAAAGCGAAAGCCGAGAAAGCGGATAACATTCTGACCAAATTCCAGGGAACGGCTAATGCCGCCTCTCAGAATCAGGTTTCCCAGGGTGAGCAGGATAATCTGTCAAATGTCGCCCGCCTCACTATGCTCATGGCCATGTTTATTGAGATTGTGGGCAAAAATACGGAAGAAAGCCTGCAAAACGATCTTGCGCTTTTCAACGCCTTGCAGGAAGGGCGTCAGGCGGAGATGGAAAAGAAATCGGCTGAATTCCAGGAAGAGACGCGCAAAGCCGAGGAAACGAACCGCATTATGGGATGTATCGGGAAAGTCCTCGGCGCGCTGCTAACCATTGTCAGCGTTGTGGCCGCTGTTTTTACCGGTGGGGCGAGTCTGGCGCTGGCTGCGGTGGGACTTGCGGTAATGGTGGCCGATGAAATTGTGAAGGCGGCGACGGGGGTGTCGTTTATTCAGCAGGCGCTAAACCCGATTATGGAGCATGTGCTGAAGCCGTTAATGGAGCTGATTGGCAAGGCGATTACCAAAGCGCTGGAAGGATTAGGCGTCGATAAGAAAACGGCAGAGATGGCCGGCAGCATTGTTGGTGCGATTGTTGCCGCTATTGCGATGGTAGCGGTCATTGTGGTGGTCGCAGTTGTCGGGAAAGGCGCGGCGGCGAAACTGGGTAACGCGCTGAGCAAAATGATGGGCGAAACGATTAAGAAGTTGGTGCCTAACGTGCTGAAACAGTTGGCGCAAAACGGCAGCAAACTCTTTACCCAGGGGATGCAACGTATTACTAGCGGTCTGGGTAATGTGGGTAGCAAGATGGGCCTGCAAACGAATGCCTTAAGTAAAGAGCTGGTAGGTAATACCCTAAATAAAGTGGCGTTGGGCATGGAAGTCACGAATACCGCAGCCCAGTCAGCCGGTGGTGTTGCCGAGGGCGTATTTATTAAAAATGCCAGCGAGGCGCTTGCTGATTTTATGCTCGCCCGTTTTGCCATGGATCAGATTCAGCAGTGGCTTAAACAATCCGTAGAAATATTTGGTGAAAACCAGAAGGTAACGGCGGAACTGCAAAAAGCCATGTCTTCCGCGGTACAGCAAAATGCGGATGCTTCGCGTTTTATTCTGCGCCAGAGTCGCGCATAAAAACTGCCAAAATAAAGGGAGAAAAATATGTTAATTAGTAATGTGGGAGTAAATCCCGCCGCTTATTTAAATAATCATTCTGTTGAGAATAGTTCACAGACAGCTTCGCAATCCGTTAGCGCTAAAGATATTCTGAATAGTATTGGTATTAGCAGCAGTAAAGTCAGTGACCTGGGGTTGAGTCCTACACTGAGCGCGCCTGCGCCAGGGGTATTAACGCAAACCCCCGGAACGATCACGTCCTTTTTAAAAGCCAGTATTCAAAATACCGACATGAATCAGGATTTGAATGCCCTGGCAAATAATGTCACGACTAAAGCGAATGAGGTTGTGCAAACCCAGTTACGCGAGCAGCAGGCAGAAGTCGGTAAGTTTTTTGATATTAGCGGAATGTCTTCCAGTGCCGTTGCGCTGTTGGCTGCCGCGAATACGTTAATGCTGACGTTGAACCAGGCTGATAGCAAACTGTCTGGTAAGTTGTCATTAGTCAGCTTTGATGCAGCTAAAACGACGGCAAGCTCCATGATGCGCGAAGGGATGAATGCGTTGTCCGGTAGTATTTCCCAGAGCGCGCTTCAGTTGGGGATCACTGGCGTGGGCGCCAAACTGGAATATAAGGGGCTGCAGAATGAAAGAGGCGCGCTTAAACATAATGCCGCGAAGATCGATAAACTGACCACTGAAAGCCACAGTATTAAAAACGTGCTGAACGGGCAGAATAGCGTCAAACTCGGTGCTGAAGGCGTCGATTCTCTGAAATCGTTAAATATGAAGAAAACCGGTACCGATGCGACGAAAAATCTTAATGATGCGACGCTTAAATCTAATGCCGGAACCAGCGCCACGGAAAGTCTGGGTATTAAAGACAGTAATAAACAAATCTCCCCTGAACATCAGGCTATTCTGTCGAAACGTCTTGAGTCTGTCGAATCCGATATTCGTCTTGAGCAGAATACCATGGATATGACCCGAATTGATGCGCGCAAGATGCAGATGACGGGCGATCTGATTATGAAAAACTCAGTTACGGTCGGTGGTATTGCAGGGGCGTCCGGGCAGTACGCCGCTACTCAGGAACGTTCCGAGCAGCAAATTAGCCAGGTGAATAACCGTGTTGCCAGCACCGCATCGGACGAAGCCCGTGAAAGTTCACGTAAATCGACCAGCCTGATTCAGGAAATGCTGAAAACAATGGAGAGCATTAACCAGTCGAAAGCATCCGCACTCGCTGCTATCGCAGGCAATATTCGCGCTTAATCTGAAAGGTCATCTATACGCCATCAGGGGTGTGATTTAATCGCGCTCCTGATGGCGAACTGGGGATATTATGCTTAATATTCAAAATTATTCCGCTTCTCCTCATCCGGGGATCGTTGCCGAACGGCCGCAGACTCCCTCGGCGAGCGAGCATGTCGAGGTTGCCGTGGTACCGTCTACCACAGAACATCGCGGCACAGATATCATTTCATTATCGCAGGCGGCTACTAAAATCCAGCAGGCACAGCAGACGCTGCAGTCAACGCTACCGATTTCTGAAGAGAATAATGACGAGCGCACGCTGGCGCGCCAACAGTTGACCAGCAGCCTGAATGCGCTGGCGAAGTCCGGCGTGTCATTATCCGCAGAACAAAATGAGAACCTGCGGAGCGCGTTTTCTGCGCCGACGTCGGCCTTATTTAGCGCTTCGCCTATGGCGCAGTCGAGAACAACCATTTCTGATGCTGAGATTTGGGATATGGTTTCCCAAAATATATCGGCGATAGGTGACAGCTATCTGGGCGTTTATGAAAACGTTGTCGCAGTCTATACCGATTTTTATCAGGCCTTCAGTGACATTCTGTCCAAAATGGGAGGCTGGTTATTACCAGGTAAGGACGGTAATACCGTTAAGCTAGATGTTACCTCACTCAAAAATGATTTAAACAGTTTAGTCAATAAATATAATCAAATAAACAGTAATACCGTTTTATTCCCAGCGCAGTCAGGCAGCGGCGTTAAAGTAGCTACTGAAGCGGAAGCGAGACAGTGGCTCAGTGAATTGAATTTGCCGAATAGCTGCCTGAAATCTTATGGATCCGGTTATGTCGTCACCGTTGATCTGACGCCATTACAAAAAATGGTTCAGGATATTGATGGTTTAGGCGCGCCGGGAAAAGATTCAAAACTCGAAATGGATAACGCCAAATATCAAGCCTGGCAGTCGGGTTTTAAAGCGCAGGAAGAAAATCTGAAAACCACATTACAGACGCTGACGCAAAAATATAGCAATGCCAATTCATTATACGACAACCTGGTAAAAGTGCTGAGCAGTACGATAAGTAGCAGCCTGGAAACCGCCAAAAGCTTCCTGCAAGGATAACAGAAGAGGATATTAATAATGGTTACAAGTGTAAGGACTCAGCCCCCCGTCATAATGCCAGGTATGCAGGCCGAGATCAAAACGCAGGCCACGAATCTTGCGGCGAATCTTTCCGCAGTCAGAGAAAGTGCCACAACGACGCTGTCAGGGGAAATTAGAGGCCCGCAACTGGAAGATTTTCCCGCGCTGATCAAACAGGCGAGTCTGGATGCGTTGTTTAAATGCGGGAAAGACGCTGAGGCGTTAAAAGAAGTTTTTACCAATTCAAATAATGTCGCCGGTAAGAAAGCGATAATGGAGTTTGCCGGGCTCTTTCGTTCAGCGCTCAACGCCACCAGTGATTCTCCTGCGGCGAAGACGCTACTGATGAAGGTGGGGGCAGAGTATACCGCGCAAATCATAAAAGATGGCCTGAAAGAAAAGTCAGCTTTTGGGCCATGGCTGCCAGAAACAAAGAAAGCGGAAGCGAAGCTGGAAAACCTGGAAAAGCAGCTGTTAGATATCATCAAAAATAACACTGGCGGTGAATTAAGTAAATTATCGACGAATCTTGTTATGCAGGAGGTGATGCCCTATATTGCCAGCTGCATTGAACATAACTTTGGCTGTACGTTGGATCCGTTAACCCGCAGCAGTCTTACGCAGCTTGTTGACAAAGCGGCGGCGAAGGCGGTTGAGGCGCTTGATATGTGCCACCAAAAATTAACGCAAGAGCAGGGTACCAGCGTAGGACGGGAAGCCCGGCACCTTGAAACGCAAACGTTGATACCCCTGCTGCTACGTAATGTTTTTGCACAAATTCCTGCAGATAAACTGCCTGACCCTAAAATTCCGGAACCTGCGGCTGGACCAGTACCTGATGGTGGGAAAAAAGCAGAACCTACGGGTATTAATATCAATATTAATATTGATAGCAGTAGCCATAGCGTGGATAACAGTAAGCATATTAACAATAGCCGAAGCCATGTCGATAATAGCCAGCGCCATATCGATAATAGCAACCATGATAATAGCCGGAAGACGATTGATAATAGCCGAACATTTATTGATAACAGCCAACGCCATGGCGAGTCACACCATTCGACTAACAGCAGTAACGTAAGTCATAGTCATTCGCGTGTGGATTCGACTACGCATCAAACGGAGACGGCACACAGCGCCAGCACAGGGGCAATTGACCATGGCATCGCGGGTAAAATTGACGTCACGGCTCATGCGACGGCAGAGGCTGTGACCAATTCTTCATCCGAAAGTAAAGATGGAAAGGTGGTCACGTCAGAAAAGGGCACTACGGGTGAAACACCCTCTTTTGATGAAGTTGATGGCGTAACCAGCAAGAACATTATCGGCAAGCCTGTACAGGCCACGGTGCACGGCGTTGATGATAATAAACAGCAAAGCCAGACGGCAGAGATTGTGAATGTGAAGCCGCTTGCCAGTCAACTGGCTGGCGTCGAGAATGTTAAAATCAATACTTTACAATCAGACTCGACGGTAATTACAGGTAATAAAGCCGGTACGACCGATAATGATAATAGCCAGACAGATAAGACTGGCCCATTTTCTGGTTTGAAGTTTAAGCAAAATAGTTTCCTCTCAACAGTACCGAGCGTTACGAATATGCATTCAATGCATTTCGACGCCCGTGAGACGTTTTTGGGGGTGATACGTAAAGCCCTGGAGCCGGATGCCTCTACACCGTTTCCTGTACGCAGAGCGTTTGACGGCTTGCGTGCGGAAATATTACCCAATGACACGATAAAGAGTGCAGCGTTGAAAGCGCAATGTAGCGATATTGACAAGCACCCAGAATTGAAAGCGAAAATGGATACGCTTAAAGAGGTCATTACTCATCATCCACAAAAAGAAAAACTGGCTGAGATTGCACAGCAGTTTGCCAGAGAGGCGGGGCTGACCAGGCTAAAAGGGGAAACTGACTATGTGTTAAGTAATGTGCTGGACGGCCTTATCGGAGACGGTAGCTGGCGAGCTGGCCCGGCTTACGAGTCATACCTGAATAAACCTGGCGTGGATCGGGTTATTACTACCGTTGATGGCTTGCACATGCAGCGTTAATTAACCGGGAAAGATGCGATGAATATGGATATTGAAGCAAGAGTCAAAAAAGTGATTACCTCCTGTATTGCCGTTGATGTTGATAGTATCAATGGTCAGACCCATCTGGTTGAGGATCTTTACGCTGACTCATTGGATTTAATTGATATTGTATTTGGTCTTAGTGAGGAGTTTGACATTAGTTGTAATGAAAACGATCTTCCTGATATGACGACCTTTGCGGATATATGTCGTGTTGTTAAAAAAAGTCTTGAGTCCAGGGTGTAGTATTTTTCTCTCGCTCGACAACAATTGAACAAGATTAATTGTTATGAAAATCATCACACATGTAGTACCCGGTTCAGGTATGGCTGCAATATATGATGATATTGCTGACAGTCCGCGTTTTGTTATTAAAGGCAAATTACGTCATGTTGAAAATGATCCGAAGGAACTGCTGATATGTGTTCCGATGCGTAGTGAATGGCTATTCTACTGGATTAAAGGAGAGAAATATTGCGCCCGGCGATGGGCGCGAAAATGCATCAAAACATCATGTAACCAGATTAAATTTGAAGAAGCAATCTTATAAAAGATATAATTAAAGAGGAAAGTAAATTGCAAGCACACCAGGATATTATCGCTAATATTGGTGAGAAATTGGGTTTACCGCTCACTTTTGACGACAACAATCAGTGCTTATTACTACTCGATAGCGATATTTTTACGTCTATTGAAGCTAAAGATGATATCTGGTTATTGAACGGTATGATTATACCGTTATCGCCTGTTTGTGGCGATTCTATCTGGCGGCAGATTATGGTGATTAATGGTGAACTGGCTGCGAATAATGAAGGTACGTTAGCGTATATTGATGCTGCAGAGACGTTGTTGTTTATACATGCAATTACCGATCTGACAAATACTTACCATATTATATCGCAGCTTGAGTCATTTGTGAATCAGCAGGAAGCGCTCAAAAACATACTGCAGGAATATGCTAAAGTATGAGGAGAGAAAATTGAATAATTTAACGTTGTCTTCGTTTTCAAAAGTTGGTGTGTCGAATGATGCCCGACTTTATATTGCTAAGGAAAATACTGATAAGGCATATGTTGCGCCTGAAAAATTTTCGTCAAAAGTATTAACCTGGCTTGGAAAAATGCCGTTATTTAAAAACACTGAAGTGGTGCAAAAACATACGGAAAATATCAGAGTACAGGACCAAAAGATTTTACAGACATTTCTCCATGCACTAACGGAAAAATATGGGGAAACAGCGGTTAATGACGCACTGTTAATGTCCCGTATAAATATGAACAAACCCCTTACCCAACGTTTAGCAGTGCAGATCACGGAGTGTGTAAAAGCTGCTGACGGAGGGTTTATAAACCTTATTAATAGCAAGGATAATATTGGTGTCAGGAATGCCGCTTTAGTCATAAAAGGCGGCGATACAAAAGTGGCAGAAAAAAATAACGATGTTGGAGCAGAAAGTAAGCAACCTTTACTCGATATCGCGCTAAAGGGACTTAAAAGAACATTACCGCAACTGGAACAAATGGATGGAAATAGCCTGCGAGAAAACTTCCAGGAGATGGCTTCAGGTAACGGCCCGCTGCGTTCATTAATGACGAATTTACAGAATTTAAATAAAATTCCAGAGGCTAAACAACTTAATGATTATGTTACAACGTTAACAAATATTCAGATAGGAGCAGACAGGTTCTCACAATGGGGAACCTGTGGGGGAGTGGTTGAGAGGTGGATTGATAAAGCCTCTACCCATGAATTAACCCAGGCTGTAAGAAAAATTCACGTTATTGCTAAAGAACTGAAAAACGTTACAGCTGAACTTGAGAAAATAAAAGCCGGCGCGCCAATGCCACAGACGATGAGCGGACCGACACTGGGCCTGGCACGGTTTGCGGTCAGCAGCATTCCAATTAATCAGCAAACCCAGGTGAAACTGAGCGATGGAATGCCTGTGCCAGTGAATACGTTAACTTTTGACGGTAAGCCTGTGGCATTAGCCGGTTCGTACCCAAAAAATACGCCGGATGCGCTGGAAGCGCATATGAAAATGCTTCTTGAAAAAGAATGTTCGTGCCTGGTGGTGTTAACGTCGGAAGATCAGATGCAGGCAAAACAATTACCACCCTATTTCAGAGGGAGCTACACCTTTGGCGAGGTGCATACCAACAGCCAAAAAGTGAGCTCAGCCAGTCAGGGAGGTGCGGTAGACCAATACAATATGCAACTGTCCTGCGGAGAAAAGCAGTATACAATCCCGGTATTACATGTCAAAAATTGGCCAGATCACCAGCCGTTACCGTCTACTAATCAGTTAGAATACCTGGCGGATATTGTGAAAAATAGTAACCAAAATGGCGCGCTGGGGCGTAGTTCATCAGATAAGCATTTACCGATGATTCATTGTTTGGGCGGAGTGGGGAGAACCGGAACGATGGCGGCGGCTCTTGTACTTAAGGATAATCCTCATAGTAATCTGGAGCAGGTACGTGCAGATTTCCGGGATTCACGGAACAATAGAATGCTGGAAGACGCCTCACAGTTTGTACAACTAAAAGCAATGCAAGCCCAGTTGCTTATGACGACGGCAAGCTGATAAAAAAATAGCTTACTTTTAGAACTATCTGAAAGTAAGCTATTCCTGTCTCATTATTTGTTTACCGCGATAGAAAGTCTTTTGTTTTTCTCTTCTGCTGACATCCCTTTTAATTTTCTGTAATTCTCCCAAATTTTTTTAGCATAACGTTTCCTTATATCCGATCGTTTCGGTGACGTCCCCGCATTATAAGCGCCAACGGCCTCCCAGCTATAACCGTAGATTTTCATCATATCTGATAAAATGGATGCGCCAACAATGACAGAAATGCAGGGGTCCTGTAACAACTGTTTTTCACTAATCCCCATTTTTTTCAGCCTTTTCATATGGAAGCTGTTAATTTGCATCAGGCCAAGATCGGTTGAACCATCTCGGTTATGACCAATGGCGCCAGGTTTCATCGCCGATTCCTGCTGGGCGATAGCGTAAAGTAGTTCGGATTCAATATTGAACATTTTTTCAGCCTGAAGCCAGCAATCAGCCCATGCTGTATTTATGCTAAGCAACCAGATTACGATGATAAAAAAATAATGCATATCTCCTCTCTCAGATTTTACCGTAATTTAATCAAGCGGGGATCCTGTTTCCATCTTTTGAACCAAATATTGTCTTCGTTTTTAAATTTATTCCACATTTTCTCGGCAATAGCTTCGCCGTGGGCAACCAGCACTAACGGTAATAATCCCGGATTATTATCAATACGCTGTTCGCTTTCCAGAAACTCTCTTATCGTCGGTAAGGCACGCTCACTATTCTGACAGTATTCAGCATAAAGAAGATTAACAGCAATAAGCCCTGTTATTTCCTGCGTGGATATTTCTTTAGTTAATTTTCGTGCCAGTTCATGTTTACCTTTAAGCGAAAGAAACATAACCTGCATACTTAATAATATTGGATTATCCTGCAAATGTTGTGAGCGTAATTCATCGCCTAAACGTATAGCATCATCAATACCGGTATGATAATAGGTAATCCACAGCTTAGTGATCCCTGCGGCTGCGCGCGTTGGATCCAATTTTAAACACTCGTTAATCGTTTGTAAGGCCTCCTCCAACTGACCAGCCATGAAAAGATTCCAGCCATAATAATATTTAATATCTGCAGAGATGGGCGAAAGTAAGTTAGCTTGTTTGAATAGCAAACTCCCGACGATGTATTCTGAATGAATCGTATTAATTAGCCCCAGTAATCCTAAAGCTTGTGGATTATTGTGGTCCAGCTCTGTCGCCTTAATCGCATGTTCTTTAGCTTTGATCATGGCATTTTGTTTATCAAAAATCCCCATTTGCGCCATGCTGAGGTAGCATTCTGCCAGCGCACAGTAAGGCGCAATGCTGTTTGGCGACATGTTAACGCATTGAGTCAGCAATTTAAGCGCTTGCTGTAAGCTATAGGGAGTGTATTGATTTAACTCATGCTTACCGCGTAAGTAAACCATAGTACTGTCAATCGAATTTAGCTCGCTAATCTGCTTTGTGTCCCAGCGAAGTCCGGGAATACATCTGAGCAAAAGATTCGCAATTTTGTTTTGCAAGAGAGAAGCGGGTTGGTGTTCTATCAACTTAATGCTTTCCTGGTGCAGCAGGTGATAACCTTTAACCCGAACTATCTCGATCTGTACAATGTTATCATTACCATCGGGTATCATCTGCCCGGAGATATAATAATCGGGGCGTAATTGATCCATGAGCTCGAGAATATCCTTAACACTACGGCAGTTCTTCGTAATGGTCACCGGCAGCACGCTCAGGCCAAAGGGCGCATACTGCGATAATCCCTTCACGATAGAGTAATGCAGACTCTCGGATTGAACCTGATCCTGCATCTGAAAAGGAAGTATCGCCAATGTATGAGTCGTAGGTTGCGGCGCTGGCGGAGACACCACTACGACCGGACGATTAAACCGATAGCCCTGTCCGTACAGTGTTTCAATGTAACGATGCTCTTTATCTTCCGACAGAATACGTCGTAAGGCATAAATACAGCGGGTTAGAGATTCTTCGTTAACTTCCGCGTCGCCCCATACCTGGTCCAGTAAGGTGTTTTTACTCACAATCTCGCCGGCGGCTTCGAGCAGGATGACCAGAACGGCATATTCTTTTGGCGGAATATTGACTTTCTTTTCTGAGCGTAGCAGGGAGCCGTCCATGTTGAGTATGAAATCATCAAAGACGAATTTTTTATTCGATACAGGAACAGGATTAAAATGTGGCATGATAATAGTGTATTCTCTTACAGGGTGAAAAGTTATAATAGCTAATACAAGTCGTTAGGATAGAATCTACTGTTTCAGTAATTCTGCTGTTAGTACTAACGGTCAGGTTGAGCTTTTATTATGAGCTTAATGTCATATTGTACGGGCTCGGGTTTATATGTTTTTAACATTTGATTATTTAGCTTATGCCTGTGCTTTAAATAACTGACATGTTGGTAATAATATTGTTATAACTAACCGTGATTATCGAATGGACGCTGTCGTATATCCTGGAGCAGAGAGTCAGCGCCGGGCATCTAAATATTTACATATTTAACTTGGCCTCATTGCAATAGAGATTAGTTTTGTAGCTATCTTACTGCATTTTTTGGGGGTGTAAATGCTGCTTATTATATCTTCATGGTTAATGGTCTGATAATTACACCATCAGAACCATTTTTCTCGAAGATTTCCACTAAATGACCATTCGTTGGAAGTTTAAGAGTGTAATTTGTCTTAGGTGTCAAAATATAAATGAAAGACTGTTTTTAATGGTGCGCTTATTTTTATATTTTTTTGCAAAATAATGATATCGTCTTTTCTTTACTCCTTTCAGCTATAGCGTCAAAAAGGCAGGGGGGTTATGAGCAGTATCATCCTCAGGCTGGCCCCCAGGCATTATATCGATATCAGGATGAAGAGAAGAGGTATACCTGGCAGAAAGCTAACAAGCGTGACTGTTTCGGTGTAGACCGTTCAGGCAAATAGTTCTCAGAGGGAACGGATGATGTATAAATATGAATAAAATGCCGGCCTTAATCCACAGGGTTAAAGCCGGAAGGAGATAGTGTCATCTGGACGAATTCTTACGCTGTGAATAAGGCAATATCGGTTTACCAGTCATCATAGCGATGACAAGTTCACAAAAATCGTGTTATATAATCAGCCTTACTTTAAATTACCAGAGATATCAGTATAAGCTGTCTTCCGGACAGAACAATGATATTAAATAGCCTCCCATCCTGATATAGCGTGTTAATGCGCAGTCTGAATTTTAAATTATTACAATTTTAATAAAAATCTTTACTTGAGTGACAGATACAAAAAATGTTAATGGTTCGCCATTTTTATGAATGTCGATGGCGTAGTTTTAAAATATTTTTTGAAACATTGAATGAAGTAGGACGTGCTGTCATAACCACATTTTAATGCTACAGCATTAACATTATGGTTGCCTATGCGTAAAAGTTTTGCTGCCTGATTCATTCTTGCCGATAAGTAGATGTCGCTAAAGCTGGTACCTTCTTCTGCAAGTTTCCGTTTGAGCGTTGACGTACTCATAAATATATGATCGGCAACATCCGTAAGCTTCCACTGTCTACTGGGTGACGAAGATATAATGTTGTAAACGCGCTCCTTTAACGTTATCTGAGCCGAGCTAAGGATGATCTCATAACTCTCCGGGAGTCGGAGAAAAGCAGTAAGCAGGAACAGCAGAAAATAAGGAATTAACTCTTCATTTTCAATACAACTCTTGTTGTTACAGTTACTGCAACCTTTGCTTGTATCCTTCGTACAGGAGAACGCCGTTTTCAGATGTTCAAATACCTCTCTTCTGGCAGGAAAGTCAGGCGTATAGAAAATTTTCTGCGCTTTCTCTGTGGGTACCGCCATTTTGGTTTGCTGCTCGTTTGGGATAAGTGCATAGAGAGCGCCAAGTCGTTGCGTCGGTATCTCGAGTATATCGAAATCCATGTGGCCATTGACCTCTTCAAGCGTCACGTTAACTACCTGCTCTTTTTTGAGCACCAACATCCCAGGTTCGTCACAGTAAATCGTATCGTGATTATTGCTAATCGTCAGTTTACCGCTCCGAAAGCAAACTAAAGTGAAACTGCTTACATAAAGATTTTTGATGGTAACCTGCTGAGTCTGACTTTTAATTTGCTGCCGGGTATTTGTCAAAAGTGATTTTAATTTCTGTAAGTTATCTGCGGCAGGACGCTGATGACTATTACTTACAAAGGTTACATTTTCCATATTATCCCTTTGTTGATGTTATTTTAATGTTCCTTACTGGTATCCTACTGAAAAAATCTGAGTTGTAAATGCTCTTTATTAGCGTGTGTTGGCAATGGTCTGATTGTTACACCAAAAGAACCCAAATTTGGGTAATTTATCTACAGTAGTTTAAGCCCCAATGGGGATGATGGTTCTTTTAATATGTGTTGAGACGCATTATACAGAATAAATTGATTTTATTTCTCACTTTTCATTCTATTTTCATCAGGAATCCCTGTGTCCTGTGCGGTAATCTGCTGCTATCGAGAACGACAGACATCGCTAACAGTATATATGGAAACATCAAAAGAGAAGACGATAACAAGCCCAGGGCCATACATAGTTCGATTACTTAACAGCTCACTGAACGGCTGTGAGTTTCCATTGCTGACAGGCCGAACACTCTTTGTGGTAGGTCAGAGTGATGCGCTCACTGCTTCAGGCCAACTCCCTGATATACCTGCCGATAGCTTTTTTATCCCGCTGGACCATGGCGGAGTAAATTTTGAAATCCAGGTGGATACGGATGCGACCGAAATTATACTCCATGAGCTGAAAGAAGGAAATTCTGAATCTCGTTCGGTGCAATTAAATACGCCAATACAGGTCGGTGAATTGCTTATCCTGATTCGCCCGGAAAGCGAGCCGTGGGTGCCCGAGCAGCCAGAGAAGTTAGAAACGTCTGCAAAAAAGAACGAGCCGCGTTTTAAAAACGGAATTGTAGCCGCACTGGCCGGGTTTTTTATATTGGGAATTGGGACGGTGGGGACGTTATGGATACTTAACTCGCCGCAGCGGCAGGCCGCAGAGCTCGATTCGTTATTGGGGCAGGAGAAGGAGCGCTTTCAGGTGTTGCCAGGACGGGACAAAATGCTCTATGTCGCTGCGCAAAATGAAAGAGATACGCTGTGGGCTCGTCAGGTTTTAGCGAGGGGCGATTATGATAAAAATGCGCGAGTGATTAACGAAAACGAAGAAAATAAGCGTATCTCTACCTGGCTGGATACCTATTATCCTCAGCTGGCTTATTATCGGCTTCATTTCGATGAGCCGCGTAAACCCGTTTTCTGGCTAAGCCGCCAGCGAAACACGATGAGCAAGAAAGAGCTCGAGGTGTTAAGTCAAAAGCTGAGAGCGCTAATGCCTTACGCGGATTCGGTTAACATCACGTTGATGGACGATGTTACCGCCGCAGGCCAGGCGGAAGCGGGGCTAAAACAGCAGGCGTTACCTTATTCCCGCAGGAATCATAAGGGGGGCGTAACGTTTGTTATTCAGGGGGCGCTCGATGATGTAGAAATACTCAGAGCCCGTCAATTTGTCGATAGCTATTACCGCACATGGGGAGGACGCTATGTGCAGTTTGCGATCGAATTAAAAGATGACTGGCTCAAGGGGCGCTCATTTCAGTACGGGGCGGAAGGTTATATCAAAATGAGCCCAGGCCATTGGTATTTCCCAAGCCCACTTTAATTTAACGCAAATAAGGAAGTCATTATGGCAACACCTTGGTCAGGCTATCTGGATGACGTCTCAGCAAAATTTGATACGGGCGTTGATAATCTACAAACGCAGGTAACAGAGGCGCTGGATAAATTAGCAGCAAAACCCTCCGATCCGGCGCTACTGGCGGCGTATCAGAGTAAGCTCTCGGAATATAACTTGTACCGTAACGCGCAATCGAACACGGTAAAAGTCTTTAAGGATATTGATGCTGCCATTATTCAGAACTTCCGTTAATCAGTTATAAGGTGGATTATGTCGATTGCAACTATTGTCCCTGAGAATGCCGTTATAGGGCAGGCGGTCAATATCAGGTCTATGGAAACGGACATTGTCTCGCTGGATGACCGGCTACTCCAGGCTTTTTCTGGTTCGGCGATTGCCACGGCTGTGGATAAACAGACGATTACCAACAGGATTGAGGACCCTAATCTGGTGACGGATCCTAAAGAGCTGGCTATTTCGCAAGAGATGATTTCAGATTATAACCTGTATGTTTCTATGGTAAGTACCCTTACTCGTAAAGGAGTCGGGGCTGTTGAAACGCTATTACGCTCATGATTCGTCGATATCTATATACCTTTCTGCTGGTAATGACCCTTGCCGGCTGTAAGGATAAGGATCTTTTAAAAGGACTGGACCAGGAACAGGCTAATGAGGTCATTGCCGTTCTGCAAATGCACAATATAGAGGCGAATAAAATTGATAGCGGAAAATTGGGCTATAGCATTACCGTTGCTGAGCCTGATTTTACCGCTGCGGTGTACTGGATTAAAACTTATCAGCTTCCTCCCCGGCCACGGGTGGAAATAGCGCAGATGTTCCCGGCGGATTCGCTGGTATCGTCTCCGCGAGCTGAAAAGGCCAGGTTATATTCGGCTATTGAACAGCGACTGGAACAGTCATTACAGACGATGGAGGGCGTGCTCTCCGCCAGGGTCCATATTAGTTATGATATTGATGCTGGTGAAAATGGCCGTCCGCCAAAACCTGTTCATCTGTCGGCATTAGCCGTATATGAACGAGGTTCGCCGCTTGCGCATCAGATCAGCGATATCAAGCGTTTCTTAAAGAATAGTTTTGCCGATGTGGATTATGACAACATTTCTGTTGTGTTGTCAGAACGTTCTGATGCCCAATTACAGGCTCCCGGCACACCAGTAAAACGTAATTCTTTTGCAACCAGTTGGATTGTGTTGATTATTTTGTTATCCGTGATGTCAGCAGGCTTTGGCGTCTGGTATTACAAAAACCATTATGCCCGCAATAAGAAAGGCATAACGGCTGATGATAAGGCGAAATCGTCAAATGAATAGGCAGCCATTACCCATTATCTGGCAAAGAATCATTTTTGATCCGTTATCGTATATCCATCCTCAGCGGTTGCAGATAGCGCCGGAAATGATTGTCAGACCCGCCGCCAGGGCGGCGGCAAATGAGTTAATACTGGCGGCATGGCGGCTTAAGAACGGAGAAAAGGAGTGTATTCAAAACTCACTGACGCAGCTGTGGCTGCGTCAGTGGCGCCGACTGCCGCAAGTAGCGTATTTACTCGGTTGCCATAAACTGAGAGCCGATCTGGCAAGGCAGGGAGCCTTGCTTGGCCTGCCGGATTGGGCGCAAGCATTTTTGGCAATGCATCAGGGAACAAGTTTATCTGTCTGCAATAAGGCGCCGAATCACCAGTTTTTACTTAGCGTCGGGTATGCACAGTTAAATGCCCTGAATGAATTTTTACCTGAATCTTTAGCACAGCGTTTTCCTTTGCTTTTTCCTCCATTTATTGAGGAGGCATCGAAGCAGGATGCTGTAGAAATGTCAATTTTGCTACTGGCCTTACAATATGCTCAAAAATATCCCAATTCCGTCCCCGCTTTCGCCTGTTGAGGGGATACTGATAAAGCGTAAAACGCTGGAACGTTATTTCTCTATTGAAAGATTAGAACAGCAGGCGCATCAACGGGCTAAGCGTATTTTGCGAGAGGCGGAAGAAGAGGCAAAGACCTTGCGGATGTACGCCTATCAGGAAGGTTACGAGCAGGGAATGATAGACGCGTTACAGCAGGTCGCCGCTTATCTTACTGATAATCAGACAATGGCCTGGAAGTGGATGGAAAAAATACAGATTTATGCCCGCGAGTTATTTTCAGCTGCGGTCGACCATCCCGAAACGCTTTTAACCGTCCTGGATGAGTGGCTAAGGGATTTCGATAAGCCTGAGGGGCAACTTTTTTTAACACTACCAGTTAACGCGAAAAAAGATCACCAAAAACTGATGGTGTTGCTTATGGAGAACTGGCCAGGCACTTTTAATCTTAAATATCATCAGGAACAGCGCTTTATCATGAGTTGCGGCGATCAGATCGCAGAATTTTCACCTGAACAATTTGTTGAAACGGCAGTAGGCGTCATTAAGCATCATCTTGATGAACTTCCACAAGACTGCCGGACGATTTCTGATAACGCCATTAACGCACTTATTGATGAATGGAAGACAAAAACGCAAGCATTGTAAAATGGAGGTTATAAGGTGATACCGGGTACGATTCCGACTTCTTATTTGGTCCCGACAGCGGATACTGAAGCGACGGGTGTGGTTTCGTTGAGTGCCAGGGCCGCTATGCTGAATAATGTGGATAGCGCGCCTTTAAGCAATGGCGGCGACGTTGATCTTTATGATGCATTCTACCAACGACTTTTGGCGCTTCCTGAGTCAGCCTCTTCTGAAACGCTTAAAGATAGCATTTATCAAGAGATGAATGCCTTCAAAGATCCGAAAAGTGGTGATTCGGCTTTTGTTTCTTTTGAGCAGCAAACGGCTATGCTACAAAACATGTTAGCAAAAGTTGAACCGGGTACTCATTTATATGAGGCTTTAAACGGGGTATTAGTTGGTACAATGAATGCGCAGTCACAAATGACCTCCTGGATGCAGGAGATTATTTTATCGGGCGGGGAAAACAAAGAGGCAATTGACTGGTGAACCCCCCATTGCTGGCGATTTGTGATAAGGTATGGTGTATATATTAGCAAATAATGCAGAAAATGCACCATGCCAGTGTATCTATCTTATTGATGTATATGGATTATTAAGGTATCTACCAGGCGTTTTATTCTGAAATGATTATATTAATATTGTAAGCTTTAATTACAAAATTGTGCATAAAGTTTGTAAGGGTATCTTTTTGTGACGAAATGAACGCGCGTTGGAATGTAATTATTGGCTATAATAATAAAAAAATCGGATTTAAATCATCTCTGTGAGTTTTAATTATTTGTTTATAAGAATATAACGATTTTGAGTTCCTTATAGCACACAGGATAAAATATGGTATTGCCTTCAATGAATAAATCAGTTGAGGCCATTAGCAATAATCACCTTCAACAGCCGAACAAATTTCCATTAATAAATGGATTAGCTGACGTAAGAGACTATTATGTCGCAAACTGCTTATTATTTAAACTTAATAAAGGCAGTTTGCGAATTGAAAACGAATTTGGGGAGTTCATCGAACAATCTGCGCCGTGTTTATTTTTATTGGAAAAAGATCAAACAATCACTCTTAGTATGAGCGAAATAGAAGGGCATATTGATTTTTCTTCACTGGAAGTTTCCTATGACTTAATGCAAAAATTCTACAAAGTTTTTTACAGTACAAGAAACTATAATGATCGAGAGCTATCATTAAAAACGAAACCAAAGTATTTTTTTCATGCGGACTTGTTGCCAGGGATGAGTGATACTTTTGACTCTATTTTGCATGGTGTGGCATGTCCACGGGTTTGTAGTAATGTGAGTATTGATGATCATGATTATTCATATTTCTCATTGATGTATCTTATATCGGCATTTGTACGTAAGCCCGGTGGGTTTGATTTCCTTGAGCGAGCAATAAAAATTACGACAAAAGAGAAAGTTTATAACATTATTATCAGCGATCTCACCCGCAAATGGTCACAGGCTGAGGTGGCAGGAAAGCTGTTTATGAGCGTATCAAGTCTGAAGCGAAAACTGGCCGCTGAAGAGGTGAGTTTTAGCAAAATATATCTGGATGCTCGTATGAATCAGGCTATAAAATTATTACGTATGGGGGCTGGAAATATTTCACAAGTCGCGACGATGTGTGGCTATGATACGCCTTCTTATTTTATCGCTATTTTTAAACGGCATTTTAAGATTACACCGCTTAGCTTTATGCGTACGATGAACCATTGATTTGTGAAATTATTTTAAACGTTACTATCTGTTTGCGTTACAGATACCAAATATTTTTTTAATCGTAGTGTATATTTCAGTATCGCTACACCAGTGATATATAGTTAATGAAAGGGAATCGAAAGCGTTCATTGTCAGACATACATGGCCACCAGGCGTCGGGCAATCGTTGTACTCTAAGAGATTACAGTAAAGTAAAACAGCAAATTTAATCATTATCAGATTTGTAAAAGGAATTCATTTCGGTAACGACATTGCGCATGTAATAACGTATCTGGTCTTATTACCTTTGTAGTAAGAAGGCGTTATCTACTTGCGCAGTAGTCGCCCAGGAAGAAAAATTATTACCGAAGCTGTGGTCAGTTTTCAAAAAAGGATAAATAAATGAGAAATGTAATTATATACGGTATTAACTGGACTAATTGTTATGCCCTTCAGTCTATTTTTAAGCAAAAATATCCGGAAAAGTGCGTTAAAACGTGTAACTCATTAACCGCACTTTTGCATTCTCTATCCGATATGCCGGACGCCGGGCTGATTTTAGCTTTGAACCCGCATGAGCATGTTTATCTTTTTCATGCGTTGCAGACGCGGTTGCAGAACCGTAAAGTTTTGGTAGTGGCAGATCGCTTGTATTATATCGATCGCTGTGTGCTGCAATATTTTGGCGTTATGGATTATGTTTTAAAAGACGAACTATCCTGCGCTATCCGCTCGGATCGAGAGAAGCTCCGTCTTCCGGAAGCCTGGCTGCGTTTCTGCCACAGGCCACAAAAGCAAACCGTGGCTGCTACGTATGCTTTTAATGCCGGCGAGACGCCGGAAGAGGTATTGTTTAATATCAATCAATACGCCTGGTGGAATCTACCTCCCGGCGTCACTCAGGCGAAATATGCGCTGCTGATATTATTATCCTCCGGACATCCGGCAATTGAACTGGCGAAAAAATTTGGTCTGGGAACAAAAACCGTCAGTATTTATCGTAAGAAGGTTATGTATCGTTTGGGGATGGACTCTTCACCGCTATCGCTGTTCCGGGGGCTGAAACTAGACGCGCATTTACAGCGCACTGCTTTTGCACATAACCCTGGTGTACCTGACGATAATTGCGCGTTACCGATTGCGGTAGGAATGAATTAAAATATTTTTTATCATTTATGACCATGTGTTGAGCTTTTATTATAAAAAAGATTTTTTGAGTAGTAATTCTTATATATAATCATCCGGAGGTGATTGGTTGCCTGGCTCAATCATTGAGGCATATTTTTGCGGGCAATATATTGAATCTGAAAAGTTAAAGATGATATTTTCGGTGCAGGAGCTATCATGTGGAGGGAAAAGTATGCTAAGTCCTACGGCTCGTAATATGGGGGCGAGTTTATCGCCTCAGCCTGACGTCAGCGGGGAGCTAAACACCGAAGCATTGACCTGTATTGTTGAGCGTCTGGAAAGTGAAATTATAGATGGCAGCTGGATTCATATCAGTTACGAGGAAACCGATCTCGAAATGATGCCTTTTCTTGTTGCACAGGCCAATAAGAAGTATCCAGAGTTAAATCTTAAATTTGTTATGTCAGTCCATGAGCTTGTTTCCTCTATAAAGGAGACCAGAATGGAAGGCGTTGAATCTGCCCGATTTCTCGTAAATATGGGAAGTTCAGGTATCCATATTTCAGTCGTCGATTTTAGAGTTATGGACGGAAAGACATCGGTGATTTTGTTCGAACCAGCAGCGTGTAGCGCTTTTGGACCTGCTTTACTGGCGTTGAGGACCAAAGCAGCTCTTGAACGTGAACAACTGCCTGATTGTTATTTTGCTATGGTCGAGCTGGACATTCAACGAAGCTCTTCTGAATGCGGTATTTTTAGCCTGGCGCTCGCCAAAAAACTTCATCTTGAATTTATGAACTTAGTAAAAATTCATGAAGATAATATTTGTGAACGTCTGTGTGGTGAGGAACCTTTTCTCCCGTCTGATAAAGCAGACCGTTATCTGCCGGTGAGTTTTTACAAACATACTCAAGGCGTACAACGATTAAATGAATATGTGCAGGCCAATCCGGCGGCGGGAAGCAGTATAGTAAACAAAAAGAATGAAACGCTTTATGAGCGATTCGATAACAATGCCGTTATGCTAAACGATAAAAAACTCTCTATATCCGCTCATAAAAAAAGGATAGCTGAATATAAGTCTTTACTTAAACCGTAATGAAATTATAAGGTTGCCTGCCAGATGAAATTCTTCCAGCGCCATAAAACTACTCTATATTATGACCGTATATTTCCTGAATAGCAGGCAAAAAAGTGTTAACCTTGCGCCTCTGGTACGATTTCATTACGCCTGTCGCGCCATGTTGCGTAAATAAATACCGCAATAAACACGATGGCAAATAATACCACGATGGTCGGCGCTGGCGCGCTATCAAGATAAAAAGACAGATAGACGCCCGCAAAAGCGGTAATAACTGACAGACTCACCGCTAATCCCAGCGCGCGCGCAAAGCGTCGCGTCAGCAAAATGGCAATTGCGCCGGGGGCGATAAGCAGTGAAATCGACAGAATAATACCCACCGATTTCAGCGTGGCGACGATAGTCAGCGCAATCATACATAGCAGGCCATAATGCAGTAGCGTGGTATTCAGCCCGCTGGCTTTCGCCTGGTGCGGGTCAAAAGCGTGTAGCAGGAGATCTTTCCATTTCAGCCCTATGATTAACGCAATACCCAGTGCAATAACCGACGTTTGTACAATATCCCCCAGCGATACGCCCAGCATATCCCCAAACAGGATGTGATCCAGATGCACTTCCGATTGAATAGAAACATAGAGCACCAGACCTGCGCCAAACATCCCGGAAAAGACGATGCCCATCACCGTATCACGTTTGATGCGGCTGTTATCGTCCAGATAGCCGGTCGCGATAGCGCAAAATAATCCGGCAATGAAAGCGCCAATCGCCAGGGGGATCCCCACAATATATGCCAGCACGACCCCGGGGAATACCGCATGACTCATTGCGTCGCCCATTAACGCCCAGCCTTTTAACACTAAAAACACGGACAGTAAGGCGCAGGGAATCGCCACAATGACCGAAACCATAAGGGCGTTCACCATAAAATCAAACTGAAAGGGTTCCAGTAACGTTGTTAAGAACATGTCGGCTCCTTCTGCAGGCGGGCGCGTCGACGGTTGGCTAACAGACCGTGTTTCGGGGCGAAAATAAAGGCTGTGATGAACAGTAAGGTTTGCATGACGACAATAATTCCGCCAGTGGCGCCATCCAGCCAGTAGCTAAGCCATGCGCCCAGAAAACTGGTCAGGCTACCAATCACGACGGCAATCATGAGCAGACGTGGAAAACGGTCGGTGAGTAACCAGGCCGTCGCGCCCGGCGTGACGACGAGACAGATCACCAGGAACGCCCCAACGGTTTGCAGGGCCGCCACGGTAGAGACGGACAATAGAGTGAAAAACAACAGCTTTAGTCGACCCGGATTAAGCCCGATAGAGCGCGCATGGGTTTCATCGAAAAAGACGACCATCAGATCTTTCCACTTTAACAGCAGAATCGTCAGCGAGACTGCGCCGATAATCGCCAGTTGCGCAATATCCGCTGGCGCGATCGCCAGCACGTTGCCGAGAATAATCGTCTGGATATTCACCGACATCGGATTGAGCGACACCATAAAAAGGCCGACGCCAAAAAAAGAGGAGAAGATAAGCCCGATAATCGCGTCTTCTTTCAGGCGTGAGCGTTGGTTAAGAAAGAGCATACTGCCTGCCGCCAGTCCGCCGGAAAGAAACGCGCCGAGCGAGAAGGGCAGCCCTAACATCCAGGCGCCAGCGACGCCAGGCACAATAGAGTGAGATAGCGCATCGCCAATGAGCGACCAGCCTTTGAGCATCAAATAGCAGGAGAGAAACGCGCACAGACCGCCCACCATCGCGGAGACCCACATCGCGTTGAGCATATACTGGTAGCCAAACGGCTCAACAAGCCAGTTCATGACGATTTTCCTCCGCTGGCCACGCGCCGGGAAATAAAGGGGCGCTCGTCATCGGTGATGATGTGCTCTTCACCTCCGCTTAGCGCGATATGACGTAGAACGCCGCTAAACGCCTGTTCCAGATTCGCGGCGGTAAACGTGGTTTCGGTAGGGCCGCTGGCCAGTACGGTTCCTTTAATCATTACCGTATAGTCGCAAAACTCGGTGACGGAGCCGAGATTATGCGTTGAGACCAGCATCGTGCGGCCTTCATCGCGCAGTTCTCGCAGTAGATCGATGATTCGCGCTTCGGTTTTTACATCCACGCCGGTAAAAGGTTCATCCAGCAGGATTACCTGTCCATCCTGAGCGATGGCCCTGGCAAGAAACACACGTTTTTTCTGCCCGCCGGACAGCTCGCCAATCTGCCTGTGACGATATTCCAGCATATCCACCCGCGCCAGCGCGGCGTCAACACAGGCGTGATCATGCGCAGTGGGACGGCGTAGCCAGCCCATATGGACGTAGCGTCCCATCATCACCACATCTTCTACCAGCACCGGAAATGACCAGTCCACTTCTTCCGATTGCGGAACATAAGCAATGAGGTTTTTTTTCAGCGCCTTGTTGACTGACTGTTGCAGGATAGTGATATCGCCCTGCGCAAGATGCACAAAGCCCATTAACGCTTTAAATAACGTAGACTTACCGGAACCATTTACGCCTACCAGCGCGGCGATTGAACCGCCAGGCACCTGAAAAGTGGCGTCCCGTAGGGCGGTATGACCGTTGCGATACGTCACCGTGACTTGATCAACGGTAATCGCAGATTGACTCATTGTTGACTCCTCAGTCCGTCGTTAATGCCGTTGACGATGGTTTCGGTCGTGACGCGCAGCAGATCCAGATAGGTTGGCACAGGGCCGTCAGCGGCGCTCAGAGAATCGACATACAGCACGCCGCCATAATGCGCGCCGGATTCACGCGCGACCTGACGGGCCGGTTTATCGGAAACCGTACTCTCGCTAAAGATGGCGGGAATATGGTGCTTTTTAATGGTATCAATCACTTTACGCACCTGTTTTGGCGTCCCCTGTTGATCGGCGTTAATTGGCCAGAGATAAAGCTCTTTCATGTCGTTATCGCGCGCCAGGTAAGAGAACGCGCCTTCACTGGTGACCAGCCAGCGCTGATCGGCGGGAATTTTTTCCAGTTCGGCACGCAACGGATCGGCCATCTGGCGAATTTTCGCTTTATAGCGCTCGGCGTTTTGCTTATAGATCTGCGCATTATCCGGATCGTACTTCACCAGGGCGTCGCGAATGTTATCGACATAAATCAGCGCGTTTTCTGCCGACATCCAGGCGTGCGGGTTCGGTTTACCGTTATACGGGCCTTCGGTAATGCCCATCGGTTTGACGCCGGTGGAGACGACGACTTCCGGTACGCCGGAAAGGTGCTGATAAAAGCGGGCGAACCATCGCTCCAGGTTCAGACCATTCGCGAGGATAAGCTGTGCCCCCTGCGCTCGTTTAATATCGCCGGGCGTTGGCTGATACTCATGGATTTCAGCGCCGGGCTTGGTAATTGAGCTGACTTCCGCTGCGTCGCCCGCCACGTTTTTCGCCATGTCGGCAATAACGGTAAACGTGGTGATGACTTTAAATTTCTCTTTTGCATAGGCTGGCGATAGCGCGAGTATCGCGACAATACCGGCAATCAGGAGTGTTTTCAGACGATGTAGATTCGTCATAGTATCCCTCGCAACAATGTGGTTAATTAATCATCGAATATAGCCTTTGCTATGTTATATAGCACAAGGCATGAATAAATGAAAATAATTCTTATTTGCGAAATGGCGACGATATGCAGTGATAGTGCTAAAGAGGGATAAGGTGTAAAATAAATACACCTTAATGTTCGGAGAGAGCACGATGCCTGGTAAACGTATCGCTCGTGAAAAACTGACGATCAAAAAAATGATCGCGCTGTATGAAAGCCAGTGCCCACAGGCGTCAGCGGTGCAGGGGCATTACGAGGCGCTGTTCGCCTACGCGCAAAAACGTCTTGATAAATGCGTATTTGGCGAGGAAAAACCCGCCTGTAAGCAGTGCCCGGTGCACTGCTATCAGCCGGCTAAACGCGAGGAGATGAAGCAGATTATGCGTTGGGCAGGTCCGCGAATGCTTTGGCGGCATCCTGTCCTGACCGTGCGGCACCTTATCGACGATAAGCGCCCCGTTCCGGAATTGCCGGAAAAATATCAGCGCAAGAAGTGAAGGGGAAGCGCCAGGCCTACGGCGCGCATCATCTCCAGGCCGGATCAGATCCGGCAACCCGTTACGCTAACGCGTCTTTATCAATACCCAATCGCTTCATACGCGACAGCAGGGTGGTTCGTTTAAGCCCCAGACGCTGCGCCGCGCCTTTTGGTCCAGCCACTACGCCATTGGTCTCTTTCAGCACGCGTATAATAAGCTGATATTCATCTTCGCCTTCTTTGGCGCTTTCAGTCGCAACAGGCGAGGTATCGGGCGTTACGGCGGTAATATCCGGCAGCGACAGTTGTAGCACATTGCCGCGCGTCAGCAGCACGGCGCGCTCGACGACATTCTCCAGCTCGCGAACGTTCCCCGGCCATTCCATGCTGCTGAGCGTGCGCAGCGTTTCGGCGGGAATGCTGTCGATATTACGCCCCATTCGGCGGGCGATTTTGAAGGTGAACGCTTTGACCAGTAGTGGTATATCTTCCGGACGTTCGCGTAACGGAGGAAGCTGGATCGGAAAAACATTCAGCCGATAGTAGAGATCGTTACGGAATTCGCGATCGGCGACCATTTTTTTCAGATCGCGGTTAGTCGCGGCGATCAGCCGCACGTCGGTCTGGATCAGTTTATTGCTGCCGAGACGTTCAAACTCTTGCTCCTGAAGGACGCGCAGCAGCTTAGGCTGTAGCTCCAGCGGCATGTCGCCCACTTCATCCAGAAACAGCGAGCTTTTATCCGCCAGCTCGAAACGGCCAATCCGCTGCGCGCTGGCGCCGGTAAACGCGCCGCGCTCATGACCAAACAAATCGCTTTCCAGCAGCCCCGCCGGCATCGCGGCGCAGTTCATCTTTACCATCCTGCGCCCGCTACGTCCGCTCAGGTTGTGAATGGCGCGGGCAATCAACTCTTTACCGGTTCCCGTTTCGCCCAGAATCAGCACGGTACTGTCGCTCTGCGCCACCATCTCAACCTGCTTTAGCACGTTGTACATCGCTTCGCTGCGTCCGATGATCTCGCCAAACTCGCTGTCGACGTTATTAAGCTGCTCCGTGAGCGCCAGATTTTCGTCGACCAGGCGTTCCTTCAGTCGGTGGATTTCCTGATAGGCCAGCGCATTATCCACGGCAATGGCTACCCGTTCGGCAATCTGACGCAGCAGCTTGAGGTTGGCGGTGGTAAACACTTTTTCTTCGCACTGGGCCAGTTTGAGCACGCCAAGCATCGTCTTGCCGGACATCAACGGCAGCAGGCAAAGCGTCTGGATCTGATTGCCCCAGGTATCGAACAGCATGCGTTCGTAGGGGGCAAGCGGATCGCGTTCGTTGAGGTTGATAAGCAGCATCTCTTTACTTTTAAAGACGCGCTCCGTGAGCGTGCCGGCTTCGTCGACTTCGCTCTGTTCGTGCGCCGGATGATGCTCATCAAGGTAGTGGGTGGAGTAGATATTCAGCTTATTTTTGCGATGGCTGCGCAACACGATGCTGATTGCGTCGATATTGAAATAGTGGTGGATCTCTTTTGCGACTTCGCTTACCAGCTCATCAATATCCAGACGCGACAGGACGGCGTTGGTAATCGCAACCAGAATACGGAAGTTATCGCGTTCGCGGCACAACAGATCATAATCGACATTATTGTTTACCCGGTTTTGAATTTGCTCGGCGACCACGCCGACAATTTGGGTAAACGTATGCAGACGGTCATATTCCTTTTCACTCCAGGGGCGATCTTCCTGACGGATGAATTCGCAGCCGCCGAAAATACGGCCCTCCGCGGCTAAAGGAAGCAGACAGTAATGACCAAATTCAGGGTAGAGGCCGCTCGCGGCAAGCTGCGGCCAGGTTTCGGTAAACTCATGGAAATTACAGTGCAATGCATCGGGGCGAGAAAGGATGCGACGTACCGGGCCGTGCGCCAGTATGGTTTCATCTTCATATTCAACAGGACGGCCATTTTCTCGCGTCGCATAATATTGTGCGCGTTGCGACTGCGCCTGCCATAGCACAATGCCGGCGCTGTCGGCGAGCGCTGAACGCTTTACCAGTTGCGAAAGCGCTTCACTGAGCGACGCCAAATCGGGCTGCTGCAATAAGGTACGAGTGATATCGAACAAGCCTTGCTGTCCAAGATCGCTCATGGGTGTATACGACATGTTGCTTTTCCAGGAAAATACCGCAAAACGGTGCGAAAACGGTAAATGAATTATAGGTATAAGTCGTAAGTTATTGCCGGATGGCTGACCGCAAACTCGCTGGTCACACAATCCGTAGGCCTGATAAGCAAAGCGCCATCAGGCGTTAATGCAGCGTTAATGCCGGATGTCGACGCAAATGCGACTTATCCGGCCTACAGTATGCTGCCAACAGGCTGCTAGCATATACGAGGTAATGGTTCGGCGTGTGGCAAATCAAGGGTTCGCTTCACGCCATAGAGTCCGGCTAAGCGAACGCCTTTGCGTTCCACGACTTCGCCAATCAGCGCTGCATCACGTCCCAGCGGATGCGCGCGTAATGCCGCCAACGCCCGATCTGCGGCCTGCCGTTCAACGGCAATCACCAGTTTTCCTTCGTTGGCAAAGTTCAGGGCATCCAGCCCCAACAGCTCGCAGACGCCGCGCACGGCAGGTTTGAGCGGCAGTGCGGATTCGGACAATTCAATACCGTAACCGCAGGACGCCGCAAACTCATGGGCGACCGCATTCACGCCGCCGCGCGTGGCGTCACGCAATGCCTTCACTCCGTCAATATGACGCAGCGTCTGAATTAGCGGCGTTAATACTGCGCAGTCGCTCGCCAGCTCGCCATCCAGTCCCAGTTGCTCACGCAGGTTGAGGATAGTGGCGCCGTGATCGCCAAGCGTACCGCTGACTAACAGCACATCGCCAACGCTCAGCGTTTGCGCGCCCCAGTGAATATCGGCGGGAATCGCCCCCATGCCGGCAGTGTTGATAAACAATTTATCCGCCGCGCCGCGCTGCACAACTTTGGTGTCGCCGGTTACAATGGCGATACCCGCTTCCCGCGCGGTCGCCGCCATGCTATTGACCACGCTTTTTAACGTCTCCATCGGCAGCCCTTCTTCAAGGATAAAGCCGCAGGAGAGATAGCGGGGGATCGCGCCGCTCACCGCTACGTCGTTCGCCGTACCGCAAATCGCCAGTTTGCCGATATTGCCGCCGGGGAAAAAGAGCGGATCGATCACATAGCTATCGGTAGAAAACGCCAGACGGTCGCCCTCCGCCGTCAGTTGCGCCAGGTCCAGACGCGCCTGATCTTCTTGTTCCGCCAGCCACGGGTTGGCAAAGGCCTCCATAAACAGGCTATTAATCAACTGTTGCATAGCCTGGCCGCCGCTGCCGTGGGCGAGTTGTATATTGTTCAAACTTCACACTCCTGCTGACGATACTGATACCAGGCGGCGCATGCGCCTTCGGAAGAGACCATCAGCGCGCCGAACGCGGTCTCTGGATTACATGTTTTACCAAATAGCGGGCACTGATGCGGCTTGCATCTGCCGGTCAGCACTTCGCCGCAGCGGGCGCGCGGATCGTCATAGACCTGCTGTGGCGCTGGGCGGAAATGCGCTTCGGCGTCAAAGCGCTGATACTCTGGCGTCAGGTGGACGCCGGAGGATTCAATCACGCCCAGACCGCGCCACTCGCTATCGCCATTAACGCAGAACACATCGGCGATGGCCTGCTGCGCCAGCATGTTTCCGGCATCCGGCACCACGCGACGGTATTGGTTTTCAACCTGGCTTAGGGCCGCTATTTTCTGCTCAACCAGCATGACCACGCCTTGCAGTAGATCAAGCGGTTCGAATCCAGCCACCACCAGCGGGCGATTAAAATCGGCGGCGATAAACTGGTACGCCTCGGTGCCGATGACCATGCTGACGTGGCCTGGCGCAAGAAAGGCGTCAATGCCGTTGTCCGGCTGCTCCAGTAAGCTACGCAGCGTCGGGATCAGCGTAATGTGCTGGCAGAAAAAGTAGAAGTTTCGCACGTCACGCTGTTTTGCCTGCTGTAGCGTGATGGCGGTGGTCGGCATGGTGGTTTCAAAGCCCAGCCCGAAAAATACCACTTTGCGGGTCGGGTTATCCTGCGCCAGCTTCAGCGCGTCCATCGGAGAATAAACAATACGGACATCCGCGCCGCGCGCTTTAGCCTGCAACAGAGAACCCTGTTTCCCCGGCACGCGCATGGCATCGCCAAAGGTGCAGAAAATCACCTCCGGATGACTGGCGATTTCCACGCAACTGTCGATGCGTCCCATCGGCAGCACGCAGACCGGACAACCGGGGCCGTGAATAAACTCCACGTTTTCGGGCAGTAACTGATCGAGACCAAATTTAAAAATTGCGTGGGTATGACCCCCGCAGACTTCCATAATGCGCAACGGACGTTCGGCAGTGTAAGGAAGAAGGGCGGCGCGTTCACGCAGGTGTTCAATGAGCTGCATTACCTGTTCCGGCGCACGGTACTCGTCAACAAAACGCATTATCTCTCCTCACCATACAGCAGTGCGCCGACGTCCGGCTCAACATCAAACATATTTTGTAGCGCGTCGAGCGTGTCGCGCGCTTCCGCTTCGTTAATGACGCTCATGGCGAATCCGACATGAACCAGCACCCACTGACCCAGACGCGGCTGACCGTTTTCATCACAACTGCCGACTAATGTGAGATCGACGTCGCGCTGAATGCCGCAGACGTCAACTTTTGCCTGATTGCCGTCAATGGCGCGGATTTGACCCGGCACGCCTATGCACATCGCTGCGCCTCCAGCCAGGCCAGCCACTGATCCATGCCTTCGCCGCTGGTGGCGGAAATCAGGATAATTTCAATCTCCGGGTTCACTTCACGCGCGCTGGCGATGCACTTCTCAACGTCAAAATTGAGGTAGGGCAGCAGATCGACTTTATTGAGCAGCATGAGCGACGCAGCGGCAAACATATGGGGATACTTCAGCGGCTTATCTTCACCTTCGGTCACGGAAAGCACTGCGACTTTATGCTTTTCGCCCAGATCGAAGCTGGCCGGGCAGACGAGATTACCGACGTTTTCGATAAACAGAATACCGTGGTCATCCAGCGGCAGGCGCGGCGCGGCGTCGGCGATCATTTGCGCGTCAAGATGGCAGCCTTTACCGGTGTTGACCTGAATGGCGGGCGTGCCGGTAGCGCGGATGCGGGCGGCGTCGTTCACTGTCTGCTGGTCGCCTTCAATTACCGCGCACGGTACACGGTCTTTCAATTTCATTAGCGTTTCAGTCAGCAAGGTGGTTTTACCGGACCCGGGGCTGGACACCAGGTTGAGCACCAGTTGCTGGCGGGCGGCGAAACGGGCGCGGTTGCGCTCAGCCAGACGATTATTTTTGTCCAGCACGTCGATTTCAACCTCCAGCATCCGCCGCTGACTCATACCAGGCGCGTGGGTTCCGGCTTCGCCGTGGCCGTAATGCAGATCGCCTTCTGCGGTCTGACTTGGGGCAAAGTCAGGCGTTTTAATGCCGGTAATATTCAGCGCCGGGCGAGCCGCTGGGGCAAAGGGCGCGCTACGAAACGCTGAGTGCGGATTATGTTCATCGCCTTCTATATAAAGGTTGCCTTCAGCGCAACCGCAAGTCGTACACATCGCTTACTCCTGATCTTTTTCTTGTTACAGGCTTTCTGCCGGATGGCGACGCGAGCGTCTATCCGGCATTAATCTTCAGTTTCATCAATCTCTATGCGCCGAATTTGTAAGCCGTCATCGGCCACAATTCGCAGCGTATCGCTATGACATTGCGGACAACGACGTACACGGTGGGTTAACAACGTGACATATTGTTGACAATGCTCACACCAGCATTCGGCTTCCTGTTCTTCGAGGTGCAGTTTACAACCTTCTGCTATCGTGCCGCGGCATACCAGATCAAAACAAAAGGAAAGAGCGCTGGTTTCCACGCAAGAAAATGCGCCAATTTTGATCCAGACGGCTGTCACACGTTTTGCACCGTATGCTGAAGCCTGTTGTTCAATCAATTCCAGTGCCCGTTGGCAGAGGGTGATTTCGTGCATATCGCCTCCCGTAGTGGTTGCCCCTGTAAAGCAATATTTATGCCAATATTTTTATCCCCTGGCAGGGTAATGTCGACGATGACGAAATGACATGTCGTCACCGCGTCGAAACGGCAGTAACTGCGCTCGTCTGCTATTAAAAACAATAAGTTAAAAATTGGCATGGAAAATGCTTAACGCAGGCATCTCTGTTAAACGGGTAACCTGACATGACTATTTGGGAAATAAGCGAAAAGGCCGATTACATCGCGCAACGGCATCGTCGCCTACAGGACCAGTGGCATATTTACTGCAACTCGCTGGTTCAGGGGATCACCCTCTCGAAAGCGCGCCTGCATCACGCAATGAGCTGCGCGCCGGAAAGGGATCTTTGCTTTGTCCTGTTTGAGCACTTTCGTATTTACGTCGCGTTGGCGGATGGTTTTAACAGCCACACCATTGAGTACTACGTTGAAACCAAAGATGGCGAAGATAAGCAATTGATTGCACAGGCGCAGCTCGATATCGACGGCAAGGTTGATGAACGGGTTAACAACCGCGATCGCGAGCAGGTGCTGGAGCACTATCTGGAAAAAATCGCCAGCGTTTACGACAGCCTCTATACCGCTGTAGAAACCAACTCGCCGGTTAATTTGCGTCAATTGGTAAAGGGAAACAGCCCGGCGGTATAAGCCTGAGGCGTTGCCCGCTTTGATTCGCGATGTGGCGTTGCGCCATGTCATGAATGTTTTGGGGATGGGCGTGTCGATAAGTGTCGAAAATGACATTTCAACGGCATGTTTTCGTCAAAAATGACAATCACCTGAGGAATGCCTGGTGAATCGTTTTGTAATTGCTGACTCCACTCTCTGTATCGGCTGCCACACCTGTGAGGCCGCCTGTTCAGAGACGCATCGCCAGCATGGCCTGCAGTCAATGCCGCGCCTGAAAGTGATGCTGAATGAAAAAGAATCTGCGCCGCAGCTTTGTCACCACTGTGAAGATGCGCCATGCGCCACGGTATGCCCGGTTAACGCGATTAATCGCGTTGACGGCGCTGTCCAGCTTAATGAAAGCCTGTGCGTGAGCTGCAAACTGTGCGGTATTGCCTGTCCGTTTGGCGCTATTGAGTTTTCCGGCAGCCGTCCGCTGCATATTCCGGCGAACGCCAATACGCCGAAAGCGCCGCCCGCGCCGCCAGCGCCTGCGCGCGTCAGTACGTTGCTCGACTGGGTGCCGGGCGTACGCGCTATCGCGGTGAAATGCGACCTGTGCAGCTTTGACGAGCAAGGCCCGGCCTGTGTGCGGATGTGCCCGACTAAAGCGCTACACCTGGTGGAGAACACGGATATCGCCCGCGCCAGCAAACGTAAACGTGAGCTGACGTTTAATACCGATTTTGGCGATCTCACCTTGTTTCAGCAGGCTCAGAGTGGGGATGCATAATGAGTTCACTTTCACTGATTACTAGCGGCGTCGCGTGGTTTGCCGCCGCCGCCGTTCTGGCGTTTCTGTTTTCGTTTCATAAAGCGCTGAGCGGCTGGATTGCCGGTATCGGCGGCGCGGTCGGCAGCCTGTGTACGGCAGGCGCGGGGTTCACCGCGCTGACCAGCGTCGTTACGGTTAGCGGCGTGATGCCGTTTACCGGTCACATGCTGCAAATTACGCCGCTGAATGCTATCTGGCTGATTACGCTGGGGCTGTGCGGTCTGTTTGTCAGCCTGTTCAATATCGACTGGCATCGCCATCCACAGGTAAAAGCCAACGGACTGTTGATCAACCTGCTGATGGCGGCAGCCGTCTGCGCCGTGGTCGCCAGTAACCTGGGGACGATGGTGGTGATGGCGGAAATCATGGCGCTCTGCGCCGTGTTCCTCACCGGCGGTAGCAAAGAGGGCAAACTGTGGTTTGCGCTGGGCCGTCTCGGTACGCTGCTGCTGGCAATCGCCTGCTGGTTGGTGTGGCAGCGCTACGGCACGCTGGATCTGGGGCTGCTGGATCAACGTGCTCAGCAACTGCCGCTGGGCTCCGATATCTGGCTGCTCGGCGTTATCGGCTTCGGTCTGCTGGCCGGGATTATCCCGCTACACGGTTGGGTGCCGCAGGCGCACGCCAACGCCAGCGCTCCCGCCGCCGCGCTGTTCTCGACCGTGGTGATGAAAATCGGGCTGCTGGGCATTCTCACGCTATCTCTGCTTGGCGGCAATGCGCCGCTGTGGTGGGGCGTGGCGCTGTTGGTGCTTGGAATGATCACCGCCTTTGTCGGCGGTCTGTACGCGCTGATGGAGCATAACATTCAGCGCCTGCTGGCCTATCACACGCTGGAAAATATCGGCATCATTTTGCTCGGTCTGGGCGCAGGCGTTACCGGGATTGCTCTCAATCAGCCGGTACTGATCGCGCTGGGTCTGACCGGCGGGCTCTATCACCTGCTGAACCATAGCCTGTTCAAAAGCGTGCTGTTTCTGGGCGCGGGCAGCATCTGGTTCCGTACCGGTCATCGCGATATCGAAAAACTGGGCGGTATTGGTAAACGGATGCCGGTTATTTCTATCGCCATGCTGGTCGGTCTGATGGCGATGGCCGCGCTGCCGCCGCTGAACGGCTTTGCCGGCGAGTGGGTGATTTATCAGTCCTTCTTCAAACTGGGCAACAGCGGCGCGTTTGTTGGTCGTCTGTTAGGACCGCTGCTGGCGGTTGGCCTGGCGATTACCGGCGCGCTGGCGGTGATGTGTATGGCGAAAGTGTACGGCGTGACGTTCCTTGGCGCGCCGCGCACGAAGGAAGCTGAAAACGCCAGCTGCGCGCCGATCCTGATGGGCGTCAGCGTGGTGGCATTGGCGATTTGCTGCGTACTGGGCGGGGTTGCCGCGCCGTGGCTGCTGCCGATGATTTCCACTGCGGTACCGTTGCCGCTGGAAACCGCGCACACCACCGTATCGCAGCCGATGATCACGCTGCTGTTGGTCGCCTGTCCGCTACTGCCGTTCATCATTATGGCGATGTTCAAAGGCAACCGTCTGCCGTCGCGTTCTCGCGGCGCGGCCTGGGTGTGCGGCTACGACCATGAGCAGTCGATGGTGATTACCGCGCACGGTTTCGCCATGCCGGTGAAAGAGGCCTTTGCCCCGGTACTCAAACTGCGTAAATGGCTGAACCCGGTATCGCTGGTGCCGGGCTGGCAGAACGCGGCGGCCGCGGTGCTGTTCCGTCGTCTGGCGCTGATTGAGCTGGCGGTGCTGGTGGTGATTGTGGTTTCACGAGGAGCCTGAAAATGAGTGTGTTTTATCCGTTAATTCAGGCGCTGGTGCTATTTGCCGTTGCGCCATTGCTGTCCGGTATTACTCGCGTGGCGCGCGCCCGTCTACACAATCGCCGTGGGCCGGGCGTGTTGCAGGAGTACCGCGACATTATCAAACTGCTCGGTCGCCAGAGTATTGCGCCCGCTGATTCCGGCTGGGTTTTTCGCCTGACGCCGTTTGTGATGGTCGGCGTGATGCTGACTATCGCCACCGCGCTGCCGGTCGTCACCGTTGGATCTCCGTTGCCGCAACTGGGTGATTTAATCACCCTGATTTACCTGTTCGCCATCGCGCGCTTCTTCTTCTCTATTGCAGGCCTGGATACCGGCAGTCCGTTCACCGCGATCGGCGCCAGCCGTGAAGCGATGCTCGGCGTGCTGGTGGAGCCGATTCTGCTGCTGGGTCTGTGGGTCGCCGCGCAGGTGGCGGGTTCAACTCATATCAGCAATATCGCCGATACCATTTATCACTGGCCTGTCGCGCGCAGTATTCCGCTGATTCTGGCGCTGTGCGCCTGCGCCTTCGCCACCTTTATCGAAATGGGCAAGCTGCCGTTCGACCTGGCGGAAGCGGAGCAGGAGTTGCAGGAAGGGCCGTTGACCGAATACAGCGGTAGCGGCTTTGCGGTGCTGAAATGGGGCATCAGCCTTAAGCAACTGGTGGTGCTGCAAATGTTCGTCGGCGTGTTTCTGCCGTGGGGACAGATGGAAACCTTCAGCGCAGGCGGACTGTTGCTGGCGCTGGTGATTGCCGTCGTCAAGCTGATTGTCGGCGTACTGGTGATCGCCCTGTTTGAAAACAGCATGGCGCGACTGCGTTTTTGCGCCACTTCACGCGTGACCTGGGCCGGTTTTGGGTTTGCGTTTTTAGCCTTCGTCTCCTTGCTGGCGGCGTGATTTAAGAGAGTTTGAGCATGTCTGAAGAAAAATTAGGTCAACAATACCTTGCGGCGCTGCACCAGGCGTTTCCGGGCGTCGTGCTGGACGAAGCCTGGCAGACCAAAGATCAGCTGACTATTACGGTGAAAGTAAACTATCTGCCGGAAGTGGTGGAGTTTCTTTACTACCAGCAGGGTGGGTGGCTGTCGGTGCTGTTCGGTAATGACGAACGCCAGTTGTGCGGCCACTATGCCGTTTATTACGTGCTGTCGATGGAGCAGGGCACGAAGTGCTGGATTACCGTCCGCGTTGAAGTGGATGCCAATAAGCTGGAATTCCCATCCGTTACGCCGCGCGTACCGGCTGCCGTGTGGGGTGAGCGCGAAGTACGCGACATGTACGGTTTAATCCCGGTCGGTCTGCCGGACGAGCGCCGTCTGGTGCTGCCGGACGACTGGCCGGATGAACTCTATCCGCTGCGTAAAGACAGCATGGATTATCGTCAGCGCCCGGCGCCGACCACCGATGCGGAAACCTACGAGTTCATTAACGAGCTGGGTGACAAGAAAAATAACGTGGTGCCGATTGGCCCGCTGCATGTTACTTCTGATGAACCGGGCCACTTCCGTCTGTTCGTCGATGGCGAAAACATTATCGACGCCGACTACCGCCTGTTCTACGTCCACCGTGGTATGGAAAAACTGGCGGAAACCCGCATGGGTTATAACGAAGTCACCTTCCTGTCGGATCGCGTGTGTGGTATCTGCGGCTTCGCCCACAGCACCGCCTACACCACTTCCGTGGAAAACGCGATGGGCATTCAGGTGCCGGAGCGTGCGCAAATGATCCGCGCTATTCTGCTGGAAGTGGAACGCCTGCACTCGCATCTGCTCAACCTTGGCCTGGCCTGTCACTTCACCGGCTTTGACTCCGGCTTTATGCAGTTCTTCCGCGTGCGTGAAACCTCCATGAAAATGGCAGAGATACTGACCGGGGCGCGCAAAACTTACGGACTGAACCTGATCGGCGGGATTCGCCGCGATCTGCTCAAAGAGGACATGATCCAGACCCGTCAACTGGCGCAGCAGATGCGTCGTGACGTGCAGGAGCTGGTGGACATGCTGCTGAGCACGCCGAATATGGAACAGCGTACCGTGGGTATCGGCCGTCTGGACCCGGAAATTGCCCGCGACTTCAGTAATGTCGGCCCGATGGTGCGTGCCAGCGGTCACGCCCGCGACACCCGCGCCGACCACCCGTTTGTGGGCTATGGCCTGCTGCCGATGGAAGTGCACAGCGAGCAGGGCTGCGATGTGATTTCTCGTCTGAAAGTCCGTATCAACGAAGTCTACACCTCGCTGAATATGATCGATTTCGGTCTGGATAATCTACCGGGCGGCCCGCTGATGGTGGAAGGCTTTACCTATATTCCGCACCGTTTTGCGCTCGGCTTTGCCGAAGCGCCGCGTGGCGATGATATCCACTGGAGCATGACCGGCGACAACCAGAAGCTTTACCGCTGGCGCTGTCGTGCGGCGACCTACGCCAACTGGCCGACGCTGCGCTATATGCTGCGCGGCAACACCGTCTCCGATGCGCCGCTGATTATCGGCAGCCTCGACCCTTGCTACTCCTGTACCGACCGGATGACCGTGGTCGATGTGCGTAAGAAGAAGAGCAAAGTCGTGCCGTACAAAGAACTTGAGCGCTACAGCATTGAGCGTAAAAACTCGCCGCTGAAATAAGGAATCGCCATGTTTACCTTTATCAAAAAAGTTATCAAAACCGGCACGGCGACCTCGTCTTATCCGCTGGAGCCGATTGCGGTTGATAAAAACTTCCGCGGCAAGCCGGAACATAATCCGCAGCAGTGCATCGGCTGCGCCGCCTGCGTTAATGCCTGCCCGTCGAACGCGCTGACGGTGGAAACCTTACTGGCAACCAATGAGCTGGCGTGGCAGTTCAATCTTGGCCGCTGCATCTTCTGCGGTCGCTGCGAAGAAGTTTGCCCGACGGCGGCGATCAAACTGTCGCAAGAGTACGAACTGGCAGTGTGGAAGAAAGAAGACTTCCTGCAACAGTCCCGCTTTGCGCTGTGCAATTGCCGCGTGTGCAATCGTCCTTTCGCCGTACAGAAAGAGATTGACTACGCCATTGCGCTGCTTGCGCACAACGGCGACAGCCGCGCGGAAAACCACCGCGAAAGCTTTGAGACCTGCCCGGACTGTAAGCGTCAGAAATGCCTGGTGCCGTCCGACCGTATTGAACTGACTCGCCATATGAAAGAGGTCAGCTAATGAGCAATTTATTAGGCCCGCGTGACGCCAACGGCATTCCGGTACCGATGACGGTGGATGAATCCATCGCCAGCATGAAAGCGTCTCTACTGAAAAATATTAAGCGTTCGGCATACGTTTACCGCGTGGACTGCGGCGGCTGTAACGGCTGTGAAATCGAAATCTTTGCGACGCTTTCGCCGCTGTTTGATGCCGAGCGTTTCGGTATCAAAGTGGTACCGTCGCCGCGTCATGCCGATATTCTGCTGTTTACCGGCGCGGTGACCCGCGCCATGCGCTCTCCGGCGCTGCGCGCCTGGCAGTCGGCGCCGGACCCGAAAATCTGTATCTCTTACGGCGCCTGCGGCAACAGCGGCGGCATCTTCCACGATCTCTACTGCGTGTGGGGCGGTACCGACAAAATCGTCCCGGTGGATGTGTATATTCCAGGCTGCCCGCCAACGCCTGCGGCGACGCTGTATGGCTTTGCGATGGCGCTTGGCCTGCTGGAGCAGAAAATCCACGCCCGCGCGCCGGGTGAGCTGGACGATCAGCCCGCAGAGATCCTGCATCCGGATATGGTGCAGCCGCTGCGCGTGAAGGTGGATCGCGCGGCGCGCCGGCTGGCGGGTTATCGCTATGGTCGTCAGATCGCCGATGATTACCTGACACAGTTGGGGCAGGGCGAGCAGCAAGTGGCGCGTTGGCTGGAAGCGGAAAACGATCCGCGTTTAACCGAAATTGTCACCCATCTCAATCATGTTGTTGAAGAGGCGCGTATCCGATGAGCGAACAGGTGGTGTTCAGTCAACTGAGCCGTAAGTTTATTGATGAGAACGATGCGACGCCTGCCGAGGCGCAGCAGGTTGTCTATTACAGCCTGGCGATTGGTCACCACCTGGGGGTTATCGATTGTCTGGAGGCCGCGCTCACCTGCCCATGGGATGAGTATCTGGCGTGGATCGCCACCCTGGAAGCCGGTAGCGATGCCCGGCGTAAAATGGAAGGCGTGCCGAAGTATGGCGAGATCGTCATCGATTTCAACCATGTGCAAATGCTGGCGCGCGCGTTTGATGAGGCGCGCGCCGCGCAGACCCCGCAGCAGCAAGAATGGAGCAAACTGATGCTCAGTATGCTGCATGACATTCATCAGGAAAGCGCCATCTACCTGATGGTGAGGAGGCTTCGTGACTGACGTTTTACTCTGTGTCGGCAACAGCATGATGGGCGACGACGGCGCAGGCCCGTTACTGGCGGAAATGTGTGCGGCGCAGCCGAAGGGCAACTGGGTTGTCATCGACGGCGGCAGCGCGCCGGAAAACGACATTGTGGCGATTCGCGAACTGCGCCCGCAGCGTCTGTTGATTGTCGACGCCACCGACATGGGACTTAATCCGGGCGAGATCCGCATTATCGATCCGGATGATATCGCCGAAATGTTTATGATGACCACCCACAATATGCCGCTCAACTACTTGGTCGATCAGCTGAAAGAGGATGTCGGCGAGGTGATTTTTGTTGGTATCCAGCCGGATATCGTCGGGTTTTATTATCCGATGACTCAACCGATTAAGGACGCGGTAAACACTGTCTATCAGCGCCTGGAAAGCTGGCAGGGAAACGGCGGATTTGCCGCGCTGGAAGCGCCGGAGGCGTAAAATGCGTACCCATTGGACGGATTTGTGTTCCCCGGCATAGGCGGTAAGAAGAACGTGAAGGTTATCGTATGGAGCGGACTGCTATTTTTCTGCATCGCCGCGCGCGCACTGGCCACCGGTTTTGTCGGTTACCTGCCGATGAGCGACGGTGAATATGCGCAAAAGCGTGCGCTGAAGCCGCTGTTGACCCTGCCTTATTCTGTATCGCCCGACCAGACCTGGCATTTTCGCCAGGTCGGAGTCAGTGGGGTGACGCTACTGCCGGAGCCGAAAAAAGATAACGAATGGCGGATTAGCGGAAAAGACAGAGCTGGTAATTCGTGGGTTGTCCCGGTGGGAATACTGATTAATTTGGCGGGTAATGCGCAATTTTATCGCGCTGACCTCGATCGTAACGGCATTCAGGACCTGGTTATCTGGTTAGGCAATCCTGGGTTGGGCCTGGCGCCGAGCGCGAAATACATCATTTTCACCTTTCTCAAGAATGGCCGCCCCTGCGTCTTTGAACCGTGGGGGTTTTATACCGCGACCGATACTGGCGTCGATGATTTGCTTGATTTACAGGGCAATGGGCGCACGCAACTGTTGGATATGCAGTTTGACTCAGGCTACTGGATAACCAATTTATATCAGGTGAAGGACGCTCGCTGGCAGCGCGTACACGGCTGGTTTGGCCGGTTGAGTTATCCGGCGCTGACCCGTTTTAATCACTATCCTGGCCGTAAATTAATTATCAAACCTATTGCCGGAAGGAATCCGCAAACGGACGATCTTTCCCTTACGCAGCGCTGTTTAATACGCGGTAACGTATTGCCAGGCGTTAATCAGGATTGATGCCAGTTGCGGTGCAGAATCGGATGGCTATCACTGTAAATCTTGACCACCACTGGCGACATTACGTGTCATCGACACTTGTGACGATGACACGTAAATGCTCACGAAAATAGAAATAATATTCTTAAATAACAATGAAATAAAAATTGGCACGATTCGTGTATATATCGGCACATCATCTGTTATTGCTGGAGAATTTGATGAACCGTTTCATCATTGCAGACGCGAGTAAGTGCATTGGTTGCCGTACCTGTGAAGTGGCTTGCGTCGTATCCCATCAGGAAAATCAGGATTGCGCATCGCTGACCCCTGAAACCTTTTTACCTCGTATCCATGTCATCAAAGGCGTGAACGTTTCCACGGCAACGCTGTGTCGCCAGTGTGAAGACGCGCCGTGCGCCAACGTTTGCCCGAATGGCGCCATCAGCCGTGACAAAGGCTTTGTTCATGTGATGCAGGAACGCTGCATTGGCTGTAAAACTTGCGTAGTGGCATGTCCTTACGGCGCCATGGAAGTGGTGGTACGTCCGGTGATTCGCAATAGCGGCGCGGGGCTGAACGTGCGTGCCGAAAAAGCCGAAGCCAACAAGTGCGATCTGTGTCACCACCGTGAAGCCGGTCCGGCCTGTATGGCCGCTTGCCCAACGCACGCCCTCATCTGCGTGGACCGCAATAAGCTCGAACAGCTAAGCGCGGAAAAACGCCGTCGTGCGGCGCTGGATTCAACGGCATCGCTGCTTTTCTGATTTCTGCGATTGCGCGTAGAATACGCCACAAAGCATTGCCGGATGGCGGCATCAATGCCTTATCCGGTCTACGGTCCGTGCGGTTGTAGGCCTGATAAGCGTCGCGCCATCAGGCATCCGGGTTCGATGATGGCGGGAAAATAAGATGGCGATAGACACACCTTCCGGCGTACAGCTACGCATTCGGGGCAAAGTACAGGGCGTCGGTTTTCGTCCTTTTGTCTGGCAGCTGGCGCAGCAGTTGCAATTACACGGCGACGTGTGTAATGACGGCGACGGCGTCGTCGTTCGGCTGCTGGAAGATCCGTCGCAATTTATTGCCGCGCTCTATCAGGATTGCCCGCCGCTGGCGCGCATTGACAGCGTTGAACACGCGTCGTTGGTATGGGAGCGCGCACCGACGGATTTCACCATTCGTCAGAGCGCAGGCGGTTCGATGAACACGCAAATCGTGCCGGATGCGGCGACCTGCCCGGCATGTCTTGCCGAGATGAATACCCCAGGCGAGCGGCGCTACCGTTATCCTTTCATCAATTGCACCCACTGCGGACCACGCTTCACCATTATTCGCGCTATGCCTTATGACCGGCCATTTACGGTGATGGCGGCGTTTCCCTTGTGTCCGGAATGCGATAGCGAATACCGCGATCCGTACGATCGCCGTTTTCATGCCCAGCCCGTTGCCTGTCCGTCATGCGGGCCGCATCTTGAGTGGCTGAGCCAACATGAACGAGCGGAAAAAGAGGCGGCTTTGCAGGCGGCGGTCGCCCAACTGAACGCCGGAGGCATTATTGCCGTTAAAGGGCTGGGTGGTTTTCATCTGGCCTGCGACGCGCGCAACGATAACGCAGTGGCGATGCTGCGGGCGCGTAAACATCGTCCGGCGAAACCATTGGCGGTGATGTTGCCCACGGCGCAAACGCTGCCGACCGCGGCGCGTTCGCTGCTGACCACGCCAGCGGCCCCGATTGTACTGGTGGATAAGCAGTATGTACCTTCACTGAGTGAGGGCATCGCGCCAGGACTTACGGAAGTGGGCGTGATGCTGCCAGCCAACCCATTGCAACACTTCTTGTTGCAGGCGCTCAATTACCCGCTGGTGATGACATCCGGCAACCTGAGCGGCAAACCGCCCGCCATCACCAACGAACAGGCGCTGGACGATTTACACGATATTGCCGATGGTTTTCTGTTGCACAATCGCGACATTGTACAGCGCATGGACGACTCTGTCGTACGCGACAGCGGCGAAATGCTGCGTCGTTCGCGGGGATACGTGCCGGACGCGATTGCGTTGCCGCCCGGATTTCGCGATGTGCCGCCGATACTTTGTCTGGGCGCGGATCTGAAAAACACGTTCTGTCTGGTACGCGGCGAACAGGCGGTTGTCAGCCAGCATTTGGGCGATCTCAGCGATGACGGTATCCAGGCGCAGTGGCGCGAGGCATTGCGTTTGATCCAGTCAATCTACGATTTTACCCCAGAGCGTATCGTCTGTGATGCGCATCCGGGCTATGTTTCCAGTCAGTGGGCCAGTGAGATGCGTCTGCCGACAGAGACGGTGTTACACCATCATGCCCATGCGGCGGCTTGCCTGGCCGAGCATGGTTGGCCGCTGGACGGCGGAGAGGTGATTGCCCTGACGGTAGACGGTATCGGCATGGGTGAGAATGGCGCGCTATGGGGCGGAGAATGTTTGCGGGTCAATTATCGCGAATGCGAACATTTAGGCGGTTTACCCGCCGTGGCGCTGCCGGGAGGCGATCTGGCTGCCAAACAGCCGTGGCGTAATCTGTTAGCGCAGTGCCTGCGCTTTGTGCCGGACTGGCAGGATTACCCGGAGACAGCGGGGCTGCAACAGCAAAACTGGAGTGTCCTGGCGCGCGCCATTGAGCGCGGCGTCAATTCCCCGTTGGCCTCTTCCTGCGGGCGGTTGTTTGACGCGGTGGCTGCCGCGCTTCGCTGCGCGCCAGCATCGCTTAGCTATGAGGGCGAGGCCGCCTGCGCGCTGGAGGCGCTGGCCTCTCAATGCGCTAACGTTGAGCATCCGGTAACGATGCCGCTTAACGGCGCTCAACTGGACGTCGCTGTTTTCTGGCGGCAATGGTTGAACTGGCAGGCCACGCCCGCGCAACGCGCCTGGGCTTTTCATGATGCGCTGGCGTGCGGGTTTGCCACGCTAATGCGCCAACAGGCTACGGCGCGGGGGATAACCACTCTGGTCTTCAGCGGCGGGGTGATACACAACCGCTTACTGCGCGCGCGTCTTGCCTTTTATCTTTCTGATTTTAAATTGTTATTTCCGCGGCGGTTACCAGCGGGCGACGGCGGGCTGTCGTTTGGACAGGGCGTGATTGCCGCAGCGCGAGCGTTAAGGGAAGTGTAGGGCGCCGGATGGCGGCTGCGCCTTATCCGGCCTGTAAACAGATGCTCACTCGTAGGCCGGATAAGACGCGAAGCGGCGCCATCCGGCATCACAGGCTTATACGGACAACGTTTTCAGCAGTGCAAAGGCCTCTTTCATGCGGTCTTCACTCACCACAAAGGCGCGTAGCTGGCCTTCTCCACTCATGCCTTTGGCAATCATACCGTCAGATTCTGCGGTAATCTGCCAGCTTAAATCGCGGCGCTGAGTTTCTCCCGCCAGATGCAGCGGCAGTTCCGGCGTTTTGACTTTGACCAGCATCGCCGGTAGCTTCAGCGGCGCGTTGCCGCCGAGCAGATTTTTCGCCAGGTACATCGCGCTTAACTGGATCGGTTGCAGGAAGGGCAGCACCTGACCATTGATTTCCGCGCAATCGCCGATCGCATAAATATCCGGGTGACTGGTCTGTAGATAGCTATCCACGCAGACGCCGCGGTTGACGACTACCCCGGCGCGGCGCGCCAGAGCGGTTTCCGGGCGTAAGCCGCTGGCGGCAATCACCGCATCGACCTCAATACTATGCTGGCTTACCAGCGTAGCGCGGATACCGGCTTCGGTTTTCTCCAGTTTTTGCAACTGCGATTTCAGCAGCAGATGCACCCCCATATCGGTCAGGTGATGCTGTAAGCGGCTGCTCACTTCCGGTGGCATCAGTGAGGCGAGAAGGCTGGCGGCGTTATCCATCAGCGTTACCGTTTTCCCGGCGCGGCAGAAATCCATTGCTAATTCACTGCCAATGAGACCGCCGCCGACAATCAGCACTCGCTGCGCGTCGCGCAGTTGTGTCTCACAGGCTCGGTACTCCTGCTGGCTATTCAAAGTAAGCATTAACTCACGTCCTGCAATCGGCGGCACAAAGGCTGTCGCCCCGGTCGCCAGTACCAGCTTGTCGTACTGCCACTGCTTATCCTGACTTTTCACCACATGGGCATCGGCATCAATGTCAGCAACCCTGGTATGCGGGAACAGTCGCAGATTAAACTGTTCAGCAAATTCCCCCGCTAACTGGCGGGTGAGATCATCGGCGCGCTGCGACTGGCTGATAACGTGGCTGAGATCGGGCTTGTTGTACTCATCCATGCTGTCCGCCGCAATCAGGGTTAACGGCACATGCGCATCTTGTTTACGGATATTTTTGACGAGCTGGCGGGCGGCGAAGCCCGACCCAATAATGATGATCCCCCGACTCATTTTGCCTCCGTCGCCAGTACGTCGAACACGTCTTTACCTAATGAACATTCCGGGCACAGGAAGTTATCCGGCACGTCGCTCCACGGCGTACCCGGCGCGACATCCTGCAACGGTTCGCCCAGCGCAGGGTCGTAAATCCACTGGCATACGCTGCATTGCATTTTGGGGCCGAGGTCTGCGGCGGCGCAGGTTGTGGTTTCTTCGACTGACGCGGTTTTCTGTGTGGTTTCCGGCAGCGGAGCAAGCGCCCACTGACGGGCGATGTCGCGACCATGCTGACGGCACAACTCCAGCGCATCCAGATCCGGACGCCATTTCGCTTTCAGACTCAGAGACATTTCAAAACCGGCATCCTGTAAGCGCGTGGACAGTCGGTCCACAGCGCCGCCGCTCCAGCCATGAGAACCGAAGGCGCTGGCTCGTTTGTTGCGAAAGCGCAGGCCGGTCATCTCTTCCACCAGACCAGCGATTTTCGGCATCATCACGTTGTTCATGGTAGAAGTGCCGACCAGCACGCCTTTCGAACGGAAGACGTTGGTCAATATTTCATTTTTATCGCTGCGGGCGACGTTAAAGATTTTGACCGCCACGTTGGGGTCCACTTCATTGATACCCTGTGCGATGGCATCCGCCATCATGCGAGTATTGTTCGACATGGTATCGTAGAAAATAGTGATACGATCTTCCTGATAATCTGCCGCCCATTTCAGATACAGCTCCACGATTTGCGTTGGGTTGTCGCGCCATACCACGCCGTGTGAGGTGGCAATCATATCCACCGGCAGGTTGAAGCCGAGGATTTCGGTAATTTTTGGCGTTACCAGACGGCTGAACGGCGTCAGGATATTGGCGTAGTAGCGCTGGCATTGTTCAAACAGTTCGGTTTGGTCCACTTCATCATTGAACAGGCGCTCGTCGCAGTAGTGCTGACCAAAGGCGTCGTTGCTGAATAACACCGCGTCGCCGGTCATATAGGTCATCATGCTGTCCGGCCAGTGCAGCATCGGCGTTTCCACGAAGATCAATTGTTTGCCGTTGCCGATATCCAGCGTATCGCCGGTTTTCACCACCTTAAAATTCCATTCCGGATGATGATGATGGCCGTTGATAGAATCAATGGCGTTGGCGGTACAGTAGATAGGCGTGTCCGGGATCTGCGCCATCAGTTCGGTCAGCGCGCCTGCATGGTCTTCTTCGGCATGGTTAATGATGATGTAGTCGATATCCGCGAGGTCGATTTCACTGCGCAGGTTTTGCACAAACTCACGGCTAAACTTATGATCGACGGTATCGATCAGCACATTCTTTTCTTCACGAATGAGATAGCTGTTATAGCTGCTGCCGCGCAGCGTTTTGTATTCAGTGCCGTGAAAATCACGTACTTCCCAGTCGCGTTGGCCAACCCAATGAATATTATTTTTAACCAGAATAGACATAACCACCTCAATTCATTCAACGTTTACAAAAAGTTGTTTTGCTTATTGCAGGTAGTGTGCCAACTTTTCATCTTATTGATTTGTATTAAGTTATATTGGTTTTTTATTTTTGATGTAGTCAAAAAGACTATAAATGATGCTGTCAATATGACACTATAGGTTGTCAAAATGACAATGAGGTAACCATGAGTTTTTCCGTGGAGGTATTGGCGGGCATCGCCATTGAGTTACAACGCGGCATTGGGCATCAGGATCGTTTTCAGCGGCTGATTACTACGCTGCGTCAGGTGCTGGCGTGCGACGCCTCGGCGCTGTTGCGCTATGAATCACGACAATTTATTCCACTGGCGATTGATGGCCTGGCGCAGGACGTTCTCGGCAGACGTTTTACCCTGGAAGGGCATCCGCGCCTGGAAGCCATCGCCCGCGCGGGGGACGTGGTGCGTTTTCCGGCTGATAGCGATTTACCCGATCCGTATGACGGGTTAATTCCCGGACAGGAAAGCCTGAAAGTCCACGCCTGTGTTGGTCTGCCGCTGTTTGCCGGACAGAACCTCATCGGTGCGCTGACCCTTGATGCTATGACGCCGGAGCAGTTCGAGGTATTTAGCGATGAAGAGCTACGGCTTGTCGCCGCGCTGGCCGCCGGGGCATTGAGTAATGCGCTGTTAATTGAACAACTGGAAAGCCAGAATATGCTGCCGGGGTCGTCAGGCGTGTTTGAACCGATAAAAGAGACGCACATGATCGGCCTGTCGCCGGCGATGACGCAGTTGAAAAAAGAGATCGAGATTGTGGCGGGCTCCGATCTTAACGTGCTGATCGGCGGTGAAACGGGGACCGGTAAAGAGCTGGTGGCGAAAGCTATTCACCAGGGCTCCCCCAGAGCGGTCAATCCGCTGGTCTATCTCAACTGCGCCGCGCTGCCGGAAAGCGTGGCGGAGAGCGAGTTGTTTGGTCATGTAAAAGGGGCTTTTACCGGGGCTATCAGTAATCGTAGCGGTAAGTTCGAAATGGCGGATAACGGTACGCTGTTTCTGGATGAGATTGGCGAACTGTCGCTGGCGCTACAGGCCAAGCTACTTCGCGTGTTGCAGTATGGCGATATTCAGCGCGTCGGCGACGATCGTAGCCTGCGCGTGGATGTGCGGGTGTTGGCGGCAACCAACCGTGACCTGCGTGAAGAGGTGCTGGCAGGGCGTTTTCGCGCCGATCTGTTCCATCGCCTGAGCGTTTTCCCGCTCTTTGTGCCGCCGCTGCGCGAGCGCGGCGATGATGTGGTGCTGCTGGCGGGCTATTTTTGCGAGCAGTGCCGACTGCGGCTGGGGCTGTCCCGCGTGGTGCTGAGTCCCGACGCGCGCCGCCATTTGCTCAACTATGGCTGGCCGGGCAACGTCCGGGAGCTGGAACATGCCATTCACCGTGCGGTTGTACTGGCGAGAGCGACCCGGGCAGGGGATGAGGTGATACTGGAGGCGCAGCATTTTGCCTTGTCAGAGGACGTTTTACCCGCGCCGCCTGCGGAAAGCTTTCTGGCGCTGCCGACTTGCCGCAATTTGCGCGAATCGACGGAGAACTTCCAGCGAGAGATGATTCGCCAGGCGCTGGCGCAAAATAATCATAACTGGGCGGCCAGCGCGCGGGCGCTGGAAACCGACGTCGCCAACCTGCATCGGCTGGCGAAACGTCTGGGACTGAAGGATTAGGTAATCCCCGCCTGGTAGAAATCCTGTAGGTTAATGGCGCCGGTGAGTTTGCCGTTTTCATCGACCACTGGCGCGGCGGTAATTTTGCGTTTCATCAGGAGCTCTTTGGCGTCAATGGCGCGGCTTTGCGCCTGGAGCGTAATACCGTTGGGCGTCATGGCTTCGCTTACCGGCGTGGTGAGCGCGCCGCCGCCCACCAGCCAGCGACGCAGGTCGCCGTCGGTAAAGACGCCTTTCACAACATGTTGCTCATCGCAAACCGCCACCAGCCCCAGCCCGGTACGGCTAAGTTCCAGCATGGCATCCATCACGCTGGTGGCAAGCATCACCTGCGGTATTGCATCGCCCTGGCGCATCAGGTGATGCACATTATTGAGCAAACGCGCGCCCAGTGCGCCAGCCGGATGTGAACGGGCGAAATCTTCTTCGTTAAAACCGCGCGCCTGCATGACCGCCATCGCCAGCGCATCGCCCATCATCAGCGTATTGACGGTACTGGACGTTGGTGCCAGATGCATCGGGCAGGCTTCACGCTCGACGGAAATATCCAGAACGGCTTTTGCCGCTCGCCCCAGCGGAGAGTGAGGTTTACCGGTCATCGCCAGCAGCGCGACGGATTTATCTTCCAGACGCGGGATGATGAGGTCGAGTTCTTTTGCGCCGCCGGAATAGGAGATAAATAACATCACGTCGCGGCTTTCAATCATCCCCAGATCGCCATGCAGTGCTTCCGCCGGATGAACAAAAAAAGCGGGAGTACCGGTACTGGCAAGCGTCGCGGCGATTTTTTTACCAATATGACCTGATTTACCAATACCGGAAACGATCACTTTGCCTTCACAGTGAATAATGATATTGGCGGCGCGGACAAAATCATCGCCCAGACGCTCCGGCAGACGGCTGGCTTCCTGTAGCTCCAGCATTAAGGTCTGACGGCCCGCGTTTAGTAGTACATCACTCATTGCTTTCTCCGGTTATGATTACTTCAATCCCTTTTGCTTCCAGCGCCTGACGAAATGCCGGATCGATCCCCGCGTCCGTGATCAGTTTGTCGACGGTTTCCAGACTGCACACCACATTGGGGCTTTTACGACCAAATTTTGAGGAGTCCGCCATCAGAATCACCTCGCGTGCTGCATTGCACATTGCGTTACTGACGGTGTAAACCTCATTGAACGTGGTCACACCGACATTCAGGTCAATACCGTCAGTTCCCATGAAAAGTTTATCAAAGCTGAATTGCTCAAAGGCGTTTTCCGCCAGTTGACCGTGAAACGACGCCGATTTTTTACGGAAGGTGCCGCCGGGCATCAGGATAGTTTGTTCGTTGTCCAGTTCCGATAGCGCGTTAACAATATGGAGGCTGTTGGTCATCACCGTGATGTTGCTAAAACGCGAAAGCAACGGCACCATCTGTAACACGGTACTTCCGGCGTCCAGAATAATGGAATCGCCATCATGGATATATTTCACAGCGGCTGCGGCTATCAGCGCTTTTTTGTGGGTGTTGATAAGCGTTTTGTGATCAATAGGTGGATCGGACTCTTCTTTATTCAACACCACGCCGCCATAGGTGCGGATGACGGTTCCGGCATTTTCCAGAATGACCAGATCTTTACGGATAGTGGTGCCTGTCGTGTCAAAGTACTGGGCCAGTTCTTCAACCGAGCATTTTCCCTGTTTTTGCAGGTGCTCCAGAATCGCGGCCTGACGCTGACGAGGTTTCATAGGCGTGATTACCCTGACTTATGTATTTACCCGTCATACTTCACGCTGCATGTGCGTTGGCTTTCCTCGCTCACCCCGGTCACATACTGATGTACGCTCCTGGGATTCGCTGCGTCGCCGCCTTCCTGCAACTCGAATTATTTAGGGTATTGGTTGCAAAATGATAATTTCGCAAGCTATACGCATTCACAACGAAATTACCCATGTTTCAGTTTAAGCGCCAATGATAGTGCATTCTGCGCGAGCGAATCATGGGGAAAGATCACATCAGGCTGTAATTCATGCAAATGTTTTCCTTGCATTGCGGCAATTTTAACCGGTCTGGCGAATACCGTAAGGCCTTTCATCAATAAAGTGTCCGTCACCCGCTGCTGTTCGTCCAGCGCCACGGCAACCACCACCCGGGGCTTAAAACGCCCGCCGGAGCGCCCGACGCCGACCCGCCCCTGTTGGCTAAGTTTATCGAAGGCCCGATTAAAGCGGGAAATCTGCCAGCCGCCCAGCGCCAGTTGCGCACACCAGGCGATAACGGCGACGGTAATCAGAGTGGAAACCATAATGTGCTCCTGTTGTTTTGCCTGATGGCGGCGTAACCGTCTTATCCGGCCTACGGCGCCATCCGGCAATTCACGGTCAGAACATCACTTGACCGCCGGTTACGTTGATCGACTGCCCGGTGCAATAAGACGCTTTCGGGCTGGCATAAAATAGCAGCATGTTCAGCACATCCTGATAATCACACCCGCGTTTGAGCGGTACTTTATCAATGTAATACTGCTCCACCTCGTCGGGCTTAATGCCCAGTTTAGTGGCGTATTGCGGCAGCAGTGACTGGAACATCGGCGATTTCAACAGGTTGCCGAGCATCAACGAGTGTACGGTAATGCCGTATTCCGCCAGATCCAGCGCCAGAGACTGGGTTAACCCCACGCCGCCGAATTTCGCCGCGCTGTAGCCGGAGTTGTGTTTACTGCCCACTTTGCCGGATTTAGAGTTAATCTGAATAATGCGCCCCTGAATGCCGTCGCGGATCATCAGGCGGGAAAACTCACGGGCGCAGAGGAAATAGCCCACCAGGTTCACCTGTAGCGAGCGGTCAAAATCGCCCAACTGGAAATCGCTGATAAACGCCGCTTTGGCGATACCTGCGCTGTAAACCAGCAGATCGACGCGCCCGAAAATCTCGTCTACGCCGCGGGAAAGCGCCAGCACGCTCTGCTCGCTGGTGGCGTCGGCGCCAAAACCGTACGCCATACCTTCGCCAAAATCGGCGTTAATTTCCTGGGCGACATTCGCGGCTTTATCGCTTTGAATATCAACGACCGCCACGCGGTATCCTTCTTCTGCAAGCCCACGGCAAAGGAATGCCCCCAGGGTCTGGCCTCCGCCAATGACAACGGCAACTTGATTCATGTTTTTTCTCCTTAAGCGACAAACGTCAAAATACAGCCCGGCGCGATATCGTCCGGTACAGGCCCCGCAACGTGTACGGTGCCGGGAAATTCTGCTTCGCGCAGACCATCGAAGCGCAAAGTGATATGCCCCAGTTCACGCAGGTTTTGCTCGGCTACGCTGCCGACCGCCGTGACCGGATAGCAATGTTGGCCCAATTCACACCGCGCGCCAGGCTGCAGCGCGCCGGTCAGTTCGCCATGACAATGGATGAAGCAAAATTCTTCGATATCCGCCGGCGCGCCTTCCCGAAACGTAATCAGCATCTGTTCGCCGAGCGCCTCCTTCGCGCTCTGGCCGATACGGGTGATGGTGGTTTGATAAATCACGCTCATGTCTGAACCTCTTATTGATAGATAAAGCCGGAAACAAACCAGGCGATAAGTACCGTGGGCGCGCCAGTCAGGAAGCGTCCGACCAGCACGGAAGGTACGCCGACGCGAACGGTGTCTTGTTTCGCTTCCGCCAGTGACAGGCCGACCGGGATAAAGTCGCAGGCCGCCTGCGCGTTAATCGCGAACAGGGCGGGAAGCGCCAGATGCGGGGGGATATTGCCCAGGCCTATCTGAACGCCGATCAGGACGCCAATGACCTGAGCGATAACCGCGCCAGGGCCGAGAAAGGGCGACAGCAGCGGGAAAGAGCAGATCAATGCCAGCGTCACCAGCCCCAGTGGATGGCTGGCTAATGGCGCCAGGCCGTGGGCGATCCAGTCGCCAAGACCTGAGGCCATAATGATGCCGATCAGCGCCGAAACGAACGCCATAAACGGCAGGATTGTTTTCAGGACCGTATCAATGGTGTCGCGACCGGACTGGAACAGTACCGCCACGGCGGAGCCCATTCCCATACCGACTTTTGCCAGCAGCCCGTCGCTCTGCTCGGTGATTTTTTTGCTGGTGTCGTAGTCACGTCCTAATGTCGTTTTGGCAGGCTGGGGACTGGCAGGCGTTTCGCCGACAAGAGTAATGTTTTCTTCTTTTACGCCGGAGACATAAATATCCTCAACAATATACTGCGCCAGTGGGCCGGACTTACCCGTCGAGTGAATATTAATGGTTGGAATCCGGCGTTTCGGATAGATACCGCAGCGCAGCGTACCGCCGCAGTCGATAATGGCCGCGCCGATCTCCGCTTCCGGCGGTTCGCCTTCTTTAAAGCCGTCCACCGCTTGCCAGCCTGTTAGTTGCGCCAGTTTGTCGACGATCGCCGGGCGCGTACCGGCTGTGATATAGACGATCTTTTTGCCTGGCGTAACGTCCAGTTCAAGCGGGCCGCCCCAGCCGCCGGCGCCTTTCTCAATGCGAACCCGTGTCATGATACCGCTCCTGTCAGATGAACTTTCTGCTCAAGTTGAATCCCCATTTTTTTCTCAAAAATAGCGGTGGTGAGATCGGTGACCCAACCGCGGAAGAAGTTCGTCACCAGACCTACCAGCAGATAGCTCACCGCGAGCGGGCCGAGAGGAAGCCCTAACGTGGTGAGTCCGCTGGCGATACCCAGATAAACAAACAGTTCGCCGGGATTGATATGCGGAAACAGACCGTTCATGGAGTGACAGCTATAGGAGGCCGCCGCGTAATAGCTCGGCTTGTACTTCTCCGGCATAAAGCGTCCCAGACTCAGGGTCATCGGATTACAAAAAACAAACGTTCCGATAAACGGTAAAAGCAGGTAGCGGGATAGCGGATTTCCGGCGCAGCGTTGGGCAAAACGCTCAATACGCTGCTGGCCGATAAAATTGATGAGCGCATTCATGATAACCAGCAGGCTTATCAGTAGCGGAAGAATACCTGTCACCATACCGGTAAACACCTCTCCGCCTTTCTGGAATAACCCGATGAACCACTCCGCACCATGTGTAATGGTTTCGATCATTGTTCTCTCCTGTAGGGTTTTTAGTTTTCTTGCTAATTTCCTGTTCATTGTAATCATGTTGAAAGATTCAAAAGTGTTATTGTGATCGCAAAATAAAAGAAAAATATTTTAAGTTGAAAGATTGTGGGGCGAGGGAGAGGATACAAACTGAAAAGAGGAGAAAGGTGATTTATTCTCTTGTGCCGCTTCCTTGTGCGGCGGGGGATGCTTTACCATACTTCTCCCTGGCTGAATTTGTTTAATGGATGTCTCATGTTCAAGCGTCGTTATGTAGCGTTACTTCCACTTTGCGTATTGCTTGCTGCCTGTAGCAGCACGCCAAAATCTTCCGAGACTCAAGCGACGAAGGGCACGTCTTCCGGCGGCTTCCTGCTTGAGCCGCAGCATAACGTCATGCAAATGGGCGGCGACTTCGCCAACAACCCTAATGCGCAGCAGTTCATTGATAAAATGGTCAGTAAACACGGTTTCGACCGTCAGCAGCTGCAGGAGATCCTCTCGCAGTCTAAAAGACTGGATTACGTCCTGCGTCTGATGGACAGACAAGCGCCGACCACTCAGCCGCCCGTCGGACCAAATGGCGCCTGGTTGCGCTACCGCAAACAATTTATTACGCCGGATAACGTGCAAAACGGCGTCGCGTTCTGGAATCAGTATGAAGACGCGCTGAACCGCGCCTGGCAGGTATACGGCGTACCGCCGGAAATTATTGTGGGCATCATCGGCGTGGAAACCCGCTGGGGACGTATTATGGGGAAAACACGGATTCTGGACGCGCTGGCGACGCTGTCATTTAACTATCCGCGCCGGGCGGAATATTTCTCCGGCGAGCTGGAAACCTTCCTGCTCATGGCGCGCGATGAGCAAGACGATCCGCTCAATCTGAAAGGTTCCTTTGCGGGCGCGATGGGCTACGGCCAGTTTATGCCGTCTTCCTATAAAGAATATGCGGTCGATTTCAATGGCGATGGGCACATTAACTTGTGGGATCCGGTAGATGCCATCGGCAGTGTGGCGAACTACTTCAAGGCGCATGGTTGGGTGAAAGGCGATACGGTTGCGGTGCCGGCGAATGGTCAGGCGCCGGGACTGGCGAATGGTTTCAAAACAAAATACAGCCTCTCTCAGCTTGCCGCCGCAGGCTTAACGCCGCAGCAATCGTTGGGCAATCATCAGGAAGCCAGCCTGCTGCGTCTGGATATCGGTACGGGCTACCAGTACTGGTACGGCCTGCCGAACTTCTACACCATTACCCGATATAACCACAGCACGCATTATGCGATGGCGGTTTGGCAACTGGGCCAGGCGGTAGCGCTGGCGCGGGTGCGCTAATTTACGCTTAGGGAGGGGAGCCCCCCCCTCCGCTATTATTATGGCTTTTTGGGCTGATTCTCTGCCTGCAAGTGGGATATCTTCTTTGATAGTGCCAGACTATATCCCAGACATCCCAAGCCTAAGATAATTTGACCGCCATCATACGGTTCAAAATAGCCTGACGACAATATATTCAGTACTCCCATGACAAGTGAACAGACGCCGCCAATTGTGGCCCACAGCCGTAGTTGGGTGGTTTGTTTTAGTGTTTGCTGTGTGCTTTCCGTTTTTTTGAGTGACATCCTTGCTTTCTCTCCGTGCGTGTAAATTTAGCGACATGGTACTGCTATTTAGTCATGTGCTACCTCATTTCATTCTGCATAAATAACCTGCTGGCATTTTTTCGGAATCCGACTCGTAAAATCGACTGCTCGTCCCCATCTCTGGTGAGAAAGTGCTATCTTGTGCGGCAGGATTTCTAACTGACAGAGGTCATGATGACTGACAGTGAACTGATGCGGCTTAGCGAGCAGGTCGGGCTGGCGTTAAAAGCGCGCGGGGCGACCGTAACGACAGCAGAGTCCTGTACCGGCGGCTGGCTGGCGAAAGCCATTACCGACATCGCCGGAAGCTCCGCCTGGTTTGAACGCGGCTTTGTCACCTATAGTAATGAAGCCAAAGCGCAGATGATTGGCGTGCGTGAAGAGACTCTGGCGCAGCATGGCGCGGTCAGCGAACCCGTAGTGGTCGAAATGGCGATCGGGGCGCTGAAGGCCGCTCGCGCCGATTTTGCTGTCGCTATTAGCGGGATTGCCGGGCCGGATGGCGGCAGTGAAGAAAAGCCGGTTGGTACGGTGTGGTTTGCTTTCGCCAGCGTCAGTGGAGAAGGGATTACGCGTCGGGAATGCTTCAGCGGCGACCGCGAATCGGTGCGTCGACAGGCGACGACGTACGCGCTACAAACCCTGTGGCAACAATTTCTACAAAACACTTGATACTGTATGAGCATACAGTATAATTGCTTCAACAGTACGAATTCACTATCCGGTTCAATACCAAGTTGCATGACAGGAGTAATAATGGCTATCGACGAAAACAAACAGAAAGCGTTGGCGGCAGCACTGGGCCAAATTGAAAAGCAATTTGGTAAAGGCTCCATCATGCGTCTGGGTGAAGACCGTTCTATGGATGTGGAAACTATCTCCACCGGTTCGCTTTCACTGGACATCGCACTCGGTGCGGGCGGTCTGCCGATGGGGCGTATCGTCGAAATTTACGGGCCGGAATCTTCCGGTAAAACGACCCTGACGCTACAGGTGATTGCCGCTGCGCAGCGTGAAGGTAAAACCTGTGCGTTTATCGATGCGGAACACGCGCTTGACCCTGTTTACGCACGCAAGCTGGGCGTCGATATCGATAACCTGCTCTGTTCTCAGCCGGATACCGGCGAGCAGGCGCTGGAAATCTGTGACGCGCTGGCGCGTTCAGGCGCGGTGGACGTCATTGTGGTCGACTCCGTAGCGGCGCTAACGCCGAAAGCGGAAATCGAAGGCGAAATTGGCGACTCTCACATGGGCCTCGCGGCGCGTATGATGAGCCAGGCGATGCGTAAGCTGGCGGGGAACCTGAAACAGTCCAACACGCTGTTGATTTTCATCAACCAGATCCGTATGAAGATTGGCGTGATGTTCGGTAACCCGGAAACCACCACCGGCGGTAACGCGCTGAAATTCTACGCCTCTGTTCGTCTTGATATCCGTCGTATTGGCGCGGTGAAAGAGGGCGATAATGTCGTGGGTAGCGAAACGCGTGTGAAAGTGGTGAAAAACAAAATCGCCGCGCCGTTTAAGCAGGCCGAGTTCCAGATCCTCTACGGTGAAGGCATCAACTTCTATGGCGAACTGGTTGACCTGGGCGTGAAAGAGAAGCTGATCGAGAAAGCGGGCGCATGGTACAGCTACAACGGCGAGAAGATTGGCCAGGGTAAAGCGAACGCGACTACCTGGCTGAAAGAGAACCCGGCGACAGCGAAAGAGATCGAGAAAAGGGTTCGTGAATTACTGTTGAGTAATCAGAATGCCACGCCCGATTTCGCCGTTGACGATAGCGAAGGCGTTGCAGAAACCAACGAAGATTTTTAATCATCAGGTGATGGTGGGTCGGACAAAACGAAGCCGCCATTCAGCAAAACGTTAAATTACCATCAAGGGCTGCATTTATGCGGCCCTTTTGGCATTTCTCCCTGTTAAGGTTTTTTATGAGTGAACCCACATCGCGCCGTCCCGCTTATGCTCGTCTCCTTGATCGTGCGGTACGTATTCTTGCTGTCCGCGATCACAGCGAGCAGGAATTACGGCGTAAACTCTCCGCGCCGGTGATGGGCAAAAATGGGCCGGAAGAGATTGATGCGACGGCAGACGATTATGAACGCGTGATCGCCTGGTGCCACGAACATCACTATCTTGATGACGAGCGCTTCGTGATGCGCTTTATCGCCAGTCGTAGCAGCAAAGGCTACGGCCCGGCGCGTATTCGCCAGGAGTTGAATCAGAAAGGCATTTCCCGTGAATCGACTGAAAAAGCGATGCGAGAATGTGAAATTGACTGGAGTGAAATGGCACGTGAACAGGCCGTTCGCAAATATGGCGAGCCGCTCCCTTCAAACTTTTCAGAAAAGGTTAAGGTACAGCGCTTTTTGCTCTATCGCGGGTATCTGATGGACGATATCCAGCAAATATGGCGAAATTTTGCAGATTGAGCGCATACGGGATTTTACTTCCCGGTAAAGAAAACTTATCTTATTCCCACTTTTTCCGTCTGGACGCGGGTTGCTTAACGGCGAACAGCGTCTGCGACGAATATTCCTTAAATACACAAAATCATTCAAGCCGCATCAAAGCGGCAAGTGAGCCTCGGGAACGCGTGACCGGGAAACTCGCAGCCAACGCAGAGGCGGCCTGAAGGATGAAGTGTAGCTTGATTTCAGGATAATTATGAGCAAGAGCACCGCTGAGATCCGTCAGGCGTTTCTCGACTTTTTCCATAGTAAAGGGCATCAGGTAGTTGCCAGCAGTTCCCTGGTGCCTAACAATGACCCCACTCTGTTGTTTACCAATGCCGGGATGAACCAGTTCAAGGATGTTTTCCTTGGGCTCGATAAACGTAATTATTCCCGTGCAACCACTTCCCAGCGTTGCGTACGCGCGGGGGGTAAACACAACGACCTGGAAAACGTCGGATACACTGCACGTCACCATACTTTCTTCGAAATGCTGGGCAACTTCAGCTTCGGCGATTACTTCAAACACGACGCCATTCAGTTCGCATGGGAATTACTGACCGGTGAAAACTGGTTTGCTCTGCCAAAAGAGCGTTTATGGGTCACCGTTTATGAAACCGACGACGAAGCCTATGAGATCTGGGAAAAAGAAGTCGGCATCCCGCGCGAGCGTATTATCCGTATTGGCGACAATAAAGGCGCGCCATACGCATCGGATAACTTCTGGCAGATGGGCGACACCGGTCCCTGCGGTCCGTGCACCGAAATCTTCTACGATCATGGCGACCACATCTGGGGCGGCCCTCCGGGAAGCCCGGAAGAAGACGGCGATCGCTATATTGAGATCTGGAACATCGTCTTTATGCAGTTCAACCGTCAGGCTGACGGGACGATGGAACTATTGCCGAAACCGTCTGTAGATACCGGTATGGGGCTGGAGCGTATTGCCGCGGTACTGCAACACGTTAACTCTAACTATGACATCGACCTGTTCCGCACGTTGATTGAAGCGGTAGCGAAAGTCACCGGCGCCACCGATCTGGGTAATAAATCGCTGCGCGTTATCGCCGACCACATCCGTTCCTGCGCATTCCTGGTTGCCGATGGCGTGCTGCCGTCGAATGAAAACCGTGGCTATGTGCTGCGTCGCATTATTCGTCGCGCGGTTCGTCACGGCAACATGCTGGGCGCGAAAGAGACCTTCTTCTACAAGCTGGTTGGGCCGCTGATTGAGGTAATGGGCTCCGCAGGCGAAGAGTTGAAACGTCAGCAGGCGCAGGTCGAGCAGGTTCTGAAAACGGAAGAAGAGCAGTTCGCCCGTACGCTGGAGCGCGGTCTGGCGCTGCTGGATGAAGAACTGGCGAAATTGCAGGGCGACACCCTGGACGGCGAAACCGCTTTCCGTCTGTATGATACTTATGGTTTCCCGGTCGATCTAACGGCGGACGTCTGCCGTGAGCGCAACATCAAAGTCGATGAAGTCGGTTTTGAAGCCGCTATGGAAGAACAACGCCGTCGCGCGCGCGAAGCTAGCGGTTTTGGCGCGGACTACAACGCGATGATCCGCGTTGATAGCGCTTCTGAATTTAAAGGTTATGACCATCTGGAACTGAACAGCAAAGTGACCGCGCTGTTTGTCGATGGTAAAGCGGTTGAAGTGATTAACGCGGGACAGGAAGCAGTTGTCGTACTGGATCAGACCCCATTCTATGCGGAATCAGGCGGTCAGGTTGGCGATAAAGGCGAGCTGAAAGGCGCTGGATTTACTTTCGCTGTGGACGACACGCAAAAATATGGTCAGGCGATTGGTCATATCGGCAAATTGTCTGCGGGCGCTCTGAAAGTGGGCGATGCGGTACAGGCTGACGTAGATGAAGCGCGCCGCGCACGTATCCGTCTGAACCACTCCGCCACGCACCTGATGCACGCGGCGTTGCGCCAGGTGCTTGGGACACACGTTGCGCAGAAAGGTTCGCTGGTTAGCGATAAAGTGCTGCGCTTCGACTTCTCGCACAATGAAGCGATGAAGCCGTCGGAGATTCGTCAGGTTGAAGATTTGGTGAATGCGCAAATTCGCCGCAACCTGCCGATTGAAACGAACATCATGGATCTCGACGCGGCGAAGGCGAAAGGGGCTATGGCGCTGTTTGGCGAGAAATACGACGAACGTGTACGCGTTCTGAGCATGGGCGATTTCTCTACCGAACTGTGCGGCGGTACTCACGCCAGTCGTACCGGTGATATCGGTCTATTCCGTATTATCTCTGAGTCCGGCACTGCAGCGGGCATTCGTCGTATTGAGGCGGTAACCGGTGAAGGCGCTATGGCCACCGTTCATGCGCAAAGCGATCGCTTAAACGATATTGCGCATCTGCTGAAGGGCGACAGCCAGAATCTGGGCGACAAAGTGCGTGCCGTACTGGAACGTACGCGTCAACTCGAAAAAGAGTTGCAGCAGTTGAAGGACCAGGCCGCAGCGCAGGAGAGTGCAAATCTTTCCAGTAAAGCGGTCGATCTCAACGGCGTGAAGCTCCTGGTTAGCGAGCTTGCTGGTATTGAGCCGAAAATGCTGCGAACCATGGTTGATGATCTGAAAAATCAACTGGGGTCTACCGTTATCGTACTGGCAACGGTTGTTGAAGGTAAGGTTTCTCTGATTGCGGGCGTGTCGAAGGATGTGACCGACCGGGTTAAAGCAGGGGAATTGATTGGTATGGTCGCTCAGCAGGTGGGCGGTAAGGGTGGCGGTCGTCCGGACATGGCGCAAGCCGGTGGTACGGATGCGGCAGCTCTGCCTGCAGCGTTAGCCAGTGTACAAGGCTGGGTCAGCGCAAAATTGCAATAATTATAAGCGTTCGTTGGCGCCGCAGCCCGTGCTGCGGCGTTTACGTCAACGCTATCGACAACGATAAAGTCAGGTTGAAGTTTTGTATATCGGCTAAACTTAGGTTTAACAGAATGTAATGCCATGACTGCTTACACCTAAGGTGTTTGTCATCGCTTACTTTTTGGCGTTATATGATGGATAATGCCGGGATACAGAGAGACCCGACTCTTTTAATCTTTCAAGGAGCAAAGAATGCTGATTCTGACTCGTCGAGTTGGTGAGACCCTCATGATTGGCGATGAGGTCACCGTGACAGTTTTAGGGGTGAAGGGCAACCAGGTGCGTATTGGCGTGAACGCCCCGAAAGAAGTTTCTGTCCATCGTGAAGAGATCTACCAGCGTATCCAGGCTGAAAAATCCCAGCAGTCCAGTTACTAAGGTTTTCGCGTCTCACTTTTCGGGTGAGACGCAGCCTCTCTTCTCGCTCGCCCTCGTTGTCCCTTCATGACTTTTTTCAACCTCACTGTTGATATGGTGCGCTTTTGGCGGCCAGCGTGTCATCAAATTATCTGTTGATAAAACACTCTTTTTGGCTTTTTTACAGACTAATTGAGCGTGAAGTGTGCAAACGATAAAAGCTCTGGAAAAATTGTTTGACTTATAAGTCCCAGAAAGTAATATGTGCGCCACGCAGCGACGATGAGCAGAACAAGTTCTTCGAAGCACTCGTAAGAGGCGTGTGGTGAGGTGGCCGAGAGGCTGAAGGCGCTCCCCTGCTAAGGGAGTATGCGGTCAAAAGCTGCATCCGGGGTTCGAATCCCCGCCTCACCGCCATTTGCATCCGTAGCTCAGCTGGATAGAGTACTCGGCTACGAACCGAGCGGTCGGAGGTTCGAATCCTCCCGGATGCACCATCTCTTACTTGATACGGCTTTCCCGCGGTATCAAAATCTGCAGTAAAGTAAGTTTCCCGATGCATCCGTAGCTCAGCTGGATAGAGTACTCGGCTACGAACCGAGCGGTCGGAGGTTCGAATCCTCCCGGATGCACC